>NZ_JBSFXO010000006.1:0-633757 GCF_053595415.1 Streptomyces sp. NPDC002499
TGAGGCCGGTGATGCGGAAGATCTTGAGAATGCGCTCCTGGTTGCAGACCAGGCGCAGCGAGCCCTCATGGGCACGCACCCGCTTCAGGCCGCCGCCCAGCACGCCGAGCCCGGTGGAGTCGAGGAAGTCGACGCCCTCCATGTCGACGACGAGGTGGAAACTCCCGTCGTTCACCAGCTCGACCAACTGCTCGCGCAGCTTTGGCGCGGTATATACGTCGATTTCTCCACCGACCTCGACGACCGTACGATCGCCGACGGTACGGGTCGACAGGGACAGGTCCACGGATCCTCCAGCACCTTGCTATCGAGCGGTCGCCCCTCGGGACACCTCGGCAGAGCCCCCGGAACGGATCGCCAGCCGCGATGGCATTCAATCACTTACCGGCAGGCGTGCACGACGCCTTGGTCCCATTGTCCGTCACGCCAGTGACACACTCGGTGCCGATGGCCAAGAATCATCGATCCGACAGATCCCCGACGGACCCCGTTTCCCGGCTCTCGCCGGGCACGGTCCTGGGCCGACTCGCCTCCGGGCCGAGCCGGGCTTCGCGCATCACTCATACGGAGCACTTGCCCCCACGTGAGGGCCGCCATGCCGTCTGGCCTGACCGGATTCGTTCGGAAGTCATCGCCGCCGTTCAGTCGGCCGGTATCGAACACCCCTGGGCCCACCAGGCACGGGCCGCCGAGCACGCCCTGGACGGCGAATCCGTGATCGTCGCCACAGGGACTGCTTCCGGCAAGTCGCTGGCGTACCTGGTCCCGGTCCTCTCGACCCTCCTGGACGGCTCCGAGGCCCCGAACGGCCGCGGCGCCACCGCCCTCTACCTGGCCCCGACCAAGGCGCTCGCGGCAGACCAGCGGCGATCCGTGAAGGAACTTTCACAACCTCTGGGAAATGCGGTACGCCCCGCGGTGTACGACGGTGACACCCCGTTCGAGGAACGCGAATGGATCCGCCAGTACGCGAACTACGTCCTGACCAACCCGGACATGCTCCACCGCGGCATCCTCCCGTCCCACCCCCGCTGGGCCTCCTTCCTGAAGTCGCTGAAGTACGTCGTCATCGACGAATGCCACACCTATCGGGGCGTCTTCGGCTCGCACGTCGCCCAGGTCCTGCGCAGGCTGCGCCGCCTCTGCGCCCGCTACGGCTCCTCTCCCGTCTTCCTGTTGGCCTCCGCGACCGCCGCCGAGCCCTCCGTCGCCGCCCGCCGCCTCACCGGCCTCCCGGTCGTCGAGGTGGCCGACGACGCCTCACCACGCGGTGAACTGGTCTTCGCCCTCTGGGAACCCCCGCTCACCGAACTGCACGGCGAGAGGGGCGCCCCGGTCCGCCGCACGGCCACCGCCGAGACCGCCGACCTGCTGACCGACCTCACCCTCCAGGGCGTGCGCTCGGTCGCCTTCGTCCGCTCCCGGCGCGGCGCCGAGCTGATCGCGGTGATCGCCCAGGAGCGCCTCGCCGAGATCGACCGCTCCCTGGCCCGACGCGTCGCCGCCTACCGCGGCGGCTACCTCCCCGAGGAACGCCGCGCCCTCGAACAGGCCCTCCACTCCGGCGAACTCCTCGGCCTCGCCGCCACCACCGCCCTCGAACTCGGCATCGACGTCTCGGGGTTGGACGCCGTCGTGATCGCCGGCTACCCGGGCACCCGCGCCTCCCTGTGGCAGCAGGCGGGCCGCGCGGGCCGCTCAGGACAGGGCGCGCTGGCCGTCCTGGTCGCCCGCGACGACCCCCTGGACACCTACCTCGTCCACCACCCCGAGGCCCTGTTCGACCAGCCCGTCGAGTCCACCGTCCTCGACCCCGACAACCCCTACGTCCTCGCCCCGCACCTGTGCGCGGCCGCCGCCGAACTTCCGCTCACCGACGAGGACCTGCCCCTCTTCGGCCCCGCCTGCGAGGAACTGCTCCCCCAGCTGGAGGCCGCGAAGCTGCTGCGCCGCCGGACCAAGGCCTGGCACTGGACCCGCCGGGAACGGGCCGCCGACCTGGCCGACATCCGCGGCGAGGGCGGACGCCCGGTCCAGATAGTGGAAGCCGGCACGGGCCGCCTGATGGGCACGGTCGACGCGGGCTCCGCCCACACGACCGTCCACGAGGGCGCGGTCCACCTCCACCAGGGCCTCACGTACCTCGTGCGCTCCCTGGACCTCGAGGACTCGGTGGCCCTGGTGGAGCAGGCCAACCCTTCCTACTCGACCGTCGCCCGCGACACCACCGCCATCTCCGTCCTGTCCACGGACACCGAGATCCCCTGGGGCGACGGCCGCCTGTGCTACGGCTCCGTCGAGGTCACCAACCAGGTCGTCTCCTTCCTGCGCCGCCGCCTCATCACCGGTGAAGTGCTGGGCGAGACCAAACTCGACCTCCCTCCTCGTACGTTGCGCACCCGCGCGGTGTGGTGGACCGTCACCGAGGACCAGCTCGACGAGGCCCGGATCAACCCGGAGATCCTCGGCGGCGCCCTGCACGCCGCCGAGCACGCGTCGATCGGCATGCTCCCCCTCTTCGCGACCTGCGACCGCTGGGACATCGGCGGAGTCTCGGTCCCCCTGCACCCCGACACGCTGCTGCCCACGGTCTTCGTCTACGACGGCCACCCGGGCGGCGCGGGCTTCGCGGAGCGCGCCTTCCACACCGCCGCCGCCTGGCTGACCGCCACCCGCCAGGCCATCTCCTCCTGCGAGTGCGACGCCGGCTGTCCGTCCTGCATCCAGTCCCCCAAGTGCGGCAACGGCAACGATCCGCTGCACAAGCGGGGGGCGGTACGGCTGCTCACGGTGCTGCTTCGGGGGGCGCCGGAGGATAAGACCGGGGAGGAGAGCGAGGCGGAAGCTGGGGCTAAGGCTGGGACTGGGGCTGGGACTGGGGCTGGGAAACGGCCTGGGGAGCAGCTCCTGGAGGGAGCGACGCTGGAACCGAGCCTGCGTGACCTGCCGGTGGAGGGACCGACGTCGGGTCCTGACCCGGAGGCCCCGCCCGTGCCCTGACCTCCGCCGCGAACGGGCCCCGCCCCGACGCCGCCGTCACGTCCGAGGTGTCGCCGACGATCGCGCACCGCACGAGTCTGGTGGCCTGCGCGCGAGCCACCTCGTCCGCCCGGGCGCAGGCCACCGAAGCACCCTGCGCCCAGTGGTCCGCCGCCGCGAGCGCCGCGAGATCCGCACCGCCGGCCGCGCGATGCCGGGTCACGACGGCGTGCCCCATCGCGAGCACGATCCCGAACACCACGCACAGCACGGCGATGGCACCGAGGCTCCAGAGGGTGGCGGAGCCACGGTCGGCGTCCGCCGGGATCACGGTTCTGCTCCTCATCCCCCGACCCCCACCGTCTCCTCCGCGTCCGCCACGGCCTCCTCCCGCACCTCGAAGGGCAGACCGCTCAGCGCCGGCGGCTTGGCCACCACGACCACTCGGACCCGCTCCCCCTCCCGGCTGACCGTGACGCTCGCGCCGCCCGGTGCCACCCCGCGGGCCACCTCCACGACCGCGTCGGCCGGATCCTGGCGGGCGGCCGCACGGGCTCCCGCACGCGCCGCGTCCACGCACTGGATCTGCGCGGCGACCACGAGCAGCCCCCAGACCAGCCCCATCGCGAAGAGCACCAGCACGGGCAGCACCACGGCCGACTCCGCCGTCACGAACCCCCGGTCCGCGCCCTTCTCACGGTCGCCCCCGCTGCCGCGCTCACACCCCCGCATTGAGCGCCCTCTTCACGATGCCCTGTAGCTCAGCGCTCACCTCCCCACTGGTCACCACCTTGTAGAGGACCACCGCGAAGGCCACCGCCGCCACGATCCCCATCGCGTACTCCGAGGTCACCATCCCGGAATCCCGTCGCGCCGCCGACACCCGGCACACCAGGGCGTACAGCCGCGCCCGCATCACCTTGTACATCTCAACCCCCGTAAGGAATCAGTCCCGTTGACGATCTCTGTCGTCGTGCTGCCGCGCTGATTGGCGCCGCACTTCTCACTGCCGTACTTCTCACTGCCGTACTTCTCGGTGCAGGCCTTCCGGCCCACCGATCTCGGCCCACCGATCTTGCCCGCCGACGACGGCTACTCGCCCCTCGTCACCCGCCACCCCCTCCCATCACTCCACCCGCCAGCCCGATCACCACGGGCAGTACGCCGACCGCGATGAACGCGGGCAGGAAGCACAGCCCCACCGGCACGGTGACCATCACGGCCGCCCGTCTCGCCCGTGCCGTCGCGGCGCGCGTCCACTCGGCGCGAGCCTCCGCCGCCAACCGGGCCACCGGCCCCGCCGCAGGGAGCCCGGACACATCGGCGCGTTCCAGCAGCCGCGCCAGAGCCCCTGCGCCGGGCAGCACGGCCAACCGTCGCCAGGCCTCTGCCGGTTCCCCGCCGAGTCGCACCTCCGCCGCACCCCGAGCGAGCGCCTCCCCGACGGGGCCACCGAGCGCCTCACCCACTGCCTGAGCAGCGACCACGGGACCGGCGCCCGCGGCAATACACGCGGCCAACAGATCCGACGCGAGAGGCAGTTGACGCGCCGCCTCGCCCTCGTCGTACGTCCGCACACCACCCGCCGCCGACTGCCGCTCACGCCACCACCACAGCCCAGCAGCGATCACCAGCCCCACGACGACACCGGCAACGCCCCCGACCAGCACCCACCCGGCACACCCCGCCGCCACCAAGGGCAGTTGCCGCCGCACCCCCGTCCGCACCTCGCCCCACGGACGCCCGGACGTCAGCTCCGCAGCGGCCAGCAGCTCGGCCACCCGCCGCCGCACCCGCCGCTCACGCCGGACCCCTTCGGCCCACCGCAGCAGCCACCCCAGGACGCACAACACCCCCAAGGTCACCCCCACCCTGTGGACAACTTCCGCACTCACACCGCCCAGCCCCTTCCGCACTCCCGATCCACGCCCGACACCACGCCACCCACCCGCGCCCCGCTTCCGCCCTCACACCGCCTCAGCCCCCTTCACGATCCGCATCGCCCACCACATCCCGACCCCCTCCAGCACGCCCCCGACCACCAGGCACCCCAACCCCGCGCCGGTGTGCAGCAGGACATGCAGTGGGTCGGCGCCCAGAGCCACGCCGAGGAGGAGGCCCAGGACCGGCAGGCCGGCGAGCATCACGGCCGTCGACCGGGCGCCGGCCAACTGGGCGCGCAGGTCGGCCCGTTGGTCCCGCTCCGCGCGCAACGCCCCTTCGAGCCGGTCGAGTCCGGCCGCCAGGCCCGCCCCCTGGCCGACCGCCACCCGCCAGCACGCGGCCAGGCCCAGCAGGCCTTCCGCACCGGGTTGCCGGGCAGCCGCCGCAAGCGCCTCAGGGACATCGCCGCCGAACCGCGCCGCCGCCAGCACCACGGCCTGCCCGTCCCCGAGCCCGCCGGAGTCACGCGCGGCATGCAACAACGCCTCCCCCGGCTGCCGCCCGGCCCGCACCTCCCCGGCGACCGCCCCGCACAGCGCGATCACCGCATCCGCCCGGTTCTCCCGGGAACGCCGGGCCTCGCTCGCCACCCGCACCCGGCGCAACAACGGCACCCCGGCCGCCCCCGCGACGACCGGCAGCACCGAACCACCCAGCACGGCCAGCACCAGCCCGGCAACCGGCGCCCACCACTCAGCGCCCAGCCGCCCCCGAAGCCGCCGCAACTCCCCGACCGCCTCCTGCCAGAACGGCGGCCCACTCCCCACCGCCCCGCCACCCGCGAGCAGCAACTGCGCCCGCCGAGCCCCGGACTGCCGCCCGCCCAACAGCCACACCACGGCACCGACACACACCACGGCCGCACCCATCGCCGCCTCCGGCACGCCGATCGCCCCCATCCCCGCCATCTCCGCCTCCGTCATCGCAGCCATCGCCGCCCCACCCATCACGTCCTCCTTCGACGAACTCGCATTTCCTCAGCCCCAGCAGCCCCGTCAGCCGCTCCCGACTTCGCCTCCGCCTCCGCCTGCGTCATGCCGACCGCCGCCCCTGTCCCCGTCCCAGAACTCGCCCTCCAACAGCCCCGCCCACACACGAACCCCGCCTCACCCACACCCACCCGGCCCTCCATCGAAGGACCCGCCGTCCAACAACCCCCGCAGCCGCTCCCACCCCCGCTCGTACACAAAGGCCGTCTCCCCCCACCGCAGCGCCGGCACCGTTCGCACCAACCCGGACTGGTCCCGCTCCAGCACATGCACCTCAGCGATCCGCCGCCGCCCGGTCCGGTCGCGCACGAGATGCAGGACCACCGCCAGCGCCGCCCCCAACTGGCTGTGCAGCGCCGCCCGATCGAGCCCGGCCGCCGCGCCGAGCGCCTCCAACCGCGCCGGCACGTCCGCCGCCGCGTTGGCGTGCACCGTGCCGCAGCCGCCCTCGTGGCCGGTGTTCAACGCGGCCAGGAGATCCACCACTTCGGCTCCGCGCACCTCGCCCACGACCAGCCGGTCGGGCCGCATCCGCAGCGCCTGCCGGACCAGGTCCTGGAGCGTGACGAGGCCCGCGCCCTCCTGGTTGGCGGGTCTGGTCTCCAGGCGGACGACGTGCGGATGGTCCGGCCGCAACTCCGCCGAGTCCTCCGCGAGCACGATCCGCTCGTCGGGCCCGATCAGCCCGAGCAGCGCGCTCAAGAGCGTCGTCTTGCCGGTGCCGGTACCCCCGCTGATCAGGAAGGACAGCCGCGCCTCAAGCAGCGCCCGCAGCACCCGGTCCCCGCCGGGCGGCACCGTGCCCGCCGTGACCAGTTCGTCGAGCGTGAAGGCCCGGGGCCGTACGACCCGCAGAGCCAGGCACGTGCAGCCGACGGCGACCGGCGGCAGCACCGCGTGCAGACGGGTCCCGTCGGGCAACCGTGCGTCCACCCACGGCCGGGCGTCGTCCAGCCTGCGTCCGGCCACCGCCGCCAGACGCTGCGCGAGCCGGCGTACCGCCGCCGCGTCCGGAAAGGCCACGGAGGTCAACTCCAGTCCGCCGCCCCGGTCCACCCAGACCCGGTCCGGCGCGGACACCAGTACGTCGGTCACCGACGGATCGGCGAGCAACGGCTCCAGCGGACCGCTGCCGACCAGTTCGGACCGCAACTGCTCGGCCGCCCCGAGGACTTCGGCGTCCCCGAGGACCCGCCCCTGCTCACGCAACGCCTGCGCCACCCGCGCGGGAGTCGGCTCGGCCCCGCTCTCGACCAGCCACTGCCGCACCCCGTCGAGCAGGCCGGAGGGCATCTCGGGCGCTGCCACCGCAACGGGCGACCAGCCGTCCGCCCCTCCGCCACCGCTCGACTCCCACGGCACCTCCGAAGAAGCCCCGGACGACACCCCCGTAGACACCCAGCGCGGCGCCCCCGACAACGCCCGGGACGGCGCCCCCGGCGACTTCCGGGACGACGCACCCGTAGACACCGTGGACGACACCCCCGTAACCACCCGCGGCGGCGGCGCCTCCGACGATGCCCAGGACGGCACCCGCACAGGCGCTCCCGCAGGCACCCGCCCCACGGCAACCACCGAACCGCCCGCGCCGCCGCCTCGACCCTCACCCCCACCCCCGTCTCGGCCTCCGTCTCCGCCCCCGTCTCGGCCTTCGTCTCCGCCTCTTCCCCTCCCCATCCGCTCAACCCCAGGACTGGACCCCGTCCTCACGCGCTCCCCACCTCCACCAACGCCCGCTCCCAGAACTCCTTGCAGAACCGCGCCAGCGGACCGCGTCCCGCCCCACCCGGCGGCGCCTTCGCCTCGCCCGCGCGCAGCAGGCCCGACTCGACGGGCACCTCGCCGGCCAGGGGCAGGCGGAGCAGTCGGGCCACCTCGCGGTCGTCGAGCCCCGGTGCGTACGGCCCCCGTACAGCGACCCGCAGATCGCGCAGGACCATCCCCACCGCCGAGGCCACCCGGCCGGCCGCCGCGACGGCGCGCAGTTCGCCGGGGACGACGAGGAGCCCGAGGTCGAGCTGGGCGAGGGCCTCGGCGACGCCGTCGTCGATGCGGCGCGGCAGATCCACGACGACCGTGCCGCCCCGGCGTCTGGCGGCGGCGAGCACCGCCCGCACGGCCTGCGGCGGGATGGCGACACAGTCGCCGCGGTCCCAGCTGAGGACCCGCAGGGAGTGGAGTTCGGGCAGCGACTCCTCCAGGGCGCCGCCGCCGACCCTCCCGCGCGAGGCGGCGAAAGCGGGCCAGCGCAGTCCTTCCGCGGTCTCCCCGCCGAGGAGTACGTCGAGTCCGCCACCCAGCGGATCGGCGTCCACGAGCAGCGTGCGCAGCCCCTCACGCGCGGAGGTGACAGCGAGGGCGCACGCGAGCGTGGATGCTCCCGCGCCGCCGCGGCCGCCGATGACGCCGACGGTGAGGGCGGGGCGTCCGACGCCCTCGGCCACGTCCGCGATGCGGTCGACCAGCCACTGCTCCCCGTCGGGCAGCATCAGGACGTGGTCGGCACCGATCTCCACGGCCCGGCGCCAGACCCCCGAGTCGTCCTGATCGCGCCCGACCAGCACCACTCCGCGCCTTCGTACGGCCCCGCGCACCCGCCGCGCGGCGTCGTCGCCGACCAGGACGAGCGGTGCGGCCTCCCAGCCGCCCGCCCGTTCCGGCACCGAGTGGTGCACCTCCGGCGTCGCGCCGGCCGCGGCGCACAGGCGCAGCAGGTCGTCGAGCAGATCCACGTCCTCCGTGACGATCAACGGTCCGGCCTGCCGCCCCGAGGCGGCGGGCGGTGGTTCGTGTGTGACGGCTCCGGCCACGATCCCCATCCCCCTTCGCTGCATCTCTCGCGCAGCCCCTGCGGCCACGCGATTCCCAAACGCGTGAAGAACCGGTGAGCGGCCCTCCATATGAACGGCCGATAGGAACCGGCCAAACCCACCCGACAAACCACGGTTCCGGTCACGAACTCGGTGCCGGCGGGACGCGTTTGAATCACGGTGCAGCGATCCGGAAAATCTTGTGGATCTTGGTCGAAAACTGTGGACAACGCAGAGCCTGTGAATATCGCCGTCACTCGTACCGGTGAGGCCTGTACCAATGGCTGTACCGCGGCCCGGACCGCCCCCGGACCGCCCGGAAAGTCTCCGCAGAGCAGCCCAGCGACTACGCTCAGTGACGGATCGCGGGCATGCGAAAGAGGCGGCCGCAGCCGCCTCGACACGGCCGAACAGCCGCCTGCAACAAGGGAGAAACCCACCCGGACATGCGACGACCCCCACCGGGGGGGAGAGTGGGGGTCGCCTTCACGGCCGACTCGGGGGGGGAGGAGCCGGACCGCGTTAGCACGGTCGCGAACGATCCGTGACTTCCATGGTGTACCCGAGAGCCCTCTCAGGCAAACCCACGCGCCACACCTTACGCCGAATGGGCTGCGCCTATGCTCGGGGTCGTGGAAAACCACTCGTTGCCCCGCACAGCCGCCTTCTTTGACCTGGACAAGACGGTCATTGCGAAGTCGAGCACGCTCACGTTCAGCAAGTCGTTCTACCAAGGCGGCCTGATCAACCGCAGGGACGCCCTGCGGAGCGCCTATGCCCAGTTCGTCTTCCTCGTCGGCGGTATGGACCACGACCAGATGGAGCGCACCCGCGAGTACTTGTCCGCACTGGTTCGCGGCTGGAACGTCCAGCAGGTCAAGCAGATCGTCGCCGAGACGCTGCACGACCTGATCGACCCGATCATCTACGACGAGGCCGCCTCGCTCATCGAGGAGCACCACACCGCCGGCCGGGACGTCGTCATCGTGTCGACGTCGGGCGCCGAGGTGGTCGAGCCCATCGGTGAACTGCTCGGCGCGGACCGGGTGGTGGCGACCCGCATGGTCGTCGGCGAGGACGGCTGCTTCACCGGAGAGGTGGCGTACTACGCGTACGGCCCGACGAAGGCCGAGGCCATCAAGGAGCTGGCCGAGTCCGAGGGGTACGACCTGGAGCGCTGCTACGCCTACAGCGACTCGGCGACCGACCTGCCGATGCTGGAGACGGTCGGCCATCCGCACGCCGTCAACCCGGACCGGACACTGCGGCGCGAGGCACTCGCGCGCGGGTGGCCCATTCTCGATTTCCACCGCCCGGTGCGGCTCAAGCAGCGCATCCCGACGCTCTCCGTACCGCCCCGACCGGCACTCGTCGCGGCCGCGGCCATAGGTGCCGCGGCGGCCACCGCGGGCCTGGTCTGGTACGCCAGCCGGCGTCGGGCGACAACTGCCTGATCACTCCGCCCTTTTTGAACCTGATTGAGAGTAAAAGTAAAGAAGCACAGCCGGGGGTTCCGCTTGCTTCGGTCCTGGAGTACAAAGAGATTACGGCCCGCGAAGCCAAGGACGTCCGAGAGGATCACCTTTACTAATCGCATTTGGCCCCACGGACCGCGCATGGACACAGGGCACCCACGCGACGTCGACCCGTCGATTACGGGCCAGCCGCACCAGGTGACGGGCTATGTTCCCGACCTGATGGGCAATATTTCGAGGACGCTTGGTAACCCGGTGAACATGCCAGCGGCGGTACGAATCCTCGTACCGCCGCAACTCTTGTCCGGGGACTTCGGGAACTCCGGAGACTCCCGGAACTGCCCCAAATCTCAGGCCTCTTAGGCCGCCCCGCGCTGCAACGCCTCGCACACCGCCGTCGACTCGCGCGCACCGAGTTCGGTCGACCGGCCGCAGTGGGCGATCCAGGCACCCATCCCCTCCGGGGTCCCGGAGACGTATCCGTCCAGGGCCGCCAGATAGGCCGCGCGGCCCTGTTCGGCGTGGCCGACCTCCGCGGGGCACACGGACTTCGGGTCGAGGCCGCTGCCCACCAGGACGATACGTTCCGCCGTGCGCGCGATCAGGCCGTTGTGCGAGGAGAAGGGGCGCAGCGCGAGCAGTTCGCCGTGCACGATCGCGGCCGTCACCAGGGCGGGCGCCGAACTGCCCTTGATCATCAGCTCGGAGAGGCCCTCCAGCCGTCCGTGCACCTCGGCCGCGTCCGGCAGGGGCAGTTCGACGAGCGGCTCGTCGACCGGCTCCCCGTGCTGCCGCGGCCGTCCGACCGCGTCGTCGGAGCTCGCGGCGGCCACCAGGTGCAGCCGGGCCAGCACCCGCAGCGGCGACTGCCGCCAGATGGACAGGAGTTGACCCGCCTCGGCGGTCAGCCGTAGCGCTGCGCCCACCACGCGCGCGTCCGTGTCGCCGCTGAAGTCGGTCCGCCTGCGCACCTCTTCGAGCGCCCAGTCCGCGCCGGACAGCGCGGCGGAACCGCGCGCCCCGCGCAGCGCGGCCTCGGAGGTGATCTCGTTGCTGCGGCGCCGCATGATCCGGTGCCCGTAGACCCGGTCCACGGACTTGCGCACGGACTCCACGGACTCGGCCACGCCGGGCAGTGCGCCCAGGGCCGCGAGCGGATCAGCGGTCGCGCCTGTCGTACTCATGAGTACGACCCTACGCACACCGGGCGTCGACCCCACGAAGGAGTGGTCTTCTTCACGTACGCCTGACACCTACAGCTACCGTCCGACTACCCTTCGTGAACATGAAAATTGCTTTCGTCGGGAAGGGCGGCAGCGGCAAGACGACCCTGTCCTCCCTGTTCATCCGCCATCTCGCGGCGGCCGGCTCCCCGGTCGTCGCGGTCGACGCCGACATCAACCAGCACCTGGGCGCCGCACTGGGACTGGACGACACCGAGGCGGCCGGGCTGCCCGCGATGGGTGAGCGGCTGCCGCTGATCAAGGACTACCTGCGCGGATCCAACCCGCGGATCGCCTCCGCCGAGACGATGATCAAGACGACCCCGCCCGGCGAGGGCTCCCGGCTGCTGCGCGTGGGCGAGGACAACCCGGTCTACGAGGCCTGCGCCCGGCCGGTGGAACTCGACGGCGGGACCGTCCGTTTGATGGTCACCGGCCCCTTCACGGACGCCGACCTGGGGGTCGCCTGCTACCACTCCAAGACGGGAGCGGTGGAGCTGTGCCTGAACCACCTGGTGGACGGGCAGGGCGAGTACGTCGTGGTGGACATGACGGCGGGCTCGGACTCCTTCGCCTCCGGCATGTTCACCCGCTTCGACATCACGTTCCTCGTCGCCGAGCCGACCCGGAAGGGGGTCTCCGTCTATCGCCAGTACAAGGAGTACGCCCGTGACTTCGGCGTCGTACTGAAAGTCGTCGGCAACAAGGTGCAGGGGCAGGACGACCTCGACTTCCTCCGCGCCGAGGTCGGGGACGACCTCTTGGTGACCGTCGGGCACTCGGACTGGGTGCGCGCCATGGAGAAGGGCCGCCCGCCCCGGTTCCCGCTCCTGGAGGACGCCAACCGCCGCGCCCTGCGCACTCTTCAGGTCGCCGCCGACGCGACGTACGACCTGCGCGACTGGGAGCGCTACACGCGCCAGACGGTGCACTTCCATCTGAAGAACGCGGCCTCTTGGGGCAACGAGCGCACCGGGGTCGACCTGGCGGCGCAGGTCGACCCCGGTTTCGTGCTCGGCGAGGGGCTCACCACCGCCGTATGAGGGGCTCACCACCGCCGTGTGACGCTCGCGCGCGACGACGGCCGAGCCCCTTGCCGACTACGGCTGCTGCTTGGCCGCCGGCGCTCCGGGCACGCCCTTCGGGGCCGGGGCCGGCCGGCCCGAAAGGAAGGACGCCCAGCCCTGCTTCGGTGCCTCGCCGACGTTCAGGCCGTGCAGCTTCGCCAGGATCTGCGGGTCCTGGGCGTCCAGCCAGTCGGCCAGCTGCCGGAAGGACACACAGCGCACGTCGGGCTTGTTGCAGACGTTCTCGACGACCTCGTCCACGGCACGCATGTAGGTGCCGCCGTTCCAGGACTCGAAGTGGTTGCCGATGACGAGGGGCGCGCGGTTGCCGTCGTAGGCGCGGTGGAAGCCCTTGAGGAGGCCGTCGCGCATCTGGTCGCCCCAGTACCGGAACTTGTCGGGGTCACCTTGGGTCTGCGTACCGGACTGGTTGACCATGAAGTTGTAGTCCATGGTGAGCTGCTCGTAGGAGTGCCCGGGGAACGGCACGAGCTGCATCGACAGGTCCCACAGGCCTTCCTTCTTCTTCGGCCAGAGCTGGTCGTTGACCCCGCTGGTGTCGTAGCGGAAGCCCAGCTCGTGCGCGGCCTTCATGAAGTTGCGCTGGCCTTCGAGACACGGCGTGCGGGCCCCGACGAGTTCCTTGTCGTAGTCGAAGGGCAGCGCGGCCGCCTTCTTCATGCCGGTGTTGGTCTTCCAGGACTTGACGAAGTGCTTCGCCTGGGCGATCTCGTCCTTCCAGTCCGCGACCGACCACTCGCCGACGCCACCGTCCTTGCCGCAGAAGTGGCCGTTGAAGTGGGTGCCGATCTCGTTGCCCTCCAGCCACGCCAGGCGCAGCTGCTTGACGGTGTCGGCGATGCCCTTGGTGTCGTTGAAGCCGATGTCGGAGCGGCCCGGTGAGTGCTGCGGCGGCTTGTACTCGTCGCGCTTGTCCTCCGGCAGCATGTACACGCCGCTCAGGAAGTACGTCATCGTCGCGTGGTTGGCCTTGGCGACCTTGCGGAAGTGCGAGAACAGCTGCTGGCTGTCCTCGCCGGCGCCGTCCCAGGAGAAGACGACGAACTGCGGGGGCTTCTGGCCGGGCTTGAGCCGCTCCGGCCTGGGCAGGTGCGGCTGCGCCCCGGTGTACGAGGTGGAGCCGTCGCCGATCAGCCGGACCAGGCTCTTGGGCGGCTGGGCCGGCTTGGCCTTCTGCGGACCGGGAGCACCTGCCTTGGAACCGTCGGAACCGATCCCGCAGCCGGCGAGCGATGCGGCACAGACCGCGGCGATCACGGCGCCGGCGGCGATCCTCTGGGTGGCGGCCATGTTCCGCCCACCTTCTTCCTTCTCTCAGGCCAACGCCGCTGAGGGCGTTTTCTGGTGATGTGCCGGGAAGGCCCGACAGCGCCGCCAAGGTTGCACGGGGCCGAGAAGGAATTAGTACGACAAGCCGATCAAATAATTGCTTCGCTCTTGCGGGTGACTTATAGGGCTATTTGCCAGGAAAGTTCATGCCTAGCCTTTACTCTGCATTACGATTCGTTTACCGAACGTTGATTCATCCCGCCGCTGCACGCCGTGACCCACGGCCGCGACCCGACCCCGCCACCGACGGGGACCCCTGTTCCGCGACCGCGCTGCCCCGGAGGAGACGGGAAACATGTCAGCCTGCGTACGTACTCGCGCCACCGACCGCCACTCGACCCGCACCGAGCGCACCCATCGGCCCCACAGCCCGCCGACCCCACCTCGCCGCTTCCGGCTCGCGGGCGCCGATGTGTCGGCCTCCATCGCCGTCTTCCTGATCGCCCTGCCGCTCTCCCTGGGCATCGCCCTCGCCACCGGCGCCCCGCTCCAGGCGGGCCTGGTCGCCGCGGCCGTCGGCGGCCTGGTCGTCGGCTGGCTCGGCGGCTGCCCGCTCCAGGTCAGCGGCCCCGCCGCCGGACTCACGGTGGTCACCGCCGACCTCATCCAGCGCTACGGCTGGCGCACGACCTGTGCCATCACGGTTTTCGCCGGTCTCGCCCAACTCGGCCTCGGCTGCCTGCGCGTGGCCCGCACCGCGCTCGCCGTCAGCCCCGCCATCGTGCACGGCATGCTCGCCGGCATCGGCGTCACCATCGCCGTCGCCCAGCTGCACATCGTCCTGGGCGGCACCCCGCAGAGCTCCGTCCTCGCCAACCTCCGCGCCCTGCCCGCCCAGTTGGCGCGGCTGCAACCCGCCGCCGTGTCGGTGAGCGTGCTGACGCTGGCCCTGCTGCTGCTCTGGCCGCGGATCCCGGGCCGGGTCGGACATCTGCTGCGCAAGATCCCCGCCGCGCTCGTCGCGGTCGCCGGCGCCACCACGGCCGCCTCGCTCACCGGCCTCAGCCTGCCCAAGGTCGATCTGCCGTCGTGGAGCAGCCACGCCCTGGCCGGACTCCCCGAGGGCCCGGTGCTCGGCATCGTCGCCGCCGTGCTCACCACCACGCTGGTGTGCAGCGTGCAGTCGCTGCTCGGCGCGGTCGCCGTGGACAAGATGATGGCCGCCCGGCCCGGCCTCACCGCCCGCGTCGGCCGCTCCCGTCTGGACCGCGAGTTGCTCGGCCAGGGCGCCGCCAACATCGTCTCCGGCGCCCTCGGCGGACTGCCGGTCGCCGGCGTGGCCGTCCGCAGTGCGGCGAATGTCAACGCCGGTGCCGTGAGCCGGAACTCCACGCTGCTGCACGGCGTTCTCGTAGTGATCGCCGCGCTGCTGATGGTCCCGGTCCTGGAGCTGATCCCGCTCGCCTCGCTCGCCGCCCTGGTGATGGCCGTCGGCATCCAGATGGTGTCCCTGCACCACATCCGCACGGTGACCCGCCACCGAGAAGTGCTGGTCTACGCCGTCACCACCCTCGGCGTGGTCGTCTTCGGCGTCCTGGAGGGCGTCACGCTGGGGATCGCCGTCGCCGTCGCCGTCGCCATGCAGCGCCTGGCCCGCACCCGCATCACGCACGAGGAGAAGGAAGGAGTCCATCACGTCCAGGTCCGCGGCCAGTTGACGTTCCTCGCGGTGCCGCGCCTCAGCCGGGCCCTGCACCTCGTACCCCAAGGCGCGCACGCCGTCGTGGAGTTGGACGGCTCGTTCATGGACCACGCGGCGTACGAGTCCCTGCACGACTGGCAGAGCACGCACACCGCACAGGGCGGCACCGCCGAACTGACCGGCCGCCGTACGGGCACACGCGTGTCCGGTGCCGGCCACGCCGGGGGCGGGGTGACCCCGACCGGTGAGCCGACGGCGTCGGCCGGTTGCCGCTGCCGACCCTGGACACCTTGGCGCAACCACCAATGCGAACCCCTGGAGTCCGCGCCGCCGGGCGGGCACCCGGGTGAGTCGACCGCCCGTTCCGCACCCGGCAGCTCCAAGCCGGGCGACACCGGCACCGACCTCGACTCCGATACCGACACCAGCACCAGCACCAGCGGCACCTCCAACAGCGGCAGCGGTGGACGCCAACTCGCCCAAGGCATCAGCGCGTTCCAGCGCAACACCGCCCCGCTCGTGCGCGGCGAGCTGGCTCGGCTGGCGCGGGAGGGGCAGCGGCCCTCGCAGCTCTTCCTCACCTGTGCCGACTCGCGGCTGGTCACCTCGATGATCACCTCCAGTGGTCCGGGCGACCTGTTCGTGGTGCGCAATGTGGGCAACCTCGTCCCGCTGCCCGGCGACGAGGGCGGCGACGACTCGGTGGCGGCCGCGATCGAGTACGCGGTGGACGTACTGAAGGTGCGGTCCATCACGGTGTGCGGGCACTCCGGCTGCGGGGCCATGCAAGCGCTGCTCAACTCGGAGCCGGGGGGCGCGCGGACGCCGCTCAAGCGGTGGCTGCGGCACGGGCTGCCGAGTCTGGAGCGGATGGCCGACGACGGCAGACCGTGGGCGCGGCTCGCCGGGCGGGCGCCCGCCGACGCCGTGGAGCAGCTCTCGCTGACCAATGTGGTCCAGCAGTTGGAGCATCTGCGGGCGCACGAGTCGGTGACGCGGGCGCTGCGGGAGGGGGCGCTGGAGCTGCACGGGATGTACTTCCACGTGGGTGAGGCGCAGGCGTATCTGCTGACCGAGGGGAGTCCGGAGAACGGGGAGAACAAAGAGGACCAGGACGAGGTGTTCGACCACGTGAGCGCGGCGGACCTCCCGGCCTGAGCCTCCGCCCGGACCCTCGCCTGAACCCCCCTCACCCGGCGTCCGTGGCTATGGACAACCCCTGGCCGCACAAGTCCGATGACAGGTCTAAACCAATTCCAGGTCGACTCTTGTCATCGGACCCCCGGGTCTGATGAGCTGGCCCGGGACACAACGGACACCCTGGGAAAGGCAGATGCCGTGAGCAACGAAAGCCTGGCCAACCTGCTCAAAGAGGAACGCAGGTTCGCACCCCCCGCGGACCTGGCGGCGAACGCCAATGTCACGGCGGAGGCGTATGAACAGGCCAAGGCTGACCGGCTCGGCTTCTGGGCCGCGCAGGCCCGTCGGCTGACCTGGGCCAAGGAACCGACCGAGACGCTGGACTGGTCGAACCCGCCGTTCGCCAAGTGGTTCAAGGACGGCACGCTCAACGTCGCGTACAACTGCGTGGACCGCCATGTGGAGGCCGGGCTCGGCGACCGGGTCGCCATCCACTTCGAGGGCGAGCCCGGCGACAGCCGCGCCATCACCTACGCCGAGCTCAAGGACGAGGTCTCCAAGGCGGCCAACGCCCTGCTGGAGCTGGGTGTCCGCAAGGGCGACCGGGTCGCCGTCTACATGCCGATGATCCCGGAAACGGCGGTCGCGATGCTCGCGTGCGCCCGGATCGGCGCCGCCCACTCGGTCGTCTTCGGCGGCTTCTCGGCCGACGCGCTCGCGACCCGCATCCAGGACGCCGACGCCAAGGTCGTCATCACCACCGACGGCGGCTACCGGCGCGGTAAGCCGTCCGCGCTCAAGCCGGCCGTCGACGAGGCGGTCACCAAGGTCGACAACGTGGAGCACGTCCTCGTGGTCCGCCGTACCGGCCAGGAGGTCGCCTGGGACGGCGAGCGGGACGTGTGGTGGCACGAGATCGTCGAGCGCCAGTCGGCCGAGCACACGCCCGAGGCCTTCGACGCCGAGCACCCGCTGTTCATCCTGTACACGTCCGGTACGACGGGTAAGCCCAAGGGCATCCTGCACACCTCCGGCGGCTACCTCACCCAGGCCTCGTACACCCACCACGCCGTCTTCGACCTCAAGCCGGAGACGGACGTCTACTGGTGCACGGCCGACGTCGGCTGGGTCACCGGCCACTCGTACATCGTCTACGGGCCGCTGGCCAACGGCGCCACCCAGGTCATGTACGAGGGCACCCCGGACACCCCGCACCAGGGCCGCTTCTGGGAGATCGTGCAGAAGTACGGGGTGACGATCCTGTACACGGCGCCCACCGCCATTCGTACGTTCATGAAGTGGGGGGACGACATCCCCGCGAAGTTCGACCTGTCCTCCCTCCGTGTCCTCGGGTCCGTGGGTGAGCCGATCAACCCCGAGGCATGGATCTGGTACCGCAAGCACATCGGCGGCGACCGGACCCCGATCGTCGACACCTGGTGGCAGACCGAGACCGGCGCCATGATGATCTCGCCGCTGCCCGGTGTCACGGCGACCAAGCCCGGTTCCGCGCAGACCCCGCTGCCCGGCATCTCCGCGACGGTCGTCGACGACGAGGCCAACGAGGTGCCCAACGGCGGTGGCGGTTACCTGGTCCTGACCGAGCCGTGGCCGTCGATGCTGCGCACCATCTGGGGCGACGACCAGCGCTTCCTCGACACGTACTGGTCACGGTTCGAGGGCAAGTACTTCGCCGGCGACGGCGCGAAGAAGGACGACGACGGCGACATCTGGCTGCTCGGCCGGGTCGACGACGTGATGCTCGTGTCCGGGCACAACATCTCGACCACGGAGGTCGAGTCGGCGCTCGTCTCGCACCCCGCGGTCGCCGAGGCGGCCGTCGTCGGTGCCGCCGACGAGACCACCGGGCAGGCCATCGTCGCCTTCGTGATCCTGCGCGGCACGGCCAACGCCGAGGACGAGAACCTCGTCAACGACCTGCGCAACCACGTCGGCAGCGTCCTCGGCCCGATCGCCAAGCCCAAGCGGGTGCTGCCGGTCGCGGAGCTGCCGAAGACCCGCTCCGGCAAGATCATGCGCCGCCTGCTTCGCGACGTGGCCGAGAACCGTCAGCTCGGCGACGTGACGACGCTGACCGACTCGACGGTCATGGACCTCATCCAGGCCAAGCTGCCGGCCGCGCCCAGCGAGGACTGAGCAGTCGTACGACCATGAGAGGGGCGTCCGGCGCGAAAAGCGCCGGGCGCCCCTTTTAGGTAAACTAAGCAAAACTGCGTGACCCTCAAGGTGTGCCGGGAAGTCTGGTCGGCGAACGGTTCTGCCCTGCCCACCACCCGGAGGCCTCCCGTGAGCGCGCCCCGCACCACCCCCGCCCGCAAGGTCCTCGGACGCCTGTCCCTGCCCGAGCGGACCTTCGTCACGGACGCCCTGCGCGCCGAGACGGTCGGCGGTGTGCTGCTGCTCGTGGCCGCGGTCACCGCGCTGATCTGGACGAACATCCCGGCGCTGCACAGCAGTTACGAGAGCGTCAGCCACTTCCACTTCGGCCCCTCCGCGCTCGGCCTGAACCTGTCCGTCGCGCACTGGGCCGCCGACGGTCTGCTCGCCGTCTTCTTCTTCGTCGCCGGCATCGAGCTCAAGCGCGAACTGGTCGCCGGTGACCTGCGCGACCCCAAGGCGGCCGCGCTCCCGGTCGTGGCGGCCCTGTGCGGCATGGCCGTACCAGCGCTCGTCTACACGCTCACCAACCTCACCGGCAACGGCTCCCTGGACGGCTGGGCGGTGCCCACCGCCACCGACATCGCCTTCGCGCTCGCCGTGCTCGCGGTCATCGGCACCTCGCTGCCGAGCGCCCTGCGCGCCTTCCTGCTCACGCTCGCCGTCGTCGACGACCTCTTCGCGATCCTGATCATCGCGATCTTCTTCACGAGCGACATCGACCTCGCCGCGCTCGGCGGCGCCGTCGTGGGCCTGGTCGTCTTCTGGCTGCTGCTGCGGAGGGGCGTACGCGGCTGGTACGTGTACGTCCCGCTCGCGCTCGTCATCTGGGCGCTGATGTACAACAGCGGCGTCCACGCCACCATCGCCGGCGTCGCCATGGGCCTGATGCTGCGCTGCCACCGCCACGAGGGCGAGACACGGGCACCCGGCGAGCGCGTCGAGCACCTCGTACGCCCCCTGTCGGCGGGCCTCGCCGTCCCGCTGTTCGCGCTCTTCAGCGCCGGCGTCACCGTGTCGGGCGGCGCGCTCGGCGATGTGTTCACCCGGCCCGAGACGCTGGGCGTGGTCCTCGGCCTGGTCGTCGGCAAGGCCATCGGGATCTTCGGCGGCACGTGGCTGACGGCCCGTTTCACCAGGGCCTCGCTCAGCGACGAACTCGCCTGGGCCGACGTGTTCGCGGTGGCGACCCTTGCCGGCATCGGCTTCACGGTGTCGCTGCTCATCGGCGAACTGGCCTTCGACGGCGATGCCGTACTGACCGACGAGGTCAAGGCCGCCGTACTGACCGCCTCGCTGATCGCGGCCGTCCTCGCGACCGTGTTGCTGAAGGTCCGCAACGCCAAGTACCGCAGGATGTGCGAGGACGAGGAGCGCGACGAGGACCTCGACGGGATCCCGGACATCTACGAGCAGGACGACCCGGCGTACCACCTGCGGATGGCAGAGATCTTCGACCGCAAGGCCGCCGAGCACCGCCGGATCGCCGCGCTCAAGGAGGCCGAGGCGCGCGGGGAGGCCGAGGCTCGGTAGACAGCGCGGGCGACGCGGGCTTGCCGAAGTGGCGGGCGGGGCAGGCGTCGAGGACCACCGTCCGGCATGATCTGACGGGACGGTACAAAAGACTTACGAGGGAGACGGCGATGAGCGCACCCGAGGGCAGCCCGGTCGGCGCCGAACGCAGCATCGGTCAGTTGTTCGCCTCGGCGACGACCGAGATGTCTGCGCTGGTGCACGACGAGATCGCGCTGGCCAAGGCGCAGCTCAAGCAGGACGTGATCCGCGGGGCGATGAGCGGCGGCGCGTTCACCGTGGCCGCCGGCGTACTGGTGTTCTCCCTGCCGATGCTCAACTTCGCGCTGGCGTACGGCATCCGCACCTGGAGCGACTGGAACCTGGCGCTCTGCTTCCTGCTGTCCTTCGCGGCGAACGTGCTGATCGCGGTCGTCCTGGTGCTGGTCGGCGTGTTCTTCGCGAAGAAGGCTGCCAAGGGCAAGGGCCCGCAGAAGGTGGCCGCGTCGGTGAAGGAGACGGCCGGCGTGCTGGGGAACGCGAAGCCGCACACGCGTCCGGAGGCCCCAGCTCTGGAGGACCGTGCGCCCGCGGCCCTCGAGGCTGTGGCACGCTCGTCGTCATGACGGACCCCGCCACACCTTCGGCGCAACCGACGTCGGTCGTACGAGTCGACGGCCCCTGGACGCACCGGGACGTCGCCGCCAACGGCGCACGTTTCCACATCGCGGAGATCGGCGACGGGCCGCTGGTCATGATGGTGCACGGCTTCCCCCAGTTCTGGTGGACCTGGCGGCACCAGATGACGGCCCTCGCCGACGCCGGCTTCCGCGCCGTCGCCATGGACCTGCGGGGCGTCGGCGGCAGCGACCGCACCCCGCGCGGCTACGACCCCGCCAACCTCGCGCTCGACATCACCGGCGTGATCCGCTCCCTCGGCGAGCCCGACGCCGCGCTGGTCGGCCACGACCTGGGCGGCTATCTGGCCTGGACGGCGGCCGTGATGCGGCCCAAGCTGGTGCGCCGGCTCGCGGTCTCGTCGATGCCGCATCCCCGGCGCTGGCGCTCGGCGATGCTCTCCGACGTCAAGCAGACGCGCGCCGGTTCATACATCTGGGGGTTCCAGCGCCCCTGGCTGCCGGAGCGGCAGCTGACCGCCGACGACAGCGCGCTGGTCGGCGAACTGATCCGGGAGTGGTCCGGGCCCAACGCCCCGGACGACAAGGCCGTGGACACCTACCGCCGCGCGATGAGCATCCCCTCGACGGCGCACTGCGCGATCGAGCCGTACCGCTGGATGGTCCGCTCGATCGCCCGCCCGGACGGCATCCAGTTCAACCGGCGCATGAAGCGCCCGCTGCGCGTGCCGACCCTCCACCTCCACGGCTCGCTGGACCCCGTGATGCGCACCCGCAGCGCGGCCGGTTCCGGCGAGTACGTCGAAGCGCCCTACCGCTGGCGGCTGTTCGACGGCCTCGGGCACTTCCCGCACGAGGAGGATCCGGTCGCTTTCAGTACAGAACTGGTCAACTGGCTGAAGGACCCCGAACCCGATCGGTGACCGCGCCGATGCGCCCGGTATCCGGAACTGAACACCTGTCCTACGAACAGCCACTTGCCCGGCGCATAGGCCGATTGGGGGCCCCTGGGGCGGTTATCGACCTTGGGGCAGGGGCAGACGTCGGGGTATGGGCTGGACGCACGACTACAGTGACACAGCACGCAGTCGCCGCTCGGTGGGCGGCCTGAGTCCCCACCAGCGAGGCAGCGCCCCGCAGATGGCGGGCACGGATCTCCGCGTGGGCATTCCGCGCATCCTGCGCCGCCGGGCCCGCTGGGTCTCGGTGCGCCTGCGCCATCCCCGAGGCTGAGCGCCTTCTTCTTCGAGCCCCTTCCAGGGCTTCGAAGATCTTTACCGGTACGGCGGTCTACAGCGCGCAGCTGTCGCTGTCCACCTGCTGGTTGGCGGTACGCCCCTTGACGATGTCCTCCTGGATCTCGTCCGCGGTGAGGGCGTATCCGGTGTCGGCGTCGTCGAGGGACTTGGCGAACACCACGCCGTACACCTTGCCTTCCGGGGTGAGCAGCGGGCCGCCGGAGTTGCCCTGACGGACGGTCGCGAACAGCGAGTAGACGTCACGGCGGACGGTGCCGCGGTGATAGATGTCCGGACCGCTGGCCGGCAGCCGCCCACGCACGCGTGCCGCCCGGACGTCGTACGACCCGTTCTCCGGGAAGCCCGCGACGATCGCGCCGTCGCCGCTGTCCGCGTCGGTGTCCGTGAACTTCAGCGCGGGCGCCTTCAGATCGGGTACGTCGAGCACCGCGATGTCCCGCTTCCAGTCGTACAGGACGACCGTCGCGTCGTACTTCCTGCCCTCGCCGCCGATCTGGACGGTGGGCTCGTCCACGCCTCCGACCACGTGCGCGTTGGTCATGACGCGGCGGTCGCCGAAGACGAAGCCGGAGCCCTCCAGGACCTTGCCACAGCTCTGGGCGGTGCCCATGACCTTGACGATGGAGCGCTTGGCGCCGGTGGCGACCTGGCTGCTGGCGAGCGCGGGGTCGGGCGGCTGGACCTCCTTGATCGGCTCGTTCGAGAACGGGCTGAAGACCTGCGGGAAGCCGTTCTGCGCGAGGACCGAGGTGAAGTCCTTAAACCAGGTGTCCGCCTGGGTGGGCAGCACCTCGGACACCCCGAGGAGCACCTTGGAGCTGCGGACCTCCTTGCCGACCGTCGGCATCGTGGTCTGCGCGAGGGCGGAGCCGATCAGCCAGGCGACCAGGAGCATCGCCAGGACGTTGACGAGGGCGCCACCGGTCGCGTCCAGGGCGCGGGCCGGGGACCAGGTGATGAACCGGCGCAGCTTGTTGCCCAGGTGGGTGGTCAGGGCCTGGCCGACGGAGGCGCAGACGATGACGACGACGACCGCGACGACGGCGGCGGTCGTGCTCACCTCGGCGTTGTCGGTCAGCGCGTCCCAGACGACGGGCAGCACATACACCGCCACGAGACCGCCGCCCAGGAAGCCGATCACCGACAGGATGCCGACGACGAAGCCCTGGCGATAACCGACGATCGCGAACCACACGGCGGCGACCAGCAACAAGATGTCCAGCACGTTCACGGCAGACACCCTGTCATGACCTCCAGTCGAGGGGGACCTGCTTGTCCTGGTCCCAGGGGCGCTCCCAGCCGGCGTAGTGGAACAGTCGGTCGATGATTCCGGCCGTGAAGCCCCACACCAGGGCCGATTCGACCAGGAATGCCGGACCTCGGTGGCCTTGGGGGTGCACGGCCGTCGCGCGGTTGGCCGGGTCCGTGAGATCCGCCACGGGGACCGTGAAGACCCGCGCCGTCTCGTTCGGATCGACCACCCCGACCGGGGTCGGCACACGCCACCAGCCCAGCACGGGGGTCACGACGAAGCCGCTGACCGGGATGTACAGCCGGGGCAGCACGCCGAAGAGCTGAACACCTGAGGGGTCGAGGCCGGTCTCCTCCTCGGCCTCGCGCAGGGCGGCCCGCAGCGGCCCGTCGGTGCCCGGGTCGCCGTCCTCGGGGTCGAGGGCACCGCCGGGGAAGGACGGCTGGCCGGCGTGCGAGCGCAGCGAGCTGGCCCGCTCCATGAGCAGCAGTTCGGGGCCGCGCTCGCCCTCGCCGAACAGCACGAGGACGGCAGACTGCCGGCCCGCCCCGTCCTCAGGCGGCAGGAAGCGGCTGAGCTGCGGCGGCTGCACCGTCTCCACCGCCCGCACCACCGGATCCAGCCAGCCCGGCAGGCCTTCCTTGCTGAGCGTCACCGGACCGCCCCGCGTATTGCTCGCACGCGTCATCGCCACCCCCGAAGTCCTGCTGGTTCCAACGCCCGCCGCCCCCTTGATCGTTCCTGTCGGCGACCCTGAGATCGCCCCCGAGAACACCCCTGAGAGGGCATCCGGGTCCCCGGCGGACAGTGCGCCGTCACCGGCGGGCCCGGCGAGCGGTCCGTCATCCGGCCGCCCCCAGCGGCGGCGCCGCCTTGCCGCCCGCGTCCAGATAGGCCTGCGGGGGGTTGAGGCGCTGGCCCGGGAAGCCGCCCTTCTCGTACTTGAGGAGCTTCTTCGCCTTCTCCGGGTCCGTCTCGCCCTCGCCGTACGCCGGGCAGAGCGGGGCGATGGGGCAGGCTCCGCAGGCGGGCTTGCGGGCGTGGCAGATGCGGCGGCCGTGCCAGATCACGTGGTGCGAGAGGTCCGTCCAGTCGCTCTTGGGGAAGAGCGCTCCCACGGCGGCCTCGATCTTGTCCGGGTCGGTCTGATCGGTCCACTGCCAGCGCCGCACCAGCCGCTGGAAGTGGGTGTCCACGGTGATGCCGGGCCGCCCGAACGCGTTGCCCAGCACCACGAAGGCGGTCTTGCGGCCGACGCCGGGCAGTTTGACGAGGTCTTCGAGGCGGCCGGGGACCTCGCCGCCGAACTGCTCCACCAGGCCCTTGGACAGCCCTATGACCGACTTGGTCTTGGCCCGGAAGAAGCCGGTCGGGCGGAGGATCTCCTCGACCTCCTCCGGGTTGGCGGCCGCCAGGTCCTCGGGGGTGGGGTACTTGGCGAAGAGCGCGGGTGTCGTCTGGTTGACCCTGAGGTCGGTGGTCTGGGCGGACAGGACCGTGGCCACCACCAGTTGGAAGGGGTTCTCGAAGTCCAGCTCCGGGTGGGCGTACGGGAAGACCTCGGCGAGCTCGCGGTCGATCCGGCGGGCCCGGCGGACGAGGGCGGTGTGCGACTCGGCGTTGGCCGGCTTGGCGACGGCCGCCGCCTTCTTCGCGGACGCGGCCTTCTTCGCGGGCGCCGTCTTCTTCACCGCAGCCTTCTTCGCGGGTACGGCCTTCTTCGCGGCCGTGGCCTTCTTGCCGACCGCGGCCTTCTTCGCGGCCGTCGTCTCTTTCACGGCCGTCGATTTCTTCGTGGCCGTCTTCTTCGCCGGAGTCGCCTTCTTCACCGCAGCCTTCTTTGTCACTTTTGCCGGTTTCTTTCCGCCACCAGGGTCCTGTTCGCCCACAGCGGAATCACGACGTGCAGCCATCCGCCCAGCCCCCTTGGCCTGTGCTCTCACCGGCGATTTGGACACCCGGCCAGCCTAGAGCCCGACACTGACATCCGCCCCGGACCCAGGAGATCAGCCCCCAATTGGACCCCTGCCGCTTACCTCGGGACACCAGTGCGGCATCCTTGTGACAGATCACACTGTTTGGACCGTCCGGCAAGATGGGGAGCACGGTCCCCTGGTACCAAGGGGGCGCAAGATCCCCTGAGCAGGTCGACAAGGAGAGAACTCGTGGACGACGTTCTGCGGCGGAACCCGCTTTTCGCGGCGCTCGACGACGAGCAGGCCACGGAGCTTCGCGCCTCCATGAGCGAGGTGACCCTCGCGCGCGGAGACTCGCTCTTCCACGAGGGCGACCCCGGAGACCGGCTCTACGTGGTCACCGAGGGCAAGGTCAAGCTGCACCGCACCTCCCCCGACGGCCGCGAGAACATGCTCGCCGTCGTCGGCCCCGGCGAGTTGATCGGCGAGCTGTCGCTGTTCGACCCGGGCCCCCGTACCGCGACCGCCACCGCGCTCACCGAGGTCAAACTCCTCGGTCTGGGCCACGGTGACCTCCAGCCCTGGCTGAGCGCCCGTCCCGAGGTGGCCGGCGCCCTGCTGCGCGCCGTCGCCCGCCGACTGCGCAAGACCAACGACGCTATGTCCGACCTGGTCTTCTCCGATGTTCCCGGCCGCGTCGCCCGCGCCCTGCTGGACCTCTCCCGCCGCTTCGGCGTGCAGTCCGAAGAGGGCATCCACGTCGTCCACGACCTCACGCAGGAGGAGCTGGCCCAGCTGGTCGGCGCGTCCCGCGAGACCGTGAACAAGGCGCTCGCCGACTTCGCCCAGCGCGGGTGGCTCCGCCTGGAGGCGCGTGCGGTGATCCTGCTGGATGTCGAGCGGCTGGCCAAGCGTTCGCGCTGACGCTGGTCTTGGCGGTACGACTTCGGGGCTCCTTCTTTAAGAGGAGCCCCGTTTTCGCGTGCGCAGAGCGCCTGAGCGCGCAAGGCGCCTAGATAAGACCGTGTTCCTTCAGGTAGTCCAGCTGTGCCCGTACCGACAGCTCCGCCGCCGGCCACAACGAGCGGTCCACGTCGGCGTACACATGAGCGACGATCTCGGACGACGTGCCGTAACCGTTCTCGACGGCCGTCTCGACCTGGGCGAGGCGGTGGGCTCGGTGGGCGAGGTAGAACTCGACGACGCCCTGGGCGTCGTCCAGGACCGGCCCGTGGCCCGGGAGCACCGTGTGGACGCCGTCGTCGACCGCGAGGGATCTGAGGCGGCGCAGGGAGTCCAGGTAGTCACCGAGGCGGCCGTCGGGGTGCGCCACGACCGTCGTACCGCGTCCCAGGACCGTGTCCCCGGTCAGGACCGCCTGATCGGCCGGGAGATGGAAGCACAGGGAGTCCGAGGTGTGTCCCGGGGTCGGCACGACCAGCAGCTCCAGACCGCCGACCCGGACGAGGTCCCCGGCGCCCAGTCCCTCGTCGCCCAGCCGCAGCGCCGGGTCCAGGGCCCGCACCTTCGTGCCGGTCAGCTCGGCGAAGCGGACGGCTCCCTCGGCGTGGTCCGGGTGGCCGTGGGTCAGCAGGGTGAGCGCGATCCGCTTGCCGGCCTTCTCGGCGGTGTCGATGACATTGCGCAGGTGCCCGTCGTCCAGGGGGCCCGGGTCGACGACGACCGCCAGCTCCGAGTCGGGCTCGGCGAGGATCCAGGTGTTGGTGCCGTCGAGGGTCATCGCCGAGGCGTTGGGCGCCAGGACGTTGACCGCGCGGGCGGTGGCGGGACCCGAGAGGACCCCGCCTCTGGGCTGACCGGGAAGGGCTGCTGCGTCCGTCATGCCGTGGCTCCACCGGTCGAGAGGTCGGTCGGTTGATCGGTCGGATGGTCGGTCGGGATGTGCTTGGTGAACTCGTCGTGCCCCGGCCAGGACAGCACGATCTCGCCGTCCGCCAGCCGCGCGCGGGCCAGCACGGCGGTCAGGTCGCGATCCGGGGCCGCGGCGAGCGCCTGGGCGGCCGTGGCATAGGGCAGCAGTTGGCGCAGGGTCGCGATGGTGGGCGGCATCATCAGCAGCTCGCCCTTGTCGTACGAGATCGCCGCCTCCTCCGGCCGGATCCACACCGTGCGATCGGCCTCCGTGGAGGCGTTGCGGGTGCGCTGGCCGTGCGGCAGGGCGGCCACGAAGAACCAGGTGTCGTAGCGGCGGGTCTCGAACTCCGGGGTGATCCAGCGGGTCCAGGCGCCCAGCAGGTCCGAGCGCAGGACCAGGCCGCGGCGGTCGAGGAACTCGGCGAAGGACAGCTCGCGGTCGACCAGCGCGGCCCGGTCCGTCTCCCACTGGGGGCCGGTCGTGTCGCCGACCACGGAGTCGGGGGTCTCACCGGCGAGCAGGACGCCCGCCTCCTCGTACGTCTCCCGGACGGCCGCGCAGACGATCGCCTGGGCCTCCGTCTCGTCGACGCCGAACCGCTTCGCCCACCACGCGCGCGTGGGGCCCGCCCAGCGGATGTGGTGCTCGTCGTCACGGGGGTCGACGCCGCCGCCCGGATACGCGTACGCGCCTCCGGCGAAGGCCATGGAGGCGCGTCTGCGCAGCATGTGGACGGCGGGGCCGCCGTCGGTGTCCTTGAGGAGCATGACGGTGGCCGCGCGCTTGGGGGTGACCGGGGTGAGCGTGCCGTCCGCCAGCGCGCGGATACGTTCCGGCCAGTCCTGGGGAAACCACTGCCCATTCGCCATGGCCGGAGGCTATCCCCTGGTGCGCGAATGTTCGAGAGGTACCCGAGGTCAGGGCCCCGGCTCGCGGGTGTCGCCTACGGAACGAGCTCCACCTGGATCTCGACCTCCACCGGAGCGTCCAGCGGCAGCACCGCCACGCCGACCGCGCTGCGCGCGTGCACGCCCTTCTCACCGAGGGCGGCGGCGAGCAGCTCACTGGCGCCGTTGACTACGGCCGGTTGACCGGTGAAGTCCGACGCCGAGGCGACGAAGCCCACGACCTTCACCACGCGCGCGATGCGGTCCAGGTCGCCGGCCACGGACTTGACGGCGGCCAGCGCGTTCAGCGCGCAGATGCGGGCCAGGTCCTTGGCCTCCTCCGGCGTGACCTCGGCGCCGACCTTGCCGGTGACGGGCAGCTTGCCCTCCACCATCGGGAGCTGCCCCGCGGTGTAGACGTAGACGCCCGACAGCACGGCGGGCTGGTAGGCGGCCAGCGGCGGGACGACCTCGGGCAGGGTCAGGCCGAGTTCGGCCAGCTTCGCCTCGACGGTGCTCATGCCTTCTCCCGCTTCAGGTAGGCCACCAGCTGTTCGGGGTTGTTGGGCCCGGGCACGACCTGGACGAGCTCCCAGCCGTCCTCGCCCCAGGTGTCCAGGATCTGCTTCGTGGCGTGGACGAGCAGCGGCACGGTTGCGTATTCCCACTTGGTCATGTGGCCGACTTTAGCGGCTGGTCCGCAGGGCTCAGGGGGCGACTGTCGCCACGTTGTCCACAGGCTGCCGCGTAGCTTGCGCACAGACTGGTTAGGCTCGAAGACGTGAGCAGGCTCCAGGTCGTCAGCGGCAAGGGCGGGACCGGCAAGACGACGGTCGCCGCCGCACTCGCGCTGGCCCTCGCGACCGAGGGGAAGCGGACGCTTCTCGTCGAGGTCGAGGGCCGCCAGGGCATCGCGCAACTCTTCGAGACGGATGCGCTGCCCTATGAGGAGCGGAAGATCGCGGTCGCTCCGGGTGGCGGGGAGGTGTATGCGCTCGCCATCGACCCCGAGCTGGCCCTTCTGGACTACCTCCAGATGTTCTACAAACTCGGGGGCGCCGGACGGGCCCTGAAGAAGCTCGGCGCGATCGACTTCGCGACCACCATCGCGCCCGGCCTCAGGGACGTCCTGCTGACCGGCAAGGCGTGCGAGGCGGTGCGTCGCAAGGACAAGAGCGGCCGCTTCGCGTACGACTACGTCGTCATGGACGCGCCCCCCACCGGCCGCATCACCCGCTTCCTGAACGTGAACGACGAGGTGGCGGGTCTCGCGAAGATCGGCCCGATACACAATCAGGCGCAGGCCGTGATGCGGGTGCTGAAGTCCAAGGAGACGGCCGTGCACCTGGTGACGCTCCTGGAGGAGATGCCCGTCCAGGAGACCGCCGACGGAATCGCCGAACTGCGCGCCGCGCGGCTGCCGGTGGGCCGGATCATGGTGAACATGGTGCGCCCGGAGGTGTTGGACGCGGCAGACCTGGAACTCGTCGGCAGCACACCGCGTACGGCCCTCGCGAAGTCCCTGTCCGCCGCGGGCCTCGGCGGGGCGCGGCGCGGCGGCAACGCGGAGAAGCTGGTGGACCCGCTGCTCGCGGAGGCGAAGGAGTACGCCGAGCGGTACGCGCTGGAGGAGGAACAGCGGTCCGTCCTGGCCGATCTGGGCCTGCCGCTGCACGAACTGCCGCTGCTGGCCGAAGGCATGGACCTCGGCGGGCTGTACGGGCTGGCCAGGGAGCTGCGCGGGCAGGGCCTGTCATGAGCCGGAGCACGAGTGGGCACCCGGACCGGGGCAGGAGTCGGTCCGTGAGCCGGAGCACGAGTCGGAGCACGAGTCGGAAGCAGCGCGACCAGGGGAAGCAGGGGATGTCATGAGCCCGGAGGCGGCCAAGGCCGACGCCCAGGAGAACGCGCGACACCGCCTCTCCCCCGCGCGCGTGCTCGACGTCGATCCGCTGCTCGACGACCCGAAGACGCGGATCATGGTGTGCTGCGGCTCGGGCGGGGTGGGCAAGACCACGACGGCGGCGGCGCTGGGGCTGCGGGCCGCCGAGCGCGGGCGCAAGGTGGTCGTCCTGACCATCGACCCGGCCCGCCGGCTCGCCCAGTCCATGGGCATCGACTCGCTGGACAACATCCCGCGCCGGGTGAAGGGCATCGAGGACTCGGGCAACGGCGGCGAACTGCACGCGATGATGCTCGACATGAAGCGCACCTTCGACGAGATCGTCGAGGCGCACGCGGATCCCGAGCGGGCCGCCGCGATCCTGTCGAACCCCTTCTACCAGTCGCTCTCGGCGGGCTTCGCGGGCACGCAGGAGTACATGGCGATGGAGAAGCTCGGGCAGTTGCGGGCGAGGGACGAGTGGGACCTGATCGTCGTCGACACCCCGCCCTCCCGCTCGGCGCTCGACTTCCTGGACGCGCCCAAGCGGCTCGGGTCCTTCCTGGACGGCAAGTTGATCCGGCTGCTGCTCGCGCCGGCCAAGGTGGGCGGGCGCGCGGGCATGAAGTTCCTGAACGTCGGGATGTCGATGATGACCGGCGCCCTGGGCAAACTGCTCGGCGGTCAACTGCTCAAGGACGTGCAGACGTTCGTGGCCGCGATGGACTCGATGTTCGGCGGCTTCCGCACGCGCGCGGACGCCACGTACAAGCTGCTTCAGGCACCCGGGACGGCGTTCCTGGTGGTCGCGGCGCCCGAGCGGGACGCGCTGCGCGAGGCCGCGTACTTCGTGGAGCGGCTGGCGGCCGAGGACATGCCGCTGGCCGGACTGGTGCTCAACCGGGTCCACGGCAGCGGCGCAGACCGGTTGTCGGCCGAGCGTGCGCTCGCCGCCGCGGAAAATCTTGTGGAGCCCCGCATTGTCGATCAGCACGGCGGGAAAGCTGGTCTTCGTAACTCTCCCGACACGTACGGCAGTTCAGAATCTTCCGCAACCACAGCCCGCGACACGGCCGACGACGCGCCTGACGGGTCCACCACGTCCGAGCCCGGCTCCCCCGGTCCGGATCAGGAGGACCAGAGCGTCGACCGGCTCACCGCGGGCCTGTTGAGGCTGCACGCCGACCGTATGCACGTGCTCTCCCGCGAGCAGCGCACACGTGACCGCTTCACGGCTCGCCACCCCGAGGTGGCGGTGACGGAAGTGGCCGCGCTGCCCGGCGACGTACACGACCTCGTGGGTCTGCGGGACATCGGTGACCGGCTCGCGGCCAACCGGCCGGAGCTGCCCGAGGCCGACGGCGACTGAGCCGACGGCAACGGCTGTTGCGGCGTGCTGCTGTTGCGACGACGAGGTGCCGAGGGGTCGCCTCAGCTCACCGCCGCGTAGTTCTCGTAGATCTCATCGTCGTCGAGCGGCAGGATGCCCACGCCGCGCTCGTACTCGACACGAGCCGTCTCCAGCAGCCTGCGCCACGAGGTGACGGTCGGCCGCCGGCGCAGCAGCGCGCGGCGTTCCCGCTCCGTCATGCCTCCCCACACGCCGAATTCGACGCGGTTGTCGAGCGCATCGGCCAGGCACTCGGTGCGTACCGGACATCCGGTGCACACCGCCTTGGCCCGGTTCTGCGCTGCTCCCTGCACGAACAGTTCATCCGGATCGGTAGTGCGGCAGGCGGCCTGCGCACTCCAGTCGGTTACCCAGCCCATACCGGCGCCGTCCTCTCCCGAATCGAGGCTCCCCCACGGCGGTAGCGGCATATTCACCGCTGCCAGTTGAGGACGTTACGGAAGGTGGGCACAGCGCAACACCCCCTTCGGGCCCAATCTTGAATGGCCCGAACGGACTATGCGTTAGCGGCAGATCACCCGGGGGAGTGAGCTGGTGACATACGTGACTTTCCCGGAAAACCAGGACAGTTCAGCCGAGTCACAACGGGCACCTGGTGACACACAAGGCGGATTCGGACACGCCCCCACCAGAAAGTCGGGGAACCTCCGGAACGATTCGGGGTCGCCGGACGTATTGATACGTGGACCTACTGCTGTGACAGTTGTGAGCAGCTTAGGCCAAGGCATATACGTGTGTCCGGCGAATGAGAACGTAGGCTGCCCCCATGCCAAAGAAGCGTTCGGGCGGTGGTCTGTCCCCAACACAACAGGCCGCCAAGTTCCTAGGTGTCAGCGTCCTTGCCGGCGCCGTCCTGGCCGGCATCGCGCTGCCCGCCTTCGGCGCGCTCGGCCTCGCGGCGAAGGGTTCGGTGGAGAGCTTCGACGAGCTCCCGGCCAATCTGAAGACCCCGCCGCTGAGCCAGCGCACGACGATCCTCGACGCCGACGGCGGTCAGATCGCGGCCGTCTACTCCCGCAACCGCACGGTGGTCGACCTCAAGAACGTCGCGCCGTACATGCAGAAGGCGATCGTCGCGATCGAGGACTCGCGCTTCTACCAGCACGGCGCCGTCGACCTGAAGGGCGTGCTGCGCGCCCTCAACAAGAACGTGCAGAGCAGCGGGGTCGCCGAGGGCGCCTCCACGCTCACCCAGCAGTACGTGAAGAACGTCTTCGTGGAGGAGGCCGGCGACGACCCGACGAAGGTCGCGCAGGCCACCCAGCAGACCCTCGGCCGCAAGATCAAGGAACTGAAGTACGCGATCCAGGTCGAAGAGGAGCTGGGCAAGAAGAAGATCCTCGAGAACTACCTGAACATCACGTTCTTCGGCGAGCAGGCCTACGGTGTCGAGGCCGCCGCCCAGCGCTACTTCTCCAAGCACGCCAAGGACCTGAACCTCCAGGAGTCGGCGCTGCTCGCGGGCATCGTGCAGTCGCCGACCCGCTACGACCCGGTGAACGACGAGGCGGAGGCCACCAAGCGCCGCAACACCGTGCTCGCGCGCATGGCCGAGGTCGGCGACGTCTCCAAGGCGGAGGCCGACAAGGCCATGGAGGCGCCGCTGGGCCTGAAGGTCAGCAAGCCCAAGAACGGCTGCATCACGGCCGTGAAGGGCGCCGGCTTCTTCTGTGACTACGTGCGCGAGGTGTTCCTGAACGACCCGGTCTTCGGCAAGACCAGCGCGGCCCGCGCGAAGATCTGGAACCAGGGCGGTCTGACGATCCGTACGACGCTGGACCCGCAGTCGCAGAAGGCGGCCCAGGCGTCCATCAAGGAGCACGTCTACCAGAGCGACGCCGTGGCGACCGCCGCCACCATCGTCCAGCCCGGCACCGGCAAGATCCTGGCGATGGGCCAGTCACGGCCGTACGGCATCGACACCAAGGACCACCAGACCACGATCAACCTCTCGGTCAACCAGGACATGGGCGGCGGCGCCGGCTACCAGCCCGGTTCGACGTTCAAGCCGATCGTGGCCGCCGCCGCCCTGGAGGGCGGCACCCCGTCGAACCAGCAGTACTCGTCGCCGTACGAGATGAACTACCCGAGCCCGGTGTCGATCTGCAACGACAAGACCTGGCGCACGGACCCGAACAACCCGGCCAAGCTGACCAACGAGGACGAGTCGGAGCACGGCCCGTACTCGATGAGGGTGGCGACCGCGAAGTCGGTCAACACCTACTACGTCCAGCTGATCAGCGACATCGGCATCTGCCCGGTCATCGACATGGCCAAGAAGATGGGCGTGCAGCGGGCCAACGGCGGCAAGATCGACCAGGCGCCGTCCATCGCGCTCGGCACCATGGAGATGTCCCCGCTGACGATGGCCAACGCGTACGCGACCTTCGCCGCGCGCGGCATGTACTGCACGCCGGTCGCCATCGAGTCGATCACGCAGACCGTCGGCGACCAGAAGAAGTCGCTCCAGGTGCCCAAGTCGACCTGCTCGCGGGCGATGTCGGAGACCACCGCGGACACCGTCAGCACGCTCCTGAAGGGCGTGGTCGAGGACGGTACGGGCTCCGAGGCGGGCCTCGGCAGCCGGCCGAGCGCCGGTAAGACCGGTACCACGGACAACCGCTACGCGGCCTGGTTCGTCGGCTACACCCCGAACATGGCGGCCGCGGTCTGGGTCGGCGACCCGGCCCACAAGCGCAGGATGACCAACATCACCATCGGCGGCATCACGCGCGACAAGGTGTACGGCGGTCAGGTGCCCGGTCCGATCTGGCGCGACATGATGAACGGCGCCCTCGAGGGCAAGCCGGTGGAACAGCTCAGCCTCGCCTACATCCCGCCGGACAAGCCCAAGGAGAAGGACAACGGGAACGACGACGGTGACAACGGCGACAACCGGGGCAACGACAACGGCGGCCTCATCGGCGGCCTGACCGACGGCGGCACGGACGGGGGCACCACCCCGACGCCGTCCTTCTCCCTCCCCGAGGGCTTCATCCAAGGGCAGGACGGGGGGAACAACGGGAACGGGAACGGGGGGCGCGGTTAGACACCGGGCCACGGTTCACCGACGTTCTTGATCCGTACGACGAACGGCTCCTCACCTCCGTAAAGAGGCAAGGAGCCGTTCGTCGTACGTGTGCGGGGGCCGCTCAGCCGGCGAGCAGCTTCTTGACCACCGCGGCGACCCGGCCGCCCTCGGCCAGGCCGGCCACCTTCGGGTTCACGATCTTCATGACGGCGCCCATGGCCCGCGGCCCCTCGGCACCGGCCGCCTTCGCCTCCTGGACGGCCTGCGCGACGATCTGCTCCAGCTCCTCGTCGCCGAGCTGCTTGGGCAGGTACTCGGCGAGCACCACGCCCTCCGCCTTCTCCCGCTCGGCGCTCTCGGCCCGACCACCCTGTGCGAAGGCGTCGGCCGCCTCACGGCGCTTCTTCGCCTCCTTGGCGATCACCTTCTGCACCTCGTCGTCGGAGAGCTCGCGCTTCGTCTTGCCCGCGACCTCCTCCTTGGTGATCGCGGCGAGCGTCAGCCGGAGCGTCGCGGAGCGCAGCTCGTCTCGCTCCCTGACGGCGGCGGTGAGGTCTTCCTGCAGCTTCGACTTGAGCGACGTGGTCATGTGGTCGATTGTCGCAGGTACGTCGAGCTGGACGCCCGTTGATTTCGAGGAGCGGGTCGGAGCGAGACGAAGTGGAGGGTGCGTGGGCGCACGCGGACCTGAGCGAGCCCAAGGGGCAGGAGGGCCAGGGGACTTGAGCGGGGTCGCCGGAGTTCGCCGGAGTCAGGGAGTCACGGAGGCGAGGGACCGCGGGCAAGCGGTGTCCGTGCGGTCTGACACGATGGCAGTATGCGCGCACGTTACGGAGTACCCCTGGGAATCGTGGCGGCCGGTGCCGCCGGAGTGGCCTACGCGGCGGGATTCGAGGCCCGCTCCTACCGACTGCGACGGGTGACGGTCCCCGTCCTGCCGGCCGGGATGCGCCCGCTGCGGGTACTTCAGGTCTCCGACATCCACATGGTCGGCGGCCAGCGCAAGAAACAGCGCTGGTTGCGCTCCCTGGCCGGTCTGCGCCCCGACTTCGTGATCAACACGGGCGACAACCTGTCCGACCCGGAGGGCATCCCCGAGGTCCTGGACGCGCTGGGCCCGCTGATGGAGTTCCCGGGCGCGTACGTCTTCGGCTCCAACGACTACTACGGCCCCAAACCCCGTAACCCCGCCCGCTACTTGCTGGAGAAGGTGCAAGGCAAGCACGGTCTCAACGGCAACCCACCGGTCGTCGGCGCGATCCACATCCCGTGGGAGGACCTGCGGGACGGCTTCGACGCGGCGGGCTGGCAGAACCTGACCAACACACGTGGCCTGTTGAAGGTCGAGGGCGTGTCCGTCGAGCTGACCGGCCTGGACGACCCGCACATCAAGCGCGACCGCTACGCCGAGGTGGCCGGCGGCCCGTCCGGTACGGCGGACTTCTCGATGGGCGTCGTCCACGCGCCGTATCTGCGCGTCCTGGACGCCTTCACCGCCGACGACTACCCCCTGATCCTCGCCGGCCACACCCACGGCGGCCAGCTCTGCATCCCCTTCTACGGCGCCCTCGTCACCAACTGCGACCTGGACGCGGACCGGGTCAAGGGCCTGTCGACGCACCGGGCGGAGGGACGGACGTCGTATCTCCACGTCTCCGCAGGCTGCGGCCAGAACCGGTATACGCCGGTGAGGTTCGCGTGCCCGCCGGAGGTGACGTTGTTGACGTTGGTGGGACGGGACGAGGGGCGGGGACGGAAGTAAGGGGCAGGGGGCAAGGGGTAGGCGGGCGAGGGATAGGCGGGCAAGAGGTACGGGGCAAGGGGTACGGGGGCAAGAGGTACGGGGTGGAGGGCGGGGCGTAGAAGACGGCAGGGCAGGAGTCGAGGCGACGGCGACGCCGACCAGCGAGCCGCCGGAACGGCGAGACGGCGAGACGGCGAGACGCTGAAAGGGCGAGACGCCGAAACGGCAGCGGAGTAACCCACACAGCCCGCCCGTATCGCCCGTTTCGTCCCTCCTGTTTAGCGTGAGGGCATGACCGCCCCGATACCCAGGGACATCCCGAACCTCCCCGCGATCCCGGGTGTACCCGCGCTGCTCCCCTCCCTCGTCCCCGCCACCGCGGTGGTGACTCCGGTACGCCGCCCACTCACCGCCGTCTACCGACTCCTGGTCGCCCTGGTCGCGGCAGGGGCGGTGACCGTGGACCTGCTGCTCGGCAGCCCGGTCCGCGTCCTGAGCCACTTCGCGATCCAGAGCAACATCCTGCTCGCCCTGGTCCTGGTCCTCTCGGCCCGCCGAGCCTGGTCGGCCCGCCGCCCGCTCCCCTCGGCACTGACCGGCGCGACCCTCCTCTACGTCGCCGTCACCGGCCTCGTGTACCACCTGCTCCTGGCGGACGCGGCGACCCCGTTCTCCGTGACGAGCGGCTCCCTGACCGGCTGGCAGACGATCACCAACCAGGTCCTGCACACGGTGACGCCGATAGCGGCGGTCCTGGACTGGCTGCTGATGACCTCTCCCGGCCGCCTGCACCTCCGGCAAGCGGCGGCGTGGCTGCTGTACCCCCTGGCGTACCTGGCCTTCTCACTCGGCCGCGGCGAGCTGATCGTCCCGGGCACGCGGGGGCGCTATCTCTACCCGTTCCTGGACGTCGACCTCCACGGCTACAAGAGCGTCCTGGGCAACGCCCTCCTCCTCGGCCTCGCCTTCTACGCCCTCGCGATCCTGCTGGTCGCCCTGGACCACGCCCGCCCGAACCTGATCCGCCACCGCCCCAAAACCGGATTTCGTCTCGGGCCACCCGTGGGCTAAAGTAGCGATGTCGCCGCGACGAGCAGTACAGCAGCGACATCGGGGTGTAGCGCAGCTTGGCAGCGCGCTTCGTTCGGGACGAAGAGGTCGTGGGTTCAAATCCCGCCACCCCGACAGCCGAAGAGCAGTTCAGAGGGCCCTCACCGGATCGGTGAGGGCCCTCTGGTGTTGCTGCGTGTCTAACTGCGTGACTATGCGTTGCCTGCGGGCTCGGAGGAGCCATCAGCCGATCCAGCAGCATGGTCCTGCTGCCGGGCTTCCGCGCGCTGCCTGACTTCCTCCATCCGACGAGACCGTGTCGCTGCGATGGCCTGCTGATTGGCTTGTTGGTAGTAGCCGGTAAGTTCCTTCAGCCCCTGGCTCACCTTGTCGAGACGATCTTCAAGTGGCTTGGTGGCCCGCTGCCCGACTAAAGCCTCGCTCAACACTTCAAGATCAACGGTGTACTTGAGCTCCTCCACCGGCCCCATAGGGCCCTCACTGTTGACAGTGAACTCGAACAACATCGGAAGATCCGACTCGAACCTCTGGATGGCAGAATCGAGGAAGTACACCAGCCTCCGTCCAGGAGGCATCATCGCGATCGGGCGTGCGATCACCTGCGTCAGCGCTTCACCAACGTCGTCTCCCTGGGTCGACGTCAGATCTGGAGTCACAGCGATTCTGACGTTGCGAGCAAGAGTGGGACCCACGTTCTGAATGATGAGCACCAACAGCAGGGATCCAGCTTCGTGAAACTGAATGTCCACGATGACATAGGGCTCGTTCTGCTCACGATGCACTCGTCGGGCTACTTCAAGCTGCCCCTCGGCCGAGCGTGCTTGTGACCGTGCGTATTTCATGGCCCAAGCAGCTGCGAGGAACGCCAAGACAGACACCACGAGGGACCAATATTCAGCCTTCACCACGGCAGGATACGTAGGCGAGCAGTTGCTGTACGGTGCTTCGAATCTTGCTGAGCGCAGCCCCCTTGGCGCAGAAGAGGGTGGAACCCACGGTGAGACGGGTTCCACCCTTTAGAACTGCCGATGACGTCAGTCCGTCGTGAAGATGCTGTCCATCACAACGGCACCGGTCTGGATCACGGGCCTGATCTGCTTCCGGTAGACCTCCTCAGTCACGGCCGTACCGGAGTGACCGACGAGCCGGGAGATCTCCTCCAGAGGGACGCCCCGGTCGGAAAGCAGTGACACGAAGCTGTGCCGGAGCTCCCGGGGCGTCCACTCCGCAGCGTCTACCCCGTCGACATCCTTGAGCGCCTGGCGGAAGGCGCGGCGGACGTTGGCTGCATCGAGCGGCTTACCCACAGCCGAGGAGAAGACGAGCCCGTGTTCCTCCCACTCCTCGTCAGCGGCGAGCCGATCCCACCCCTGCTCCTCGAACTGCTGCCACAGCGCTTCGACGCAGCGCGCTGGCAGGGCGAGGGTGCGCCGGGACTTTCGGGTCTTGGTGTCTCCGCTCCTCCGGACCGAGCGCCAGACGGCGATGTGAGGAGGCTGCGGTGGCTCGAAGCCGGGCCGGCCCTTCAGAAAGACGTGGTCCCAGGTGAGCGCCCGCAACTCCTCCGTGCGGGCACCGGTCAGCAGCGCGACGACGACGTACGCGTGCATGGAGGTCCCAGCAGCCCCTTTCAACACTGTCTCGGCCTGAGCAAAGGTGAGTGCCTTGGAGAGCCGCCCCGCCTGCCCCCGCGGTACCGAGCACAGCGCGACGACGTTCCGTTTAACCTTGTCCCGCGCCACGGCCCGCTTGACCGCACGGCTCAGGCAGGAGTGGAGGCCCTGAAGTGTGCGCGTGCCGAGTGTCTTCGCCTTGGTCGCCAGCCAGCGGTCCACATCCTCCGCACTGAGGTCACGGAGCTTGCGAGCGCCGAGCGAGGGGATGACGTGCTTCTCGCTCAGGAGCGTGGTCGTTTCGACGGTGCTGGGGTCGAGGCCGGCCAGGCCATATGCGAGCCAGTCCGTGACCAGCGTCCTTGACGGTGCAGTTGGTGGGCGCAATGGCGAGGCCGGTTCTCGCACTGTCCGGCTGGCTCGCGCTCCTGGTCGGCTGGGTCGAGTACGACACGGGCGCCCGACATGCGGCCGAGTCGACCCGACAGGCCGCGCTCTCACTCGCGACCGAGGCAGACCATGCAGAAGTCGCGGGGTGGGCTCACGAGATGCGGGCATGGTTCGCCCTCACGACTGGCGACTACCGCGGCGTTATCGCGGCGGCTCGGGCCGGAGCCGAGACAGCGGCGCACCACGGCGTAGCCGTGCAACTCGCCGCCCAGGAAGCCAAAGCGTGGGCGCAGCTCGGGGACCGCCGGCAAGTCGAGGTCGCTTTGGACAAGGGGCGGCGAATCCTTGAAGCAATGCCGTACCCAGAGAACCTGGACAATCACTTCGTGGTGGACCCGGCTAAGTTCGACTTCTACGCGATGGACTGCTACCGCCTGGTCGGTGAGGACAAACTCGCGCGCACTCTGGCCGAAGAGGTACTGAGAGCAGGAACAGACTTCGACGGCATCGAGCGCTCACCAATGCGCAACGCAGAAGCCCGCGTCACGGCGGCGCGTGAGGGCGATTTGGAAGAGGCACTCATCACGGGCGAACGTGCCCTCGAAGGTGACCGACAGTCGGTGCCGTCGCTCATCATGACCAGCCGTGAACTCGCTGCCGAGATGAGGAGCCGGTACAGGTCAGAACCGGCGGCACAGGACTACCTTGCGCGGCTTCACTCCCTTGCCGAACAGAAACCTGGGTTCATGCCACGCTGACACCCGCTGTTAACGCAGCTCAGTTCCCAACCGGGCTTGGGCTCAAATACTCCCTGATGCGCCATGCGGTGCGATAAAGACCCTGACGTGCGAGAGAACTTCCTCGAATGTCGGCACATCGAGAACGCCCAGCGTGGTCCCCTCAAAATCCCTTGGCTCAGGAGTCCAGAGGCGCCTAGCACGCACCACGCTAATTTTATAAAGTCCGGCTTCCTTCCATTTGTGCACCACGACATCACCTTGGCCGGGATTTTCTACCCGCTCAGATGCGCCTGTGATTTGAGCTACCAGCGCAGCATGATCCCCTACTTCGCCTGGCAGCGTGCAACCAATAACCAACACTGGGCGCCTTTTAAATGGTTCCTCCGCCATGTAGCTGAACGGAAAGTAAACCAAGGCGATGTCACCGGGTCTCACCTGCACAGGTCACTAACTGTCGTATACGGAGTCTTCGTCCGAATCCCAGTCATCTGCCCAGAGCCGGGAAACGTAGGCGCGCATGGCAGCTTCATCGTCGTCGTGCCCCAGGACTCGTTCGATTGCGGCCGCCTCGCTGGATCGCCCTGTCGCGATAAGTTCACTCAGAAGCTCTAGAATTACGTCAGCGTACTGCCACCGAGAAGCTAGGTCTCCGCGGTTTGCGTGCCGTGGCTCGTGTACGGAATTTTCCGGATCGACGATGAACAAGCTAGGTGTCGACTCTGGAGAAGTTGACTCCTCACACGGAATTTCGTCGTCTACGTAATAGTAGCCCCTACGACTGATGATACCAGCAGCCCGAGAAACTGTTCCTGTCGTCATCAAATCTACCCCCCACCCCTAGTCTTTTTTGGAAACTTGCCTAAAAATTCCGCTAACTAGCTCACCAGCCTCCCTACTGTACATCCGACCAATATCTACGAACCACTCACTGCCTACACCGGAAGGGATTTTCTCGTGCCTATGCCAATTAGAATCGACATAAAGCGCCACATCCGAAATTTCCCGCCCCCCAAACTCCACATGACTGAAGTCAGGCTCTTCGCTACTTCGGAGTCTACCGAATTTCTTGGTCAGCCTCTCAAGAGATTCTTCTCGATCCACGACACCGAATTCAGCCCTGAACAACGACCCGGTCGCCTCTGCCTTCCCGTCCAACAGAGTTGCCGTATCGGTGAGCGTGAAGCCGTCGACCAGCGGACCCCTGAATAGGTTCCTCGCCGAGCTTAGCCTCGCTTCGTCGTACTCAGACTCCGACTCGAAAGGAACGAGGTGCTGAAATGAAGCACTCACGGAGGTGGCCGTGAAGTCGATAGCCTCTCTTGCTGCGTCAAGGACCGAGATAAATGCTTCAGAGTCCCCAGAACCGGTTGATTCCGCAATGGAGATATGGGCGGGAGACAGGAGAATCTCCACGTCCTTTCCCACTACTGCGCGCACATTTTCATCATCAATCTTGAAAGCACGCAACCGCTTCTGGCTCTCAAGCAGCAGTAGCAGCCGATTGCGACCGTCGTAGACACGCGGCGTCGGGCGCCAACGGACGTTGAGGGTCATGGTCCAGGGAGCCGTCACGTCTTCCATCGCAGCCATACCAGCTCTCGGGCAGTCGTCATAGCATCAATCTACAGTCGCAACGAGCAGGTAGCGAGCACTTGTCAGCCGTTCACTCCCTGTACTCATGAACGTTTCAGCTCATCGTTGGTGTCTGCGGTCGCTCCAGAGGAAGTAACCGTTGCGCCACCTGGGCGAACCTTCCTCCTTAAGGGTGCCCAGGCCTTGCATGGTCATCACCTCAGGGCTCAGCTGCGCCTACTGCACACCGACGAGCCGCCGCACGGTTCGGCAAGTGATGCGCCAGCAGAAGCGGTAGCCGGCGGGTGCTGCACAGGGGCGGACGCCACAACAGTGCCTGACTGCCTTCCCCCGGGAGGCATGAGCGCAGGGGGGCCAAACGAAGCAGCCGCACGAAGACCGTCCCGGACGGTAGTGGACCGTGCCGGAACCGAACCAGCAGGTCAGGGTGCCATGAATCCATGTCAAGGCGGGTCTGATCGCGTTCGGGACGAAGAGGTCGTGGGTTCAAATCCCGCCACCCCGACCGTTGTGACACCAGGTCAGGGGCCTGATCCGCATCGCGGGTCAGGCCCCTGAGTGGTTGTGGGGGCCGTTTTGAGGGCGGACTTGCCATCCCGGCGCCGGCATCCCGGTCCCGCCACCCCGTAGCCGAGCCCGCTCGACCATGCGCCAAGCGCGGCGGGCCCCACGTGGTCATGGAGCAGCTCCACGCGCCGACGTCCGGCCGTCGCCGCGCCGTCGCTTTGGCATCCGTGTCGCGTACGTTATTCGGCTTCGGATCGGCCATGGGTTGGATCTGGTGAGAAATGGCCGACGGGATCCATGAATTTCGGCAGGCAGTACCGGAACCACCTTTTCCATGTTCCGGCCCCGGTAGCCGCGAAAGCAGTACGGGCGGTCCGTGGAGAAAGAGGGCTGCCGCCACCAGCATCCTTTGCAGGCTTGGTTTCCAGCGCCTCGACGTTCAATCGGATCCGCGGCCCCCGCAGCACACATACCTCAAGCTCCGTAACCCAGGCACGGTCCATGAAAGCCTCGGCAAGTGGTCAGCTCATCCCTACGTTCACGGTCCCGAGGCCCCGGTTTGCGACCTCGCGATCCCCGCGTTCGAGCTGCGTGCAGCCCATGGGTGCCCAGCCGCCGCCTCAAGTCCGCCCGAAGCAACGGCCCCGCTCACCCCCTCGGCAAATACCGCATGTCGGATTCTGGTGGTCATCTGAGCACACGCTGGGCGCTGCACCCTTACCAACACAACCAGTGAAATAGCCGCGAATTAATCTCGTTGACGGGCAGCTTATTTGTGGTTAGATTGTGAACGGTCGTTAGTAATTCTGTTTCCACGGGGGGAGCGGCTTTCGGTATGGAATTTGCCGCGCCCGAAAGGAGGGTGCGGTGTTTTTCCGTGCTCGGAATCTGCTTTTTGCTGGGCTGGCCCTATTGATGGGGGCGGCGATAGCCGTTCCTCTCGCTGTCGCCGATGATTCCTCGGCGTCCGCGACCGACACTCCGCCCGTCGCGGTGGAGCGGTTCTCCTATCCCGGCGCGGCGGGCATTCTCACGTCGGACGGCATCGAGCTGAGAAAGGGTGACGGGCACATCCTGCTCGTCACCTGCGACGACTCCGCCGACCAGATCCGGGTCTACACCGTGTTGGACAGCACCGTGGGCCGCAGGGGCGACTACTGCTTCAAGGCCACGGCGGCGTCCGGCTATCTCACGCTCTCGCTGCCCCGCGTCTTCGCCCTGGAGACCGGTGACCACCCGATCAGCGCCGACCTCACCGCGAACGGTGCCACGACCACCGTCGATGTCGCCGAGGGCGGCTTCGAGAGTGTCGGCGAGGGCACCACGGGCGGCGCCCGCTCCGTGCTCGTCGAGATCCGTGTCACCGGCTGACCCGGCCGTGCCCAGCGTCAAGGAATCGAGAAACGTGACCTCCCTGCGTTCTTCCGCGCGTTCCTCCGCGCGATCTTCCGCGGGCGCGGCGTTGATGGCGGTCGTCGCCACCGCCGGCGCCCTGCTCGCCGTACCGGCCCATGCCGTCACGGGCGACACCGTGACCGCCGGCTCCTACGCCTTCACCGCCAAGGTGTCCCTCGGCGCCGACGACACGGCCCGCGCGTGCAGCGGCGCCCTCGTGGCCTCGGACTGGATCCTCACCGCGGCGAGCTGCTTCGCCGCCGACCCCGAGGTGCCGACCGTCGCCGCGGGCAAGCCCGCCCTGGCGGCCACCGCCACCGTCGCGGGAAAGACGAGCGCCGTGGTGCAGTTGGTGCCGAGGGCCGGCCGTGACCTGGTGCTGGCCCGCCTCGCGCGGCCCGCCGTCGGCGTGACCCCGGTGACCGTCGCGTCCGCCGCGCCCGCCGCCGGGAACCAGTTGCGCGCGGTCGGCTACGGCCGTACCACCACCGAGTGGGTGCCGGACAGCCCGCACACCACCACCTTCAACGTGGACGCCGTAGGCACCGCCGACCTCAATGTCACCGGCGTGAACGGCGCGCTGTGCCAGGGCGACACCGGCGGCCCCCTGTTGCGCGAGACAGGCGGCACCGTCCAGCTGGTCGGCGTCGGCAGCCGGTCCTGGCAGGGCGGCTGCATGGGCGAGACGGAGACCCGCACCGGCGCCGTCGCCGCCCGCGCCGACGACCTGTCCGCCTGGGTGACCGCCACCACCGGAGCGGCGCCCGTCACCGACTTCAACTGCGACGGCGTCGAGGACATCGCGATCTCCGACCCCGAGGCCACGGTCGGCAGCAACGCCAAGGCAGGCCTGGTCCGGATCGTCTACGGCGGCGGCAAGGGCACCGCCGAGATCAACCAGGCGCTCGACTGGGTCAACGGCAGCGCGGAGGCCGGCGACGGATTCGGCCAGGCCATCGACACGGTCGACTACGACGCGGACGGCTGCACCGACCTGGTCGTCGGCACCCCCGCCGAGGACCTCGGCACCGCACCCGACGCCGGCATGGCCGACATCCTGTACGGCGCGACCGGCGGCCTGGGCACCGGCACCCTGAAGGACACCAACTTCCAGCAGGGCGCGGGCACCGGCTCACTGGCCGCCTCCAGCTACGAGACGGGCGACCAGCTGGGCGCGTCGCTCACGGCCGGAGTCACCAACGCGGGCGAGCCGTTCGTGGTGATCGGCAGCCCCGGCGAGGACCTCGGCACCTCCCCCGACGCCGGCGAGGCCTTCTACGTCCATGGCAACGCCAACGTCTCCATCCACCAGGACAGCCTCGACGTCCCCGGTTCCATCGAGCCGAACGACGGCTTCGGCGGCGCCCTCGCGGCCGACTCCAACCACATCGTCATCAGCGCCCCGGGCGAGACCATCGGCACCACGGCCACCGGCGCCGGCAACCTCACCGTCTTCGACCCGAACACGCTGAACGCCGAGAGCCGCCCGACCCCGCTGTTCGGCCTCGACCAGGACCTGACCACGGTGAGCGGGGGCGCGGAGGCCGGTGACGACTTCGGCCGCTCGGTGGCGCTCGTGCCCTACCGTCCGACCGGGGCCGCCTCGGCCAACGAGTCGATCCTCGCGGTCGGTTCGCCGGGCGAGGGCCTGACGATCGACTCGGTCGCCAAGGCCGAGGTGGGCAACGTCCTGACCTTCGGGATCACCTCGACCGGCACCTACACCCAGCTCAACTCGTACATGTCGGGCACCGACAGCGACGACGTGGCCGGCACCTCCGAGGTCGGGGACCACTTCGGCCAGACCCTGAGCGCGGTGAACACGGCGCCCCGCGCGGTGAGCACCACCGACACCCTCAAGCTGGCCGTCGGTATCCCGGACGAGGTCATCGGCACGTCGGCGACGGGCGCGGGCGCGTTCAGCACCTTCTCGCTGCTGGGCTCGCCCGGCGCCAACGACCGCTGGACCGAGATCGGCGACGGCGACGGTGTCCCCGGCACCGCGGCCGCGGGCCAGCACCTCGGTGGCAGCATCCACTACACCGGTACGAACCTGTACGTCGGTCTGCCCTTCGGTCCGTCGGTCTACGGCACTCTGTACGCCCTGCCGCTGTCCAACGTGACGGCCGGCGGCTCGGTCGCCGCGGTCACGACGTATCAGCCGGGCGCCGGCGGTCTGCCGGCCGCGGACGTCAGTTTCGGTTACGCGGCACGGTAGGAGCGTTCCGGCCGTACCGCCGAGCAGGTGGTACGGCCGGTTTCGCAATGCGACAATGTCCGGGTGAATTCTGAATTCTATGCGGACGTCATCGAAGCCGGCGGCCTGGCGAACGCGCTGGAACAAACGGCGGCCGGCCTCGATATCCCTCTCGTTCTCGTTGCCGGTCGAAAGGAAATAGCGGATTCGGTAGGTATCGACACCACGGCCGTCGGACGGCTCCCATTGTTGGTGTTCCCGCGCGCCGACGCCCGCGGCTTCCGGCTCGTCGGCCGGTCCAGGGAGGTCGACATCCTCACCGGGGAGGCACGGGAGCTCGGGGACGTCGTAGAGGCAGGTGCGGCCTGGGCGGCGGGCACGCCGGCGCCGGTGATGCGCGCCGCGCAGCCCTTCCTTCAGGTCGACGCGCTGGCCGAGGCCCATGAGCTTGGACCTGAGGCGGCGGTGGCGGCGCAGTGGGACCAGTTGAAGGAGAAGGCGGCCGGCACCCCTTCGTTCCCCGAGTTCGGGCGGCTGGTGGAAGCGGCGTACGCGGAACCCCGGCTGCGGCGGCTCTTCCCGTTCACCAGCCACTGGACGGTCGCCTTCAGCTCCTGCACCGACCGCCCGTACCACGACGAGATCGCGATCGCCCCGCAGTACGGGGGCGGCCCGTACCTCGTCCTGCGGCATGCGAACACCGGAATGCTCGGTGAATCCGCCACCGCGGAAGAGGCGGTGACATTTGCTCTCTCACACCTTCCGGAATCCGTCGGTCCGGCTGTGGCGGGTTTCACCGACAGGCCTGAATAGACCTAATAAACCTGAATAAATTCTCCGCAAGCTTTTTCCACACCCCTCTGGCTATGCTCTTCCGTGGCAATATCCAGAATTCGACAAAAGGGAACAGCCGCCCGAGCGGGCAGCTTTCCCGGGGGTGGAAGAGGACATTTGTGAGAGGGAAACGATCCGGGCGCCCCGGAATAGGCAGGGGCGCCCTCAGACGCACGGCGGGTTCCCTGGCCCTGGCCGTGCTGGCCGGACTGCTCGGTGTGTACCCGGCCGCCGCCGACGACACGGCGGACGACACGGTCGTACCGCTGTCGCGCAGCTCCCGTCAGCAGGTGGTGGACCTCTGGGCGTCCGGCGGCAGCGAGGTGCGGTCGGCCGCCGAGGCCGCTCTGGTCGGTAGCGGTGACGACATCGCCGCCTTCCTCACCACCTACGGGGATCGACAGGTCCAGGACTTCCGGGTCGAGGCGGCCCAACTGGCCGGTGTCGGAGGGGAGAACACCCTCGACGCCGTCCGCGCCGCGCTGGCCGGCAGCGACGGCGACCTCGCCGCCTTCATGAAGTCGGGCTGGGCGGAGCCCCTGGAACAGGATCAGCGGATCCTGGTCGCACGGGCGATCGACGCGGGCGGCCCCGAGGTGCAGGAGCGCGGCCGCACCGCGCTCGCCGGCACCCCCGAGGACATCGAGGCCTTCCTCGACACGGGGATCACGGAGGCCCAGGAGCAGGACGACCGGGTCCTGCTGGCCCAGATCATCTCCACCGGCGGCACCAACGTGCGGGCCGCCGGACGGCTCGCACTGAGCGGAACCACCGACGACATACGGGAGTTCCTGGACGTCGGGCAGTTCGTCGCCCGCAACCGGGACGAGGAGCACGCCAGCGTCGCGGAGCTCGCGGAACAGGCGGAGAAGGCGGGCAAGCTCGCCGCGGCGGAGACGACCAAGGCCGAGGACGCCTCCAAAGAGGCCGTCGAGGCCGCCGCACAGGCGAAGAAGGCCGCGCTGAAGGCGGCCGCGGAGGCCGAGGCCACCCAGGACGACACCGAGGACGCGGCACGCGCGGCGAACCGGGCGGCGAGCGCCGCGTCCGGAGCCGCGAAGGCCGCGCAGCGGGCCATCTCCGCGGCCAACTCCGCCGAACAGTCCGCGCGGACGGCGGCGGCAGCAGCCGCCCAGGCCGCGGCGGCAGCGGTCGGCGCCGCCAACGCGGCCTCCGACGCGCGCAACGCGGCGGCGGCCGCCTCGACGGACGCCGCCAACGCGGACGCCGCGCGGAAGGCCGCGACCAAGGCCAGTGACGCCGCCAAGGGCGCGGACAAGGCGGCGGACGCAGCGGACAAGGCCATGAAGGCCGCCAACGCGGCCGGTGACGCCGCGGCGTCCGCCGCCAGTGCGGGCACCAACGCCGCCGCGGCGGCCGACGCGGCGGTGACCGCGAGCCAGTACGCCGGCGCGGGCAGCACCGCGGCGGCGAACGCCCGGGCCGCCGCGGCTTCGGCGCACCGGCAGGCCGCCGAGGCCCACCGGGCCGCGGGCCAGGCCGAGTCGCTCGCGCGCAAGGCGGCCACAGCGGCCGGCGAGGCGCGGGACGCGGCACGGTCGGCCGCCACGCACGCCAGGAACGCGGCGACGGCAGCGCAGGAGGCCGCCGACAGCGCGGTCGACGCGTCCAAGGCGGCCGCCAGGTCCACCGCCCACGCCAACGCGGCCACCGAGGCGGCGAACGTCGCCACGGAGGCCGCCGCCCAGGCCCAGACCGTCTACACGCTGGCTCGCGAGGTCGAGGCGGAGGAGCTGCTCGGCCGGACCAACGCCGGCATCGAGAACGCCCGCGACCTCAAGGCACAGGAGACGGCCGAACAGGAACAGCGCGAGCAGGAGGCCGCAGGCCTCGCCGAACAGCAGGCCACCGCCGAGAAGTTGGCACAGCAGGCCGGGGCGGGCACCGACGACGAGGTGATCGCGGCGCAGGGCCGTCGACTCGCCCTGCTCGACATGAAGAACGGCGAGCCCTGGCTGCGCGAGGCCGCCCAGGAGGCGCTGGGCAGTGACACCGCGGGAGTCGTCGCGTACGTCCGCACCGGCCGGGCCGAGGCCCAGGCCCAGGACGACCGCACGGAGGTGGAGCGGCTCGCCGAGGAGAGCTCCGTCAAGGAGGTCCGGGACGCGGCGGAGACCGCACTGGACGGTGGCACGGCCACGGTCGGCGCGTTCCTGAAGGACGGTCAGTACGAGGCCGGCCGGGAGGCGTTCCGGGTGGCGGTCGCCCAGGCGGCCGACGGCGGCGGCCCCAACGTCAAGGACAAGGCGCGCGCGGCGCTGAGCACCGGCACCATCGACGCCTACCGCACCTTCCTCACCAAGACCCTGGCCGAGGCCCAGGTACAGGACGACCGGGTGACCGCCGCGCAGCTGATCGACAGCGGCGACCCGGAGGTGAGGTCCGCCGCGCGGATCGCCCTCGAGGGCCCCGCCGACCTGCTGCACCGGTTCGTGCAGTCCGGGCAGTACACCGCCCAGCGCAAGGACTTCCTGTCCCTGACCCACCAGTTGCAGGTCCAGCAGCTGGTCGTCGAGGCCGCTCAGGTGGCCGCGCAGGCACAGCACGACGCCGCCACCGCCCAGGCCACCGCGGCGACGGCCCGCAAGGCGTCGGCCGAGGCACAGAACTGGGCGGCGCAGGCGAAGGCGTCCTCCGAGAAGGCGGCTGACTACTCCGCGCAGGCCGACCAGTACGCCGACGACGCGAAGGCCTCCGCCGCGCAGGCCGCGGAGTCGGCGAGGACGGCGCGTGCCGCGGCGAACCGGGCCGACGCGGCGGCGCAGAACGCCGCCAGGTCCGCCAGCGACGCGACCGTGTCCGCGGAACTCGCCCAGACCTCCGCCGGGTCGGCGTGGGCCTCGGCCGCCCAGGCCCAGACCTCGGCGGAGCGGGCCGGCAAGAGCGCGGCCGAGGCGGCGACCGCCGCGACCGAGGCGTTCGTGGCCACCGTCCAGAAGTACCGCGCGGAGGAGGAGGCCCGCCGCCGCGCGGCCGTCGCCGCGAAGGAGGCCAAGGAGAAGGACGGCGTCTCGGCCGCCGAGCTCTACCGGTGCGGGATCCTCGGCTGCGAGGCGATCGACAACCCCGGCCGGTGGTGCCAGCACCACGAGGCCTACTGCGATGTGCTCTCCCAGGGGCCCGCCTTCGAGGCGAGCATGAAGCAGCTGAACGACATCATCAACGCCATCACCGGTCTCACCCAGCTGGAGAACTGCGCACGCAAGGGCGATCTCGAAGCCTGCTGGGAGCTGAACAAGGACGTCATCATGTCGTCCAAGTTCCGCATGCTGGGCGCGGCCTACCGCACACTGCGAGTCCTGCAACGCGGCTGCACGCAGTGCTTCCTGCCCGGCACCCGGGTCCTCATGTCGGACGGCGGCACCCGGCCGATCGAGAAGGTCCGGGCGGGCGACCTGGTCCGGGCCACCGACCCGGCGACCGGCGAGACCGCGGCCCGACGGGTCGCGCAGCAGATCGTCACGGAGTACGACGACAAGTACCTCGCGGCCCTCAGCATCCGGGGACCGACCGGCGACGTCAGCGAGCTCTCGGCCACCTACGAGCACCCCTTCTGGAGCGTCGACCTCCGCTCCTGGATGCCCGCGGAGGACCTGCGCCCCGGCGACACCCTGCGCACGGACGGCGGCGGGACCGCCACGGTGCTCGCCAACCGCCCCTACACCCGTACGACCGTCACGTACAGCCTCACGGTCGCGGGGCTGCACTCCTTCTACGTCCTGGCCGGGAAGACCCCGGTCCTGGTCCACAACTCCGAGTGCAAGCCCCTGGTCCTCGGTCTGAAGGACTTCATCGAGGAGGCGACCACACAGCACAAGGGCTACAACTTCATGGACCCCAAGTACGCGAAGGAGGAGGGCAGGATGCCCGACGGAACGCCGTACGCCTCCTGGATGTCCGAGGTCACCAACGTGATGCGGAACAACGGCAAGATCGCCGTGAGCCTGAAGGGCTTCAAACCGATCAACGGCACATACCAGGAGAAGTTCGACAAAGCCGTGGAGAACTTCGAGAACGGCACCTGGAGTGCCACGGACTGGGAGATGGGCCAGCTCGTGAAGTACAACAGGTGGGGCGATCTGGACTGGGACAACGTGAAGTTCTATGACGACAACGGCGTGAAGGTGAGCATCGACCCGCCGAAGCCGAAGGAGTAGGCCGCCGGGGCAGCGCCCCTGGTGGGGGCGCTGCCCCGCCCGCCGAGCGCGGCAACCTGACGCAACACCCTGACACGGCCCTGTGACGCAGCCCTCCGCCCCCGAAGATCGCGGAGCCGGCCGACCTGCGGTCCTTCGAGGCGCGTGGTGATGCTGTCCGCGCCGTCGAGGGAAATCTGTCACGGCCAAGACACATCCGTGCGGCTCGCGGCGTTAGGGTTGGGGAAGGAGGCGGATTCGGTGCCGGATCCTGAGGGAACTCGGGTCGTGGACCCGGCCGGGCCGTCCGCCTCGCCCCGAAACGAAGGTGCCATGCCCGCTGAGATCGATCCCGTCACCGGCAATCTCGACGATGACGACTACCCGGCCTACACCATGGGTCGGGCCGCCGACGTTCTCGGCATCACCCCGGCCTTCCTGCGGGCCGTCGGCGAGGCCGAGCTGATCACACCGCTGCGTTCGGAGGGCGGTCACCGGCGGTACTCGCGGCGGCAGTTGCGGGTCGCCGCCCGGGCCCGCGAGCTCGTCGACCAGGGCACTCCCATCGAGGCCGCGTGCCGCATCGTGTCACTGGAGGACCAGTTGGAGGACGCCCTCCGGCTGAACGACGAAATGCGCAAGCTGCTGGCGGAGCGCGGCGCGGATATCTAGTGCGGCGGGTACAGAAACCGGGTGTTCGGCCGGGTCAGAATTCGTGATCGAACTCCAGATCAACATGGGGTTTCCGGCCGACCTGTGTTAGCGTGATACCAGTTGCAGTTTTGGTTACCAGAGACTTGTTTCACAGCCAGTTTCTTTGCAGAGCTTTCCGGATCTTTCCGGAGGGGTGATCATCGCGGCGACTCGGGATCGGCAAAGTGCAGGTCCCGGCACTGCCCCCCAAGGGAGATTCAATATGGCATCTGGCACCGTGAAGTGGTTCAACGCGGAAAAGGGCTTCGGCTTCATCGAGCAGGACGGCGGCGGCGCTGACGTCTTCGCCCACTACTCGAACATCGCCGCCTCCGGCTTCCGCGAGCTTCAGGAAGGCCAGAAGGTTACTTTCGACGTCACGCAGGGCCAGAAGGGCCCCCAGGCCGAGAACATCGTTCCCGCCTGATTGCTTGACGCATGACAGTAGCTGGGGCCCGCACTCTATGGGGTGCGGGCCTCAGCTCGTTCACTTTTCGCATGTTCCCAGCCGCTCTCAGCTGACTCCGGCCGTTACCTGCTGCTCCAAGCCAGTTCACGTTCCAGCCAGTTCACGCTGATTCCCGCATGAGGGACCGCCTCGGTTTCATCCGCCGGTCGACCCCCGGTCGACTCCGGTTCACAAACCGCCAGGCGCGGCTTTCGCTATTTTCACGGCTCATTCTTGTGAATCCTCATGCGGCTATTCGCCGCTGGACGGAATTCCTCGATACGTGCCGTATCGAGGAGGGTTCCACCATGAACCGCGACCGTCGCAGCAGCAGCGCCAGTTCGGGCCGCGTCCGCACGGACAGGAAGTCCACGGGAGGATCCGGCTCCGCACACGGCAGCCGCTTCCGTACCCACGAGCCCCGCCGGACCTCGCGTCCGGCCGGCGCCGGAAAGAACGGCCAGGGCCCGCGCTCGGCCGGCCCGCAGCAGGAGTTCGCACTCCCCACCACCGTCACCGCACCGCTCCCGGCCGTCGAGTCGTTCGACCAACTCGACATGCCGGAGGGCCTGTTGGCCGCGCTCGGCGCCGAAGGCGTCACCGTGCCCTTCCCGATCCAGGCCGCCACGCTGCCCAACGCGCTGGCCGGCCGGGACGTCCTGGGCCGCGGCCGCACCGGCTCCGGCAAGACGCTCGCCTTCGGGCTGGCGCTGCTGGCCCGGCTCAACGGCAAGCGGGCACAGCCCCGGCAGCCGCTCGCCCTCGTCCTGGTCCCCACCCGCGAACTGGCCCAGCAGGTCACCGACGCGCTCGCCCCCTACGCCCGCGCCCTGCGGCTGCGGACCACCACCGTGGTGGGCGGCATGTCCATCGGCCGCCAGGCCAGCAGCCTGCGCGGCGGCGCCGAAGTCGTCGTGGCCACCCCCGGCCGGCTCAAGGACCTCATCGAGCGCGGCGACTGCCGGCTCGACCAGGTCGGCATCACGGTCCTGGACGAGGCCGACCAGATGGCCGACATGGGCTTCATGCCGCAGGTCACCGCGCTGCTCGACCAGGTCCGTCCCGGCGGCCAGCGCCTGCTGTTCTCGGCGACCCTGGACCGCAACATCGACCTCCTGGTCCGCCGCTACCTGAGCGACCCGGTCGTGCACTCGGTCGACCCGACCGCGGGTGGTGTCGCCACGATGGAGCACCACCTGCTGCACGTGCGGGACACCGAGAAGCACTCCACGGCGACCGAGATCGCCGCCCGCGACGGGCGCGTGATCCTCTTCCTGGACACCAAGCACGCGGTGGACAAGCTGACCAAGCACCTGCTGTCCGTCGGTGTACGGGCCTCGGCGCTGCACGGCGGCAAGTCCCAGTCGCAGCGCAACCGGACGCTCGCCCAGTTCAAGGACGGTCACCTCACCGCCCTGGTCGCCACCAACGTCGCCGCGCGCGGTATCCACGTCGACAACCTCGACCTGGTCGTGAACGTCGACCCGCCGGGCGACCACAAGGACTACCTGCACCGCGGCGGCCGTACCGCCCGCGCCGGCGAGTCCGGCACCGTCGTCACCCTGGTGCTGCCGCACCAGCGGCGTTCGATGGACCGGCTGATGCAGGACGCCGGGATCACTCCGGCCACCAGCACCCGGGTCAGCCCCGGCGAGCCCGAGCTCCAGCGCATCACCGGCGCCCGCACCCCCTCCGGCGTACCCGTCGTCGTGACGGCGCCCGCGCCGGCCGCGGAGCGACGTGACCGATCCGGCGCACCCGGTCGTGGCCGGGGCGGACGGGCCGGCGGCTCCCGCGGGCGCCGTACCCCGACCCGCAACCCCCGCTAGTACCACCGCACAGGTCCAGGCACAGGGGTTCGCTCCCCGCGGTCAGGACGCCACCCGCGCGTCCTGACCGCTCCTCCGTGTCACCGTCCGCCGCTGTACTCCGCTCTCTTCCCCTGCCTTCCCCTCGGTTCAACTCCCCTTTCTGTTGGAGGCATTCATGCGCTGTGTCATCGCCCGATTCCCCTTCGACCTGCGCAAGAACGAGGTCGAGCAGTCGATGGACGGCATCACGCCCGAAACCGTCACCGGTGTCTCCGTCACCATCGGCACGAAGGTCTACCCCGTCCTCCAGGTCGGCGAAGTGATCACCCGGCAGAACCGCCGCGACTTCACCACCGGCGAGATGCGCCGCGCGCTCACCCGGCTCGGTTTCGTGTGCCACGAGGCCCCGCAGCCCGCCCCGACCCGTACCGTTGCCCCCGACCAGGAATCGCTCGGCTGGTGAAGGACCGGGGGTGCTGAGCCCCCGGCGGAACGGAGACCGGTGACCCGCGACGGGATGGCCGAGGCGCTGCGGTCGCTGCGCGCCGGCAGCGGTGCCGATCCCGCGCGGACCACCGCCCGGGCGCTGGGCGTCACGGGCGTCGTGATCTCCGTCTTCCCGCTGCCGGCCGCGACCCCGAACGGCGGCCGCGCGCCGGAACCGCTCTGGTGGTACCCCGAGTCGAGCCTGCGGTTCGAGGAACTGCAGTTCACGCTCGGCGAGGGCCCCGGCCCCGACGCCGACCGCGCCGGTCTCGCCGTACTGGAACCGGATCTCGACCGGGTGCGCCCGGACCGCTGGCCCACGCTGCTGCCGGCCGCCCGACAGCTCGGCGTCGACGGGGTCTGCTGCTTCCCGCTCGGCCTGGGTGCCGTACGGCTGGGCATGTTCACCCTGCTGTGGGACGGGCGGAGCAGTCTGGACGACGGGCAGCTCGCGGACGCGAACACGCTGGCCGCCGCCCTGACCGCGGCCCTGCTGGACGGACGGCGACCGGCCGACCGCCGCGACGGCAACGGCGACGAAGGACTGCCGTGGCCGGCCGACGGGCTGCACCGGGCCGTGGTGCACCAGGCGACCGGCATGATCAGCGTCCAGCTCGACATCCCCCTGGCCGAGGCCCTGGTGCGGCTGCGCGCCTTCGCCTACGGCAGTGAGCGCCTGGTCGGCGACGTGGCGGAAGACGTCGTGGCCCGAAGGCTGCGATTCGACGACGATGGAAGCGGGACCTACGCGCCCGTCGCTGGAGAGGGATGATCGGCATGACGCGGGAACAGCGCCTCGCGGAGGTGTTCGTCGAGATCGCGGACTCACTCATCGACGACTTCGACGTCCTCGACCTGCTCCAGCGGCTGTCCACGCGCTGCGTGGAGCTCCTGGAGGTCTCCGCGGCGGGCATCCTGCTCGCCGACCCACACGGTGAACTGCAGGTCATCGCCGCCTCCGACGAACACACCCGACTGCTGGAGCTGCTCACCCTCCAGCACGACCAGGGGCCCTGTGTGGAGTGCTTCCACACCGGTTCGGCCCGTACGAACATCGACCTCCGGCGCCCCGAGGCGGCCGCCGCCTGGCCCCGCTTCACCCCGCGGGCCCGCGAACTCGGGTTCGTCGCCACGCACGCCATCCCGCTGCGGCTGCGCGACCGGGTGGTGGGCGCCCTGAACCTCTTCCAGACCTCCGCGCACCGGCTCGACGACGCCGAGATCTCCCTCGCCCAGGCGCTCGCGGACGTGGCCACCATCACGATCCTCCAGCAGCGCACGCTGGAGAAGTCCTATGTGGAGAACACCCAGTTGAACTCCGCGCTGACCAGCCGGATCCTGGTGGAACAGGTCAAGGGCGTGCTGGCCGAGCGCTGGGGCACCTCGGTCGACGACGCCTTCGCCGCGTTCCGCTCCTACGCCCGCGCCCATCACCTGCGGCTGACCGACTTCGCCCGGCACATCGTCGACGGCACGTTCGACACGTCCACCATCCCGGCCCCCGACGGGGTCGACTGACGGTCCCGAGTGGGCGGGCCACGAGCGTGCGGGTTACGAGCGTGCGGGTTACGAGGGTGACGGCCCCGGGTCGAGGAGCAGGACCCGGCGCGGATCGGCCGACGGGGTCCAGCGCTCGCCGGCCGGCACGTCCCGCCAGCCCCAGGCCCGCAGGGCGGCCAGCGTCGGTACGTCGAAACGGGCGACCAGGGTGACGCCGGTGGCGTCCGCATGCTCGCCGAGCAGCCGCCGTTGCAGCCGCCGGGCCAGGTTCCAGTCGCGGTCCGTGGACTGCCGGCGCACCTGGGGGCGTACGACGATCTCGCGGATCGCGAACAGCCCTGCGCGCAGCGGGAATCCGTAGGCGCACGCCGTCGTCATCGTCGAGTTCTCCGCGACCAGCAGGGAGAAGCCGGGGCGGCGCATGTCGTCGGCCAGCCGGTCCAGGAAGGCGAGGCGCAGGTCATCCCACCGCCAGGGCTCGGCGCCGGAGTTGGCCGCGTACATCTCGCCCAGTTCCGGCAGCCGGTCCATGACCTGGCACCGGGACAACGGGCGCAGCCGCTCCGCCTCCCAGGGCGAGGGGCACTGCTGGCGGGGCCTGGCCCGGGCGCCGGGATGTTCCCGGGGCGGCCGGAGCGCGTTCTGTGTCATGAGGCGGACCTGTTCCCGGCGCCGTCGCAGCCGACCTGGTCTCGTCGATCGCCGAGAACGGCACGGGCGTGAAGGCCGGCACACGAGGAACCCTCGGTTCTTTCACGATACTCCGGGCCCCACGGACCGCCCTCGGGATCAACCGCGCCTCATCGGGAGAGGCCGCGCCTCAGTTGTTCCATGTCTCGTCGTACGGATCCGCCGGCGTCGGCACCGGTGTCGCCGAGCTGACTTGGAGGAACGGGATGGGGCCGTTGTTCACCGGGTCCTTGACCTCGCGGGTGGTGTACGTACCGGTCACCTCGAGCCACTTGTCGGGCTGGAGGACCGGGGGGACCTTGCCGGTCAGGCCGATCTTCACCGGCTGGGCGTCCGCCGCACAGCAGTTGAGGGCCATCCGGACCAGGTACGGCGTCCCGGCCTTGTCCAGGGCGACGAAGCCGGTGACCTTGATCTGGCGGCCGTCGAGGGTGCGGCCGTGCTGGTAGACGGCACGGCTCGCGTAGTCGACCACGGAGAGGTGGAGTGGTCCGGCCGCGGGCAACTTGTCGTAGCCGTACGGCTGTTGGAGCGCCGTCCCCGTGCGCATCGCGCTGTACGAGCCGAGCGCCGGCGGGGCGACCAGGATCAGGGCGAGGAGGGGGAGGACGAGGAGCCAGGAGATACGGGGTTCGCGGTGGGTGTGCTCGGGCTCAGCCTCTTGCTCCGCGGCGGGGTCGCGATCCAGGTCGGGGCCATGGTCGTGCGCATCGGCTTCCCCCGCCCCCTCCCCCTGCTTCCGCCCCCGCCACTCGTACCAGACCGTCGCCAGCGCCGCCGCGATCAGCACCACGCCCGCCAGCAGCAACAGCGGCTGGAGGCCCGCCTTGACGTATCGCAGGTACAGATCGGTGAACCCGGCGTGCAGCAGTGCCGCGCCGGTGAGGAAGAGGACCGCCGCCTGTGCCTGCCGGTTCACAGCAGCACCGCCCCGGTCAGGACCGCGCCCACGATGGCGACGGCGAAGGTGGCGGGCCCGAAGCGCAGGGCGAAGCCCCGGCCGAACGTGCCCGCCTGCATGGCGAACAGCTTCAGGTCGATCATCGGGCCCACGATCAGGAACGCCAGCTTGGCCGTGAGCGAGAACTGGGTCAGCGAGGCCGCCACGAACGCGTCCGCCTCCGAGCAGATCGACAGCAGTACGGCGAGCAGGGACAGGGCGAGGATCGCGACCACCGGGTTGTCCGCCGCCGTGCGCAGCCAGCTCGCCGGGGCCACCGCCTTCAGCGTCGCCGCGGCCATCGCGCCGACGACCAGGAAGCCGCCCGCGTGCATCACGTCGTGCCGGACCGACCCCCAGAACGCGGCGCCCTTGCTCTGGCCCTCGTAGTGCGAACGGTGCGGCATGCGCAGCCAGTCCGTGCGGCCCAGGCGCTGCCAGAGCCAGCCCATCGAGCAGGCCACCAGCAGGCTGCCGACGAAGCGGGCGAGGACCATCTCGGGATTGCGCGGGAAAGCGACGGCCGTGGCGGTCAGCACGATCGGGTTGATCGCCGGCGCGGACAGCAGGAACGCGATCGCCGCGGCCGGGGTGACACCCCGGCGCACCAGCGCGCCCGCCACCGGCACGGACGCACACTCGCACCCCGGCAGCACCGCGCCCGCCATCCCGGCCACCGGTACCGCCAGGGCGGGCCGGCTCGGCAGGGCGCGGGCGAAGAACGTCGGCGGTACGAACACCGCGATCGCCGCCGAGAGCAGCACGCCGAGCACCAGGAAGGGCAGCGCCTGGACGAGCACGGCGACGAACACCGTCATCCAGCTCTGCATCACGGGCGCGGACAGCGCACCGCGGATGGGGCCCTGCATCAGCACCAGGACGAGCAGCAGCAGGATGAGGATCAAGGAGGAACGGGACTGCGGCTGGGGCTGCGACTGAGCCTCGGGCCGGTCAGCCGGCGGCGCTTGCGACTTCGCGGCTCCCGCTGCCGGCTCCGGCGCACCCCGTACCGGCTCATGGCTGTCCGCCCCGGTGGGGGCTGGTTCGGTGATGGCCACGGGCGAGGTACCTCCGGTGGTGCGGAAAGCGCTGGTTTCCGTCCCTATCCATACGATGGAGAGGGAACAGCCGTTCAGTTGACTCTGGAACCGCCTCTCCCCATAAGGCAGTCTTTCCCCTCGTGGCGAGCGTTCCTCAGCAGGGTGTGACAGGCGACCTGTCCGGACACATGGTCGTGTGCGGCGACGACGGGCTGGCGCACCGGCTGGCCACCGAACTGCGGGGGGTGTACGGCGAGCAGGTCACGCTCATCGTGCCACCGTCCGAGCGCGGTGTCCGGACCCCCGTGGTCGGCAGGGCGCGGGCGACCACCGCGGCACTGCTCGACCGGGTGGTGAGCGCGGCCGTCAACCGGGCGGCCGGCGGCGGCGATCCGACCGCGACCGCCACGACCGCCGTCAACGGCGGTGAACGGGTCGTCGAGGCCGCCGAGGCGACCGAGGCCGCGCTCGCCGAGGCGGGCGTGGAACGGGCCGCCGCACTGGCGCTCGTGTACGACGACGACGAGACCAACATCCGCGCCGCCCTCACCGCCCGCCGCCTCAACCCCCGCCTCCGTCTCGTCCTGCGCCTCTACAACCGCCGGTTGGGCCAGCACATCGAGGAACTCCTCGACCAGGCGGCCGCGTTGGCGGCCGGCGACGGCTCGACGGACGGCGACGGCTCCCCTTTCGACGCCTCTACGACCGTGCTGTCCGACGCCGATACGGCCGCGCCGGCGCTGGCCGCCACCGCCGTGGCCGGCACCAGCAAGGTCGTCCAGACCGACGGGCTGATGCTGCGCGCGGTCGAGCGGCCGGCGCCGGAGCCCGGGGAGGTCGCCGATCCGGGCCTGGCCACGCTGGCCCTGCTGTCCACGGCCGGCAGCGATCCCGCCGACGGCTCCGAACGCGACGGCGACTCGGGGCCGCGGCTGCTGCCGGACGCGGCGACGGTACGGGCCGCGACCGGGCGCGGGACCGTCGTGCTGGAACAAGTGGCGTACTCCGGGCCCTCGTTGCCGCCCGCGCGCGGGGGTGTCGTGCCGCCGTTCGCGTCGCTGTTCTCGCGGCGGCTGCGGTGGTCGCTGGCGGGGCTCGTGGCGTGTGTGGTCGGGCTCGCCGTGGCGCTGTCGGTGGTGGCCGACATGCATCCGCTCAGCGCGTTCTATCTGACGCTCCTCGATCTCTTCGCCATCGACGATCCGGCGATCGGTGCCTCGCTGGGCCGGCAGATCCTCCAACTCCTCTCCGGTCTGGTCGGGTTGCTGCTGCTGCCGGTGCTGCTGGCCGCGGTCCTCGAAGCGCTCGGCACCTTCCGGACCGCGTCCGGGCTGCGGAAGCCGCCGCGCGGGTTCGGCGGGCACGTGGTGCTGCTCGGGCTCGGCAAGATCGGCACGCGCGTGCTGATCCGGTTGCGCGAACTGAACATCCCGGTGGTGTGCGTCGAGTCCGACCCCGAGGCCCGCGGGCTGGCGGTCGCGCGCCGGCTGCGGGTGCCGGTGGTGCTCGGCGACGTCACCCAGGAGGGCGTCCTGGAGGCCGCCAAGATCCACCGCGCCAACGCGCTGCTCGCGGTGACCAGCGCGGACACGACGAATCTCGAGGCCGCGCTGTACGCCCGGTCCGTGCGGCCCGAACTGCGGGTGGTACTGCGGCTGTACGACGACGACTTCGCGACCGCCGTGTATCGGACGCTGCGGGCCGCGCACCCCCTTGCGACCACTCGGAGTCGGAGTGTTTCCCATCTGGCCGCGCCTGCATTTGCCGGGGCGATGATGGGGCGGCAGATTCTGGGGGCGATTCCTGTGGAGCGGCGGGTGCTGCTTTTCGCTGCCGTCGAGGTGGGGGCGCATCCTCAGTTGGTGGGGCGGACTGTGGCGGAGGCGTTTCGGGCGGGGGCCTGGCGGGTGTTGGCCTTGGACACCGCCAAAGGGGCGCGTGAGGATATTCGGGGGACGGGGTTGGTGTGGGATCTGCCTGATACGTATGTTCTGCGGGGCTCGGATCGGGTGGTGCTGGCCGCTACCCGGCGGGGCATGGCAGAGCTGCTGGGGCGTCGGAGGCGGGAGCGGACCGGGACCTGAGCGGCGCCGGCGCCGGGGCGGGGATCGGGTGGGCTCACTTGGCCGCGTTCAGCGGGTGCCGCTGCGCCCACCCGTGCCGCCCCAGCGGCACGACTGCCCGCAGTCAGGACAGGTGGCGTTCTGCGAACTCCAGCTCCAGGCGCACCTGCTTGATTCGTTCGTCGACCACCAAGGAACCGTGGCCCGCGTCGTAGCGGTACACCTCGTGGGCCGCGTCCCTCGCTTCCAGCCTCTTCACGTAGTTCTCGATCTGGCGGATCGGGCAGCGCGGGTCGTTGACGCCCGCCGAGATGTAGACCGGGGCCTTTACCTTGTCCACGTACGTCAGAGGTGAGGACGCCTCGAAGCGGTCCGGGACCTCTTCCGGGGTGCCGCCCAGGAGCGTGCGGTCCATGGCCTTCAGGGCTTCCATCTCGTCGTGGTACGCCGTGACGTAGTCGGCGACCGGGACCGCTGCGATGCCCAGGGTCCAGGCGTCCGGCTGGGTGCCGATGCCGAGGAGGGTGAGGTAGCCGCCCCAGGAACCGCCCGTGAGGATCAGGCGGGTCGGGTCCGCGAGGCCCGAGGTCACCGCCCACTCGCGGACCGCCTCGATGTCCTCCAGCTCGATCAGGCCGACCCGGTGCTTGAGGGCGTCGGTCCAGGCGCGGCCGTAGCCCGTGGAGCCGCGGTAGTTGACCCGGACCACCGCGTATCCGTGGTCGACCCAGGCCGCGGGGCCGGCCGCGAAGGAGTCGCTGTCGTGCCAGGTGGGGCCGCCGTGGATGTCGAAGACCGTCGGCAGCGGGCCGGTCGCGCCGGCCGGCTTCTGGACCAGGGCGTGGATCCGGCCGCCCGGGCCCTCCACCCACACGTCCTCCACCGGGACCGAGCCGGGGGACTTCAGGCCGGGCGGGTCCAGGACCACGCCGCCCTTGGTGGAGCGGACCGCCGACGGCTCGGCCGACGACGACCACAGGTACTCGACCGTGCCGTCGGGGCGGGCCGTCGCGCCGGAGACCGTGCCGGGCGGGGTCGGGATCCGCTCCGGCGCACGGCTGGCGAGGTCGTAGCGGAACAGCTCGCTGCGGGCCTCGAAGCTGTGCACGACGAGCAGGCCCGTGCCGTCCGGGTACCACTCGGCGCTCACGTCACCGGGCAGGTCGAGGGCGAGGTCGGTCTGCTCCCCCGTCGCCACGTCCCACACCAGCGGCTCCCAACGGCCCCGGCGCTGATGGCCGATGAGCAGCCGGGTGTCGCCGTCCACCGGCGCGAAGCCGAGGACCTCCAGGCCCAGTTCCTTCGTGCCGCCCTCGGTGTCGTCGAGGTCGGCGACCGCCGTGCCGTCGGGGCGCAGCACGCGCAGCGCGGAGTGCATCGCGTCGCCGTGCTCGGTGTGCTCGATCGCGATCAGCGTGCCGTCGCGGGAGAGGTCGCCGACGCCCGCCGACTCGCGGTGGCGGTAGATCTGCACCGGGGCCTCGCCCTCGCGCGCGAGGTGGATCGTCGTACCGTCCTCGTCGGTCGAGCGGCCCACCACCGCCGTGCGGCCGTCCCGGCCAAGGGCCAGGCCCGCCGGGTACGACGGCTCCAGGCCCGGGGCGGCGGGGTCGTCCTTGCCGCCGCCGAAGGGCTGCCTGCGCCAGACGCCGAACTCGTCGCCGTCCTTGTCGTCGAACCACCAGATCCAGGCGCCGTCCGGGGACAGGACGCCGTCCGTCGTGCCGTTGGGCCGGTCGGTGACCTGACGCTGCTCGCCACTCGCGCGGTCCCAGGCGTACAGCTCGTACGTCCCCGTCGCGTTCGACACGAACAGGGAGCGGTCCGGGGCGTCCTCCGCCCAGTCGGGCAGCGACACCCTCGGCGCCCGGAAGCGCTTCTCCCAGTCCGGCATTACCTCGCGCTGTGCCTGCTGATCCGGCGAGGCGGACCCGTTGCTCTCAGTCATGGCCCCATACTGCCCGTCCTCACAGACAATTCACTGGCCGGGTGCGCAGGCTGTGGACAACTTCTACCCACCGCTTACCCTGCACGCGTCCCGGGCCGCCCGGGAAGGGGCGTTTGTGCAGGTCGGGGCCGATTGTCAGTGGCGGGGTGCAGACTCTTCGGCATGACCGATCTGCGCAAGACAGTCGAGAGGTTCTGGGCCGCCGCCGAGGCCCGGGACTGGACCGCGTTCGCCGAGACCCTGGCCGAGGACGTCGTCTACACCCTGCCGCAGACCCGCGAGCGCATCGCGGGGCGGGAGAGGTACGTGCAGTTCAACCGGGAGTACCCGGGCGACTGGCACCTGCGGACCGAGCGCATCGTCGCCGAGCCCGGACAGGTGGTCACCTGGGCGCACTTCACGGTCGGACTGGAGGAGATGTACGCGATCACGTTCTTCACCGGCACCGAGAAGATCACGTCCATAACCGAGTTCTGGCCCGAGCCGTACGAACCCCCGGCCGGCCGCGACCACCTCTCCGAGAGGTACTGACCCCGCGGCCGAGCCCCCCGCAGGGGCCCCGTACCGTGGAAGGCGTGTACCGGTTTCTGCTGACGCGCCGCTGGTGGGGAATCAACGTCTTCGTGCTGCTCGCCATCCCCTTCTGCATCTTCATGGGGTCCTGGCAGCTGAGCCGTTTCGAGGACCGTGTGCAGAGCCACCACACCGCGGACGAGCAGCTGGCGGACACCCACGAAAAAGCCCGCCCGCTGCGGGAGTTGCTGCCCGTGGACCAGGCGACCTCCGGCGAGCAGGCCACCGCGACCGGGCACTACGGCAAGCAGCTGCTCGTCCCGGACCGCCAACTGGACGGCAAGGACGGCTACTACGTCCTGACGCTGCTGCGCACCGACGGCGGCCAGGCGCTGCCCGTCGTGCGGGGCTGGCTGCCGGGGAAGGCCGACGCGGCCGAGGCGCCCGCCGCGCCCACCGGTGAGGTCACCGTCACCGGTGCGCTCCAGGCGTCCGAGACGCCGGGGGACAACGGGGTGAGCGCCCAGGGCGGACTGCCGGCCGGGCAGACCGGGGCGATCAGTTCGGCGTCCCTGATCAACATCGTGCCGTACAAGGTCTACGACGCCTGGGTCACTCTGGACAAGGCCGACGCCGGGATGACGGCCGTGCCGGCGACCGCGCCGCAGAACACCGGCCTGGACCTGAAGGCGTTCCAGAATCTGGGCTACACCGGGGAGTGGTTCGTCTTCGCCGGGTTCGTGGTGTTCATGTGGTTCCGGCTGCTGCGCCGCGAGGTGGAGTTCCTGCGGGACGCGGAGATGGGGCTGGTGGCGGAGGAGGAGCAGCCCGTCGCCGTATGACGACCGCTGAGCCCGTCACCGTACGACCGCTCGACCCGTCACCGTGTGACGACCGCTGTCACGCTCCGGACGCCAGCACTCCCGTGTAGTACACCGTGCCCGCGCACGCGTTGTTCACGACCGTCGAGACCGTCGGTGATCCGGACTGCGCCGTGTTCGAGACCTCGACGCTGCCGTCGGCCGTGCCGCCGTCGGTGAGGAGCTGGGTGGTCGTGCCGTCGGTGGTGCCGGACGTCGTGCCGGAGGTGCCGCCCGAGGAGGCGCTGGTGCTCGGGTCGGGCGAGGGCTCGCCGGTGTTGCCGCCGTCGCTCGTCCCCGTGCTGGGACAGGTCTCCGAAGGCACCCAGGCGAACTTCACCTCGTAGGCGGCGCCGGGCTGGAGCACCAGCGAGGTGGACTCGGTGGACGGGTCGGGCAGTCCGGCCGCCGGGTCACCGGCCACGTGCCGGACGGCGCCGACCTTGGTGCTGTCCGCGGCGCCCTGGGCGAGGGTGCTGACGGTGCCGGGGCCGGAGACCGTACACGCGGCGGTGGAGACGTTGACGACACTGAAGGTGCCGTAGACCGCGCCCGTGGCGTCGGCGGCGCCGGACGTCCCGGTGGGGCTGCCGAGCTGGACGGCCGTGCAGACCGGGGCGTCGGTGGTGGTGGTCGCCGAGGGGTCGGCGCCCGAGGTGCCACCCGTGCCGGCACCCGTGCCCTTGCCGCCGTCACCGCCCTTGGTGCTGCCGGGGTCCTTGTCCTCGGTCTTGCCCGAGGTGCCCCCTGCGGTGCTCTCGTTTCCGTCGGCGCCTTTTCCCGAGCCCGCCCCGCCCTGGGCCTGGGAGGCCTGGCCGACGGCGGACGGGTTGACGCCGGAGCCGGTGGCGTTGGAGACGTGCAGCAGGGCGGGGACGGCGGTGCCGACGAAGAGGGCGGCGGCCGCCATGCCGACGACGGCCTGTCGCTTGCGGGCCCGCCGGGCGGGCACGGCCTTGCGCAGGTGGTCGAGCGTGCCGTCGCGCGGCTCGACCGTCTGCACCGCCTGGTGCAGCAGGGTGCGCAGTGTCCGCTCGTCCGAGTCCAGCCCTTCCGGGCTCGGGTCCTCGGGGCCGTCGTGGTTCACAGTTCCGTTCCCAGCGTGCGATTGCTTGTGCTTCTGGTCGTGCGGTGCCGTCGGCTCGTGCCAGGCGTAGGGCTCGTGACGTTCATGGGAATCCGGTCCTTCGGCGTCCCTGTCGGCGCCGGCGTCCTTGCTCATGCCGGCGCCTCCATCGCGATACGGAGGGCCGCGATGCCGCGCGAGCCGTACGCCTTGACCGAGCCCAGCGATATGCCGAGCGAGTCGGCGACCTGGGCCTCGGTCATGTCCGCGAAGTAGCGCAGCACCAGGACCTCGCGCTGGCGGCGCTGCAGCCCCTTCATCGCCTTGATGAGGGAGTCGCGCTCCAGCTGGTCGTAGGCGCCCTCCTCGGCGCTCGCCATGTCCGGCATCGGCTTGGACAGGAGCTTGAGTCCGAGGATGCGGCGGCGCAGGGCGGAGCGGGAGAGATTGACCACCGTCTGCCGCAGATAGGCGAGCGTCTTCTCGGGGTCGCGCACGCGCTTGCGGGCCGAGTGCACCCGGATGAAGGCCTCCTGGACGACGTCCTCGCAGGAGGCCGTGTCGTCCAGCAGCAGGGCGGCGAGCCCGAGCAGCGAGCGGTAGTGGGCACGGTAGGTCTCGGTGAGGTGGTCGACGGTCGTGCCGGCCGCCACCGCTTCGTCGGCGTCGTCGCGCTGGTTCGGGATGCGGGCGGGCCGCGCTGCGGGCATGGGCGCGATCACCGGCATGCCGCCGGGCGCACCGGGCACACGGGGCCTGACGGTCGCGCGGGGCGGCCGTAGAGCCGTGCCTCCGGGCGCCGCGCTGAAGAAATCGAGAACCTCTGCCACGCCAGTTGGACACGCTTCCCCCCTGGAGGGTTGTACGTGCCGGGCGTCACGTTTGCTTCGCGTGATGCCACCGGTCGTCTGGTGTCAGGCAGCGCAACCGACCGTGCGTCAAGCGCCCTCATGCCTACCCGCTCTTCCCCTGTGTCCTGAATGAGTCAGGGCGTCCCCACGCCCCGTACCGCATCCCCGCGCCCCCGAAGGGCGTTCGCAAAGACGCTCCCCGCCCTTCGCGCGGTTGCGAAGAGCGGGGAGAGAATCTTCGGACGCCGAAGAGGCCCGGTTCAAGTGGTATGAACCATCGATCGGCTCACACTTCACGTGAATCCTACAAATGATTCCCGTGCTGGCCAGGACGTTTTGGGTATGGCCGAAGAGCCGCGGTCCCCTCGGCCCGGCCGGGGTCAGGCGAACTCGGTCGCGATCAGCTCCGCGATCTGTGCGGTGTTGAGGGCCGCTCCCTTGCGCAGGTTGTCCCCGCAAACGAAGAGTTCGAGCGCCGTCGGGTCGTCCAGCGCCCTTCGCACCCGGCCCACCCACGTGGGGTCGGTGCCCACCACGTCGGCGGGGGTCGGGAACTCCCCCGCGGCCGGATTGTCGAAGAGGACGACCCCGGGCGCCGTGGCGAGGATCTCGCGGGCCCCGTCGACGGTGACCTCGCCCTGGAAGCGGGCGTGGACCGTCAGGGAGTGCGTGGTGAGGACCGGGACGCGCACACAGGTCACGGCGACGGGCAGCTTGGCCAGGCCGAGGATCTTGCGGGTCTCGTCCCGCACCTTCATCTCCTCCGAGGACCAGCCGTCCTCGCGCAGCGACCCGGCCCACGGCACGACGTTCAGCGCGACCGGCTCCGGGAAGGGCCCGGTGTCGTCGCCGACGGCCCGCCGCACGTCCCCGGGGTGGGTCCCCAGCTCGGTGCCGGCCACCAGCTTCAGCTGCCGGCGCAGGGTGTCGATGCCCTCCCGGCCCGCACCGCTCACGGCCTGGTACGAGGAGACGACCAGCTCGCGCAGCCCGAACTCGGCGTGCAGCGCGCCCAGGGCGACGATCATCGACAGGGTCGTGCAGTTGGGGTTGGCGACGATCCCGCGCGGCCGCAGCCGGGCCGCGTGCGGATTGACCTCGGGGACGACCAGGGGCACGTCCGGGTCCATCCGGAACGCGCCCGAGTTGTCCACCACCACCGCGCCCTTGGCGGCGGCGACGGGCGCCCACCGCGCGGCCAGTTCGTCGGGTACGTCGAACATCGCGACGTCGACCCCGTCGAAGGCCTCCTCGGTGAGCGCCACCACCTCGACCTGCTCACCGCGCACGGCCAGCTTGCGGCCGGCCGAGCGCGGTGAGGCGATCAGGCGGATCTCGCCCCAGATGTCCGCGTGCTGGGACAGGATCTGGAGCATGACCGTGCCGACGGCTCCGGTCGCGCCCACGACCGCGAGCGTCGGTCGTCCGGTTCCGGACATCAGCGTCCGGTGCCTCCGTAGACGACGGCTTCGACGGTGTCGGAGTCGAGCCCGAAGGCGGTGTGCACGGCGCGGACGGCCTCGGGAACGTCGTCGGCGCGGGTGACGACCGAGATACGGATCTCGGAGGTCGAGATCAGCTCGATGTTCACCCCGGCGTCGCTGAGCGCCTCGAAGAAGGACGCGGTGACGCCCGGGTTGGTCTTCATGCCGGCGCCGACCAGGGAGATCTTGCCGATCTGGTCGTCGTAGCGCAGCGAGTCGAAGCCGATGCCGTGCTTGTTGCGCTCCAGGGCGTCGATGGCCTTGCGGCCCTCGGTCTTGGGCAGCGTGAAGGAGATGTCGGTCAGCCCGGTGGACGCGGCCGACACGTTCTGCACGACCATGTCGATGTTGATCTGGGCGTCCGCGATCGTGCGGAAGATCGCCGCGGCCTCACCCGGCTTGTCCGGTACGCCGACGACCGTGACCTTGGCCTCGGAGGTGTCGTGCGCGACACCGGAGATGATGGCCTGCTCCACCTTCTGGTCCCCTTGCTGTGTCTTGAGTGGTGCGCTGCTGACCCAGGTGCCCTGCAGTCCGCTGAAGCTGGACCGGACGTGGATCGGGATGTCGTAGCGACGGGCGTACTCCACGCACCGGTGGAGCAGCACCTTCGAGCCGGACGCGGCGAGCTCCAGCATGTCCTCGAAGGCGATCCAGTCGATCTTCTGGGCCTTCTTCACCACGCGCGGGTCGGCGGTGAACACGCCGTCGACGTCGGTGTAGATCTCGCAGACCTCGGCGTCGAGGGCGGCGGCGAGGGCGACGGCGGTCGTGTCGGACCCACCGCGGCCCAGCGTGGTGATGTCCTTCTTGTCCTGGCTGACGCCCTGGAAGCCGGCGACGATGGCGATGTTGCCCTCGTCGAGCGCGGTGCGGATGCGGCCCGGCGTGACGTCGATGATCCGGGCTTTGTTGTGGACCGAGTCGGTGATGACGCCTGCCTGGCTGCCGGTGAACGACTGGGCCTCGTGGCCCAGGTTTTTGATCGCCATGGCCAGCAGTGCCATGGAGATACGCTCTCCGGCGGTCAGCAGCATGTCGAACTCACGCCCGGCAGGCATCGGGGATACCTGTTCGGCGAGATCGATCAGCTCGTCCGTCGTGTCGCCCATCGCGGAAACCACGACAACCACCTGGTTGCCGTTCTTCTTGGCTTCCACGATTCGCTTGGCGACGCGCTTGATGCCCTCGGCATCGGCTACGGAGGAGCCTCCGTACTTCTGCACGACAAGGCCCACGTGCGCTCCTCGCTCAGTCCCGTATATGTCGGCTCAGTCTATCGAGCAGCCGAATTTCGCTTCCGCGGTATCGCATCGTGAGATTCGGACGCCCAGGTCAGCGCATGCCCACTTCGGGGGTGCGGGAAAAGTGCCGAGCGTCACAAGTGAACGCTGTGAATTAAGTTTCAAGTAATAGGGTGCGGTCGTGCGCGTACTCCTGGTGGAAGACGATGAGCCGGTCGCCGAGTCACTGCGACGGGGACTGATCCGGTACGGCTTCGAGGTCGACTGGGTCACCACGGGCGCCGCCGCCCTGGCCCACTCCGCCCCCTACGACGTCGTCCTCCTCGACCTCGGGCTGCCCGACACCGACGGGCTCGACGTCTGCAAGGCGCTGCGGCTGCGCGGGAGCGTGCCGATCATCGTGATCAGCGCGCGCAGCGACGAGACGGACCGGGTGGTGGGCCTGGAGATCGGCGCGGACGACTACGTTTCCAAGCCGTTCGGGGTGCGGGAGGTCATCGCGCGGATAAGGGCGGTGCTGCGGCGCGTGCAGCCGCCCGCCGACGCCTCCGCCGGCCCCGACCGCTACGGCCCTCGTCTCACCCTCGACCGCAAGGCAGCCCGGGTCCGCCTGGACGGCACGGAGGTGGCCCTCGCCCCCAAGGAGTACGACCTGCTGGCCTTCCTCACCGAGGAGCCCGGCGCGCTGATGTCGCGCGAGCAGATCATGGAGGCGGTCTGGGACGCGAACTGGTTCGGGCCGACGAAGACACTGGACGTCCATGTGGCGGCGCTGCGGCGGAAGTTGGCGGGCGCGATCACCATCGAGGCGGTACGGGGGGTCGGGTTCCGGCTGGAGATCACGGACGGGTCCTCGGCCTCATGATCCGGCAGCTGATCGTCAGCTACGTCCTGCTCGTGGCCGTGGCGCTGACGGCGTTCACCGTGCCGGTCGCCTTCACTCTGACCGCCCAACTCCGGGGCGACACCGAGCAGTCGGTGCGGCGCGAGGCCAGGACGATGGCGTTGCTGCTGAGCGGCGACGCCGCCTCGCGCGCGGCCCTGGACCGCATGGTGGTGGCGTACGCGCAGGAGACACCCGGCACGGCCGAGGTACTGCCCGCCGCGCGGGCGAAGACCGCGACGCACTGGGGCGACGGGAAGCTGGAGGTGACGGCACCGGCGCGGCGCGACGGCCGGACGGTCGGCGCCGTACGCATCACCTACCCGACCTCCGACCTGACCCGGCGGCTCTGGCAGATCTGGGGCTTCCGGGCGTTCCTCGCGGTGGGGGTCCTGGCCGTGGCGGCCGGACTGGGCGCGCTCGTCGCCCGTCGCCTCACCCGCCCCCTGCGCCAACTCAACGACATGGCGAGCAGGTTCAGCGACGGCGACCTGACGGCCCGCTCCCCCGTGACGGGCCCGCACGAGACACAGACACTCGCCCGCACCCTGAACCAGGGCGCCGAACGCCTCGACACCCTCATCGCCTCGCAGCGCATCTTCGTGGCCGACGCCTCCCACCAACTCCGCACCCCGCTCACGGCGTTGCGGCTGTCGCTGGACAACATCGCCGACGGCGTGGACGACGAGTTCGTACGCGAGGACGTGGACCAGGCGACCGCCGAGGTGGTCCGGATGAGCCGTCTCGTCAACGGCCTGCTCGTGCTGGCACGGGCCGAGGCGAAGGTGACGGCGGCGGAACCGCTGCCGCTGAAGGAGATCGTGGCCGAACGCCTCTCGGTGTGGCGGCCGGCCGCCGACGAGCGCGGCATCCACATCGTGCTCGGGGGCGAAGTCGCCGACGGCCGGCCGTTGGTGCTGGCCAGCCCGGGTCATCTCGAACAGGTCCTGGACAACGTGCTCTCCAACGCCCTGGAGGTGTCGCCGGACGGGGCGACGATCACCGTGCGGGCCGAATCACGGGGTGACGAGGTCGAGTTGTCGGTGGTGGACGAGGGTCCCGGCATGTCCGACGCGGACAAGTCCCGTGCCTTCGACCGCTTCTGGCGCGGTCAGGGCCTCACCGGGCGCACCGGTTCGGGCCTGGGCCTCGCCGTCGTACGCCAGTTGGTGACGGACGACGGCGGCACGGTGGCCCTGCGGGACGCTCCCGGAAACAGCGGTCTGTCGGTGGTCATCACCCTTCGGGCATCACCGAGGAGTGGTGGTTGACGATCAGCCACGTGCCGCCGCGCTTCTCGTACTCGTAGGTGTAACGGGCCTCCACCACCCGCTTCTCGCCGGTCTTCAGGTCGGTGAGCGTGATGTCGTAGGCACCCGCGTCGATGGCCGAGTTGCTGTCGAGGACGTTGATGTAGGTCTCGACCTTCTTCGCGACCGGCTTGTTCGGCAGGAAGTGCTCGAAGTAGTCGACGATCTCGGCGCGGTCGGTGCGGATCTCGTTGGAGACGGTGGGCAGCAGCACGGCGTCCGGCGCGTACCGGTTCGCGACCTTCTTCGGATCACCGGTCGCCAGCGCGGCGTTCCAGCCGTCGAAGAGGGCGGCTATCTGCTTCTTGGTGGGCTTCGCGTCGTGCTGGGGGCCGGCGGTCGCGACGACCGTGCCGGCGGTGCCGAGGGTCAAAGCGGTGGTGACGGTGACGATGGCTGCACGCACGCTGATGGGGCGAGTCATCACAACTCCAGTTGATCTGGTGTCCGTTGGGATGACTCAAGACTCGCTTCGTGCCGGTTAGCGCCCGTGCAGCCGACGTACAGGAGACGTCCAGGGCGTTGCCAATTCACGCACGGTGCGCGCCGCATGACATACGGCGCGCACCGGATCCCGCCCGGCCCTCGGGCCGAGGGCTACTTCGCCGAGCGCAGGCCCAGCGGTTCCGCGATCTCCTCCACCATGACCTTGCCCGCCTCGAATTCGAGCGTCTCGTCGCCCATGCCCTGGTCCGTGTCGAGGCCGTCCAGCTCTTCCAGGGGCTGGTCGAGGCGGATGTGGGCGAGGACGGAGTGCAGGGCGCGCAGGGTCGCGGAGGCGGTGGAGCCCCAGTTGGAGAAGTAGGAGAACTGCCACCACCACAGGGCCTCCGTCACCCGGCCGGCCCGGTAGTGGGCCATGCCGTGGCGGAGGTCGGCGATGACGTCGGCCAGGTCGTCGGAGATCCGGGCCGGGACCCGGGACTTGCTGGGCTCGTAGGGGTCGAAGACCTCGGAGTAGACGTCGATCGGCTCCAGCAGGCGCGCGAGGTTCTCGCGGAGCTCGTCCACGTCCGCCTCCGGGCCCAGGTCGGGCTCGTAGCGCTCGTCGGGGACGATGTCCTCGTGCGCGCCGAGGCGGCCGCCGGCCAGGAGCAGCTGGGAGACCTCCAGGAGGAGGAAGGGCACGGCCGAACCCGGCTCGTCGCCCTTCGCCACCTCCGCGGTGGCCACCAGGAAGCTCTCGACCTGGTCCGCGATCTGGACCGCGAAGTCGTCCGGGTCCTGCGCTGTGGCGTGCAGCTTGGCGTCAGACATCTAGGAGTCGTCTCCCCTCGAAGGCGCGGCCGAGGGTCACCTCGTCCGCGTATTCCAGGTCGCCACCCACCGGGAGGCCGCTGGCCAGGCGGGTGACCTTGAGGCCCATGGGCTTGATCATGCGGGCGAGGTACGTGGCCGTGGCCTCGCCTTCCAGATTCGGGTCCGTCGCAAGGATCAGTTCCGTAACCGTCCCGTCGGCCAACCGCGCGAGAAGTTCTCGTATACGCAGGTCGTCGGGGCCGACCCCCTCGATGGGGCTGATCGCGCCGCCGAGCACGTGGTACCGGCCGCGGAACTCACGGGTGCGCTCGACGGCGACCACGTCCTTGGGCTCCTCGACCACGCAGATGACCGTGAGGTCGCGGCGGCTGTCCCGGCAGATGTTGCACAGCTCCTCCTGCGCGACATTGCCGCAGGTCGCGCAGAAGCGGACCTTCGCCTTGACCTCCATCAGGCACTGCGCGAGCCGCCGTACGTCGGTCGGCTCCGCCTGGAGGATGTGGAAGGCGATCCGCTGGGCGCTCTTGGGACCGACGCCGGGCAACCGCCCCAGTTCGTCGATGAGGTCCTGCACCACGCCTTCGTACAACGGACTGCCGTCCTTCCTGGGGGTGGTTCCTTACGGTACGTACGGTAGTTGGCCGCGGCCCCTCTTAGATAGGCGAGGCGGGGCCGGTCTCAGAAGGGCAGGCCCGGGATGCCGCTGCCGCCGCCGCCCAGGCCCTGGGCCAGCGGGCCCAGCTTCTGCTGCTGGAGGTTCTGCGCGTTCTCGTTCGCCGCCTGGACCGCCGCGATGATCAGGTCCGCGAGGGTCTCGGTGTCGTCCGGGTCCACCGCCTTGGGGTCGATCTTCAGGGCTCGCAGCTCACCGGCGCCGGTGACGGTCGCCTTCACCAGGCCACCGCCCGCCTGACCGTCCACCTCGGTCTGGGCGAGTTCCTCCTGCGCGCGCGCCAGGTCCTGCTGCATCTTCTGCGCCTGCTGCAGCAGCTGCTGCATGTTCGGCTGGCCACCACCGGGGATCACGATTCAGCTCCTTGGTCCGTACGGTCGTCCCGCGGTCGTCCCGCGGTGTTCGCGCTCGGCACGAGCCTACGTGCTCCGCGCAGGCATCGCCCCGGCACTCTTTCGAGTGGTTTGATCGCAAGGCCTATACCTGATCAAGGGCCTCTTCCGGGCGGAAAAGCCGTCAAAGCTCCCCCTTCGCCACCCATTGGGCGGTAGGAAGGCTCTGGCACATCAGCATCAGGCGTCACGCAGGGTGACCGATCAGTTAGGGAGCGCCGGGTGGGTCAGCCGGAGATGCAGCCCGAAGGTCCGCGTCAGGACGGGCGGGGCGAGGGCGCGGCCGGGCTGCGGCCGGGCGATCTGACCGGGCGGGCCTTTCCGCTCGGGGACTGGGGCGAGCCCGCCGAGCGGCTGCACGAGCTGTACCGGTGGGTGGAGCGCGGGGCGCTGGAGACGGCGTCCTGGTATCTCGCGGACCGGGTGTGGAAGCGGCGGGGCGCGCGGGCGCTGCGGGCCGGGGCGGCGACGGGCGCGGTCACGGCCGCCGCGCTGCCGCTGCTGGACCTGACCGGCGCGCTCCCCGGGGCCGCTCCCTGGGGCTATCTCGCGCTGCTGCTCGCGGTGGCCTGCGTGGCCGTGGACCGGTTCTTCGGGCTGACGTCCGGCTGGATAAGGGATGTGGCGACCGCGCAGGCGGTGCAGCGCCGGCTTCAGGTGCTCCAGTTCGAGTGGGCCACGGAGAGCGTGCGGGAGATGCTGGGCCCCGCGGACGGCACGGCGAGCGAGGCGGCCGAGCGGTGCCTGGGGGTGCTGCGGCGGTTCTCGGAGGACGTGACCGAGCTGGTGCGTACGGAGACCGCGGACTGGATGGTGGAGTTCCGCACCGGCACGGCCCCCATGGGCATCCAGGCGGCGGTCTCGGCGACGGCCCGCCCGGACGCGGGCGCCCCCCAGGGCCGCTTCCCCCTGCCCCCGGGCCCGAACGCCCGCCCGAACATGCCGCGGCAGCGACCGCCGGAGCCGCGGTGACCCACGCGGTCACCGCAGGACACCGGCGCGGTCACCGCAGGAACAGCAGCTCCACCGCGACCGCGATGTCCACGACCGCGCACCACTCCGCGAACGTCGGCGCCACCACGCCCTTGAGCCTGGCCAGCCGCAGATGGGCCAGGTCCCACACCCCGTGGCCGAACCAGCCGGCCGCCACCAGGTACCGGCCCAGATCCGCGTCGACCACCAGTCCCGCCACGGCCAGCGCCCCGAAGCCGACCGCACCGGCCACCTGCACGCCCAGAACGGTCCCGCCGTGCGGGGACCCGCGCAGCATGCCCCACAGCAACACCGCCAGCGCTACGACGATCATGGCGCCGCCGGCCGGGACCGCGTCCTGCGCCCCGAGGCCGAACAGGAGCACCACGCCGGCGCCGAGCACGGGCCAGGTCAGGCGGGGGCGGCCGAGCTGGGTGATGACCACGTAGAGGAGGGGGAGCAGGGGGAGGGCGTCGGCGTAGCCGCTCACGGCGTCACCGAGGTCGTCACCGGAACCGGCGGCGATCACACCGGCGGCGAGCAGAAGGGCCAGGGCCGTGGGCCAACGGCGGACGAGGTCGGACTTCATGACATCTCCGTTCCTGCACGGATCCCCGGTCGTCCACCTGACGGCCGATATACCGGGGAGGGGTATCTGGACGTCCTCAGCCTGGCCCGTGCGACGAACCGCCAGTAGTGCCGTACGCGCATGTCCCCGAATGACATCTGTCATGCGGGACAAGGCCGTTCGGCACTGACCGGACGGCCCGTCCGCTGTCACAATGACCGCGTGGAGGACGGGCCGAGGGGGGACCGCGCGGCGGGGCTGACGAGCTTCCGCCGCTACACCTGGTGGGCCGTGCCGGGCACCACCGTCGTGCTGCTGGTGCTCACCTACGGCGCCTGGATCCTGGACGGCGACGTGCCGCTCTGGGCCCGTGCGCCGGCCGTCCCCGCGCTCGTCGTCGAGGTCGTGGCGACGGTCGTCCTGCTCGGCGACCTGCTGACCGTGCGGCCCGACCCGCCCGCGCGGCTCCGCCGGGGCTGGCTGGTCGCGGCGGGCTGCGCCGCCCTCGTCCTGGCCGTCCTCCCGCTGGCCCGGCACAACTACGGCCTGTGGGCGATCGCCCCCGCGGTGACGGTCGCGATCGGCGCGACCTGTCTCCCGGTGCCCGCACGGCGGTTGCTGGTGGCCGGCGCCACGTCCGGTGCGCTCGTGCCCGGCGCGGCGGTGAGTCTGGCCGCGGGGGACGGGGAGTCGGTGCACGCGGCGCTGTTCCCGGCGGGGCTGGTCGTGTTCACCGTGTGGATGATGCTGGGGCCGATGTGGGCGTGGGACGTGGCGGGGCGGCTGGACCGGGCGCGGCGGCTGGAGGCGGAGTTGGCGGTCAAGGACGAGCGGCTGCGGTTCGCCGGGGACCTGCACGACATCCAGGGGCACCATCTCCAAGTGATCGCCCTCAAGGCGGAGTTGGCGTCCCGGCTCACCGGGACGGACCCGGCGCGCGCGTCCGCCGAGATGCAGGAGGTACGGCAGCTGTGCGCGGACGCGCTGCGGGACACCCGGGCCGTGGTGCAGGGGTACCGGCGTACGACGCTGGACGACGAGATCGTCAACGCCACCCGCGTGCTGGCCGCGGCCGGCATCGACGCCCGCACGGACCAGGCGCCCGGCGCGGACGAACTGCCCGACACCGCCCGCCACCTGCTCGGCCTGGTGATGCGCGAGGCCACCACCAACGTGCTGCGGCACAGCACCGCCCACCACGCCGAGGTCGACTACCGCGTCACCGACGACACCGCCCGCCTCCGCATCGACAACGACGGAGCCGAAGAGACCACCGCGAGCTCCGACGGCACCGGCCTGACCACGCTCGCCGAACGACTGCGAGCGGCGGACGGGGAGTTGACGTGGCACCGGGACGGCGACCGCTTCACGGTGACGGCGGTGCTGCCGGTGCAAGGGGGCCGGCCTCGGAAGGACGGGCCGGGAAGCCGTCGGTCGGGCGGGGGCCGGCGATGATCCGTGTGCTCATCGCCGATGACGAGGATCTGCTGCGCAGTGCGCTCGTCGCGTTGTTGGGGCTGGAGGAGGATCTGGTCGTGGTGGCGGAGGCGGCGACCACCACCGACGCCGTGCGGCTCGCTGTCGAGACCCGCCCCGACATCGCCGTGCTCGATCTCGAGATGCCGCCCGCCGACGGGCTGTTCGCGGCCGGGGAGATGCGGGCCGCCGCCCTGCCCACCCGGATCGTCCTGGTCACCCGGCACGCCCGGCCCGCCGTGCTGCGCCGGGCGCTGGCCGCCGGGGTCAGCGGGTTCGTGCCCAAGACGACGTCCGCGGCGCGGCTCGCGGAGATCGTCCGGGACATCGCCGCGGGCCGCCGTTATGTCGATCCCGAGATCGCCGCGTCCGCCCTCACCGAGGACGACTGCCCGCTCAGCGAACGGGAGTTGGAGGTGCTGACGGCGGCCCGCACCGGGGCGTCGGTCGCCGAGATCGCCACCGTGGTGCACCTCGCGCCGGGTACCGTCCGCAACTACCTCTCCGCGGCCATGGCCAAGCTCAACGCCCCCACCCGGCACGCCGCCGCCCACCACGCCTGGCAGCAGGGCTGGATCTGAACCCGCCTCCCCGCAAGGCCCGTGTCACGACTGCGGGTCCGGGAACGCCACGGGGCTGCGCAGGCCCTGCCGGTTCACCGCCCGCACCCCGAAGAACACGTTGTCCTTCGACAGATCCACCTCGTACGTCGTCACGTCACCGGCGTGCAGCACATGCGTCCACTCCGGTGCCGTCGTCTCGCGCCAGACGATCTCGTAGCCCGCGAGATCCGGCTCGGTGCCCCGAGTCCACACCAGGGTCGTGGAGTTGGTGAGCGCGCTGGTGACGATCTTCGCGCCGCGCGGGGTGCCCGGCGCCTGCGCCAGGGTCCACAGGGCCGCGCCGTTGACCCGGGCCACCCGTCCGACGTACCCGAAGTCGCAGAACTCGGGGAGGTCGCCGTACTGCTTGCCGGCCCCGTCGACGCGTACGTCCTGGTGCTGGTGGGCGAAGTCCTCGGCCGGTTCGGTGAAGCGGGCGGCCGGGTAGCCGCGTTCCAGGAAGGGGATCTGGTCGCCGCCGCGGAGATAGCGGTCCCGGCGGTAGACGACGCGGACGTGCATACCGGTGGCGTCGTTGTCGGCCACATCCCGTACGAACCGGGCGAGTTGGCGGGTCGCGGAGTCGTTCTCGCCGCCGACCGAGCGGCGCAGCGCGGCCTGCGCGGCCGTCTCCGAGGAGGGCACGCCCTCGGTGAACAGCCGGATCGTGTACGGGTCCTTCGTACCGTCGTCGGCGGTCGGGCTGCCCACGATGTCGTTGGTGAACATGCCCTGCACATCGGTGCCGGCCGCCTTCAACTGCTGGGCCAGGTACGTCGATCCGTACAGCCCCTGCTCCTCCCCCGCCACCGCCGCGAACACGATCGTCGCGGCCGGCCGGCGCCGGGCCAGCACCCGGGCCAGTTCCAGGACCACGGCCACCCCGGAGGCGTCGTCGTCCGCGCCCGGCGCGTCGGAGGTGGCGTCCATGACGTCGGTGACGCGGGAGTCGTAGTGCCCGGAGACGACGTAGACGCGCTCGGGCGTCACCGAGCCGCGCAGGGTCGCGAGCACGTTCGTGATCTTCGTGGCGGTGGGGATGCGGGAGGCCGGTTCCTGGACGTACGACTGGAGTTCGGCCGTCATCCGGCCGCCGGAAGCGGCGGCGTAGGAACGGAGTTCGGCGAGCAGCCAGTCGCGGGCCGCGCCGATCCCGCGCGCCGGGTCGTCCTGGACGGAGAGGGTGTGGCGGGTGCCGAAGGAGACCAGCCTGCGGACCGTCGCCTCGATGCGGGCCGGGTCGATCTCCCGCAGCAGGGAACGGAGTTCACGGGTCGGGGGCTGCGCGGTGGCCGGCGGACGGGCGCCGCCCGCGGACGTGGCCTCGGCGCCGGAGGCCGCGCCCAGCGTCACCGCCGCGCTCGCCGCCGTGGCCGTCAGAACCGTTCTCCTGGTGGGGCTGGGACGCATGTGTCCTCCTGTGGCCGCGAATGCCTCCGGCCATCGTCATGGACACGCCAGTCCGGGACAAGGGCGCCTGCCGCTCCGCCCTCAACTCCCGTCGCTCCCCTGCCGGTCCGCCTGGTCCCGCTCTAGTCCTCCGCGCACAGCCGTACCACCGCCGCCGCCGAGCACGGCAGGTGGCCGTGGCCGCGGATGGCGTTCTCGCCGGTGGCCTCGGTGATGTAGGAGAGGAACGCGGCGGCCAGGGAGCCGTCGCCGGGGCGGTCGTAGGTGTAGGCGTACTCCACGCCCCGGTAGGGGTAGTCGCTGCGGCCGAACTCGATGTCCTCGATGGAGGGCGCGGCGCCGTCGAGGGAGACGGTCCGTACGCCGCGCCGGTCCGCCGCGAGGGTGACCTCGCTGTACCCGATCGCGCCGGGAATGGCGGCGACCTTGGCCAACACGTCCTCCGTGGAGTCGAGTTCGCAGCGCATGACGGGCGCTGACGTGTCGTCCTTGTGGAGGCAGTCCAGTGAGGTGCTCGGCACCCGCTCCCAGGACCCGAGCACCCGGCTCTGGAAGATCTGCCGGGTCCCGGAGTCGGCGTTGCGGCTGACCAGGACGATGGGGAGGTCGGGCAGGGTGCGGTCGAGCTGCTTCCAGCGGGTCACCTCGCCGCGGTAGACGCGGCGCACGTCCTCCAGGGTGAGTCCCTTGGGCAGTTCGATGCCGTCGTTGACGACCAGCGTGAAGGCGGACAGGGCGACCTTGCGGCCGATCAGCCGGTCGGTCACGCCGACCGCGGGGCCGTCGGAGAAGGCGATCACCGAGCGCGCGCCCTTCTTCGAGGTGGCGCCCAGTTCGGCGAGCGCGTTGACGCCGGCCGAACTGCCGCGCGCGTCCAGGGAGATGTCGGAGTCCGGGCACTTCTTCTCGTACGCCTTCGCCAGTTCCGTCACCACCGGCTCGAAGGCCGTCGAACCGGTGATCCGCAGGGAGCCGGTCTCGCAGCCGATCGGGGGCGGGTTGTCGTCGCGGACGACGACGATCGTGGCCAGGGTGAGCACGCTGACGGTGAGCATGACGGAGATCAGCCGTGCGGCCCGGCTGAACAGCGGCGGCACCTCGTCCGGGGTGGCACTGCGGTTGGGGTGCACCTCGCCCTCGCGGATGCCGCCGAACAGCCGGATCTCACGGCCCACATCGCCGCCGGACAGCAGCACGAGCAGCTTGAAGTGGTCGCCGTGGTTGAGCGGGACGCGCGGGATGCGCAGGGTGTTGCCGTCGTAGCCGAAGCCGCGGGCCGGGGTGAAGTGGTCCATCAGGTGGTCGGTGTCGGAGGGCTGGGTGACCGAGACCCCGCGGATGGTGCGGTCGGTGAACACCGCGGTCAGGCCGTGGACTTCGGGGCTGGTGTAGTCGTCGCGGTCGATGCCCTGCGAGCCGTCGTTCTCGACGCGGATCAGCACGAGGGTGGCGTCGGACATGCCGGGCGCCTCGTCGAAGAGGCCGAGCCGGACATTGGCCCGGCCCAGCCGGACGTCGTCGCCTATCGGGTTGTCCATCTGGACGCGGTAGCCGATGCGTTTGCGGCGCGGGACCCGGCGTTCGTACCAGACCATGATCCCGGACGCGAATATGCCGAGCACCGCGGTGCCCACGGCCACGACGTTCTCTGCGCTCAGCCACTCCACCGGCGTCACCGTACGACTGTGCGGGCGCACGGTGCGTGTGCGGGAGCCGAAGTTCGCCGTACGTTCAACTACCCCACAGGGAACGCCGTTTCACCTCATTGCCTGCTGTACGTGAGCTTCTCCCCGTTGCTGGTGTTGACCCGCTCCAGGCTGCCGTCCGCGAGCAGCGTGATCTCGGTGGGGTCGCCCGGCGCGCAGTTGCCCGAGTCGCCGGAGGTCACCGTGGACGGGCCGATCTCCAACGGACCGTCGGCGGACGGCTGTCGGGTGAGAGTCGCCTCGAAGACGCAGTGGTAGCTGCCGTTGCTGGTGGGGCCGTCGGCGATCAGGGACAGGACGGAGTCGCCGACCGCGCCCTGCCGAATCGTGAGCGTGCGGGTGTTCTCGCCGTCGGCGTTCGTGATCGTCGTCGTCCAGGTGCCCAGGTAGCCGGTCGGGACGGCGCCGTCGGAAGGTGTCGAGGCGGACGGGGACGGGCTCGCCTGGGACGGGTCCGGCGTGGTCGGACCGGGTGCCTCGGGCGCGCTGTCGCTCGGGGCGGCGGACGGCTTGCCGTCGGCCTGGTCCCCGTCGCCGTTCATGAGGGCGTAGACCGAGGCGCCGGCGCCCAGCGCGACGACCAGCGCGACCGCGACGAGCGCCGCCGTGGACCGGCCGTTGCGGCGCTGCGTCGGCTCGGCCGGCAGGAACGGCGTCGGGCCGTAAGGCGGGGTCGGCCCGCCGGGTCCGTACGGCGGGGTGGGGCCGTAGGGCGGGGTGCCGCCGGGGGCGCCCTGCTGCGGGTAGCCGTAGCCCGGGGGTTGCTGCGGATAGCCGTAGGCGCCGGGCTGTTGCGGGTAACCGTAGGCCCCGGGTTGCTGGGGATCGCCGTAGCCGGCGGGCTGTTGGGGATGGCCCTGGGCCGGGGTGTGCGGGTGCGGCTGCGGGTGGCCGTACCCGGAGCCGGGGGGAGCTGCGGGGGCCGTGCCGAAGCCACCGGCGGGTGATCGGCTCGCGCCCGGCGCGGGTGCCGGGGGCCGGGTGTCGCCCTGCCCCACGGCCATGGTGGGCAGGTGGTTGAGCGGTGGCCCGCTTCCCGGCTGTCCCGGTGGCGGCGGCCCGTCGGGCGAACTGCCCGACTGCGAGGCGGAGTCGGCGTCCGCGTCGGCGGAGGCGTGCTCGGGCGGAACCTCGGACGCGCCGGCGGCGCGCTCGGACGGACCAGGCGGGTGCGCGGGCGCCCCGGGCGGTTGCGCGGACGAACCCGGCGCATTCGCGGGCGCCCCGGGCGAGTGTGCGGGCGCCCCGGACGGGTGCGACGACGAACCCGACGGCTGTACGGGCGAACCCGCCGGGCGCGCGGGCGAACCGGGCGGATACGCGGACGCGCCCGACGGCTGTGCGGACGAACCCGGCGCGTGCGCAGGCGCCCCGGGCGGGTACGCGGGCGGAGCCGACGGGCGTGCGGGTGCCCCGGCGGGATACGCGGGCGGACCCGGCGGGGACTCGGACACCCCGGACCGTTGCTCGGGCTCCCCCTCCTCCGGTACGGTCCCCGCCGGTCCCGTCGGGTTCTCCGCGTCCAGCAACCGCACGGCGTGCCGCCCGAGTTGGGCCACCAGCGCGCTCGGCAACCACGGGTCGCGGGAGCGGCCGTCGGAGACGGTGTCCTCGGCGCCGGTGCGCTCCAGGATCCGCTCCAGCGAGGGCCGGGCGGCCGGGTCCTTCCTCAGACAGTCCCGTACGAGGTCGGCGATGCCCTCGGGCACGCCCGTGAGGTCGGGTTCTTCCTGCGCGATCCGGAACATCAGCGCGTGCACACCGCTGCTCGTGCTGCCGAACGGCAGCTGCCCGGTGGCCGCGTACGCCAGCACCGAGCCGAGACAGAAGACGTCGCACGCGGGCGTGATCCGGTCGCCGCGTACCTGCTCGGGCGCCATGAAGCCGGGCGAGCCGACGAGCGCGCCGGTGCGGGTGAGCCCGGCCTCGGCCACGGTCTCGAGGGCCCGGGCGATCCCGAAGTCGATGACGCGCGGCCCGTCGATGGTCACCAGCACGTTGGACGGCTTCAGGTCCCGGTGGACGATCCCGGCGGCGTGGATGTCCTGGAGCGCGTGCGCGAGCCCGGCGGCCAGGATCCGCACCGACCGCTCGGGCAGCGCCCCGTGGTCGTGCCCGACGACCTGCTCGAGGCTGGGCCCGGCGACGTACCCGGTGGCCACCCACGGCACGGCGGCCTCGGTGTCGGCGTCCAGCACGGGCGCCGTCCAGTACCCGCCGACCTGCCGGGCGGCCTGCACCTCCTGCCGGAACCGCGCCCGGAACTCCTCCTGTTCGGCCAGCTCGCCCCGCACCAGCTTCACCGCGACGGTACGACCGCGCTCCGAGCGCGCGAGATACACGTGCCCCATCCCGCCGGCCCCCAGCCGGGCGAGCAGTCGATACGCCCCGATCCGCTGTGGATCCCCGGCCCCCAGTTCGTCCATCCGCGCGCCGCCTCCCCCCGAAATACCCCATTACGCCCCTGTGCGACAGATCGAGAATAGTGCGGGCGCGGGGGGAGATGGCGGGAGCGGTGTCTACGGTTCCGTAACAGCGGGCGGTTCGACGGTCGGTACGGCGGTCGATTCAGCGGGCGGTACGGCGGTCGGTTCAGCGGGGGTTCAGAATCCGATGGCCTCGCGCAGCAACAGCACGGTCCCGCGTCCGGGTTGGTGTTCCGCGTTGAGGACGAGCAGCCGGTTGACGGCACTCGGCCACCCGTACGCCTCCGTCGTACGGGCGCTCTCCAGCGGGAGGCAGTGGTCGTGGACGCGTCGCAGCGCGGTGTCCAGATCGGGTACGACCTTCTGCGCCCCGACGATCCAGATCGCGCGGGCGGCCCCGCCGGCGTAGCCGGGCAACTGGGTGCCGCTGCCCGAGGCGACGATCAGGGAGCCGGTCTCGGTGACCGCGGCGACACTGCCCACGATCACGTCGGGACCGGCGATCAGGCGCCGGATGTCGTCGGCCTCCGTGGCCCGGTCCATGGCCAGCACGCGTGGCCTGATGGCCTCGTAGCGTCCATCGGCGTTGATGTCCTCCTCGATCCCGGACCGCCGGAGGGTCTCGCTGGCGCCCGTGAACACGTGAGCGCCCTCCGGTATCAGGTCCTTGACCCGGATCCGCGCGGCGGCGACGTCGTCGAGGATCTCCACGGCGAAACCGTGCGCGGTCAGCGCGGCGGCCGCGCGCTCCAGGCGCGGCTCGGGCGCGGGGTCGGTGAACGATGTCGTGGGCGTCTGGGTGGTCATGGTGCCTCCGGGCTTCCCGTCCGCTGGGTGACGCGGTCGTGTCGAAGAGGTGGGGCAGCAGCAGCCGCCCCACCTCTTCGACACCACAGCCCGCCGGAATGTGAGGCCCTACCTGATGTCCTTCACCGAGGACGGTCCCAACTGCTTGGCGCTGGCGTACTCCGGCATCGTCATGGGCTTGTCGAACAGGAAGAACGACTGGTTCGTGCCGACCGTGAACTCCATGTACGCGTTCGTCGTGGCGTCGAAGCCGTAGTAGGCGTTGCAGGTGGAGCCCGATGTGTACACGCCGTCCATGCCGGGCTGCGCGAGCACCGCGACGCCGCTGTCGCTGGACTCCACCTTCTCCGTCGGAGTGAGCATCTTGCAGCGCGGCACCGGCAGGCCCTTCATGATGAAGTACCCGTACTCACCCTTGGCGTTCTGGATGTAGACGTACGAGAGCTTGCCGCGCTGCCCCCACGTCTTGATCCACTGGTTGATCGCCTCGCGGGTCGGCGAGTACTCCATGCGGCCCGCCGGCTGCTGGGCCACGAGGTGGTCGTAGTTGTCCTGCTTGCGCTTGTTCTCCTTGTCCTGGCTGGAGTCGGTGCAGGAGGTCAGAGCGAGGCCCACGACGAGCGCGATGACGGCGGCCAGGGCCATGCGTACGGACTTCTTCATGCGGTGCTGCCCTCTTCCCTGGATGCGACGGGGATCAGTTGGTGCACGTCGTGCGCTCGGCGGAGACATCCAGCCGGTACGGCAGGTCCTTGTCGTGGAAGGGCGCGCGGTGCTCCTGGGCGGCCTTCGAGTTGTAGTCGTTGACCGACTCGAGCCGGCTGACCTTCAGCGCGGTGATCGACTGGTCGATCTGCGTCCTGCGCGTCGGTGAAGCCGACTCGCGCTCCTCCTGGAGCACCCGGATCGTCCCTTCGGCGTTCTGCGCGGCCTCGCACAGATCGAAGAACTCCTCGTACGTCGTCTGCCTGAAGTCGCCCGAGGCGACGGTGTTCTCGCGCTTCTCGACCTCACCGCGGAACGGAGCGGTGATCCACGCGGCACTGCCGAACGCGAACGCCCCGATCACGTACAGCACCGCCAGCCCGATCACCCCGGCGACCGACCAGACCCCTAACCGTGCCCCTTCGCGTACCCCCCACATGGCCATCCCCCTTCGCGGGCGGTTCCGCGCCGGAACCGCCTTCCGCTGGAGAGGACATGACACCCGGGCGAAACGGTTCCCCGACCGGACGGCCCCCGTTGACCACCCCTTTCCCTCCCCCGTCCGGAAATTGACCCGGACATGGCCTGTTCCTGGTTCCTGGCGCACGGTCGGCCGAGAAGCATCTACGCGTGTAGTGCCACCGCACGGCAGATCCCTCGGACGCGCATCCCGCAGACGCTTCGCCCCCGTTGACTCCGTCCCTCATCACCAGGAGCCCTTCCATGCCCGTCAGTCCCCTGAACCGCCGGGAGTTCGTGAAGAAGTCGGCCGTCACCGGGGCGGCCGTCGCCGCCGCCGGGGCCGTGGCCGCGGCGCCCGCCGAGGCGGCCGACCGCACGCCGCACAAGCCCCACAAGGCGCCGAAGACCTGGTCGTTCTCGATCCTGGGCACCACCGACCTGCACAGCCACGTCTTCGACTGGGACTACTACCTGGACAAGGCCTACTCGGACGCCAAGGGCAACTCCGTCGGCGTCGCCCGGGTCGCGACCCTCGTCAAGCAGGAGCGCGCGGCGAAGGGCGAGGGGCACGTGCTGCTCGTCGACGCCGGCGACATCATCCAAGGCACCTCGCTGGCCTACTACTTCGCCCGCGTCGACCCGATCACCGGGACGGCCGGCAAGAGAGGCCCCAAGCACCCGATGGCCACGGCCATGAACCACATGCGCTACGACGCCGCCGCCCTCGGCAACCACGAGTTCAACTACGGCATCGACGTGCTGCGCAAGTTCGAGAGCCAGTGCCGCTTCCCGCTGCTGGGCGCCAACGCGCTGGACGCCAAGACCCTGCGGCCCGCGTTCGCGCCGTACACGGTGAAGAAGATCCGGGTCCCCGGCGCCCCGGACATCAAGGTCGGCATCCTCGGCCTCACCAACCCGGGCATCGCGATCTGGGACAAGGACAACGTCAGCGGCAGGATGGTCTTCCCCGGCCTGGTGGAGCAGGCGAAGAAGTACGTGCCCCGGCTGCGCGCCCTCGGCTGCGACGTCGTGTTCCTCACCGACCACTCCGGCCTCGACGGCTCCTCGTCCTACGGCGACCAACTCCCGTACGTGGAGAACGCGTCGAACCTCGTCGCCGAGCAGGTCCCCGGCATCGACGCGATCCTCGTCGGCCACACGCACGTCGAGGTGTCGTCGTACACCGTCAAGAACGAGAAGACCGGCGAGGACGTGCTCCTCTCGGAGCCGTACTGCTGGGGTTACCGGCTGAGCGTCTTCGACTTCGAGGTCGAGCTGGAGCACGGCCGTTGGAAGGTCACGAAGAAGACCGCGCAGACCCTCAACCCCAACACCGTGGACGAGGACCCGGAGATCCGCGAACTCCTCGAAGCCGACCACGAGTTGGTCGTGAAGTACGTCAACACGGCCGTCGGCACGTGTACCGAGGACCTCTCGGCGGCGGAGTCCTGCTGGAAGGACGTCCCGATCATGGACTTCATCCACGAGGTCCAGACGCAGACGGTGAAGGCGGGCCTGTCCGCGGCGGACGCGGCCCTCCCGCTGATCTCGGTCGCCGCGCCCTTCTCGCGCACCGCCGACATCCCGGCCGGCAACGTCACCATCAAGGACATCGCCGGGCTCTACATCTACGACAACACCCTGTACGGCAAGAAGCTCACGGGCGCCCAGCTCAAGGACTACCTGGAGTACGCGGCCAAGTACTACTACCAGGTGCCGGCCGGCACGAAGGTGGACACGGCGACCCTGACGAACGCCAACAGCTTCTGGGACTACATGTACGACACGGCGGCCGGTGTCTCCTACGACATCGACATCGCCCAGCCGGAGGGCTCCCGCATCAAGAACCTGGCCTACGACGGCACGGCCGTCACCGACGACCAGGTCTTCGTCGTCGCCGTCAACAACTACCGCGCCAACGGCGGTTCGGGCTATCCGCACATCGCCGCCGCCGACATCGCGTACAGCTCCACCAACGAGATCCGCCAGCTGATGATCGACTACGTCGTCGGCAAGGGCGAGTTGAACCCGGCGGACTTCGCGGCGACCAACTGGAAACTGACGCAGGCGGGAACCTCCGTCTTCTAGACGCTCCCGACCGCTCCCCGACCCGGGCCTCGCCGGAGACGGTGTTGCCCGGGGCGTCGGGGCTCGGGAGCCGCCAGGAACCGTGTTGCCCGGGTCGATGACCTGGTTAGGGTCGGGCGGGTGACTGCCGGGTCGGCCTTGGGCCATTCACGAGTGAGGCTCCCGGCCTCGGCATGAGCCCGAGGCGGGCCAGAGGCCCGCCCTTCTCTCCGCGTCTTCGCTTCGGCGCCCGCGTACGGCGCCCTCACCCCAGCGGATCCCAAGACCCGGAGAGCCACCACCGATGTCGTACGACCAGCAGTACCCGCACGAATCCGAGCTGTCGACGACCACCGTCCAGCTCAACCACACCGCCGTCTACGCCGGCGACCGGCAGCTGTCGGCCGAGTTCATCGCCGTGATCCTGGGGCTGGAGGTCGGTGCCCCGTTCGGGCCGTTCCTGCCCGTCGACCTCGGCAACGGCGTGACGCTCGACTACTACGAGAAGCGGGACGAGCCGATCCAGTCGCAGCACTACGCGTTCCTCGTGCCCGACGCGCGGTTCGACGCCATGATCGCCCGTCTGGAGGCGGTCGGGGTCACCCACTACGCCGACCCCGGCCACACCGAACCCGGCCGGATCAACCGGCTGTTCGGCGGTCGAGGCGCGTATTTCAAGGACCCGGACGGCCACAACATGGAGATCATGACCCGGCCGTACGCCCGCCCCTAGGGCCTGCGGGGAACACCGTCCGTCATCCCCGCGCGGTGAACGCCCCCGCATGCTCCCCCGCCCACTGCGCGAACGTCCGTGCCGGGCGGCCCAGGAGCTTCTCCACCGTGGGGAGCACCTCCGCGCCCCGGTCGCTGTTCAGGGTGCGGTGCATGATCGCGTCGACGACCTCGGGCGGGAAGCCGTAGCGGGACATGCCGGTGCGGGCCACGTCGTCCGGGAGGGGCCGCAGGCGCAGGGCGCGGCCCAGGGTCTCGCCGAGGATGCGGAGTTCCTCGGCGGGGGTCAGGGTCTGCGGGCCGCTCAACTCGTGGGTCGCGCCCGCGTGTTCGTCGGTCGTCAGGGCGAGGGCCGCGATCTCCGCCAGGTCGGCCGGGTCGACGCTCGCCGCGGGGCGGTCGGCGAAGGGGGTGGACACCTCGTCGCCGGCGCGGAGTTGGCCCGCCCACTGGAGGGCGTTCGACATGAAGCGGCCGGGCCGCAGCAGGGTCCAGGCGAAGCCGTACGACGGATCGGTGACCGCCGCCTCCGCCGCCGCGTGCCAGCGGGCGATCACGTCGGACCCGGCGCCGCCGTCCAGCACCGACAGCTTCACCACCCGGCGTACGCCCGCCCGGGCCGCCGCCTCGGCGAGCGCGCGGTCGTGGGTGGGACCGTCGGCCGCGCCGACGCCCTGCGCCGACATCAGGAAGGCCCCGGTGACACCCGTGAACGCCGCCGCCAGGCTCGCCGGGTCGTCCGCGTCGCCGTACACCGCCGTCGCACCCTCGGGCAGCCGGGCCTCGGCCGGGCGGCGCGTCATCGCCCGTACCGGCTCGCCCGCGGCCGTCAGCCGCCGTACCAGCTCGCTCCCCACATGGCCCGTCGCTCCGGTCACCAGGATCATCGCCGTCTCCCCTTCGCTCGCGCTTTTCCTCAGCGTGCTCGGGCCGGAAGGCGAGGTCATCGGACGGCGGGAGGCATCGCCGGGTCTCCCCGTGGAGTACGGGCGGGACGAGACCGGTCAATCCTTACATTTCAGGCATAGGCTGGAACCGTACGCGTGCGAGCGCCGGCAGAAGAAGGTGAGTGCTATGCGCGTGTTGTTGAAAGCCTCGCTCAACACCGAGAAGGCCAACGAGATCATCCGAAGCGGCAAGATGCCCCAGCTGATGCAGGAAGCCCTGGACAACATCAAGCCGGAGGCGGCCTACTTCACCGTCGACGGCGGTGTCCGTACGGCCTTCCTGTTCTTCGACATGCAGGACAGCTCGCAGATGCCCGCGCTCGGTGAGCCCTTCTTCCTGGACATGGACGCCAAGATCGAGTTGACGCCCGTGATGAACGGCGAGGACCTGCAGAAGGGACTGTCCCAACTGCGCTAGCTGAAGACGATCATCGACCCCTGCGCCAGACTCCGGGTCGCCGCCGCGTGCAGGCCGAGCCAGACATGACGTTCCCGGGAGAAGGGGCTGGGGTCGTACGGAGGCGGTACGGCAGGCTCTTCCAACCCGGTGGGCGCCCGCGGCGGTTCGGGGGGCGTCGGCGGGTTGGCGGGGTCGATGCCGATCGACGGGGCGACGAATTCCAGTTCGCGCAGCAGCGCCTGCGCGGAGCCCAGCGGGCCGCCGCCGGCGAGGAGTTCGTCGTTGGAGAGCGGATGGGGGAAGTCCACGGGCACGTACGCGCCCGCGTGGTCGTAGTGCCAGACCAGGTGCGACTGCTGGGCCGTCGTCTCGAACATCTCCAGCAACTGCTCGTAGTCGCCGCCCAGTTCGTCGACCGGCGTCACCGGCAGCTGGCACAGCTGCAACAGGTACACACGGCGCAGGAAGTGCAGCGCGTCGTAGTCGAAGCCAGCCACCGGGGCGACGTCGCCGGACAGGCCCGGCATGTACTGGTACACCGGGACCGGCGGGAGCCCGGCGTCGGCCAGCGCCTTGTTGAACTGCGCGAGTTCCTCGGCGAACGGATTGTCGGGGGTGTGGCACAACACGTCGACGAGTGGGACCAGCCACAGGTCACAGGCCAAAGGTCGCTCCTAGTGCGGATCGGTCAGTCAGGGAAGGGTAATCGGTGAGGGGCTCAGCCAGCCCCCTCCTGACTGTTCTTCCCTCTCCACTGGCCGGATCCCCTCCCGGGGCCCGTCGTTCGGAACGGCCCCGGACGCAGTCGGGTCAGTCCTCGGCCAGGCGCTCGATCAGCGCGAGCGAGTGCGTGTTGTACGCGGCGACGATCTTGTGGGCCGTGCTGATGTCCAGCAGCGCCAGGGCGTCGACCAGATCGGTGTGGTCGGACCACAGCCGGCCGCGCAGCTCGGTCAGCCGGCGCAGGTGCTGCACCACGCACACCCAGGACTGGACCCGCAGCCGGTGCAGGAAGTCCGTCAGGTACGGATTGCCGAAGAGGATGCCCAGCTCGCGCCAGAACCGCAGGTCGTAGCCGATCAGCACGGTGACGTCACCGGCGAGCGCGGACCGCTGCGCCTCCTCGCCGCGCCTGCGCACCCCGGCGAGGGCGAGGGCCCGGCGCGGATCCTCACCCGGCCGCATGAGCTCGTGGCCGGCGTGCAGGGCGTGGAACATGCCGTCGGTGACCAGGCTGCGGGCCTCGACGATGCCCCGGTAGTCGGCGAAGGAGTACTCGTGGACGTGGAAGCCGCGGTGCTGGTCCGCGTCCAGGAGCCCCTGCGCGGACAGGTCGACCAGCGCCTCGCGCACCGGCGTCGCGGAGACGCCGTACTGCTCGGCGATCTCCTTGACCGTGAACTCCTGACCCGGCTGCAGCCGTCCGGCCAGCACCTCGTCGCGAAGCGCGTCGGCGATCTGCTGTCGCAGGGTGCTGCGGGTGACGGCGCCGCTGCTGCCGGGCATGTGTCGGACGTCTCCTCGTCGCGTCGGATGGCGTGCTCGTACACATCACTACGAGCAAGCCACCCTACGCGTTCGGATTCGCCGTGTTGACCCGCGTAACAGCGCACGATCGGAGTCGCCGCCGATGCGTCCGCTGTGACTACTTTGTGTACTCGTCCGCCACACCGAGCGCCGCGTCCAGCGCCGCGAAGCCCTCCTTCAGCTCGGCCTCGGTCACGTTGCACGGCGGCACGACATGGGTGCGGTTCATGTTGATGAACGGCCAGATGCCGTGCTTCTTGGCGGCGGCCCCGAAGGCGGCCATCGGCGCGTTCGCCTCACCGGCCGCGTTGTACGGCACCAGCGGCTCACGCGTCTCACGGTCCCTGACCAGCTCCAGCGCCCAGAACATGCCGGTGCCGCGCACCTCGCCGACGCTCGGGTGCCGCTCGGCGAGCGCCCGCAGGGCCGGCTCGACGACCGTCGAACCCAGGGTCTTGGCGTTCTCGACGACCCCCTCCTCCGCCATGACATTGATCGTCGCGACGGCGGCGGCGCAGGCCAGCGGGTGCCCGGAGTACGTCAGACCGCCGGGGTAGGGCCGCTTCGCGAAGGTCTCGGCGATCGCGCCGGAGATGGCGACCCCGCCCAGCGGCACATAACCGCTGTTCACGCCCTTGGCGAAGGTCAGCAGGTCGGGGGTGACGTCGAACAGGTCGGCCGCGAACCACTCACCGGTCCGCCCGAACCCGGCCATCACCTCGTCCAGCACGAACACGATCCCGTACTTGTCGCAGATCTCCCGGACCCCGGCGAGATAGCCCGCCGGCGGCACCATGATCCCGGCCGTCCCCGGGATCGTCTCCAGGACGATCGCGGCGACGGTGGCGGGCCCCTCGAAGGCGATCGTCGTCTCCAGGTGCTCGAGCGCCCGCGCGCACTCCTGCTCCTCGGTCTCCGCGTAGAAGCGGGAGCGGTACAGGAAGGGCGCCCAGAAGTGCACGACACCGGCGGCGGCCCCGTCGGAGGCCCAGCGCCGGGGATCACCGGTGAGGTTGATCGCCTGCTGGGTACCACCGTGGTACGAGCGGTACGCCGACAGCACCTTCGGGCGGCCGGTGTGCAGCCGGGCCATCCGCGTCGCGTGCTCGATGGCGTCGGCGCCACCGTTGGTGAAGAAGATCTTGTCCAGGTCCCCCGGGGTCCGCTCGGCGATCAGCCGGGCCGCCTCCGAGCGGGCCTCGATCGCGAAGGCGGGCGCGAACGTGGTCAGGCGTGCGGCCTGTTCCTGGATCGCGGCGACGACCTTCGGGTGCTGGTAGCCGATGTTCGTGTAGACGAGCCCGCTGGTGAAGTCCAGATACCGGTGGCCGTCGTAGTCCCAGAAGTACGACCCCTCCGCGCCGGCCACGGCGAGCGGGTCGATGAGCTCCTGCGCGGACCAGGAGTGGAACACGTGCGCACGGTCCGCGGCCTTCACGGCGGCGCCGACCTCGGGATCTGTCTGAGGGGTCATGCGGGTGAGGGTAGGTGTCCGCGATACGGACGCGACATCGGCGTCCTGTCTGCGGTCGCGCCCGTCCCTTGGACAGGTTGTCGAAGGGACGGGCGCGATGTCGCTTTCAGGGCTGCCGCCCTACAGGGGCCCCTTACCGGGGTCGCCTACAGGAACGAGTTGACCTCGATGGTCTCGGTGCGGCCCGGGCCGACCCCGATCGCCGAGATCGGCGCGCCGGACATCTCCTCCAGCGCCTTCACGTACGCCTGCGCGTTCTTGGGGAGGTCGGCGAAGGTCTTGGCCTTCGTGATGTCCTCCGACCAGCCCGGCAGGTTCTCGTAGATCGGCTTCGCGTGGTGGAAGTCGGTCTGCGAGTACGGGAGTTCCTCGACGCGCTTGCCGTCGATCTCGTAGGCCACGCAGACCGGGATCTGCTCCCAGCCGGTGAGGACGTCGAGCTTGGTCAGGAAGAAGTCCGTGAGGCCGTTGACCCGCGTCGCGTACCGCGCGATCACCGCGTCGAACCAGCCGCAGCGCCGGTCGCGGCCGGTGGTGACGCCCCGCTCGCCGCCGATGCGGCGCAGCGCGTCGCCGTCCTCGTCGAACAGCTCGGTCGGGAACGGGCCCGAGCCGACACGGGTCGTGTACGCCTTGAGGATGCCGATGACCCGGCTGATCTTCGTCGGGCCCACGCCGGCGCCGGTGCAGGCGCCGCCCGCGGTCGGGTTCGAGGAGGTGACGAAGGGGTACGTGCCGTGGTCGATGTCCAGGAGCGTGCCCTGGCCGCCCTCGAAGAGGACGACCTTGTCGGCCTCCAGGGCCTGGTTGAGGACCAGGACCGTGTCGGCGACGTACGGCTTGAGCCGGTCCGCGTAGCCCAGCAGTTCCTCGACTACCTGGCCGACCTCGATGGCGCGGCGGTTGAAGACCTTGGTCAGGAGCTGGTTCTTGCCGTCGAGGGCCGCCTCGACCTTCTGGGTGAGGATCGACTCGTCGTAGAGGTCCTGGACCCGGATGCCGACGCGGTTGATCTTGTCCGCGTAGGTCGGGCCGATGCCGCGGCCGGTCGTGCCGATCTTCCGCTTCCCGAGGAAGCGTTCCGTCACCTTGTCCACCGTCACGTTGTACGGCGTGATGATGTGCGCGTTTCCGCTGATGAGGAGCTTGGAGGTGTCGACGCCGCGGTCGTTCAGTCCGTTCAGCTCGGAGAACAGGACCGACGGGTCGACGACGACTCCGTTGCCGATGACAGGAGTACATCCGGGCGACAGAATTCCGGAAGGGAGCAGGTGCAGGGCGTACTTCTGATCGCCCACGACTACCGTGTGGCCGGCGTTGTTGCCGCCTTGGTAGCGCACCACGTAGTCGACGGATCCGCCGAGCAGGTCCGTCGCCTTCCCCTTGCCTTCGTCACCCCACTGAGCACCGAGCAGCACAAGTGCGGGCACGCGCGTACACCCCTTCCGGGCGGGGCATGTCCAAGGTCAGGGGCGCACGCGTACGGTTCACCGCCGTGTGCGCCGCGACCGTCTTCGGCCGCGAATTGCCGGACCCGGGTGCCCCGGAATAGACCAAGCCCCTGGCGCAATAGCGCAAGGGGCTCTTGCACAAAGATGCTACCCGAGGAAGCGAGGCAGGACCGAGGTGGCGACTTCCGCGACTTCCGAACAGCTGCTGGTGGTGATCGATCCGGTCGCCCGGCGGACGGACGGGGAGTCGGTACGCATCGCGAAGGACGTGCTCAGCGCGGGTGCCACCACGAAGGTGTGCCTGCCCGAAGGACCGGAGGAATTCGCCCGGGCACTGGCCCGCCGGGGCGCGCGGCGGCCGGTGGTGATCGGCGACGACCGGGCCCTGATCCGCGCGGTGGCCCTGCTGCACCGGCAGCGGGAGCTGGCCGGATGTGTGCTGTCGGTGGTGCCGGTGGGCAGCGCGCTGTCCCTGGCGGGGGCGCTGGGGGTGCCCACGGGGGCGGTCGCGGCGGCGCGGGCTGTGCTCGACGGGGTCGCGCGGCGGATGGATCTGCTGGTGGACGACAGTGACGGGGTGGTGCTCGGTGCGCTGCGGATCCCCCCGGTGTCCCTGCGGGAGGCCGCGCTGGAGGAGCCTCTGTCGGCCGCTCCCGGTGGCGGGGCCGGGCACGGCTCGTGGCTGCGGACGTGCCAGTCGCTGGTACGGACCCTGGTGCCGGCCCGGCCGGCCCGTGACTCCCGCGATCCGCTCGACGTCCTGCCCCGGCCCAGACCGGCCCGGCTGCGGATCGAGGTCGACGGGGTGATGCTGGTCGACCTCGATCAGCCGGTGGAGGGCATCTCGGTGACTCCGTGTGCTTCGGGTCTTGCCGAGGTGGAGGTGCGGCCGGCGTCGGTGGGGGCGGAGGCGTCTCCGGTGGTGGCGCGGGGGCGGCGGGTGACGGTGTCGGGGGCGGATTTCCGTTACCGGGCGGACGCGGTGGTGGCGGGGCCGGTGCGGACGCGGACGTGGGTGGTCCGGGAGGGGGCGTGGGGGCTTACGTTGCCGGGGTGACGGGGTGACGGGGTGACGGGGTGACGGATTGACGGGGTGGTTCGCGGGGCCGGCTACTCAAGGAGCGGCGTGTCCGTCTCGTCCTTCAGCCCCACCCCCGTCGATCCCAACTCCCTTGCCCTTCCCATCAATCCGGCCAGTTTTCCGGCCGCCATCTCGTACGACAGGCCCAGCGGCGGTCGGATGTTGGAGAGGCAGTTGCGGTCCGCGTCCGTCGTCAATCCCGGTGTGGGCCGGTACGTCAGGTACGCGCCGAGCGAATCCGCCGCGGACATGCCGGGGCGTTCGCCGATCAGGACGATCACCGCTTCCGCGCCCATCGCGGACGCGATGTCGTCGCCGAGGGCCACGCGGGACTGTTCGGCCAGCACCACCGGCGCGATGCGCCAGGCCGGGAGGCGGGTCACCGTCTCCCTCACCATCGCCGCCGCGTGCTCGTGCACCGCCCGGCTGGACAGGCCGTCCGCGATCACGAAGACCGCGTCCCAGTCGCCGGTGGGCAGATGGGCGCGGTCGGTGGGGTGCAACCGGCGGCCCAGGTCGGGGCGTTGGAGGTAGGTCAGGCGGTCGGCGGCCGCGCTGCGGACCCGTACCGTCTCCATGCCCGCCAGTCCCGCGGCGACCAGGTCCGGGTCGAACGGCGAGTGCACCGCGTCCCGGGCGGCGGCGTGCGCGGTCTGCAACTCGAGGCGGTGGCGGGTCGGGAGGGCGGTGCCGGCCCGGCCGAGGCCGATGCGGGCCTGGGTGCGCAGGCGCAGGGATGCCCACAAGTCGCCTGTTTCCAGAGCCAGTTGGTCGGTCATGCGGCCAGCTCCCGTCCGATCGCCGTCAAGGGGTGCGCTCCCGGCGCGGCCGTGATCGCGCCCCGCTCGTCCAGCAGTCCGATCGATCCCAGCCAGGCCTCGAACTCCGGTGCCGGGCGCAGTCCCAGCACCTCGCGCAGGTACAACGCGTCGTGGTACGAGGCCGATTGGTAGTTGAGCATGATGTCGTCGCCGCCCGGCGTGCAGATCACGAAGGAGGCGCCGGCCACGCCCAGCATGGTGAGCATCGTGGCGATGTCGTCGTCATCGGCGTCCGCGTGGTTGGTGTAGCAGATGTCCAGGCCCATGGGCAGGCCCAGCAGCTTGCCGCAGAAGTGGTCCTCCAGGGCCGCGCGGAGGATCTGGCGGCCGTCGTACAGGTACTCCGGGCCTATGAAGCCCACCACCGTGTTCACCAGGAGCGGGTCGTAGCGCCGGGCCACCGCGTACGCCCTTGCCTCCACCGTCTGTTGGTCCACCCCGTGGTGCGCGTCGGCGGACAGCGCGCTGCCCTGGCCGGTCTCGAAGTACATGACGTTCTGCCCGACCGTGCCCCGGCCGAGCTTGCGCGCCGCCTCGTAGGCCTCGTCGAGCAGGCCGAGGGTGACGCCGAAGGACGCGTTCGCCGCCTGCGTACCGGCGATGGACTGGAAGACGAGATCGACGGGTGCCCCGCGCTCCATCAGATCCACGCTCGTCGTGACGTGGCACAGGACGCAGGACTGGGTCGGGATCGCGTACCGGCCGATCACTCCGTCCAACAGCTCCAGCAGGTCCCGTACCGCCTTCGGGCTGTCCGTCGCCGGGTTGATGCCGATCACCGCGTCGCCCGAGCCGAGCAGCAGGCCGTCGAGCAGGGCCGCTGCCACGCCCGCCGGGTCGTCGGTGGGGTGGTTGGGCTGGAGGCGGGTGGCGAGGCGTCCCGGCAGGCCGATCGTGGAGCGGAAGGCCGTCACCACCCGCACCTTGCGGGCGACCGCGACCAGGTCCGCGTTGCCCATCAGCTTCGACACCGCCGCCACCATCTCCGGCGTGAGCCCGGGCGAGACGGCGGCCAGCGCCGCCGCGTCCGCCGCCTCCGACAGCAGCCACTCCCGCAGCTCCCCGACCGTCAGCCCGGCCACCGGCGCGAAGGCGGCCGGGTCGTGGGTGTCGAGGATGAGCCGGGTGACGTCGTCGGTCTCGTACGGGATCAGCGGCTCGGTCAGGAAGGCCGCGAGCGGCACCTCGGCCAGCGCCCAGCGGGCGGCGACCCGTTCGCGGGCGCTGCCGGCGGCGAGTCCGGCGAGCCGGTCGCCGGAACGCTCGGGGCTCGCGGCGGCGAGGAGGCGGGCGAGCGAGTCGAAACGGTGGCGCTCGCCGCCGAGGGTGGAGGTGTAGGCGCTCATGCCGGTGACCGTACGAGCCCCTTGTTGCGGCCAGATTTCTAAAGGTCTGGTTGACAAGTATTTAACGTCCCGACACCCTTGACCGACTCATTCGGGCGACAGAGTTCCGGTCCAGTACACCAGCGGACGACCAGGAGAGGGGCCACCCCGATGGCAGTGGACGAGGGAGTCGCCCCGGCGGCGAAGACGGACGAGGAAGGGACCGTTCACCGGCTCAAGCCGAACGCGATCGGCCTGCTGGGTGTGGTCTTCATGGCCGTCGCGACCGCCGCGCCGATCACCGCGATGACCGGCAACGTGCCCTTCATGGTGTCGTCCGGCAACGGCATCGGCGCCCCGGCGAGCTACCTTGTCGCAATGGTCGTCCTGGCAATCTTTTCCGTCGGCTTCACCTCGATGGCGAAGCACATCACGTCGACGGGCGCGTTCTACGGCTTCATCTCGTACGGCCTGGGCCGGACCGTGGGCCTTGCGTCGGGCCTCCTCGCCACCTTCGCGTACGTCGTGTTCGAGCCGGCGCTGATCGGCATCTTCTCGACCTTCGCCACCGGAACCCTCAAGGACCAGACGGGACTTGACATCCCCTGGTGGGCCTTCGCGATCGTCATGCTGGCCATCAACGCGACCGGCACCTGGTTCGGTGTCTCGGTCGCCGAGAAGCTGCTGATCGTGCTCCTCGGGACCGAGGTGACGATCCTGGCGGCGATGGCGATCTCGGTCGCCCTGCACGGCGGCGGCCCGGACGGCTTCAGCCTCGACCCGGTCAACCCGGTCAACGCGTTCAAGGGCACCAGCGCGGGGCTCGGCCTCTTCTTCGCCTTCTGGTCGTGGGTCGGCTTCGAGTCGACGGCGATGTACGGCGAGGAGTCCCGCAACCCGAAGAAGATCATCCCCAAGGCGACGATGATCTCCGTCCTGGGCGTCGGCGTCTTCTACGTATTCGTCTCCTGGATGGCCATCTCCGGCACGGGCGAGGCGAACGCCGTGAAGGTCGCCACCGACAACCCCCTCGCGCTCTTCTTCAACCCCACCGAGCGCTACGTCGGGCACTGGGCCGTCGACGTCATGCAGTGGCTGATGATCACCGGCTCGCTCGCCTGCGGCATGGCCTTCCACAACTGCGCCAGCCGCTACATGTACGCGCTCGGCCGCGAGGGCGTCCTGCCCTCCCTGAAGAACACCATCGGCCGCACCCACGCCCGGCACGGCTCCCCGCACATCGCGGGCCTGGTGCAGACGGTCGTCTCCGCCGTACTGATCGGGGCGTTCTGGGTCGCGGGCAAGGACCCGTACAACGCGCTCTACGTGCTGCTGGCCATCCTCGGCACGATGGCGATCCTGGTGGTGCAGGCGGTCTGCTCGTTCGCCGTCCTGGCCTACTTCCGCAAGAACCACCCCGAGAGCCGGCACTGGTTCAGGACGTTCACCGCCCCGCTCGTCGGCGGCATCGCGATGCTCGCGGTGGTCGTGCTGCTGGTGTCCAACATGGGCGTCGCGGCGGGCGCGGAATCCGGCTCCCTGGTCCTGAAGGCGACACCCTGGCTGGTCGCCCTGGTCGCGGCGACGGGCATCGGCTACGCCCAGTACCTGAAGCACCGCGCACCCGAGCGGTACGCGCTCCTGGGGCGGACGGTGCTGGAGGAGACGAAGGAGCGGTAGAGGTGGGCGGGCGGTGACCGGCCGGCGGCGGCGGAATGGTGAACTGCCGGACAACCATTGGTGTTCCCCGTGTGTCTCACGTGGCGTGGCGGGAGCGATGGTCGCTTCGCCGAGGGGAGCCACCGATGTCCAACCGCCGGTACCGACTGGGGGCCGCGCTCGCGGTCTTCGCGGCCTCGATCGCCGCCTGGCTGCCCGTCACGTCCGCCCAGGCGGCCGACGCCGACGGCCCGGTCGTACGCATCCATGTCCAGGACGACAACCTGGGACTGCCCCTGCCGCCGACGGACGACCCGCCGCAGGTGAACTGGGGCCTGGACAACGACGGTCCGGGCACCGCGAAGGACGTCACCGTCAAGGCGGACCTGAGTGACGTCATCGACTGGGTCACCCCGGACGCGACCGTACCCGCCGACCACATCTACACCTGGCCCACCCGTGACGTCGCCGAAGGCCCGGGGGACGGCTCGCTCATCGGCCTGAGCGCCAAGCCCGGCACCCCGCTCGGCACCACGGGCACGGTGACCCTCAGCGGTACGTCCACCAACGGCACCGTGGTCCCGGTCACCGTGAAGGTGACCGTGGGCACCAACGACCTGACGGTCAACCAGCTCAAGACCCGCAAGGGCGACAAGCCCGGGTCCACGATCGACACCCCGATCACGATCAGCAACGTCGGCACCCTGCCGTCGAACGGCGTCCAGCTGCGGATGCGCACGACCATCGGGCTCGGATACGCGGAGCACTTCTCCAACTGCGTGTACTCCAAGGAGAGTCCGGACCCCTACGGCCTGACCGAGCAGGCGCTGTGCACGTTCGACACGGTCGTCGAGCCCGGCAAGAGCTACCGGCTGGACCAGCCGGTCGGCCTGGACGTGACCGAGCAGGCCCTGTTCGACTACTTCAGCCATGAGGCCCTGCCCCTGTCGGGTCCCGGCTCCTCCGCGCGGTCGGCGAACGGTCCCGTGCTCTCCCTCGTCCCCGCCGGAGCCGCCGCCACCGACGGCGTCGACATCGACCGGCAGCACATCGACGCCGACAACACCGCCGACATGGTCGCGGACGGCGACAGCGTCAAGGGCGAGCACGGCGACCTGGTGCACGTGACCATGTCGCTCACCAACGAGGGCCCGGGCTGGGTCGGTTACAACACCAGCGACGACCAGCCGGCGCTCATGTTCACCGTCCCCACCGGCGCCAAGGCGGTGGAGATCCCCGAGCACTGCAGCGTGTGGCACATCGACGGCCCCTCCGGAGAACAGACGCCGGGCGCACCGAAGTACATCTGCCAGTCGAGTCCGAGCGAGTTCACCGTCGGGGACTCCCGCACCTTCGAGTTCGGCCTGCGGATCCGCGCGAACGCCAAGACCACCACCGGTGAGGCCAAGGCGATGACGGTCTACGGCAACGTCATGGCGTTCGACGACAACCACGCCGACGACACCTCGGCCGTCACCGTCGAGGTCGAGGGCACCGACAGCACCGCGACACCCAGCCCCTCGGCGTCCCCCACGTCCGGGACCGGCACCGGCGGCAACGACCCCAGCACGCAGACGGTCTCCTCCGACGGCACCGGCTCCCTCGCCTCCACCGGCAGCAGCGGCACCGTGCGCGTGGCCGCCGCCTGGGGCGCGGGCGCGCTGTTGCTGGGCGGCGGGCTCGTCGTCATCGCGAGGCGCAGGAAGGCGTAGGCAGGCAGTCGTACGCAGGTAGTCCTGAGCAACAACTCGTCAGAGGATCAGGGGTCTTCGGCGGGGCGTCGGCCCTCGCCGAAGACCTGGTCACGATGGACGCGCCAACGGTCCATCATCAGCGCGATCTCACCGTCGATGAACTCGAAGAAGGCCTGGGTCTCGGCGAGTCGGCGTCCTGCGGGCGAATCCGCCCCGAGGTTCTCGACGCCCTCGCGCAGCGCGACCGCCCAGCGCTTGAGGATCGCCTCCCGGCTGGTCAGCGCCTCGTACCACTGGTCGCTGTGCACCCGGTAGCGCTCGCGCCGTGAACCGGGTTCCCGCTCGCGCGCGACCATGTGCGTCTGGGACAGATAGCGCACCGCCCCGGAGACCGCCGCCGGACTGATCCGCAGCCGCTCGCCCAGCTCGGCCGAGGTCAGCACGCCCTCGTCGGACGCGAGGAGCGCGGCGAAGACCCGGGCCGGCATCCGCTGCATCCCGGCCTCGACCAGCTGCGCCGCGAAGCCCTCCACGAACTTCGAGACCGCCTCCGGGTCCCTGGCCTCCCGGTTCCTGCCCGTCTGTTCCGTCATGGTCACCACCTTAACCGGGCTTCATACACTTCCTTAACTTCACAAATTTCTGAAAGAAGCGTACGTTCTGAACCATGACGAAGGCAATCACGGCCGTCGGGCTCCACAAGTCCTTCGGCCGCACCCACGCCTTGGACGGCCTCGACCTGGACGTCGAAACCGGCGAGGTGCACGGCTTCCTCGGCCCCAACGGCGCGGGCAAGTCCACCACCATCCGGGTCCTGCTCGGCCTGCTGCGCGCCGACTCGGGCGCCGCGCAGGTCCTGGGCCGCGACCCGTGGGCGGACGCCGTGGAGATCCACCGCCGGATCGCGTACGTCCCCGGTGACGTGACCCTGTGGCGCAACCTCTCCGGGGGTGAGGTCATCGACCTCTACGGCCGGTTGCGCGGCGGTCTCGACACCGGGCGGCGCGCCGAACTGATCGACCGCTTCGAGCTGGACCCCACCAAGAAGGGCCGCACCTACTCCAAGGGCAACCGGCAGAAGGTGGCCCTGGTGGCCGCGTTCGCCTCGGACGTCGACCTGTTGATCCTGGACGAACCGACCTCCGGCCTGGACCCGTTGATGGAGGAGGTCTTCCAGCGCTGCGTGGAGGAGGAGCGGGACCGGGGCCGCACGATCCTCCTGTCCTCCCACATCCTCAGCGAGGTCGAGGAGTTGTGCGACCGCGTGAGCATCATCCGCAGCGGCCGCACGGTGGAGAGCGGTTCGCTCGCCGACCTGCGCCATCTCACCCGGACCAGCGTGACGGCCGAACTCGCGGGCGAGCCGAACGGGTTGGCCGGACTGCCCGGCGTGCACGACCTCGACGTCCAGGGAAAGCGGGTCCGGCTCCAGGTCGACAACGACGAACTCGACGCCGTACTGCGGTCGTTGACCACGTCGGGGGTCCGCTCGCTGACCTCGACGCCGCCGACCCTGGAGGAGCTGTTCCTGCGGCACTACCAGGACGCCGATGTCGAAGAGGTGGCGGCCCGATGACGACGTTCACGGGCACGGGGGTGCTGCTGCGCTTCTCCCTGCGCCGGGACCGGGTGATGATCCCGGTGTGGGTGGCGGTGAACACGCTGATGGTGCTGTCCATCCCCGGCACCCTCAAGAGCACGTACGCCACCGCCGCCGACCGTGCCGACCTGCTCCACCAGGTCGCCACCAACTCCTCCTTCCGCGCGCTGATCGGCCCGGTCTTCGACGACTCCCTCGGCGCTCTCACGGCCTGGCGCGTCGGCGTCTACGCGGGGGCGCTCGCCGGTGTCACGGCGCTCCTGGTCGTCGTACGCCACACCCGTGACGAGGAGGAGAGCGGGCGGCAGGAGCTGATCGCCTCCGGCGCGGTGGGCCGCAGGGCCTCGCTGACGGCGGCGCTGCTCGCGGCGGCGGTCGCAAGTGCCGTACTGGGACTGCTGGTTGCGGCGGGCCTGGCCGGTCAGGGCGCGGCCGGGGCGGTGGCCTTCGGCCTCGGTCTGGCGGGGGTGGGCATGGTCTTCGCCACGATGGCGGCGATCGTGGCCCAGCTGACGGAGAGCGCGCGTCTGGCCCGGGGCCTGACGGCGGGTCTGCTGGGCACGGCCTTCGTCCTGCGCGCGGCGGGCGACGCGGCCTCGACTGGGGGCACCTCCCAGGCTTTCGGCACTGGGGGAGGCTCGTCCGCGCTCACCTGGCTGTCTCCCCTGGGCTGGCTGGAGAATCTGCGCCCCTTCGCGGCCGAACGCTGGTGGGTGCTGGGCCTGTTCGCGGCGGCGGTCGCGCTCCAGGGCGCGGTGGCCTACGGGTTGGCGGGCCGCAGGGACGTGGGCATGAGCTTCCTGCCGACCCGCCCGGGCCCGCCGACCGGCTCTCTCGGCACGGCGGCCGCCCTGGCCTGGCGCCTCCAACGCGGCGCCGTCCTCGGCTGGTCGATCGGTTTCTTCCTGGCCGGGGTGGTCTACGGCGGCCTCACCGACGGCGTGGCCGACCTGGTCGGCGACAACAAGCAGGCCCGCGAGATCTTCGAGCGGATGGGTGGCCGGAGCGGCATCACGGACGCGTTCCTCGCGTCGATGACGGGCATGCTGGGCCTGGTGGCCGCCCTCTACATCGTGGCCTCCGTCCTGCGCCTGCACGGCGAGGAGACCTCGGGCCGCGCGGAACCCCTCCTGGCGAACGCGGTCGGCCGCCTGCGCTGGGCCGCCGGCCATCTGGCGGTGGCCTTCGGCGGCTCGGTCCTGATCATGCTGCTGGCGGGGGCCGGTCTGGCGGCGGGCTACGGCAAGGAGGTCGGCCCGGTCCTGGGCGCGTGCGTCGTCCAGGTGGCGGGCGTGTGGGTGATCGGCGGCTTGACGGTCCTGCTGTACGGCCTCGCCCCCCGCCTCGCCCCCGCAGCCTGGGCAGTCGCCGGAGCGGTCCTCCTGATCGGCTGGGTCGGCCCGGCACTGGACGTGCCGCAGGGGGTCCTGGACATCTCCCCCTTCGGCCACCTCCCGAAGCTGCCGGGCGGGGAGATGGAGTGGGGCCCGGTGCTGGTCCTGCTGGGCATCGCGGCGGTGCTGGTGGGCGGGGGGCTGGCGGGGTTGCGACGCCGGGACATGACGACGTAGCCGTAAGGGCAGGGCGGGGGACGGGCGAGGAACAGTCGGCTCAGAGTTCGACGCTGAGCCCCTCCAACCCCCGGATCACGAAGTTCGGCTTGCGGACCGGCTCCGCCGCCAGGGTCAGCGTCGGGGCCCGCTCCAGCAACGCCCCCATGGAAGCGGCCAGTTCGATGCGGGCCAGAGGTGCGCCGATGCAGTAGTGGATGCCGGCGGAGAAGGAGATGTGGGGGTTGTCCTTGCGGGTCAGGTCGAGTTGCTCAGGGGCCCGGAAGACCTCCGGGTCGTGGTTGGCCGAGCCGAAGAGCATCGCGATCTCCGCGCCCCGCGGGATGGTCGTGCCGTCGATCTCGATCTCGTCCAGGACCCAGCGTTCGAAGAGCTGGAGCGGGGTGTCGTAGCGCATCAACTCCTCCACGGCGGACGGGATCAGGGAGTGGTCGGCGCGCAGGGCGGTCAGCTGGTCCGGGTTGCGGAACAGCGCCGACCAGCCGTTCACCGTGGCGTTCACCGTCGCCTCGTGCCCCGCGTTCAGCAGCAGCACGCAGGTGGAGATCATCTCCTGCTCGGTCAGCCGGTCGCCCTCGTCGTGGGCCGCGATGAGGCCGGAGATGAGGTCGTCGCCGGGTTCCTTGCGGCGGGCGGCGATCAGCTCCAACAGGTAGTCCGAGAACTCGACCGACGCCCGTACCGCCTTCGCCGCGGTCTCCTCGGACGGGCTCAGCTCGTACATCCCGCAGATGTCCGCCGACCAGGGGCGCAGCGGGGCGCGGTCGGACTCCGGGATGCCGAGCATCTCGGCGATCACGGCGACGGGGAGGGGCTCGGCGACGTCGGTGAGCAGGTCGCCGCCGCCCGAGGCGACCAGCCGGTCCACCAGCTCGCCCGCCAACCGGCTGACGTACGGCTTGAGTTGTTCGACCGTGCGCGGGGTGAACGCCTTCGACACCAGGCGCCGAATGCGGGTGTGGTCCGGGGGCTCCAGGTCGAGCATCCCGTGGTCGTTGAGGGTGTGGAAGGGCTCCTGCTCCGGCGGCGGGGCCGTACGGCCGAAGTCCTCGTGCGTGAAGCGGTGTTGATACGTCCGCCCCAGGCGCCGGTCGCGCAGCAGCGCCGAGACGTCCGCGTGCCGGGGCACCAGCCACTGGTCGGTGGGCTCGTAGTAGTGCACGCGGCCCCGGGAACGCAGTTCGGCGTAGGCGGGGTAGGGGTCGGCGAGGAATGCCGGGTCCCAGGGATCGAAGGCTGCCATGCACGGACGGTAGACCGACGATCCCCGTCCTGACCAGGACCGTCATGTCGGCGGGTGTCCGGCGACCGGGTGCCCGGCCGGCGGGCGGCCGTCCCGGTGGCCTCCCAGCGGCTCCGTGACGCCGCAGGCCACAGAGCCCACCGCCGTCCCACCGTCCCAGCGTGCCCGGAGCCCCTGGTGCCGCGTCCGGCCGTGCCGACAGCCTGTCGTCACCCGCCCGAACCCACAGGAGGAACCATGAGGAAACGCTGTATCACCGCCGTCGTCGCCAGCCTCGCGGCCACGGTCCTGGGATTCACGCCGGGCACGGCAAGCGCCGCCGACAACGACGTGCGCAGCGCGAGCACGACGGGCGCCTCCGTCTCGCTCACCGTCGACTGGACCGGTTCGGAGTCCTTCACCCTGCGCAACGTGAAGCTCAGCGACACCTCCTGCGACGCGCACCCGGTGTTCTTCTACGTCACCGTGCCGGGCTTCCAGTACCCGAACCACTGGAACACCGGCGGCTGCGGCTCCACCGCCACCTGGAGCGCCCTGCCGGGCAGCCTCGACGGCGGCATCCACAGCCTGTGGGTGACGGTCTGCCGCGACACCACCCTCGACAACTGCAGCTCCTCCAGCGCGTCGATCAACCCGTACGACTGACCGCCCGACGGCGGACGTCATCGGCGGCCCGCGTCCGAGCGACCGGACGGCTTCCGGGCCGCCGGATGCGGGCCCGCCACGCGTCGACGGCATCCCGGACATCCGTACACCGGCCGGAACTTCCTCCTGCCCAACCCCATCCATCGCAGCGGGCACAGGAGTTGGGATACGCCAGGAGGTTCGACGCTCGGCACACCCGTTTCAGGAAGCCGTGCGGCCGCGCGGTGCGAGGTGGGCCGTCCGGTTCCGATCGGGCCCGGCGAGTCCCGTTCCGCCGGGTGCCAGCATGCCCTCGACCGCGGATCGACCGCAGCGCGACCAGAGATCGGCCACAGGGGGACGTACATGAGCGACTACGCATGCCCGAAAGGGACTTGGGAGAGTGTGCCCGGCCGCCCGACGGCGAGTCTGGGACCCGGCGTACTGCGCTACCACGGTTTCCGCGCCCGTTTCAGCCGGCCGCGGCGGCGGCTGGAACTCCCCACCGGGATGGTGACCCTCGTCGTCGGATTCGACGAGCGACTCTCGCTGGACAACGCACAGGGGTGCGGTGCCGCCCTGTACAGCGCGGTTCTCACCGGCGTGCAGGCGTCCGCCGGCACCGGTGGGCACCAGGGCCGGCTGTCCGGCATGGAGATCGTGATGACGCCCTGGGCCGCGTACCCGTTGCTGGGGGCGTCGATGCACGAGCTGGCCGGCCGTCATCTGGCGGCCGAGGACGTGCTGGGCCGCCGGCTCGGCACGCTCGCGGACGCGCTGGCCTCGGCACCGGACTGGCCCCGGCGCTTCGCCCTGGTGGACGCGGCCCTCACCGCGTGGGCGGCGGCGGGCCCGCCCTGTTCGCCGCGCGTCGCACAGGCCTGGTACGAGATGGGCGCGCGACGGGGCAACGTCACGACCGACGTGCTGGCCGATTCGGTGGGCTGGGGCCGCAGACAGCTGGAGAAGCGCTTCCGCGAACAGATCGGTGTCTCCCCGAAGACCGCCGGACGGATCGTGCGCCTCAACAACACCCTGCGCGCACTGGCCGCCGGCCGTGGTCCGTGCGAGACCGCGGCGGCCGTCGGCTTCTCCGACCAGGCGCATCTGAGCCGGGAGTTCAAGGCGATGACGTCCCTCAGGCCACGCCAGTACGTGCAGGCGATCGCCGAGCACCGCGTCGTCGAGCGCGTCCCCGGGCACCCGACGAGCGTGCTGCTGGACCGTTGAGGGGCCGGGCGCAGGGGCCGGGCGGAGGAGATGGGCTGAGGAGCCCGGCTGAGGCACCTGACTGAGGCGCGGGCTCGGGATCCGGCTCGGGATCCGGCCGAAGGGCCCACCCGGGATCCGGCGGATCCGACGGATCCGACCGACAGTGCGCATTCCTTCAAGACCGCGCCGCCGCGCCGCTGTCAGTGTGCGGGGCGACGGGCGGACATCAACCGGTCCGTCCGCAGACCGAAGGGGGAATCATCCGATGAAGAGGACCTGGTCCGCGCTGGCGGCCTCGGCCGTCGTCGCCACCTCGCTGGTCGTCCTGGTCCCGGCCGCCGAGGCGGCGCCCCAGGCGTGCGCCACGGCGGAGATCCGCACCGGCTACCGGGGCCCGGGCACCGTCGTGAACAAGTCGTCCACGAGCTCCTGCAACGACCTCAACCTCACGGCCTCGTACGAGAACAGCGCGGCGACCAGTGATCTGTACGCGGGCTTCTACCGCAACTCCGCCGGCACCTGGATCCGCGGCTCCCGCGGCTACATCCGCGCCTACGACGGCACGCACAGCCCGTGGATCGTGCTGCTGTCCGACGTCAACAACGGTGTGCCGATGAGCGTCGGCAGCTACAACACGAGCAACGACATCGCCGACGTCGCGCACTGACCCAGCGGAACCCGGGGCCCGCGCCCGCCGCGGGCCCCGGCTCCCGTCACAGAGAGGCTTCCCGGTGCCCTACCGCCTTCGGCTGGCGCAGTCGGTGCCGGCCGTGCTCGTGAAGGCCGTGCTCGTGACGGCCGTGCTCCTGATGGTCGTGGCGATCGCCGGCTGCTCCCCGTCCGCGAACCCCGCACCCCACCGGTCCGACCGGTCCGGCCAGTCCGGCCAGTCCGACGCAGCCCGCCGGACCACCGCGGCGGCCCGGCTGTCCCACGCGCTCCCCCAGGACCCGATCCCCATGGTGCTCCCGGCGACCGGTGCCGACACCCGGCTGACCGTGGGTCTGGGCACCTTCGGCCAGACCGTCGGCGCGGCGGTGACCGCCCGTTGCGCCCAGGACGCCGGGCGCCCGCGGCCGCAGGGCCCGCCGCCCATGTTCGTCCGGCTCGGTACGCTGCCGGACCTGGACCTCCTGGAACGCGACGGCTTCAACGGCGGCCCCGCCCCCGATCTGCCGAGCGTCCTGCGGACCACCTCGGACTCCGCTTCCGCGGTGCCCGGCGCCGCCTCCGACGACGCAGTCGTCCGCCGCTGCGCCGCGGCCGGGGCCGACGCCGTACGCGGCCTCGACGCACTCGTCTCGCCCTTGCAGAGCAAGTGGTGGAACCGACTCGACGCACTGGCGGCCCGGCCACAGGTGCGGCACGTGCTGGCCCAGCTGCCGGCATGCCTGGAGCGACGGCACGGCCTGCGGGTGAGCAGCGAGGACGACTTCTTCGCCCTGGTCGACAGCCGACTCGCGCGCCGGGCCGACGACGCCGACGCCTTCGCGGCGGAGGACCGCGAGCTGGCCGGTGCCTACGCCGACTGCATGCGCCCGGTGGAGGCGGTCCGCGAACCCCTGCGCGAGAAGCTGCGCGAGCGGTTCGTCGCGGAGAACGGCCACGAAATCGCCGCCCTCCGAGCGAAGTTGGGCCCGACCATGGAGCAACTGGAGAAACGCCACGGGGTCGGCTTCTCCTTCCCCACCCTGTCCTGAACAGGGAGGTCGAGGTGTGCGGGGTGGTGACGCCACCCTGACCCGCTCTTGCCTCAACCTTTATGTGCGGACTACCCGGATTACGCCATGGACATGGCAGCATGACGCCTTTGCTCGATCAGAGGAATCTGTGGGGGAAGCATTGAGAAAGTGGCGAACAGGTGTCGGTACGGCGGCAGTTGCCCTCATGGCGCTGATGGCGGCGGGCACTCCGGCTCAGGCCGCGCCGGGGGACGATCCCGGGCCGATCACCACCATCACCTCGGCGAGCGACCTGGCGAAGCTGACGTTGACCCAGCACCAGGTGTCGGACACGACGATCAGCACGCTCGACAGTCACCTTGACAACGTTGGCGTGGACGAGGTCCTCAAGAGCGCCAACCACCCGATGCGCAACTGGTCGACCTGTGCCGCCACGGAGCGGGCCGCGCTGCCCGAGAATCCCGTCGCGTCGAACTCCTACTGCTGGGACACCGGCGACGACACGACCAGGGAGTTCCTGCCGCAGGGTCTGACCTCGTCCGGCGACGCCGACGACGACGGCAAGTGGGGCACCAACAAGCTCCTCATCTCTGCGTGGACGCACAACGACAGCACCGACTACAGCTGGCCGGAGGACGACAGGGCACTGGCGCGGTTCGCGTTCATCGACGCCAACGACGCCAACGCGTTCAAGTACCGCTGGGTACTGCCGGTGATCCCGACCGAGGGCGGGGACAACTTCGCCAAGTTCGGCGCGCACGTGGGCGGGGCCGTCTGGTTCGGCGACAAGCTCCTTGTGACCGCGTCCAACGGCGACGCCAGCCACAACGCGCTGTACGTCTTCTCGATGGCGCACATCCTGCAGGCCTCGGTGAACTCCTCCGCGATCGGCAAGGTCAGCGGCGGCTACTCGGCGCACGGCTACCAGTACGTGATGCCCGCGATCGGCTCGTACAGCCTGAGCGGAAAGTGCGACTCGGCCACGTCCGACAACCTGCCGTGCTTCGCCTCGATCACGCTGGACCGCTCCACCGACCCGCCCACCATCGTGGCCAACGAGTGGTTCTCCTCCGGCGGCAGCGAGCCGGCCCGGATCTTCCGCTACAAGCTCGCCGCGCCCGGTGGCGCCATGCCGCTCGTCACCAGCGGAGGCCAGGCGACCGCGTCGGCGGCCTTCAAGACCAAGGCGGTGGGGTTGCAGTCGGTGCTCGCGCACGACAACGTCTTCTACGCCGACGACGCGCGCGGCGGAAAGAACCAGCAGGGCATCCTGTGGCAACTGAGAAACAGCACGACCACGTGGGACAGCTGCAGCGGCAGCGACAAGCCACAGGCGTGCTGGGCCCAGCACGCCGAGGGCGCCTCACTGTGGTGGAGCACCCAGGAGATGTGGTCCCAGACCGAGTGGGCGGCCGATGAGAACGCGAACTGGAGCGGGACGCCGATTCCTCAACGGGTGCTGTTCTCGGTACCGATGAGCAGTTTCTGACGGACCGGCCGAGCCGGCTGTAGCGTCTGTGCCCATGACGACAGAGTCACCGGCGCAGACCGTACAACGCCTGTTCCCCCTGCTCGCCGAGGGAAAGAGCACGGAGGCGGCGGCCCTGTTCGCCGACTCCGTGTCCTTCTCGATCCCGCACCCGCCCGGCATCCCGTGGGTACCGGACGTCGACTCGGCGGACGGCATGCGGACGTTCTTCGAACTGCTGGGCACGCATGTCCAGGGCAAAGAGCTCGACCTCCGCCAGGTCATCGCCGACGGCGACGACGTGGTCCTCCTGGGCCGCATGGTCTCCGAGGTCAGGAAAACGGGCCGCGACATCGACACGGCCTTCGCCCTGCACGTCACGGTCCAGGACGGCCGAATCACCCGCTACCACCTGTACGAGGACACGTACGCGGTCGCCAGGGCCTACTTCGACGAGTGATCGCCCTTGAGGTGATCGAGGAGCGCGGAGAAGGAGGCGGTGGGAAAGGAGAGGGTGGCGCGAGAGGGGAACTTACTGTCGCGGACGGCTGTGCGGGTGGGGAGGGTGGCTATCTCGACGCAGGTATTGCCGTCGCCACCGCCGGAGTAGGTGGACTTCCGCCCGTTCATCAGAGTTCCTTCGTCAGCCGGTGGACAAGGTCCCGCGACGCCGCTGGGTCGAGTGACGCCTCGTCCGCACCTGCGCCGACCTCTGGGGCTGGCAACCCCTGTCCCGGTTCGGCAACCGGGGCAAGTACGTGTGGTGCGAACTGGCGACGGCCTGAGCACGACCGCCGGTTCACCGACGCAGGTGGGCCACCAGCAGGTTGGGGTCCTCGGCGGTCACGTAGGCAGCGCTCAGAACGTAGACCCTGCTCCCGCGCACGGCGATCGACGTGGGGTTCTCCAGCCCGTCCGCCGCGGTCAGCACGGTCGTGGGCCTGCCGTGCGGCTCGACGAGGACGACCTCGCTCGAACCGTTGACGGTGGCGAGCAGCCGGTCCCCGCGCCCGGTGAAGGCGAAGTCGTCGATCCCCGGCAGCCCGGTGACCTCGGTCCGGACCGTGCCCGCCCGTCCGTCCCGCAGAACGGGGATGCGCACGACGGTGCCCCGGTCGAGGTTGGTGACCCAGAGCGCCCCGCCCCGCAGCTTCAGTCCGTTGGCCCCGAGGAAGCCGGCCGACGACAGCTCGGGTGCGGTGGACCAGGCGGTCGGGGTGCCACCGGCGACGGGCACCTTCCAGACGGTGCCGAGCACGGAGTCGGTGACGTAGAGAGCGCGCGAACGGGCGTCCAGCGCAAGGCCGTTGGGCAGTCCGTCCGCCGGCAGCGCGGCGATCCGCTCCGGCGTACCACCGGGCCGCAGCCGCCATACGCCGGTGAGGTCGCCGGTTCCGGTGGCGTACAGGAAGTACAGGGTCCCGTCGGGGGCGCGGACGATGCCGGACGTCAGCGGGAAGCCCAGGGCGGGCGTGTGGACCCCGCCGTCCGCGGGCGCGGGCAGCGTGGCCAGGATCCGGGTGGATCCGTCGGGCGAGAGGCGGGCGATCTGGCGGGCGGCCGCGAAGGTGACGTACGCGCTGCCGTCCGGAGCCAGGGCCACGTTCTCCGGCGTCTGTCCCTTGGTCAGGTCGAAATGGCGTGCGATCCGTGCGTCGCTCAGCGGCGCGGAGGCGGCCGACGCGGGGGCGGCCGACGCAGGGGCGGCCGACACGGGGGCCGCGCAGAACACCGCGGCCGTGGTCGCGACGACGGCGGTCAGGGACAGGGCCGACTTGGTGAGCATCTTGAGCATGAGTTGATTCCTTCGGGCAGGTCGAACAGGTCGGTCGGGTCGGTGATTTCGGGCATGCGGCAGCGACGTGCCGACGCGGTGGTGAGGTGCAGGTGAAGGGGGCGGGTGGCCGCCCCCGCGGAGTCAGTCCGTGCTGATCGGGGACCGGGTCCGCGCGGACCCGGTCGGTACGGCGGCCTGGGCCAGCAGGGTCAGCGCCGCCCGCGAGGGCGATTCCGCCGGGGTGGTGGCGACGACCATGCTGATGCCCCGCCCGAGACCGAGGCTCTGCTGGACGACCGTCAGCGGGCCCACCAGCGGATGGCGCATGTCGTACGAGGCGACCATGTACGACTTGACCCGGTGGTCGGCCCACATCGAGGCGAACTCGGCGCTCTTGGCGCTCAGTTCGCCCACCAGCGCGTGCAGCGCCGCGTCGTCGGGGAACCGGCCCGCCATCAGGCGGAGGTTGCCCACCACGGCCCTGGCCTTGCTCGGCCAGTCCGCGTACAGGTCGCGGGTGTGCGGGTCCAGGAACACCAGCCGGGCCAGATTGGGCCGCCGAGCCGGCCGTTCAGGAGCGTCGGGGTCCAGATGTCCGGCGAACAACGCGTGCCCCACTCGATTCCACGCCAGCACATCGGAGCACCGGCCCTGGAGGATCGCGGGCGCGTCCCCCAGCACGTCCAGCAGCTGGGCGAACTCCTCGGTCAGCCGCTCCGGTGCGAGCCGCGCGCCCCGCGGGCGCTGTCTGCCGGCGCGGGCCAGATCGTGCAGATACCGCCGCTCCGGCTCGTCGAGCCGCAGGGCCCCGGCCAGCGCGTCCAGCACCTCGGGCGACGCGCTCGACGACTGCCCCTGCTCCAGCCGCGTGTAGTACGAGACGCTCACCCCCGCGAGCAGCGCCAGCTCCTCGCGGCGCAGCCCCGGCACGCGTCGCCGCTCGCCGTACGTGCTCACCCCTACGTCCTCAGGACGGAGGTGAGAACGCCGAGCCTTCAGAAAGTCCCCGAGCTGCGTCTCTCCGTTCACGCGACTCAGTATGGGCAGCGACCGCGCGCACAGCCTGACCCAACTGTGGGTAGGCAACGACGGGTCGGCCTGCGAACTCCAACGGACTCCTCGACTCCGCCGGCATGTGACGGCGGCGCCGGGCGAGTCTCCGGGCCCGCCAGGACATCCCCTACCCCGGCGTCACCAACCGCGCCTCATAGGCGAACACCGCCGCCTGCGTCCGGTCCCGCAGTCCCAACTTCACCAGGATCCGGCTGACATGGGTCTTGATCGTCGACTCCGCCACCACCAGCCGCCCGGCGATCTCCGAGTTGGACAGGCCCTGGGCGATCAGGACCAGGACCTCCGTCTCGCGGTCCGTGAGGTCGCCGTAGGCCGCGTGGGCGGACGGCATCAGGCGCGGGGTGTCGGAGAGCTTGGAGAACTCGGTGATCAGGCGGCGGGTGACCGAGGGGGCCAGGAGCGCCTCGCCGGAGGCCACCACCCGGACGCCCTCGGCGAGTTGGCGGGCCGAGGCGTCCTTGAGGAGGAAGCCGGAGGCGCCCGCGCGCAGCGCCTGGTAGACGTACTCGTCGAGGTCGAAGGTGGTCAGGACCAGCACCTTCGCGGTCGCGTCCGCCGCGACGATCTCCTTCGTCGCCTCGATGCCGTTCAGTTCGGGCATGCGGATGTCCATCAGCACGATGTCCGGGGCGAGTTCGCGCACCCGCTGCACCGCCTCCCGGCCGTTCACCGCCTCGCCGACGACCTCGATGTCCGGCATCGCGTTCAACAGGACCGAGAAGCCCTCGCGCACCATCATCTGGTCGTCCGCGATCAGGACGCGGATGGTCATGCCGCCCCCTCGCCCTCGGTCGGCGCGGCCGCCGGCACCGGCAGGAACACCGCCACCTCGTAACCTCCGTCGTCCGTCGCGCCCGCCGTCATCTCGCCGTTCAGCATGGAGACGCGCTCGCGCATACCGGTGATGCCGTGGCCCGCCCCGGGCGAGGGCTTGACCAGGGAGGGCGCGGGCGGCGGAGCGTTGACGATCCGCACGCCGAGCCCGCCCAGGACGTACCCGATCTCCACCCGCGCGCTCGCGCCCGGCGCGTGCCGCAGGCTGTTGCTCAACGCCTCCTGGACGATCCGGTACGCCGACAGCTCGACGCCCTGCGGGAGTTCGCGCACCGCGCCGGTGACGACCTTCTCGACGGACAGCCCGGCGTCGCGCACGTTGGCGAGCAGTCCGTCGAGGTCGGCGAGGGTGGGCTGCGGGGCGTCCGGGGCCTCGTAGTCCTCGGCGCGTACGACGCCCAGGACGCGGCGGAGTTCGGTCAGGGCCGCCACCGCGTTCTCCCTGATCGTGATGAACGCGCGCTCCAGCTCCGGCGGCGGGTTCTCCACCCGGTAGGGAGCGGCCTCGGCCTGGATGGCGACCACCGACATGTGGTGGGCGACCACGTCGTGCAGTTCGCGGGCGATCGTCGTGCGCTCCTCGAGGAGCGTGCGCCGGGAGCGCTCGTGCGCGGTCACCGTCTGCTGCGCGGTCACCTCCTGCCGGGCCTCGCGGCGGATCTGCCAGACGGTCACGCCGAGCAGGATCACGGCGGACAGGAACAGCATCGGCGCGGTGTCCGAACTGAACATGTGGCCACCGTCGAAGGTGCCGACGCCGATGCCGTACACCGCGGTCAGCGCCCACATCCAGGCGGCCGTGCGCGGCCGGGTGCGTATCGCGACGATCGTGAGCACGGCCAGGTGGCAGGCGAAGCTGCCCGCCAGCCACGGCCAGTCGTCGTCCCACTCGTTGCCCAGCATGGTGGCGACCGGGGTCGCGGCCATGGACAGCCAGAACGCGCCGACCGGCCGCACCATGGTCAGCAGCACCGGCACCAGGGTGAGCAGGCCGAGGAGCAGGTTGGTGACCGGGCCGCGGATGCCTTCGCTGGTCGCGATGAACATCGCGATCAGGCCGATCGCGAGGATCAGGACGTGCGGGCTCCAGGCCGCGTACTCCCGCGCCCGGCCCCTGAGGCGGCGGGTCAGCGGGCCGTCCGCGGAGCGGGCCAGCGGGCGGAAGGCGAGGCCGTCGTCGAACAGGTCCTGCCGCAGCCCCCGCAGGGCGTCCGCGGCCAGCCGGAACTCGGGGCTGCGCGCCGCCGCCCCGCCCGGCGTCTTCGTCTGCATCTGGGTCGTCTCGGTCACGCGAACAAACGTAGGCGGGCCCGGCGCCCCGGTCGTCACCTGTGAGGAGGGTCCTGCGCCCTCCGTCTCAGGTACTACGGGCTCATCCTGTACGCGGGTACCGGGCGCCGCCCCTGACGTATGCCACCCCGACGTGCGGGCCGGCTCAGAACGCCAGCTGCGCGATCTCCTCCGCGACCACCGCGCACGCGTCCGCCGCCGGGTCGATCAGCGGGAAGTGGCCGACGTCCTCAAGCAGCGTGAGGCCCACCACCTCGCCGGCCTTCGCCGCCGCGTCGGCGTACGCCTCGGCGACCGCCTGCGGGACGACGAGGTCCCTCCGGCCCTGGACCAGCGTGGTCGCGATGCCGGTGGGGAGCAGGAGGGCGGGGTCCGCGTACGGCCTGCGGTCCGCGAAGTGCTCCTCGCCGCCCAGGAGTTGGAGCGAGGCGTTGCCGCAGACGTCGAGCTTCTCGGCGACCTCGAAGTCGGCGATCGGGGCGAGGGCGACGACTCCGCGCAGCGCGGCGGGGCCGCCGGTGCGCCAGGGGGCGTCGGCCGGCAGGACGTGCCGGGACGCGGCCCACAGCGCCAGGTGACCGCCCGCCGAGTGACCGACCAGCACGGTACGGCGCGGGTCGGCCTGCGGCAGCGCCTCGCGGACCAGGCCGGGCAGCGCGTCCAGCGCGGCGGCGATGTCGTCGAAGGTGTCCGGCCACCGCCCGGCGACCGGCCCCGCGCCGCCCTGCGCGGGAAGCACACCCCCGCGCCGGTACTCGACGCTGGCCACCGCGAACCCGCGACGGGCCAGGAAGTCCGCGAAGGGCGAGAGATGACGGCGGTCGTACGGGGCCCGCCAGGCGCCACCGTGCAGCGCGACGACCAGCGGGGCGGGTACGCCGGCGATCTGCTCGGCACGCGGGGCATAGAAGTCGATCACCTGGTCGGGGTGGTCGCCGTACGTCCCGGTGGAGTCGGGGTCGACCGCCGGGTGCGAGAAGGCCGACTCCTCTTCCGCGGCGGCCCGGGATGCTGCGGCGTCGTCGGGCATGCTCCAACCTCTCAGCGACGATGGGTACCTCCCAGGCTTTCGGCACTGGGGGAGGATTTCGCGGACCACGTACGAGACAGGCCGTTGGCGGGGACGCTACCAGGCCCGTGACGTGCGTGGACACGCGGATGTCACGCACGGTGAGGGATAAACGGTTCTGTACCGGACCCTCGCCGCATCGTCGAGAGGTGGAACGCGCGTTACCCGAGCACCTCCCCCAACACCCGTGCCGCCCGCTCGACATCGGCGAAACCGACGTACAACGGCGTGAAACCGAAACGGAGTACGTCGGGATGCCGGAAGTCGCCCACCACACCCCGCTCGATCAGCCGCTTCATCACGTCCCCGGCGTCCGAACAGCGCAGCGCCACCTGGCTCCCGCGCTCCCCGTGCGCGACCGGCGTCAAGGACTCCACCCGCCCCGCCGGCGCGTACGCGGCCACGCACTCCAGGAAGAAGTCCGTCAGGGCAAGGGACTTGGCCCGCACGGCCTCGATCGGGACCCCGTCCCAGACCTCCAGGGCCGCCTCCAGGGCGAGCATGGAGAGGATGTCCGGCGTGCCGACCCGACCGCGCAGGGCGCCGTCGGCCGGGGCGTACTCGCTGCGCATGCCGAACGGCTCGACGTGCGAGTTCCAGCCGGGCAGCGGCGAGTCGAACCGGTCCTGGAGGTCACCGCGCACATACAGGTACGCGGGTGAACCCGGGCCGCCGTTCAGGTACTTGTAGGTGCAGCCGACCGCGAGGTCGACGCCGTGCTCGTCGAGCCCCACCGGCAGCGCGCCCGCGCTGTGGCACAGGTCCCAGACCGAGACCGCGCCCGCCGCACGCACCGCGGCCGTCAGCGCGGGCAGGTCGTGCAGCCGCCCGGTGCGGTAGTCGACGTGGTTGAGCAGCACGGCGGCGGTACGGTCGCCGAGCACCGCCGGCACCTCGGCCGGGGTCACCGGCCGCACCGTGCAACCCGTCATCCGGGCCGCCGACTCGGCGATGTACCCGTCCGTGGGGAAGGTCGTCGCGTCGACGACGATCTCGTCCCGGCCGGCGCCGTCCGCCATCCGCACGGCCGCCACAAGTGCCTTGAAGACATTGACACTTGTCGAGTCGCCCACCACGATCTGCCCGGCCGCGGCCCCGACCAGCGGGGCGATCCGGTCACCGATCCGCTCGGGCGCGGTCCACCACCCGCTCTCGTCCCAGGACCGGATCCGCAGCTCGCCCCACTGCCGGCGGACCACGTCCTCGACCCGTGCGGGGACGGCGGCGGGCAGCGCGCCCAGGGAGTTCCCGTCCAGGTACACAACATCGTCGAGGACGAACCGGCCACGTACGCCCGCGAGTTCATCACCGGCGTCCAGCTTCTCGGCCTTCACGGCCTTCTCTGCCTGCGCGGCGGACTCAGACATGGGACCTCGCCGTCCACAGCTCGGGGAACACGTTCTTCTGCGCCCGCTTCTCCAGCCAGGCCACTCCGGCGGAGCCGCCGGTCCCGGTCTTCGCGCCCATCGCGCGCCGGGTGGCGACGAGATGGTCGTTGCGCCATCGCCACACCAGCTCGGCGACATCGGTCAACGCCTCGCCGAGGCGGGCGAGTTCATCCCCGGGGTCCCCCGAGTACAGGTCGGTCCACACCGCCTCCACCTCGGGCGACGGCTCGTAGCGCAGCGACACGTCCCGCTCCAGCACCGCCGCCGGGACCGCGTGCCCGCGCCGGTCGAGCAGCCGCAGCACCTCGTCGTACAGGCTCGGCTCGTGCAGGGCCTTCTCCAGTTCGGCGTGGACACGGGGTGCGCCGCGGTGCGGCACGAGCATGGACCCGGACTTCTCGCCGAGCAGGAACTCCATGCGCCGGTACATCGCCGACTGGAAGCCGGAGCCCTCGCCGAGGGCGGCCCGGTAGGAGTTGAACTGGGTCGGCGTGAGCTGGCCGAGCGGTCGCCAGGAGGCGTTCAGCGCCTCCAGTTCCCGTACCGACCTCTTCAGCGCGTCGACCGCGACCGGCACCCGGTCCTCGCGCAGGGCCCGCGCGGCGGTCTCCCACTCGTGCACGATGACGGTGAACCACAGCTCCATGACCTGGGTGGTGACCAGGAAGACCATCTCGCCGGGATCGTCGGAGCGGGTGTGCTGGAGGTGGGTGAGGACGTCCGCCTGGACGTAGTCCTCGTACGGGGTCGTCCCCTGGAAGTCGAGATGCGGGGCCTCGGGCTCCTGGGTTTCCTGAGCCTCGTGGGACATCGCTGTCTCCTGTTGTGCTCCGGGTAGCGGTCCGCCCCTGCCGATGCCGACACGGGGGCCCCGGTCCCCACCCGCATCCTCCACAATCGCCCCCCGCCCCGGCAACCCCACCCCGCGGCGGTGGCAGACTTCCCTCATGACCACCCACACGAACCTGCTCGGCGGCCCCGACCCCACGCTCCTGCCCGCCGACGAGGCGGCCTACCGCCTGCTGGACGAGGAGTCCCTCGCCCCCGCCGAGGTAGCCGCGCAGCACCCGACCTTCTCGCTCGCCTGGGCGCTGCTCGCCGAGGACGCGTTCGCGGGCGGCCGGGTGATCGAGTCCTACGCGTACGCCCGTACCGGCTACCACCGCGGCCTGGACGCCCTGCGCCGCAACGGCTGGAAGGGCCACGGCCCGATCCCCTGGACCCATGCGCCCAACCGGGGCTTTCTGCGCTGCCTCGCCGCCCTCGCCCGCGCCGCCGAGGCGATCGACGAGAAGGAGGAGTCGGACCGCTGCCGCCAGTTCCTGCGCGACAGCGACCCGCAGGCGTTCACGGAACTGCTGGGCTGACCTGAGCTCGGAACCCCGTCAGGAGATCTTCCCCGCGTTCCGGTCCGCCTCCAGCGGCGGCGCCATCACGTTGCCGTGCGTACGGCATTCCGGGCGACGGCAGTCCGGCGGTGGGCGGCGGACGGTCGCGAAGGCGATCACCGCGCCGACCGCCAGGACTCCCGCGCACAGCAGCATCGCGGTGTGGAAGGCGTCGTCGAAGGCGTTCGCGGAGCGGTAGGCCTCCGGGCCCATGCCGGCCAGCAGCGGCAGCGCGGCGACCGCGATCAGGCCCGCCGCGCGGGCCGCCGCGTTGTTGATGCCGCTGGCCAGGCCCGCCCGTGTCACGTCGACGGAGGCGAGCACCGTGGCGGTCAGCGGGGCGACCAGGGTGACCATGCCGAGGCCCAGGACCAGCAGGGCCGGCAGGACGTCCGCGAGGTAGGAGGCGCCCGGCCCCACCCGCAGCATCAGCAGCATGCCCGCCCCGCACAGCAGCGGGCCCACCGTGAGCGGGATACGCGGGCCGATGCGGTCGGCGAGGGCGCCCGAGCGGGCGGAGAGCAGCAGCATCAGGATGGTCGTGGGCAGCAGCGCCGTACCGGCGGCCAGGGCCGACCAGCCGACCGCGACCTGGAGTTGCAGGGCGGCCAGGAAGAAGAAGCCGCTGAAGCCCGCGTAGACGCAGAGGGTGACCACGTTGACCGCCGTGAACTGGCGGGAGCCGAAGATGTCCAGCGGCATCATCGGATCGGGTCTGCGCCGCTCCACGAGCACGAAGGCGACCCCCGCCGCGACACCGGCGACCGCCGTGAGGACCACGACGACCGACCCCTCGCGGGCCTCGATCAGCGCGTACGTCACCAGCGCCAGCGCGAGTGCGCCCAGGGCCGCGCCGAGCACGTCGAAGCGGCCGTGGCTGCGGCCGTCCATCGACTCCGGCACATGGCGGACCGCGATCGGCGCGCAGAGCAGGGCCAGCGGCACGTTGATCAGGAAGACCCAGCGCCAGCCGGGCCCGTCCACCAGCCAGCCGCCCAGGAACGGCCCCACGGCGGCCCCGACGCCACCGAAGCCGGACCACAGACCGACCGCCCGGGCCCGGTCGTCGGGGTGGAAGGAGGCCTGGATGAGGGCCAGCGAGCCCGGTGTGAGAAGCGCGCCGCCGATGCCCTGGAGGGCGCGCGCGGCGACCAGGATGCCGACGTTCGGCGCCAGACCGCACAGCAGCGAGGCGGTCGCGAACCAGACGACACCGATCACGAAGATCTTGCGGCGCCCGTAGTGGTCACCGAGCGAGCCGCCGAGCAGGATCAGCCCGGCCAGCGTGAGCATGTACGCGTTGACCGTCCACTGGAGCGCGGCCAGGTCGGCGTCCAGATCGCGGCCGATGCGGGGCAGGGCGACGTTGACGACGGTCGAGTCCACCATGGCCATGCTGGAGCCGAGCACGGTGGTGAGCAGGATCCACTTGCCTTGGGGCGAGGCCAGCCGCACATCGGACATGCCCTAGGTATACAGCGAGCCCGGCGCCGTAGACAGCGCCGGGCTCGTCGTGAAATGCCGTTGCTCGATCTTCGTACCGGACGACCGCCGGTTACTTGATCTTCGTGCCCGTGGACCGCAGGTTGCCGCAGGCCTCGGTGACGCGCTTGGCCATGCTGGCCTCGGCGAGCTTGCCCCAGGTGCGCGGGTCGTAGGTCTTCTTGGAGCCGACCTCGCCGTCGACCTTCAGGACACCGTCGTAGTTGCGGAACATGTGGTCCGCGACGGGACGCGTGAAGGCGTACTGGGTGTCGGTGTCGAGGTTCATCTTCACCACGCCGTTCTCCAGCGCGGTGGCGATCTCCTCCTCCGTGGAGCCGGAGCCGCCGTGGAAGACGAAGTTGAACGGCTTGCTGCCGGCCGGCTGACCGTACTTGGCGGCGACGCCCTCGTTCAGCTCCTTGAGCAGCTCGGGACGCAGGACGACGTTGCCCGGCTTGTACACGCCGTGCACGTTGCCGAAGGAGGCGGCCAGCAGGTAGCGGCCCTTCTCGCCCAGGCCGAGCGCCTCGACGGTACGGATCGCGTCCTCGACCGTGGTGTAGAGGGAGTCGTTGATCTCGTGCGAGACACCGTCCTCCTCGCCGCCGGTCGGGGTGATCTCGACCTCGAGGATGATCTTCGCGGCGGCGGCGCGGGCCAGCAGCTCCTGCGCGATGGCGAGGTTGTCGGCGAGGGTCTCGGCCGAGCCGTCCCACATGTGCGACTGGAACAGCGGGTTGCCGCCGGCCTTCACGCGCTCCTCGGAGACGGCGAGCAGCGGGCGTACGTACCCGTCGAGCTTGTCCTTGGGGCAGTGGTCGGTGTGCAGCGCGACGGTCACCGGGTACTTCTCGGCGACGATGTGCGCGAACTCGGCCAGCGCGACCGAGCCCGTCACCATCTCCTTGCTGTACTGGCCGCCCAGGAACTCGGCGCCACCCGTGGAGATCTGGACGATGCCGTCGCTCTCCGCGTCGGCGAAGCCGCGCAGCGCCGCGTGCAGGGTCTGGGTCGAGGTGACATTGATGGCCGGGTAGGCGAACTTGCCTGCCTTCGCCCGGTCGAGCATCTCGTTGTAGACCTCGGGGGTTGCGATGGGCATCTGTCCGCTCCTTGTATGTGCGGGTTGGCGTACTAGGTGCTACTGCGTCCTACGGCCCTGACCTAGACCTCGGGAGTGACGTCATCGTCGTGCCCATCTTTCCAGACGGGCGGCCCGGTCAGTCCAGGCCCAGGTCGTCCTTGGAGTACGCGTACAAGTACGGCACCCCCGCGCCCTTCTCGATCTTCTCCGCGGCGCCGGTCGCACGGTCCACGATCGTCACCACGGCCACGACCTCCGCACCCGCCTCACGCACCGCCTCGACGGCGGTCAGCGGGGAGTCGCCGGTGGTGGAGGTGTCCTCGACGACCACCACCCGCCGCCCCGCGATGTCGGGCCCCTCGACCCGCCGCTGCATCCCGTGCGCCTTGGCCGCCTTGCGTACGACGAAGGCGTCGACCCGCTTCCCCCGGGCGGCGGCCGCGTGCAGGATCGCGCCGGCGACCGGGTCGGCGCCCATGGTCAGCCCGCCCACCGCGTCGAAGTCCAGCTCGGCGGTCAGGTCGAGCAGCACCTGACCGACCAGCGGGGCGGCCTCGCCGTCGAGGGTGACGCGGCGGAGGTCGACGTAGTAGTCCGCCTCCAGCCCCGACGACAGAGTCACCTTGCCGTGCACCACGGCCTTGTCCTTGATCTGCTGCAGCAGCGCGCCACGTACGTCCGTCATACCGGCCAGCTTAGAGGCGGCGCCAGGCCCAGGTCATCGTGGCTTCCAGCGGCTCCAGCGGCGTGACGAGCCGGGGCAGGCTGTTCAGCCCGTCGGGCGGCCCGGTCTGCGGCTCCACGCAGACGGCGGCCTCCTGCTCGTCGTACACGACGACCCACTCCTCGGGGCTGGCCACCTTCAGCTCCAGCTCCCCCGGCCAGCTCAGCGTCACATCGACCCCGCCGGGCATCCCGAAGCAGTCGTCCCACGGCCCGGCCTTCGGCTCGATCCGCGTACCGGTGGGCAGGTGATCGTCCCCGCGCTCCTCCTGCCAGGCAGCCGAGAAGTCGACCTGGACGTCCTCGCCCCCCAGGTTCCGGTTGAACCACGGGTGCCAGCCGATCTGCGCCGGGAAGGAGGAGTCGTGCGCCTCCACGGCCATGGTCAGCGTGAGGGAGTCCGGCGTGAGGTCCAGCTGGTGGGTGACCCGTCCGGGCCAGGGCCAGGGCTCCACCAGGTCGTACGTGATGACGGCCGCGTCGGCGCTTCGGCGGGCCACGCGCCAGGCGCCGTCGCGCACGGTGCCGTGGATGGCGTGCGGCGGGGAGTTGAGGGGCATCTGGTGGACGGTGCCGCCGTTGCGGAACCGGCCGTCCCTGATCCGGCCGCACCAGGGCACCATCGGGAAACAGCCGAACCGCTCGCCCTGGCGCAGCAGTTCGACGCCTCCGACGCGAAGCCCGCCCACCCGGCCGCCGTTGCCCGGCTGCACGGTCACCTCCGCGTCGCCCGCGGTCAGCGTGATGTCTTCGTTGCTCACGGGATGACAGTACTGGGGTGGTGGGGCGGTGGTGCAGACCACTTGGAGTGTGCGCGGAGGTTGGGCGCGATCAGGACGGTCCGTGGCTCAGCGACGCTTGCGCAGGGCCCGGGTCACCACGATCGCCGACGCCACCGCGAGTGCCGCCGCCGGAGCCGCCCAACGGAGGGAGGAGCCGGGGGAGATGGTCTGCGGGGCCGGTACGGGGGCGTAGCGGCCGCGCGGCGGGGCATGGTCGACCTCCTCCGCGCTGCGGCCGATCATCGTGCGGCGCGCGTGCGCGGCTTCGGCGGGAGGGTCGGAGGGTTCCGCGTAGATCTCCGCGGGAATCGGGGCCGGGTCGGGGGTCGGGTCCGGGAGCAGGTCGTCGACCTCGGCCACCGGATCGAGCGCCGGTGGCGGGACCTCGGTGTCGAGGACGGACGGTTCGGGGGTCTCCTCCGGTGCCGCCACCGTCGTACCCAGGTTCTCCGCGAAGCGGTCCAGCAGCCGGGTCGCCGCCGCGGCCACGGAGTCCGCCGGCAGTTCCATCAGGCGGCCGTCGGCCGAGGCGGTGCCCTCGACGGCGAGGGTGGAGCCACCGTCGGCCTCCGACACCCGCAGGGTGAGGGCGAGTTTGACCGAGCCGGTGCCGCGCGCCTCGGTGGCGTCGCCCTCGGCGGTGTACGTGCCGTCGTCCTGCGCGGTGACGCGGACGGTGCCGCGGTAGGTGACGGAGTGGCTGCCGACGCGCACCTTCAGCCGGCCGCTGACGGGGGCCGCACCGGCGTCCTGCTGAAGTCCGGGAACCGCGCGGGCCACGCGTGCGGGGTCGGCGAGGGCGTCCCGCAGGTGGGCGGGCGGAACCGGAACGAACACCTCATGCTCCATGTGGGCCGAGGTTACCGGGGAGTGCGGAGCCTGGACCCACGTTGCCGCAAAAGTGCCACGAGCTCGTGTCGCCGTCGCCTTGGGGCTGCCGCCCGGCTGGGGGCTGCCGCCCCCAGACCCGCACAATCCAGCCCCTCCGGCGTTTGAGGAGCGGGGTCTGGGGCGGAGCCCCAGAAGGATGGGACGGGTAGGGGCGGCGGGGGCGAGGAAAATTCACTCCGCGTACCTGGGATCCACCAGCGTCGACGCCCGCACCCCCTCAACTCGCGTCCGTCCCACGGCTCGCGCATCCGCCGCCAGCCCACCCGCCGTCAACGTCCTCGGCCGCGGTGCCCCCGGATCCAGTCCGAGTCGCCGTGGAGCGACGGACGCCAGCACGAACCCCCAGTCCCGCGGCGCCGAAAACGCACCGCTCGCCGCCCGGTCGGGCCCCGCCGCGAACCCCGAGTCCCGCCCCCCGACCCGGTAGGGAACCGTCCGCAGCCCCGCGGAGCGCACCGTCGCGTCGACCGTCCAGAAGACGCGCGGCCGGCTGGCGACCGGCCCGGCGTGCACGACGAGCCGGCCGCCGTCGGCCATCGCCCGCCGCGCCAGGCCGTAGAACTCCTGCGAGTACAGCTTCGTGCTCGCGGTGATCCCCGGGTCGGGCAGATCGCAGATCACCACGTCGAAGGTCCCCGGCGGAGCCATCCGCAGCCAGCGGAAGGCGTCCTGGGTCGTCTCGTGGACGCGCGGGTCGGCGTAGACGTGGTCGTTGAGGCGGGCGAGCGCCGGGTCGGTGCGGGCCAACCGGACGACTCCGGCGTCGAGTTCGACGATGTCGACGCGTCGGACGCCGGGATGTTCGAGCACCTCGCGGGCGGCCAGTCCGTCGCCGCCGCCGAGGATGAGCACGCGTGCGTGGGGGCCGTTCATCGCGGGGTGGACCAGCGCCTCGTGGTACCGGCGTTCGTCGCGTCCGCTGACCCGGAGGCGGCCGTCGAGGAAGAGGTCGAGGGGGCGGCCGTGGGTGCCGCCGGTGAGGACGACCTCCTGGGTGCCGGTCTGCACCGCCACCCGGACGCCCTCGCCGTAGACCGCTTCCCGCGCGGCCCGTTCGAAGTCGTCGACCAGAACGGCGGCGGAGGCGAGGAGGCCGAGCACGGCGACGTTGGCGATCACCAGCAACCAGCGGGCGCGGCGCGTGAGATCGCGCCGGAACAGGCCGAGGACGAGGGCGCAGCCGGCGACCGCGTTGACCGTGCCGGTGATCAGTACGCCGGTCAACTGGCCCAGCAGGGGCAGGAGAAGGAAGGGAAAGGCCAGGCCGCCGACGAGCGCGCCGACGTAGTCCGCGGCGAACAGGTCCGCCACCGCGCCGCCCGCGTCCTGCCGCCGGACGCGCTGGATCAGCTCCATCAGCAGCGGGACCTCGGCGCCGATCAACAGGCCTATGGCGAGCGAGAAGGCGACCAGCAGCCAGCGCGGCCCGCTCGCCCACAGCCCGCCCCAGCCGCCGGTCCACGCGAACACGGCGTACAGGGCCATCGCACTGCACCCGCCGACCAGCGCGAGCGTCGCCTCGATCGCACCGAAGCCGGCCGCCGCATGCCAGCGCAGCTTCTTCGCGGCGAGCGAGCCGATGCCCATGGCGAACACCATGACGGACAGCACGACGGAGGCCTGGGTGACCGAGTCGCCGATCAAGTACGAGGCCAGCGCGACCAGTTCGAGTTCGTAGACGAGTCCGCAGGCCGCGCAGACGAAGACGCACGCGAGGACCAGGAACCGTCCGGTGCCCGGCCGCACCGGCAGCGGCGCGGGGCCGGGCCAGGAGGGCGGGGAGCCGGGCGGGGCCGGTGCGTGCGGTTCGATCACGACTGCGACGTTACGTCACAGCGGAGTCACGCTTCGTCACCCACACGTGTGGATCTGACGCCCCAAACGCCCGACACGAGGCGGAAATGCGTCAAACGCCGGACGGACTGAGCTGTGGCACCGGAATCCGCACGCCGACCCGGGTCCGGGTCGCCACCAACTGCCCGTCCTGCGGGTAGGCGTGCCAGGTCCGCCAGTGCACCTGGCCGCCCTGACGCTGGGCCAGCAGGGCGGTGAACGCGTGCGGGCTGCCGGGGAAGACGCCCGCCAGGCCGTTGGGATGGTCGGCGACCAGGGCGAGCAACTCCTGTGCGCGGCCCGCGAAGGAGCCCGGCGAGAGCAGTTCGACACGGGCCGCGAACTCGTACTCCCAGTCGCCCACCCGCTTGGCGACGCCCAGCGGCAGCGGGGTGCTGCTGCCGGGGATGCACGCCACCGTCTCCGAACAACTGCCCCGCTCCTCCTCCAGGAGCACCTGGTGGGACGCTCCGAGGAGTCTCAACTGCAGCTTCGCCCCGCCCAGTTCGAGATCGAGCGTGGCGAGGGCGGGGAGCGGCTCCCGCCCCAGGGCCCAGGCGAGGTCGGCCGCGCGCGTGTCTGTGTACGAGGTGTTCAGGGTCGTGAGCATGGATCGGCTCCGCTAGCACGCAAAGAAAAGGGAGGTGAGGAGGTGTGGTCCGGCGCACCCCGGTCGGTACCGGGAGATCGGCCCGGTCAACCCAGTCGGATCATCGGAAGGTGTGTGTGCAGGACGTCCGAGGGGCTGCGTTGGTGTTTTAGAGGGAATCATGAACGGTGGCGCCACCACAGCGTTTTTACCCAACTTCGTGGGGTTTCCATCCCTCAGAGGGCTCCACAGCTCAACTGTTCAACCACGGCGTGCGCCACGGCGGCCGTGGCGTGCGCCGGAGCGCCAAAGCGCCCGCGGGGCGTGGTGCCCGGCGGGCGCTCTACTGGAGTGACGGGTGGGACGTATGCCCGGTGACGACTTTCCCGGTGGAGCTCAGCTGCCCCGTGTCAGCTGCCTCCGCCGGTTCGGCCGCCTCCCGCGCATCCGCCCCCGCCGGATCAGCTGCCTCCTCCGCATCCGCCCCCGCCGCCACAGGACGAGCCGCCCCCGCAGGACGAACCGCCACCGCAGGAGTGACCACCCGAGTGCCCCCCGGAGTCACCGCCCGAGGACGACCCGCAGGACACCGCCCCGCCGCTGCTCCCGGCCGCCCCGCCGGCCCACCAGCTGTCGCCGGAGCCGCGGCGCCGGCCGCTGCGGCCCGCCAAAATGGTGCTCCTGGTCCGGCGTGCCTTCGCCACCACGACCAGCACGAACGCGATCACAACCGCTGCCACGATGAAGCCGATTGCCATGGCGCCACCGCCCTTCTGATTCGCCTGAAGCAGCCCCCCGTGGGCGCCTCGCGTCTTGCGTGAACGGGGGATGCCCTCCCACGCGACCGGCCAAAGCAGAGTTGAGGAACTCCAGAGCTTCGGCGCAGGATGACCGGCATGACCTCCAGCAGCCGCCCGCTCCTCAACCGCCGTCTCGCCGAGTTCGGGACGACGATCTTCGCCGAGATGTCCGCGCTCGCCGTGCGGACGGGCGCGATCAACCTGGGCCAGGGTTTCCCCGACACCGACGGCCCCGAAGAGGTCCGGGAGGCGGCCGTACGGGCGCTGCGCGACGGCCGCGGCAACCAGTACCCGCCGGGCCCGGGCGTCCCCGAACTGCGCACCGCGATCGCCGCCCACCAGCAGCGCCTGTACGGCCTGACCCACGACCCCGACACCGAGGTCCTGGTCACGGCCGGCGCCACCGAGGCCATCGCCGCCGCCCTGCTGGCGCTGCTGGAACCCGGCGACGAGGTGATCGCCCTCGAGCCGTACTACGACTCGTACGCGGCGTGCATCGCGATGGCGGGCGGCACGCGCGTACCGGTCACCCTGCGCCCGCACGAGGGCACGCACGACGGAATCGCGGATCGACGCTTCCGTCTCGACCTGGACGAGCTGCGCGCCGCCGTCACCGACCGCACCCGCCTCCTCCTGATCAACACCCCGCACAACCCCACCGGCACGGTCCTCACCCGCGAGGAACTCACCGCGATCGCCGAACTGGCCGTCGAGCGCGACCTGCTGGTCGTCACCGACGAGGTCTACGAGCACCTGGTCTTCGACGACGCCGAGCACATCCCGCTCGCGACCTTCCCCGGCATGCGGGAGCGCACGGTCACCATCGGCTCGGCCGGCAAGACCTTCTCCTTCACCGGCTGGAAGGTGGGCTGGGTGACGGCCGCGCCGGAGCTGGTCTCGGCGGTCCGCTCGGCGAAGCAGTTCCTGACGTACGTGGCGTCCGGGCCCTTCCAGTACGCGGTGGCGGAGGCGCTGGCCCTGCCCGACTCCTACTTCGCCGGGTTCCGCGCGGACATGCTGGCCAAGCGGGACCTGCTGGCGGCGGGTCTGACGGACGCGGGCTTCGAGGTCTTCAAGCCCGCCGGCACGTACTTCGTCACCACCGACATCCGCCCCCTCGGCGCGGAGCTGTCCCACGACGGCGACGGCTTCGCCTTCTGCCGCGCACTCCCGGAACGGGCCGGCGTCGTCGCCATCCCGAACGCGGTCTTCTACGACCACCGGGAGGCGGGCGCGCCATTCGTGCGGTTCGCGTTCTGCAAGCGCACCGGGGTACTGGAGGAGGCCGTGAGCCGCCTGAAGTCACTGGCGTGAAGTCGCCGGTGTGAGGTCGCCGGTGTCGGGTCGCGGACGTGAAATCGCCGACGAGGACCTCTCGCCGGTGTGAAGTCCTCCGCGAGAGATCCCCGGCGCGAAGTCACGCCGCCACGCCGAGCGGAGCGAATCCGTACCCGCCCGGCCGCGCAATGCTCGCCTGCGCCCGTTTCACCCGGCAATGTGCCGGTGTGACCCACGCCAGTACCCTCGCGCCCCGCCCTGTCACGGAGCCCGGCACCCACACCCGTACCCGCCCCTCCACGGCGGCGGCCCTCGGCGGCGCCCTGGGTCTGTTCGCCGCCGCACGCCTGCTGGGCGTCGCCGCGCTGGCCCTGACGGCCTGGGCGACCGACCGGCACTGGCCGGCGCTCCTGGGCCACTCCTGGGACTCCCGCTGGTACCTGGGGATCGCGGCGCACGGCTACGGCCGGACCCTGTACTTCCAGCCCGACGTCGTCCACAGCGACCTGGCGTTCTTCCCGCTCTACCCGGCCCTGGTCCGCGCGGTGACCGCGCTCAGCCCGCTGAGCGGAGTCACGGCGGGCCTGCTCGTGTCCTGGCTGGCGGCGGCGGTCGCGGCCTGCGGTCTCTACGCGCTCGGCAACCGCCTGCACGGCCGCGCGGTGGCCACGGCCCTCGTCCTGCTCTGGGGCCTGCTCCCGCACTCGATCGTGCTGTCCATGGCGTACACGGAACCGGTGCTGACGGCTTTCGCCGCCTGGGCGCTGTACGCGGTGCTGGACGGACGGTGGGTCTGGGCGGGCACACTGGCGGCCCTGGCGGGTCTGGCCCGGCCCAACGGATTCGCGGTCGCGGCGGCGGTACTCGTGGCGGCGGCGTACGAGATCCTTCGGGCGCGCGGCAAAGTTGTCCACAGGCTGTGGACGGGCGCGCTGCTCGCGCCGAGCGGCTGGGCCGCGTACATCCTGTGGGTCGGCCACCGCAAGGGTGACCTGCTGGGCGGCTACTTCGAGGTGCAGCGCCTGTGGGGTTCCAGGTTCGACTTCGGCAGGGGCTCGCTCGTCTTCGCCAAACACCTGCTCCTGCACGGCGACCGCTTCGTGTTCCCGATGACGATGATGATCGTGGCCGTGTCGGTCGTCCTGTACGCGCTGCTGCTGACGGACCGGGCCCCGCTCCCCCTGCTCGTCTACACGGGCGTACTGCTCCTGATCACACTCGGCGGCTCGGGCTTCTTCGAATCGAAGCCGAGGTTCCTGCTCCCGGCGTTCCCCCTCCTGCTCCCCCTCGCCCGGGCCCTGGTCCGCACGGCGAGAGCCCGGCCCTGGCACGCGACCGTGGTGGTCGGCGCCCTGGCCGGGCTCTCGTTCGGCTACGGGGCGTATCTCGTGGTGATCGCGAACACGCCGCTGTAAGGACCGCGGACCGCATCAGGACAACGTACGAAGTACGGAGTACGGCGCACCGAGTACGAAGGACCGGGGACTACTCCCCGTCCTCGTCCTCGCCCTTCTCCTCCGCCTCGTTGACCTCCTGCTCGAGGCCGAGCTGCTCGACGAGCCACTTGTCGAACTCGATGGCCGCGCGCACCCAGCTGACCGTCGAGGAGACGAAGTGCTCCAGGCTGACGCCGGTGCCGATCAGCATCTGCGCCTCGCCGATCAGCCGGACGGTGCCGTCGTCATGCGTGTGCGTGTACACCTTGGGCCACAGGGTGCGGCGGTTCCAGTCGTCGATGGACTCCAGCAGCAGCGGCTTCTCGTCGATCTGGTGGGGCCGGTCGTAGAACGTCCGCACCGAGAAGACGGCCTGGTCGTCCTCGCCACGGAACATGAAGTACGTACGGAACTGCTCCCACGGCGCTGCGAGGTCTCCCTCGTCGTCGACGACATACTTCAGCTCCATCTGTTCGAGGAGCTGCTTCACGAGGTCCTGATCCGGGACAACGGGGCCCGCCGGCCCTTGGGGCTGCGGCTCGGGCTGGCCCCCGAAGTTCGGAATCGAGGACGGGTCGATGGTCACCGTGAATTTCCCTTCATATGGATGCCGTCATCCTCCCTCATGCGGGGAGGGGGGTGGCAAGCCCGACGGCCGGAAACTCACCACCCCCTGGTCAGCGCGTGAAAGTCACAGCGTCTTGCCCGTGGCCCGCCCCACGATCAGCCCCTCGCCGAACGTGTCCACCCGTACCGTGTCGCCGTCCTTGATCTCGCCGGAGAGGATCTCCTTGGCGAGGCGGTCGCCGATGGCGGTCTGGACGAGGCGGCGGAGGGGGCGTGCGCCGTACGCCGGGTCGTTGCCCTCTTCCGCGAGCCAGGTCAGGGCGTCCTCGCTGACCTCCAGGGTGAGGCGGCGTTCGGCCAGGCGCTTGGCGAGGCGGTCGATCTGGAGGCGGGCGATGCGGGCCAGCTCGTCCTTGGCGAGGGCCGAGAAGACGACCAGGTCGTCCAGACGGTTCAGGAACTCCGGCTTGAAGGAGGCCCGGACCACATCCATGACCTGGGACTTCTTCTCCGCCTCGCTCGTCATCGGGTCCACCAGGAACTGGCTGCCCAGGTTCGAGGTGAGGACCAGGATCACGTTGCGGAAGTCGACCGTGCGGCCCTGGCCGTCGGTGAGGCGGCCGTCGTCCAGTACCTGGAGGAGGATGTCGAAGACCTCCGGGTGCGCCTTCTCCACCTCGTCCAGCAGCACCACGCTGTACGGGCGGCGCCGCACCGCCTCCGTCAGCTGGCCGCCCTCCTCGTAGCCGACGTAGCCGGGCGGGGCGCCGACCAGGCGGGCCACGCTGTGCTTCTCGCCGTACTCCGACATGTCGATGCGGACCATCGCCCGCTCGTCGTCGAAGAGGAAGTCGGCCAGGGCTTTGGCGAGTTCGGTCTTGCCCACGCCTGTCGGGCCGAGGAAGAGGAACGAGCCGGTGGGGCGGTCGGGATCCGCGATGCCCGCCCTCGTGCGCCGTACCGCGTCCGACACCGCCTGTACCGCCTCGCGCTGGCCGATCAGGCGCTTGCCCAGCTCGTCCTCCATGCGCAGCAGCTTCTGCGTCTCGCCCTCCATGAGGCGTCCCGCGGGGATGCCGGTCCAGGCGGCGACGACGTCCGCGATGTCGTCGGAGCCGACCTCGTCCTTGACCATGGTGTCCCGGGAGGCCTCCACCTCGGCCTCCGAGGCGGCTTCCAAGTCCCGCTCCAGGGTGGGGATCTCGCCGTACAGCAGCTTGGACGCGGTGTCGAAGTCGCCGTCGCGCTGGGCCCGTTCGGCCTGGCCGCGCAACTCGTCGAGCTTCTCCTTGAGTTCGCCGACGCGGTTGAGGGACTGCTTCTCCTTCTCCCAGCGCGCGGTCAGCCCCCGCAGCTCCTCCTCCTTGTCGGCGAGGTCGCGGCGCAGCTTCTCCAGGCGGTCCCGGGAGGCCGGGTCGGTCTCCTTCTCCAGCGCCAGCTCCTCCATCTTCAACCGGTCGACCACACGCTGGAGTTCGTCGATCTCGACGGGGGACGAGTCGATCTCCATGCGGAGGCGGGAGGCCGCCTCGTCGACCAGGTCGATCGCCTTGTCCGGAAGGAAGCGGGAGGTGATGTAGCGGTCCGAGAGGGTGGCTGCCGCGACCAGCGTGCTGTCCGCGATCTGCACCTTGTGGTGGGCCTCGTAGCGGCCCTTGAGCCCGCGCAGGATCGCGATCGTGTCCTCGACCGACGGCTCCGCGACCAGCACCTGCTGGAAGCGGCGCTCCAACGCCGGGTCCTTCTCGATGCGTTCGCGGTACTCGTCCAGCGTCGTCGCGCCGACCATGCGCAGTTCACCGCGCGCGAGCATCGGCTTCAGCATGTTGCCGGCGTCCATGGCGGAGTCCCCGCCCGCGCCGGCGCCCACGACGGTGTGCAACTCGTCGATGAACGTGATGATCTGGCCGTCGGAGTCCTTGATCTCCGCCAGCACCGTCTTGAGCCGCTCCTCGAACTCGCCGCGGTACTTGGCGCCGGCGACCATCGCGCCCAGGTCGAGGGCGACCAGTCGCTTGTTCTTGAGGGACTCGGGCACATCGCCCTTGACGATCCGCTGGGCGAGCCCCTCGACGACGGCGGTCTTGCCGACGCCGGGCTCACCGATCAGGACCGGGTTGTTCTTCGTACGACGGGACAGCACCTGCACGACCCGCCGGATCTCCTGGTCGCGTCCGATGACGGGGTCGAGCTTCCCCTCCCGCGCGGCCGCGGTGAAGTCGGTGCCGAACTTCTCCAGCGCCTTGTACTGGCCCTCCGGGTCAGCCGTGGTCACCCGGCGCCCTCCCCTCGCCTTCTGGAAGGCCTCCTGCAGCTTCTTCGCGGTGGCCCCCTGCCCGGACAGTACGTCACCGGCCGCGCCGCCCTTCGCGGCGATCCCGATGAGCAGGTGCTCCGTGGACAGGTACTCGTCGCCGAGCTCCTTGGCCCGCTCGGCCGCGTCCGCGATGACCGCGAGCAGCTCCCGGTTGGGCTGCGGCGGCGCAACCGTGGAACCGGTCACGCTGGGCAGCGCGCCCAGCAGCTTCTCCGCGCCGGCCCGGACGGCGGCCTGGTCGGCCTCGACGGCGGCGAGCAGGTCGGTGATGTTCTCGTTCTCCTGCCCCTGGAGCAGCGCGAGGAGCAGGTGGGCGGGGGTGAGGTCGGAATGCGCCTCGGTCACGGCCCGGTTGCTGGCCGCGTTGATCGCGTCCCGGCTCCGGTTGGTCAGCTCTGCGTCCACGTTCGCGCTCTCCTCCTTGCGAGTCTCCCTGGCTGACTCAGTCAGCGTGCACAAAGTTGAGTCTATTCCACTCAAGGCGGCGGGGACACAAAAACGCCCCCGCACAGGCGGAGGCGTCGGCTGTTTTCGGCCACAAACTGCAGCGGCGTCACCGTGTTCAGGTCACGGTGACGCCGCTGCGGGGGGAAGCACCTGCGCGATCTGTTACGACGGGGGAATCGCGTCAGGCACTGCGGGGGGTGGCTGAGATGGTCCGTAGGTTGGGGGCTTCCGGTTCCACCAGCCGATGGTCTCGCTGATCAAGGTTCACAAAGATCATTCCGTACCGAATCGCACATCGCACAGGCTGCGGCGCCCCCCGAGGCCGCCGCAGACACCGATAGGCCCGTACGTCCTCGTCCTCGTCCCGCGTCACGACGACCGGCTCTCCGAAGACGGTCACCATCAGCGAGTCCCCGGGGTGCGGGATCGCGGTGACCAGATCGATGAAGTGCCAGCCGGAGCGGTAGGCCGTGGCCATTTCGCGACGGAAGGACCGGTCGTCGGGTGGAGTGGTCATGACTCGGCGACCCACGTGCTGTCGCTCGGAGCCACCCAGGTGCTGTCGTCCGGGGCGTCGGACGCCGTGACGATCCAGGTGCTGTCGCCGACGCCGGCGGCAGTCACATTGGTCGTACGCCAGGTACTGTCGCCCGCCTTGGCACTGTCGGTACCCGCAGACCCGCTCAGCGCCCCGAAAATCACAGCGGCGGAGAAGGCGGCGACTAGCGCCGAGCGAAGCATTCTCTTATGCATAGTCGGCTTCGTCCTCATTTGAAGGTCACCTCTCCCCCGTCCGAATACGACGATGGCCCATTCCGGCACGTCATGGCCACACAATCGATGCATCATGTTCCTGCACGTTCAGGACCCTGGGGGGTGGAGATTTGACAATAAATGAGACTAAGCGGACACATCCTCACGGGCTGACCGACCTGTGTGCGGAAGGGCGACGCCTCTACGGGAACGCTCTCCGGACGGGACGGGTTGCCCGTACGGATGTGGAACCCGCACCCTGTTTGATGGAGTTCGCCCTCCTTCATCCCGATCCTGACGACCCGAACTGGCTACGCCCGGTACCTCCTTCGATTGCCCTCGCCCAGCGGCTCAACCCGATCGAGAGCGAGATCACCCAGCGGCGGCGCATGTCGATCGAGCTCGCAGACGCTTTCGAGCCGTTCATGACGCTCAGCGCCCAGTCCACGGCGACCACGCACTCCATCACGGTCCTTGAGGGACTCGACCGGATCAACGCGGCGCTCGATCTGGCCACCGCCCAGTGCCAGACCGAGATGCTCACCGTGCAGCCGAGCCGGCGCCGCCTCGAACACACCCTCGCCCAGGGCCTGAACCGCGACCGGCCGCTGATCGAACGCGGCTGCCGCATCCGCACCCTCTACCAGCACCCGGCCCGCTACAGCCCCGAGACGCTCGCCTACGTCGCCCAGTTCACCGACGGCAAGGTCGAGTACCGGACGATCGACGAACTCGTCGAGCGGCTGATCATCTGCGACGAGACCGTGGCCTTCATCCCGACCCGCGACGACGGGGAGATCGCCCTCGAACTCCGGCATCCGGGACTGGTCCGCTACCTGATCAAGGTCTTCGAGTTCATGTGGAACCGCGCGGTCCCGCTGAGCGCCGGCGCACCGTACGAGACCGCCCCCGACGGCATCACCGAGATCCAGCACTCGATCGCCAAGCTCCTCATCGAGGGCCACGTCGACGAGGCGATCGCCCGGCGCCTGGGCATGAACGTGCGCACCTGCCGCGCCCACATCGCCAAACTCGCGACGGCGCTGGGCAGCGGCAGCCGCGCCCAGCTCGGGTTCCTCATCGCCCAGTCCGGGATCCTGAAGCAGGAGCCCTGACCTCGCGGACGACGCCGTAGGAAGAAACCGCAGGAAGAAGAAGGTCACACGTGACGACACAGCCACACCGGCACGGTCCGGAGGAACTGTGCGAGGAGGGCCTGGAGCTGTACGGCCGAGCGCTGCGTGCCGGGCACGTCAGCGGCGCGGACGTCCGGGCGGCCCCCTGTCTCGTCGACTTCGGCCTGCTGAGCCCGACCCCCACGGACCCCGACCGCCTCGAGCCCGTCGCCCCCGCCCTCGCCCTGCACCGGCGGCTCAGCGCTTCCGCGGACCGCATCGCCGACGAGCGGCGGCGCGAGCAACGGCTGGCCGAGACGTTCGAGCCCCTCATGCGCCTCGACGGACAGCGCACGGCCCCGACGGACCCGCCGGCCATCGGCCTCATCGGCGGACTCGACCGGATCAACGAGGCCATCGCCGCCGCCATGGCCGACGCCTCCCGCGAACTCCTGGCGATCCAGCCCTACGACGGCCGCAACCCCGCCTCCCGCCTGGCCAGGAGCCTGGGCCGGGACCAGGCGCTGCTCGACCGCGGCGGCCGTATCCGCACCCTCTACCAGCACACCCAGCGCCACTCGCCGCCCGTGACGGCCCGCTACGAGCAGCTGGCCGGCGACGCTGAGGCGCGGACCCTCGACCAGGTCACCGAGCGCCTCGTCGTGATCGACCGCACGGTGGCCTTCATCCCGGCCAACGCGGACCGCACGCTCGCCCTCGAGGTGCGCCACCCGGTGCTGATCGAGTACTTCGCCATCACCTTCGACCGCCTGTGGCACATGGCCGCCCCGATGTACCCCGAAACGGTCCAGCCCGCCCCCCTCAACGGCGTCACCCCCCGCCAGCACGCCATAGCCGCCCTCCTCGTCGAGGGCCACACGGACGCCGTCATCGCGGAGCGCCTCGGGCTGAACGTCCGTACCGCGCGCGTGCACATCGCCAAGCTCGCGGCGACGCTCGGCAGCGAGAGCCGGGCGCAGCTGGGCTATCTCATCGGGCGGTCGGGGATTCTTGACCGGGAAGGGTGAGCGGGCCGACGTCGGCCGGCTGACGCGGGTTGTCGAGCCCCACCTGCGCTATCCGCACGCCGAGCTGGGCCCTGCTGGCCGCCCCGAGCGTCTCGGAGAGGCGCGCGATGTGGGCCCGGCAGGTGCGGACGCTTATGCCGAGCCGTTCGGCGATGACGGCGTCCTGGTGGCCCTCCGCCAGCAGCGCCGCGATGGACTGCTCGCGGTGCGAGATGCCCTCGATGCCGGTGTCGGGCAGGGCCGCGGTGAGCGGGATCGCGAGGCGCCACAGGCGGTCGAAGACCGTGCCCAGGTAGCCGACCAGCGCCGGGTGCCGTAGCTCAAGAGCGAGGGTGCGGTCGGCGTTGGCGGGGATGAAGGCGACCGTGCGGTCGAAGAGGATGAGGCGGTCGATCACCTCGTCCAGGGTCCGCGCCTCCACTGTGTCGCCCATCAGCTCCAGGTAGTTGAGCAGGCCCTGGCCGTGCCGGGCGACGTGCGTGTACAGGTCGCGCATGCGCACGCCCCGGCCGCGCAGGGCGAGCGCCCGGTGCAGTCCCTCGGTCAGCTCGTGCTCGGGCCGGATGCCGCCGGGCTGGACCGTCAGGACCTCGGTGGTGCACGCCTCGGTCGCCTCGTCCATCGCGGCCTGGATCCGGGAGAGACCGTCCAGGACCCGGATCGCGGCCCCCTCGCCGGCGCCCGTGGGCACCGTCGGTCCGAGACCGGCGTACCACTCGAAGGCGGCCACCGCAGAGCCCACCCGGCGCTGGCTGCCGCTGACCTCGTCGTAGACCCCGCGCAGCAGCCGGGTCATGACCTCCTGCGGGGAGGTCGGGACCAGCCAGTCCATGTCGTCGGGGTCCGGGTGCAGCAGGGCGAGTTCCAGCAGGCACGGCACCGACTCCGCGTCCGGGCGCGGCACGCGACCCCGTCGTACGGCCCGGGAGTACACGCGGTCCCCGGCCTCGCACAAGCGGTCGGCACCGTGCGGATGCTCCGCCGTCCCGTGCCCGGCCATCGCCCAACCCCCGAGTTCCGCCGTCCATCGCAGCGCAACTATGCGCGGCCCGCACGGGCTCCGCAACACGGCTCAAACGGTCGAGGCACAGGAAAAACGCCGGTATGCCCGGGTATTTACGGGCCTCCTTCCGTCGAGTTGCAACAAGCTGATGGCCCTTTGCAGGAACCTGGGGGTGTGCGGAACGCCTGCTTCCGCCGGGGGACGGGCGCCGTGCGCGCCCCCGGGACCGCGCCGGGCGTGCGCTCCCGGAAATGCCGGAGTGATCGTTGTGTTACGTACCGCCCTTAACGTCCCCTCATGGCGGACATATTTGACGCGTACGCGTTGGCCGACGCGTGGGACGAGATGTTCGAGCGGCCTGGCGAGGTCAGGACCGCCTACGAGCCGGTACTGGCGGCACTTCAACCGATCGAGCCGAGCGAACTGCGCTTCCGGGCCGACCAGATGGCCCGGGCGTTCACCGACCGGGGCGTGACCTACGCCTTCGCGGGCGAGGAGCGGCCCTGGCCGCTGGACCTGGTGCCGCGGATCCTGGACGCCCTCGAATGGGATCTCATACAACGCGGGGTGAGCCAACGGGTCAGAGCCCTGGAGGCCTACCTCGCCGACGCCTACGGGCCCTGCCGGGCCTTCGAGGACGGCGTGGTGCCCTGGCGCCTGCTGCTGCACTCCCCGCACTTCCACCGCGCCGCGCACGGCGTCGAGCCACCGGGCGGGGTGCGCATCCATGTCGCCGGCATCGACCTCGTCCGGGACGAGGAGGGCGACTTCCGGGTCCTGGAGGACAACGTGCGGGTGCCCAGCGGGGTCTCGTACGTCATCGAGAACCGCCGGGCGATGACCCGGGTCTTCCCGTCCCTCTTCGCCGAGCAGCACGTCGTGCCCGTCGACGGGTACGCCCAGCGGCTGCTGGCCGCCCTGCGCGCCGCCGCCCCCGAAGGGGTGGTGGATCCGCGGGTCGTGGTGCTCACCCCGGGTCCCAGCAACGCCGCCTACTTCGAACACGCCCTGCTCGCCCGGCTGATGGGCGTGCAGCTGGTCGAGGGGCACGACCTGGCCTGCCGCGGCAACCGCGTGTGGATGCGCACCACCCGCGGCGAGGTGCCCGTGCACGTCGTATACCGGCGCCTGGACGACGACTTCCTCGACCCGCTGCACTTCCGCCCCGACTCGGTGATCGGCTGCCCCGGCATCATGGGCGCGGCCATGGCGGGCAACGTCACACTCGCGAACGCGGTGGGCAACGGGATCGCCGACGACAAGCTGCTCTACACCTACGTCCCGGACCTGATCCGCTACTACCTCTCCGAGGAACCGGTTCTCCCCAACGTCGAGTCCTACCGCCCCGACGAACCAGGGCAGTTGGCGGCGGTCCTCGACCAGATCGACCAGCTGGTGATCAAGCCGGTCGACGGCGCCGGCGGACAGGGCATCGTCATCGGACCGAAGGCCGACGCGGACACCCTCGAACGCACGCGCAAAGCCGTCGCCGCCGACCCGCGCGGCTTCATCGCGCAGCGGCCCGTCGCCCTGTCCACCTCCCCCACCCTCGCCGGCGAGCGGATGGCACCGCGCCACATCGACCTGCGCCCGTTCGCCGTGAACGACGGCAACGACGTGTGGGTGCTGCCCGGCGGCCTGACCCGGGTCGCGCTCCAGGAGGGCAACCTGATCGTCAACTCCAGCCAGGGCGGCGGCTCCAAGGACACCTGGGTGCTCGCGGAGGGCCCGGCCGAACCGCCGGCGCCCGCCGCCGAGGGCACGCTCCCGGCCATCGCGCCACGTCAGCACGGACCCGACGGCAACCCCACCGTCGTACCGGAAGGGGCGCAGCAGCAGTGAACGACGTGATCCTGTCCCGGATAGCCGAGGCCCTGACCTGGACCGGCCGGTACGTCGAGCGGGCGGACGCCACCGGCCGCATCCTCGACGCGTATCTGCACCGCATGCTGGAGGACCCCTGGCGCGACGAGGACGTGGCCTGCCGGTCGCTGTACGCGATCCTCGGTGTGGACGCGGGCGGTCAACGCGTCGACATGCAGCAGGTGTTGGACCAGCTCGCCTTCGACGCCCGGTCGACCTGTTCCATCGAGGGCGCGCTCGGCGCCGCCCGGCTCAATGCCAGGAGCGCCCGGGAAGCCGTCTCCTCGGAGATGTGGGAGTGCCTCAACTCCACCTGGCACGCCCTGGCCGACCAACGCCTCGCGGCCCGCCGTACGGGCCCCTACGCCTATCTGGAACTGGTCCGCCGCCGCGCGGCCCTGTTCTTCGGTCTCGCCGACTCCACCATGAGCCGGGACGACAGCTGGCGGTTCGTGGTGCTCGGCCGGAGCCTGGAACGGGTCGACATGACCGTACGGCTGCTGGCGGTACGGGTGCTGGACGCGGCGCACGCGCCCGACTGGCCGACGCTGCTGAGCGCCTCGGGCGCGGACGAGGCGTACGCGCGCGTGTACGGCGGTTTCGGCGACACCCCGCGGGTGGCCGAATTCCTGCTCCTGGACCGGGACTTCCCGCGCTCGGCGCTGCACGCGCTGACCACGGCGGAGGAGTGCCTCAGCGCGCTCGGCCGCCCGCGCCAGGACCCCGCGCGCCGCCCGATCGGCCGGCTGCGCACCCGCCTCGAATACCTCGACACGAACGCGCTGGAGGACCAGCTCCCCATCCTCCTGCGCGACCTCCAGCAGTCCTGCATGGCGTCCGCCGACGCGGTGGCGGAGCGCTTCTTCCCGTACCAGGGGCCCGTCGAGTGGGCCCAGGAAGGAGCCTGAGATGGCTCGCCGCCTCCGCATCCGGCACGTCACGCGCGTCGCGTACGCCCAGCCGGCCGCGTCCTCGCACAACGAGGTCCGCATGACCCCGCTGACACTGCCGGGCCAGACCACCCTGGACGCCCGGGTCACCGTCAGCCCGGCCGCGGCCACCTGGTCGTACTGGGACTACTGGGGCACCCAGGTCACCGGTTTCGACCTGATGGAGCCGCACGCGGACCTCACGATCACCGCGTCCAGCCTGGTGGAGACCTCCCCGCAGGGCCCGCTCCCCGACGCACCCACCTGGCCGGAACTGACCGAACACATCTCCGGTTCCCGCCTGTTGGAGTACGCGGGCGCAACAGGCCGTACGACGATCCCGGCGCCGCTGCTCGACCGGGCGAAGGAGGCGGCGGCCGGCCTCGACCCGCACGCGACGGCCCTCGCGGTCTCGTCCCTCGTCGCCGACCAGGTCTCCTACCTCCCTGGCGCGACGAGCGTGAACACCTCCCCCGCCGAGGCCTGGGAACAGGGCGCCGGCGTCTGCCAGGACATCACCCACCTCACCCTCGCGATGCTCCGGGGCGTCGGCCTCCCGGCCCGCTACGTCTCCGGCTACCTCCATCCGGAACCCGACGCCGAACTCCACCGCCCCGTCGCCGGCCAGAGCCACGCCTGGATCGAGTACTGGGCCGGCGACTGGTCCGGCTACGACCCCACCAACCGCACCCGCCCCGACGAGTCCCACGTGGTCGTGGCCCGAGGCCGCGACTACGACGACGTCACCCCGCACAAGGGCATCTACCGGGGAGTGGCGGGCGGCCCGCCGGACGTGTTGGTGGAGTTCACGCGGGTGGCGTGAGAGGGAGCTCCTGCGGGCGGGCGCGCGAGGGCGGGGCGGCACACTGCTCGCCGCCCCGCCCCACCGCGCCTGCTCGAAGACCTGTCAGAAGGCCTGCTCGACGGCCTACTTGAGGCCGATCGCCTCGCAGTCCGCGCTGTACTTCGACGTGCAGATGTCGGAGGTCTTGTAGATGCCGTCCGCGATGACCGTCGACTTGATGTTCTTCTTCGTCAGGGCGGTCACCGTGACGAGCTGGGCCGGGATCTCCTTGTTCGTGGGGCTGTCGACGCTGTCCTGGGTGAGGGCGTCGAACTGGATGTCGTGGCCCTGCACCTTGGCCACGGCCATCTGCGCGGCGGCCTCGGCCTCCTGCGGGTAGGACTTGTAGACGCTCATGTACTGCTCGCCGGCCACGATCCGCTGCACGGCGGCGAGTTCGGCGTCCTGACCGGTGATCGGCGGCGGGTTGGTCACGCCGGCCGCGTCGAGCGCCTTGACGATGCCGCCCGCCATACCGTCGTTGGCGGAGTAGATCGCGGCGATGTTGCCCTTGCCGATCTCCTGGATCGCGGCGGCCATGTTGGCCTGCGCGTTCTCCGGCTTCCAGTCCTTGGTGTCGTAGGACTTGGAGATCGTCACCTTGCCGTTGAGCTCGGACAGCGCGCCCGCCTTGAACTGCTTGGCGTTCGGGTCCGTGGGCGAACCGTTCATCATGACGATCTTGTCGGCGGTGCTGACCTCCGACCCCAACGCGTCCAGCAGGGAACGGCCCTGGACCTCGCCGACCAGCTCGTTGTCGAAGGAGATGTACGCGTCGATGGGACCCTCGGCGAGCCGGTCGTAGGCGATGACCGGGATGCCGGCGTCCTTGGCCTTCTTCACCTCACCGGCGATGGCGTGCGAGTCGACCGCGTCCAGCAGGATGATGTCGACCTTCTTGTCGATCATCTGCTGCATCTGCGTGGCCTGCTTGTCCGCGTCCTGGTCGGCGTTGGCGTAGTCGACCTTGCCCTGCTTGTTCGTGAGGCTGGCGACCTTCTCCTTGATGATCGGGTAGTCGAAGTCCTCGTAACGGGTGTTGGCCGTCTCCGGCAGGAGCAGGCCGATCGTCACGTCGTTGCCCTTGGTCGGGCTGGCCGAGCTGCCGTCCGACGACGCGTTCAGCACACCGCAGGCGGCCAGCGAGAAGGTCATGGACGACGCTGCAACGGCGATGGCTATTCGACGCGTGGGACGCATTGGGGAGCTCACTTCTGGTGCCTTCCGAACACGGCCGCAGCTGTGCGACCCAGGTGACTGAAAAGCCAACGCGTGCGCGACCCCGGCCGTCAAGCGGAACCACTTAACGAGTGCGCAACACCACTCTCTGTTGTGCATGTGAAGCACTCGTGCAACCACCTCCCGACGTACTCCGCAAGCCCTCCATCCGGAACTCCACAAACAGGGGGCAAAGATCCGTACAACCAAGCCGATTCCTCGCGAGTCGTGATCACGAAGGCCCAAACCTCCGTTCCGCTTTCGCCCAGAGGACCGAATGAACCCAGCCAGACGCACGACCGCCGCAGCCGCGGCTGCCGTCGCGCTGACCACGGCGGCCACCGCGCTCACCGTGTCCGCCGCCCCCGCCTCCGCCGCGACGACCTGCGCCTCGCCGGTCTACAAACGGCAGTTGTTCGCGAACACCACCTTCAAGGGCACCCCCAAGAAGACCGCCTGCGACAGCGCGATCGACGAAAGCTGGACCGGCGCCCCCGCCGCCGGCCTCCCCAAGGACAACTTCGCCGCGCGCTGGACCGTGACCCGCGACTTCGGTTCGGGCGGCCCCTTCGCGCTCACCGCCACCGCGACCGACGGCATCCGCGTCTACCTGGACGACAGCCGCAAGATCAACCTGTGGTCCAACACCACGGGTTCGCGCACCAAGACCGTCAACGTGACGATCCCCAAGGGCAGGCACACCCTGCGGATCGACTACGTGAACTGGACCGGCGCCGCGAAGGTCAAGGTCGGCTACACGCCCAGGACTTCGGCGACGGTCGACAAGGTGAAGCCACTGGCCCCGACGGGCTTCTGGGCGGACTACATGCCCGACGGGGAGTCGGCGTACACCGAACTCGCCTGGTCCGCCAACAAGGAGATGGACCTCGCCGGCTACCGCGTCTACCGCCGGCCCAAGGGCTCCAGCACCTGGACCCTGGTGGTGACGACCGCGGCCGCCAAGCGCACGGCCGGTGACTCCCCGCCGCCCACCGGACAGTCGTACTACTACGAGGCCCGCGCCTACGACAGGGCGGGCAACGAGTCGACCGGCACCGCCGACCAGCCGATCACCACGCTGGACCGGACCGCCCCCGCCGCTCCCGTGCTCACCGCCACCGCCGTGGAAGCCTCCAACAACCTCTCCTGGACGGCCTCCGCCGACGCCGTGCTCTACCGGGTCTACCGCAAGGACGACGAGGACGACGAGGACGCGTACACCCGGATCGCCGAGACGACCGGCACCGGCTACGCCGACACCGGCGCGAGCTACGGCCACGCCTACGACTACAAGGTCACGGCGCTGGACGCGGCGAAGAACGGGCGGGACTCCAACGTCCTGCGCTCCACCCGGTCCATCCTCCCGCCGCAGAACGTGACGGCGACCGTGCCGAGTTACGGCGCGGTGTTCACCTGGACCGAGGCGCCGGGCGGCGACACCGCCGACTACGAGGTCTACCGCTCGACCACGTCCCCGGTGGCGACCACCTACGCGAACCTCACCGACTGCCGCAGCCGCAAGGTCACCACGGACGCGGCCGGCAACAAGGTCCGCACCTGTGTCGACTACGACGGTGACCAGGGCGCCACCTACCACTACACGATGATCCGGAAGAACACGGCGGGCCGCTGGTCCACCGGCTCCGCCGACATGACCGTCACCCGCCCCGGCGACGAGATCCCGCCGCCGCCCGTGACCCACCTGACCGCCGAACCACTCGAGTACGGCGTCCGGTTGGACTGGGACGACAGCCCGGCGACGGACCTGGCCCACTACGAGGTCTACGCGTACCGGTCGTGCTGCACGCCGGACTTCCTGGGCGAAGTACCCGCCGGCACCTCGGAGTTCGTCGTCGGCCCGGAGGCCGCGGACGGCGAGGAGAAGACCTACGTCGTCGTCCCGGCCGACATCTACGGCAACTACGCCGAATTCACGGGCGCCTACTGGGACCGCCCCGTCTCCGCGGTCACCGTCACCGAGCAGGACCTGCGGCCGACGACCGTCCCCGCGGACACCTCGGTCTGCGACCTCTACGCCTTCGACAACACCGCGGGCGACTCCGTGCTGGACCTCGACTGCGAGGGCGTCGCCGCCGACGCCCTCGGGATCAACGTGTACCGGTGGGACCGCGAGTCGGGCACCTACGTCCGCCTGAACGACGTTCCCCTGGCGACGACCACCAGCTACTACACGGACAGGACCGCGTCGAGGGGCACCACCCACCACTTCGTCGCCTCGGTCGTCGCGGCCGACGGCACGGAGACCTTCACGAACGTCGACTACACCGTGACCCTGCCGAGCGGGGTGTGACATGAGGAACCCGACCATGCGTTCCGCGCTCGCCTCCGCCGTCGTCGTCGCGACCGCGGGCGGCCTGCTCACCGCCGTCGCCCCGGCCGCCTCCGCCGCCACGACCTGCGACTCCCCCGGCTACAAGCGGCAGTTGTTCGCGAACACCACCTTCAAGGGCACCCCGAAGAAGACCGCCTGCGACAGCGCGATCGACGAGAACTGGACCGGCGCCCCCGCCTCCGGCCTCCCGAAGGACAACTTCGCCGCGCGCTGGAGCGTGACCCGCGACTTCGGCTCCGGTGGGCCCTTCGCCCTCGTCGCCTCCGGGCTCGACGGGATCCGGGTGTACGTCGACGGCGTCCGCAAGATCGACCTGTGGAAGAACACCTCCACGGCCGTGGGCAAGACTGCCAACGTGACCGTGCCGAAGGGCAAGCACACTCTGCGGATCGACTACGTCAACTGGACCGGCGCCGCCAAGGTCAAGTTCACGTACACGCCCCGCACTTCGGCCACCGTCGACAAGGTCAAGCCGCTCACGCCGAAGGACCCGCTGGTGTCGTACGACACCGCGAGCAACAAGGCGAAGCTGAGCTGGGGCAAGAACGTCGAGATGGACCTCGCGGGCTACCGGGTCTACCGGCGGCTGCGGGACAGCACCAGCTGGACGCGGCTGACCGGCACGACCGGCACCTCGTACACGGACACCCCGCCCGCGACGGGCGCCGGCTACTACTACGAGGTGCGCGCGTACGACAAGGCGGGCAACGAATCGGCCGGTACCGCCGACCAGTCGGTCACCAGCATCACGCTGACCGCGCCTTTCGGACTCGCCTCCTCGGTCACGGACACCGCCGCCGAACTGTCCTGGCGGGCGGTGCCGGGCGCGGTCAAGTACCGGGTGGTGCGCACCAATCCGGGCGGCGCCGACAAGGTCACCGACGTCAACTCGAACCACCTCGGCGACGACACGCTCGACCGCGTCACCACGTACTCCTACAAGGTCGCCGCGGTCGACGGCTCCGGTCATCTCTCCCCGTACACCGACACCGTGAGCGCGCACCGGCCGCCCGCCGCGCCGCGCGACCTCACGGCGACGGCGGACATCGGCGCCGCGCTGCTGTCCTGGACGGCGAAGCCGGAGGACGGACGCGTCCTCGCCTTCCACGTGTACCGCTCGACGACCCTGCCGGTGAACACGTCCGGCACACCGGTGACGTGCACCACGACGTACAGCGAACGCGCCGACGGGTCACGGCGGTACAGCTGCGGCGACTACGCGGCGGAGGAAGACACCACGTACCACTACGCGGTGACGACGGAGGACCAGGCGCACGCCGTCTCCCTCCCCTCCGCGACGGTCACCGTCACCCCGCTCGCCTCGGACAAGGCGCCGGCCCCGGTGACCGGACTGACCGCGACGGCCACGGAGTACGGCATCGAGCTGGACTGGGCCGACAACACCGAGCCCGACCTGGCCCGGTACGCGGTCTACCGGGGCACGGTCCTCGGCGAGGAGGGCGAGGACCAGGTCTGCTCCATGTCGGAGTGGGCGTGGCTGTCCCCGTCCACCTCGCGCTACACGGACGTGACCCTGCCCGACGGCGACCACCGCTGCTACTTCGTGGCCGCGGTCGACACCGCGGGCAACTCCACCCGGTGGTCGTCGGGTCCCGTGTACGCCGTCACCGTCGACGAGCTGGACCTGACCCCGTCGGTGGCGACCCCGGAGGACTCACCGGTCAGCCTGACGGCGGCCGCGTCCGACTCGGGCGTCGACCTGGAGTGGAACACGGTCGACTCGGCGACGGGCTACCAGGTCTACCGCTGGAACCCGGCCACCGAGGCGTACGACAAGCTCGCGACCACCACGGACCGCTCCTACGCCGACACCACCGCCGCCCGCGGCACCACCCACCACTACTGGGTGAGCGCGCTGTACGCCGACGGCACGGAGTCGGCACCCGGGGCGGACTGGGCGATCCTGGAGCCGTAGCCGCGATCTGAGCACGTGCCCGAGCAGGGCCGGCATGCGAGAGGGGCCCGGAGAAATCTCCGGGCCCCTCTCCTGCCAGATGGTGACTACTCGGGCTGCCGCTTCGGCCGCCACACCACCAACGCGCTGGTCTGCTGCACCTCCTGGTACGGCACCAGGTCGCGTCGGTACGAGGCGTGCACCGCGGCCTCGCGCTGCTGCATCGCCGCCGCCGCGCCGTCGACCGCCGACTGGAGCTCGGCGACGCGCTGCTGGAGCGCGATGACCTGGTTCTCCAGCTCGATGATGCGCTTGATGCCGGCCAGGTTGATGCCCTCGTTCTGCGACAACTGCTGGACGGTGCGCAGCAGTTCGATGTCACGGGCCGAGTAGCGGCGACCGCGCCCGGCCGTGCGGTCCGGGGAGACCAGGCCGAGGCGGTCGTACTGGCGCAGCGTCTGCGGGTGCAGGCCGGAGAGCTGGGCCGCCACCGAGATGACGTAGACCGGGGTTTCCTCGGTCAGTTCATAAGGGTTACGTCGACGGCCGTCCATCACTCTCAAGCTCCCTTCGCGGCCTGGAACAGCTCCGCCCGCGGGTCCTCGCCCGCGGTCGCCTCTCGGTACGCCTCCAGTGCGTCACGAGCCTTCCCCGTCACGTCCTTCGGAACACTCACCTCGACGGTGACCAGCAGGTCCCCGCGGGTGCCGTCCTTGCGGACCGCGCCCTTGCCGCGGGCGCGCATGGTGCGGCCGTTGGGCGTGCCGGGCGGCAGTTTCAGGGTGACCGGCGGTCCGCCCAGGGTGGGGACCCTGACCTCGCCGCCGAGTGCCGCCTCGGAGAACGTCACCGGCACGGTCACCGTGAGGTTGTCGTCCCTGCGGCCGAAGACCGGGTGGGCGTCGACGTGCACGGTGACGTACAGGTCGCCGGCCGGACCACCGCGCTCGCCCGGTGCGCCCTTGCCGCGCAGCCGGATCCGCTGGCTGTCCGCCACCCCGGCGGGGATGCGGACCTGCATGGTCCTGGAGGACTTGGCCCGGCCGCTGCCCTTGCAGACCTCGCAGGGGGTCTCGGCGATCAGGCCGCGGCCCTTGCAGTCGGGGCAGGGGTCGGTGAGCGAGAAGCCGCCGCCCGAACCCCGGGCCACCTGGCCGGTGCCGACGCAGGTCGGGCACACCCGGGGGTTGCCGTTCGCGTCGCCGGTGCCCGAACAGGCCTTGCAGGGGGACTGCGAGGACATCCGCAGCGGGACCGTCGCCCCCTCGATCGCCTCGGTGAAGCTGAGGCTGACCTCGGTGTCGATGTCCTGGCCGCGCCGCGGCTGGGTACGGGTCGTGCCCGCGCCGCCGCGGTTGAACAGGCCCCCGAAGACGTCGCCGAGGCCGCCGCCGAAACCGCCGGCGCCCTGGCCGCCACCGCCGCCGCCCTGGGCGCCGCCTCCGAAGAGGTCGCCCAGGTCGAAGTTGAAGTTGCCGCCGCCCGCGCCGCCCGGCCCCGGGCGGTAGCCGCCGTTGCCGAAGAGGGCGCGGGCTTCGTCGTACTCCTTGCGCTTCTTGGGGTCGCCGAGGACGTCGTTCGCCTCGGAGATCTCCTTGAAGCGCTCCTCCGCCTTGGCGTTGCCCTTGTTGGCGTCCGGGTGGAACTCGCGGGCGAGCTTCCGGTACGCCTTCTTGATCTCGGCCTCGGTGGCGTCCTTGGGGACGCCGAGGACCTTGTAGTAGTCCTTCTCGATGAAGTCCTTGGTGCTCATCCTCGACGTCCCTCCTTTCGTACGGTGTCTACGTCAGCCCTCCTCAGGGCCGTTGTCCTTCTCGTCATCGGCCTCGACGTCCTCGGCCTTGACGGGCTGCGCCCCGGGCTGGGGTTCGGCGACGGCCACCCGCGCGGGGCGGATGGTGCGCTCGCCGAAGCGATACCCGGGCTGCAGGATCGCCACGCAGGTCGTCTCGGTGACGTCCGGCGCGTACGAGTGCATCAGGGCCTCGTGGATGGTCGGGTCGAAGGGCTCGCCCTCCTTGCCGAACTGCTGAAGTCCCATCTTCGCCGCGACGGTCTCCAGCGACTCCCCGACGGACTTGAAACCGCCGACGAACTCGCCGTGTTCCCGCGCGCGGCCGATGTCGTCGAGCACGGGCAGGAGTTCGGTCAGGAGGTTCGCCACGGCGATCTCCTTGACCGTGATCCGGTCCCGCTCCACGCGGCGGCGGTAGTTCTGGAATTCGGCCTGCAGCCGCTGGAGGTCCGCGGTGCGCTCCTCGAGCGCCTTGCGCACCTGGTCCAGCTGGGCCGTCAGACCGGCGATCTGCAGACTTGCGTCCCCGGCCGGGGCCGCCCCCTCCCCCGTGGTGGAGGAGGCGGCCTTCGGCTCGGCGTCTTCGGGGGTGGCGCCGGAGGGGACGTCGGGCTTCTCGTCGAAGCCCGGGGTCTCCTCCGTCACGCGGCACCGTCCTTGCGCTCGTCGTCCACGATCTCCGCGTCCACGACGTCGTCGTCGGCCTTCGGGGCGTCACCGCCGTCGGCGGAGGCGCCGCCGGCGGCCTGGGCACCCTGGGCGTCGGCGTACATGGCCTGGCCCAGCTTCTGCGAGACGGCCGCGACCTTCTCGGTGGAGGTGCGGATCTCGGCGGTGTCCTCGCCCTTGAGCGCGGCCTTCAGCTCCTCGACGGAGGCCTCGACCTCGGTCTTGATGTCGCCCGGGACCTTGTCCTCGTTGTCCTTGAGGAACTTCTCGGTCTGGTAGACGAGCTGCTCGCCCTGGTTGCGGGTCTCGGCGGACTCGCGGCGGGCGTGGTCCTCCTCCGCGTACTTCTCGGCCTCCTGGCGCATCCGGTCGACCTCGTCCTTCGGCAGCGAGGAGCCGCCGGTGACGGTCATCTTCTGCTCCTTGCCCGTGCCCAGGTCCTTCGCGGTCACGTGCATGATGCCGTTGGCGTCGATGTCGAAGGCGACCTCGATCTGCGGGACGCCACGCGGGGCCGGCGGCAGACCGGTGAGCTCGAACATCCCGAGCTTCTTGTTGTACGCCGCGATCTCGCGCTCGCCCTGGTAGACCTGGATCTGGACGGACGGCTGGTTGTCCTCGGCCGTCGTGAAGATCTCGGAACGCTTGGTCGGGATCGTGGTGTTGCGCTCGATGAGCTTCGTCATGATCCCTCCCTTGGTCTCGATGCCGAGGGACAGCGGGGTCACGTCGAGGAGCAGGACGTCCTTGACCTCACCCTTGAGGACACCGGCCTGGAGGGCGGCGCCGATGGCGACGACCTCGTCCGGGTTGACGCCCTTGTTGGCGTCCTTGCCGCCGGTGAGCTCGCGGACGATCTCGGCGACGGCGGGCATACGGGTGGAGCCACCGACGAGGACGACGTGGTCGATCTCGTTGATGGAGATGCCGGCGTCCTTGATGACGTTGTGGAACGGCGTCTTGCAGCGCTCCAGCAGGTCGGCCGTCAGCTGCTGGAACTGGGCGCGGGTGAGCTTCTCGTCCAGGTGCAGCGGGCCCTCGGCGGACGCCGTGATGTAGGGCAGGTTGATCGAGGTCTCGGTGGAGCTGGACAGCTCGATCTTGGCCTTCTCGGCAGCCTCACGGAGACGCTGCAGGGCCATCTTGTCCTTGCCCAGGTCCACACCGTGGCCGGACGCGAACTGCTTCACCAGGTAGTCGACGACGCGCTGGTCCCAGTCGTCACCACCGAGGTGGTTGTCGCCGTTGGTGGCCTTCACCTCGACGACGCCGTCGCCGATCTCCAGGAGGGACACGTCGAAGGTGCCGCCACCGAGGTCGAAGACGAGGATCGTCTGGTCGTCCTTGTCGAGGCCGTACGCCAGCGCCGCCGCGGTGGGCTCGTTGACGATGCGCAGGACGTTCAGGCCCGCGATCTCGCCGGCCTCCTTGGTCGCCTGACGCTCGGAGTCGTTGAAGTACGCCGGGACGGTGATGACCGCGTCGGTCACCTTCTCGCCCAGGTAGGACTCGGCGTCACGCTTGAGCTTCTGCAGGATGAAGGCGCTCATCTGCTGCGGGTTGAACTGCTTCCCGTCGAGCTCGATCTTCCAGTCCGTGCCCATGTGGCGCTTCACGGAGCGGATGGTCCTGTCGACGTTCGTGACCGCCTGACGCTTGGCGACCTCGCCGACCAGCACCTCGCCGTTCTTCGCGAAGGCGACGACGGACGGCGTGGTCCTGGCACCCTCGGCGTTGGTGATGACGGTGGGCTCGCCGCCCTCCAGAACGCTGACGACGGAGTTAGTCGTGCCCAGGTCGATGCCGACCGCACGTGCCATGGTGGTTTCCTCCAGCTGACTTGAGTGGAACAGGCTCAAGTGTGCATGAAGGCGGCCGCTCGGTCAACAGACCTGAGTCACCGGGGCTCAACTCTTATCCGTTCCTTACACGCAACCGGGCCCCGACCTGCGCGGACGCGGGCCGTCTGGCACCGTACACAGAGACCCGCAGCAGCGCGAACACGACCACCAGCGCCACCGCCACCACCCACAACACCCCGGACTCCGCGACCCATCCCAGGTGCACGAGCACTCCGACGAGCACCGAGGAGAACGCCCCGAGCCCGAGCAGCACGGCGGCCCCCTGCGCGGTCAGTCCGAGCCGCCGCAGCCGGTGCGCGAGATGGTCGGGCCCGCCGCGCAGCAACGGCCGTCCGGCAAATCGCCGCGACATCAGTACGAGGACGACGTCGGCGCTCGCCACGGCGGTGAGCGCGAACAGCACCCCCGCACTGGACGCGAACCCGTGCCCGGTGCGGGCGATCACGGCCGCGGCGGCGAGCACGAACCCGGTGAACAGCGACCCGCTCGCACCGAGCGCCACGCGCGCGGGATGCCAGTTGTGCATCAGGAACCCGGTCAGCGCGGCGGCCAGCACGCTCAGCAGCACCGCGAGCCCGTCCATCACCTCGGCCGCCACACAGGCGCCCACCCCGAAGGCGGTGACGACCCCGACGGTCCCCGCGACCGCGTCGGCATGATCCAGCGCCCGGAAACCGACGGCGACGAACACGATCCACCCCACCGCCAGCGCCCCGCCGGCCACCCCGGTCTCCGCGTACGGCACCACACAGGCCGCCGCCACCGCCGTACCGGCGACCAGCACGCGCGCCTTGACCCGCCGTACGTCGGCGACGAGCCCGAGCGCGGCGACGGCGGCGCCCGCGACGAGCAGTCGGCCGACACCGGCGCCGAGGGGGGCCGCGCCCGTCCAGTCCCCGGCGGCGGCCACCAGGCAGGTGGTGATCGCGAGCGCCGTCCCGCCGGACAGCGGCACCGGACGCTGCCGCCGCCGGTCGAGGATCCCCAGGCGCAGGGCGGGCACCCGCAGCAGCGCGGTGAGGACGGCGGCGAGGAGCAGGGCGGTGGTGGCGGCGACGATCCCGTAGAGCACGGATCTAAAGTAGGCGCGAATGTACCAATTTGGTACGAATAACACGTTCGGATCTTAAGGCAACCCTCAGCGATTCAGATCACTGCACGGCTGGCTACAGTGCGATGGAAGATGGGGGTAGTCTCAGACGGACTCCATAAGTTACCGCTTAGTAATGTGCTCCGATCCCGCTCGGAGACCCCCTCGCAGGCCCGAGGAGCCCTGAATGCAACTCGCCGCGATCATCGTGTCGCTGGTTCTGATCGTGGTCGGTGTGGCGCTGTTCGCCCGCGCCGTCCTGCAGATCTACACCTTCATGCGGCTCGGCCAGAACGTGCCCGCGGGCACCCGCACCGACGAGCCGGTGCAGCGCACCGTCACCGTGGCCAAGGAGTTCCTCGGCCACACCCGGATGAACCGCTGGGGCGTCGTCGGTGTCGCGCACTGGTTCGTGGCGGTGGGCTTCTTCTCGCTGCTGCTGACGATCGTCAACGCCGTCGGCCAGCTCTTCCGGGCCGACTGGCTGCTGCCGGTCATCGGCGAATGGGCGCCGTACAACGTCTTCGTCGAGTTCATCGGCACGATGACGGTGCTCGGCATCCTCGCGCTGATCGTGATCCGCCAGCTCAGCAAGCCGAACAAGCCGGGCCGCAAGTCGCGCTTCGCCGGCTCCAACTTCGGCCAGGCGTACTTCGTCGAGGCCGTCATCCTCATCGTCGGCGTCTGCATCTTCATGCTGCACGCCCTTGAGGGCGCCCAGCACCACGTCGACGCGTACGAGGCGTCCTTCTTCATCTCGTACCCGGTGATCTCGGCGCTCGAGCACCTGGACGTCTCCACGCTCCAGAACCTCACCTACCTCTTCGCCGGCGTGAAGATCGCGACCTCCTTCATCTGGATGATCACGGTCGCCCTGAAGACCGACATGGGCGTCGCCTGGCACCGGTTCCTGGCCTTCCCGAACATCTGGTTCAAGCGGAACGCGGACGGCGGCACCTCGCTGGGCGCCCTGCTCCCGATGACCTCCGGCGGCGAGCCGATCGACTTCACCGACCCGGGTGACGACGACGTCTTCGGTGTGTCGCAGGTCGAGCAGTTCTCCTGGAAGGGCCTGCTGGACTTCTCCACGTGCACCGAGTGCGGCCGCTGCCAGTCGCAGTGCCCCGCCTGGAACACGGGCAAGCCGCTCTCCCCGAAGCTCCTGATCATGTCCCTGCGCGACCACGCGCACGCCAAGGCGCCCTACCTGCTCGCGGGTGGCGGCAAGTCCATGGAGGGCGAGGAGAAGGCGTCCGAGGAGCAGCTGGCGGGTGTGCCGGCCGCGGCTCTGGCGGAGGCCGAGCGTCCCCTCATCGGCACCGCCGAGGAGAACGGCGTCATCGACCCGGACGTCCTGTGGTCCTGCACCACCTGCGGGGCCTGTGTCGAGCAGTGCCCGGTCGACATCGAGCACGTCGACCACATCGTCGACATGCGCCGCTACCAGGTGATGATCGAGAGCGCGTTCCCCTCCGAGGCCGGGACGATGCTCAAGAACCTGGAGAAGAAGGGCAACCCCTGGGGGCTCGCCAAGAAGCAGCGCCTGGAGTGGACGAAGGAGGTCGACTTCGAGGTGCCGGTCGTCGGCCAGGACATCGAGGACCTCACCGAGGTCGAGTACCTCTACTGGGTCGGCTGCGCCGGCGCCCTGGAGGACCGCGCCAAGAAGACGACGAAGGCCTTCGCGGAGCTCCTGCACATCGCGGGCGTGAAGTTCGCGATCATGGGCGGCGACGAGAAGTGCACGGGCGACTCGGCACGGCGGCTCGGCAACGAGCCCCTGTTCCAGGAGCTCGGCATGGAGAACGTCATGGCGCTGAACATGGCGTTCGGCGAGGAGCTGGACGACGACGGCAAGGTGGTCGCCGAGTCGGCGAAGCCCAGGTCCGCGAAGAAGATCGTCGCCACCTGCCCGCACTGCCTCAACACGATCGGCAACGAGTACCCGCAGCTCGGCGGCGACTACGAGGTCATCCACCACACCCAGCTGCTGCAACACCTGGTCGACGAGGGCAAGTTGATCCCGGTCACGCCGGTCGAGGGCATCATCACCTACCACGACCCGTGCTACCTGGGCCGGCACAACAAGATCTACACGCCCCCGCGCGAGATCATCGCCAGCGTCCCGGGTCTGCGCAACGAGGAGATGCACCGCCACAAGGAGCGCGGCTTCTGCTGCGGCGCCGGTGGTGCGCGGATGTGGATGGAGGAGCGGATCGGCAAGCGCATCAACAACGAGCGCGTCGACGAGGCTCTTTCCCTCAACCCCGACATCGTGTCGACGGCCTGCCCGTTCTGCCTGGTCATGCTGACCGACTCGGTCAACGGCAAGAAGAACGACGGTTCCGCCAAGGAGTCCATCCAGGTCGTCGACGTGGCCCAGCTCCTGCTGGACTCCGTCAGGACGCCGGTCGACCCGGCGGGCGACGAGGAGACGGCGGACGCGCCGGAGCCGGAACCGGTGAAGTAGCCGGTGGAGTAGCCGGACCCCGTGCCGTACGTGCGGTAGCACTGCCGGTCACAGCTGTTCCGTTCGATGCCCCTCACGCCCGGGCAGGGCCTGGGGGGCATCGCCGTTCCCGGGCCCGCCGCCCTGCCTCCCGCCGGACCCGCCGGCCCCTCCGCCGCGCGCCTGCCGCAGCAGGGCCGCCCCGAGCGGGGTCAGCGTGTGCAGGACCGCCGGGCCGATCTGCCGGCTGGTCGTCAGGCCGGCATCGCGGAGCACCGAGGCGTGCCGGCTGGCGGCGGACAGCGAGACCCCCACGACCTGCGCGAGCTCTCCCGTGGTCAGACCGTCCGCGACGCACCGCAGGACACGCGCGCGCGTGCCTCCGAGCAGCGCGCCCAGCGGCACGCGTTCCGCGGGGAGCGCCTCCTCGGGAACCGTCGGATGGTTGAGCGGGTACGACAGCACGGGCGGCAGATCGGCGTCGGCCAGGGCGACCGGTGTCCCCCACGAGAAGTACGTCGGCACGATCCTGATCCCGCGGCCGCGCAGATGGAGGTCACGGTCCGTGCGGTAGTCCACTTCGAGGACCGGCCGGCGCCAGCGGAACCGGGGCCCCAGGCTCGACAGCAGCCCCTCGACACCGCGGGTCAGCAACGCGCGGGCGAGCAGGCCGCGGTGCGCGACGATCCCGCCGGCCACCCGCTCCGTGAACGGCGCGACGGCCACCTCGTGATACCGGCGGACCAGTTCGGTGAACTCCCGCCGCTCGGCCCCCTGGTCCAGCCGCAGCGCCCAGGACGGCACGGGCGAGACCCGGTCGAGCTGCCGTAACTCGGTGAGCACGTCCCGCCGGGGCATACGGAGGATGCCGTCGAGGGCCGCGGTGATCCCGCCCTCGGACTCGGGCGGGGTGAGGAAGTCGGGCTGGTAGGGCCCGAGGGGATAGAGGGCGAACAGCGCCTTGCGCACGGGCCGGGCCAGTCCGGCCGCGTCCAGGTCGGCACGGACCGTCCGACGCCAGTCGGCGAACTGCCACCGGCCGCCGCGCGACTGGAGTCGGTGGAGCGTCGAGAGCACTTCCCACATCGGGTCCGGCTCGGCCGCGACGCGGACCCGGGCGAGGTCGACCTCGGTGAAGTGGATACGGAGCACGTGATTCCCCCCGAGGAACTCCACATTTGCGCCCAGGCGCAAGAGTGTGTCGCCGTTGACGAGGCCCTGCCAAGGTTCCGCCAGGCCAAGAAGGCGCAATGGCCGAATCCCGTGTTCGACCGCCTGAACGGCTGCCTGAACGATCGCTCGAACCAGGAGGAACTCGCGTGTTTTCGAAGAGAGCCAAGGTGACCGCCGGCACCATCGGGGCCCTGACCGCCGGGGTCCTCGCCCTGAGCGCCACACCCGCGTCCGCGAGCGGCAGCTACAGCGGTCTGGCCTACGTCTACGGTGGCGGGGTCTTCACCGACGACTGGGACAACGAAGGCATCGTGGACACCAGCCACAACACCGCGTCCAACGCGACCTGCCTGTGGCAGAAGGTCCTGTGGGCCGACGGCGAACTCGCCGCCGCCGACATCGACGGTGACTTCGGGCCCACCACCAAGGCCGCGACCGCGAGGTGGCAGACCAAGTTCCAGGTCGGCAGCGACGGTTCGGCCGGGCAGAACACCTGGACCGCGGCCGGCAACTGGCTGCGCAACTCGTCCAACGGATTCGACGGCACCGTGGCCCGGTACATCGGCACCGAGTTCATCATCGACGTCACGCGCGACAGCGACGGCTACTACCACTTCCTCGACGGCACCGGTTCCGGCCGCATCGCGGGCTACAACTACCGGACCTGCAGCTAGCACCGGCCACCCGCCGTGCGCGAGGACTGTCCGCCCCCTCGCGCACGGCAAGGGCCCAGGACTGTCGCTCCACCTCGAACACGTGCATCATTGATCGATCGTTGTCAAAGATGCTGACGAGGTGAACGGTGCGCGCCCATAGAGGTGTTGTGTGTACGGCGGCCCTCTGCGGCACCCTCCTCCTCGCCTCCTGCGGCCCGGGCACGAACTCCGGCGGTTCCGCCTCCCACACCCCCGTGTCCATCGCCAACGCGCCCGCCGAGCTCCCGATCCCACGCGGCAAGGGCAGCAGAACCCCGGACGACTTCAACGGCGACGGCCACCGCGACCTCGTACTCAACGACCTGGTGAAGGATCAGGCGCACGCCGACGACCCCGGGATCGGCATCGTCTACGGCGGCGCGCGTGGACTCACGCCCGGCGCACGCCAGTTGCTCAGTCCGAGGAAGCAGGCGGCGCCGACCAAGGGTCAACTCCCCGCCGTCTTCGACGCGGAGGAGAGCTGCGACCTGGACGGCGACGGCTTCACCGACCTCGTCGTCTCCACCGACCCGCCCTACGACGGCCAGGGGCAGCCGCCGGTCCCGCTCCAACTCCTCTTCGGCTCCCCCGGCGGCCTGACCACCCGCGCCGTCCAGCTCGTCGTCCCGCCCGCCGCCCGCTTCGGCAACGACTGGGCCGACCAGCCGGTGTGCGGCGACTTCGACGGGGACGGCGCGAAGGACCTGGTCCTGCACGCGTCCGGCGGTCGACTCACCTATCTGCGGGGCCCGTTCACGCGCAAGGGCGCCCCCGAGAAGACCGGCGCCCCCCTCCCCTCGCCGGGCGAGGTGCCCACCGGTCCGGCCGCCGACGTGAACCGCGACGGGTACGACGACCTCGTGGTCCGTACCGCCCAAGGCGCCGGCACGTCCGCAGTCGTCCTCGGCGGACCGGACGGCCCGGCCGAGACCGGCGTGGTCCTGCCGGAGGGCATCGACGTGGCGCTCGGCCGCTTCGGCAAGGGCAAGGCGCTGGACGCGGCGGTCGGCGCGATGGGGGAAACGTCCCTGCGCTACGACCTGCCGGACCCCACCCGCGCCAGCCTCGCCTCCCCCGGTTCCGTGCTCGACGCGGCCGACTTCAACGGCGACGGCCTCAGCGAACTCGTCTCCAGCGGCTCGCGGTTGCGGGTCTTCAAGGGCCGTACGACCGGCCTGACCACGGCCGGCACGGTCATCGTCCAGCCGCCCGCCCACGGCACCACCCGCCTCGTCACAGCGGCCGACTTCGACGGCGACGGACGGGCCGACATGGTGGTGCGGACGTATCGGAGCGAGACGAAGGACACGGTGGCGGTCTACGCGGGCGTGAAGGGGGACGGGTTGGTCGCGGGGCGGCCGACGGTCACCTTCTCGACGTCGGAGTTCCTCACGCCGTAAGACGGATGGGTCCCCGCGGAGGCTCGTGAGGCTCGTGGCGAAAATTAACCGAACTCACGTACAACCCTTACCCGTCCGCGCCGGTCTCTTGATCGCTGGACCCGGCGCATCACCCGCGCAGGCCCCGCACCTCCCCGGAGTTCCTCACCTTTCCTCCCTGGAGCGCCTCCTTGCGCAAGCGCACCCTTCTGCTGGCCGTCGGGCTCACCACCGGCCTGCTCACCGCCCTGCCCGGCACCGCGACCGCGGCGCCCTCCGGGCTGGCCGGTGACTTCAACGGCGACGGCTACCGCGATGTCGCCATCGGCGCGGACAGCGCCGACGTCGGCTCCGTCCAGTACGCCGGCGCGGTCGTCGTCCTGTACGGCTCCGCCTCCGGCGTCTCGAAGGCGAAGAAGACGGTCATCACCCAGAACTCGGCCGGCGTTCCCGGCGCCGCCGAGCAGGGCGACCGCTTCGGCAACAGCCTCGCCGCCGGCGACCTGAACGCCGACGGGTACGCGGACCTCGTCGTCGGCGCCCAGTACGAGAGCATCGGCTCCCGCGACGGCGTCGGCACGGCCACCGTCATCTGGGGCGGCAAGTCCGGCCTGACCGGCGGCTCGGTGCTGCCCTCGCCGGGCGGCCTGACCGAGTGGGGCGGCTACTCCTCCGGCATCGCGACCGGCGACTTCAACCGCGACGGCAGGACGGACGTCACCATCACCGGCCAGAGCCGCACCGGCCTCTACCTGGGCCCGTTCACCCGCGCCGGGAAGCCCGCCGCCCTGACCCCCGTGGGCGAGGTCGGCTCGACGTACAACGTGATCGCGGGCGACCTGGACGCCGACGGCGCGGCCGAGCGCGTGTACCCGTACGCGACCGACGGCGACCTCGGGGGTGTCATCGGCTATTTCGGCTACGACCCCGAGGGCTACGACTCCCACCCGGACTCGAACTACGCCCGGACCGACCTGCCGCTGGCCGACGGCGACCAGGGCGCGGTCGGCGACATCAACGGCGACGGCTACGGCGACCTCGTCCTCGGCGACCACGAGGACCCGCGCAGCGACAAGAAGTCCGGCCACAAGGGCGGCCAGATCAGCGTCTGGTACGGCGGTCCGAACGGCCCCGACCCGGCGCAGAAGCCGACGCTGATCCACCAGGACTCGGCGGGCGTGCCCGGCACCGGCGAGACCGCGGACCTCTTCGGCTCGGCACTGAGCGTCGGAGACATCAACGGCGACAAGTACGCCGACGTCGCGGTGGGCGCCTTCGGCGAGGACAACGGCAAGGCGGAGGAGTCGGGTTCGGTGACGGTCCTGTTCGGCTCGGCCACCGGCCTCAAGGGCTCGGGCGCCAAGGTGTACACGCAGAACACCGCGGGTGTGCCCGGCGCCGACGAGGACTACGACGCCTTCGGGCAGTCCGTCCGCCTGGTCGACCTCGACAAGAACGGCAAGGCCGACCTGGTCGTCGGCGCCGGCGGCGAGAACGGCTACGGCGCGCTCACCGTCCTGCGCGGCTCCGCCTCCGGCCTCACCACCAGCGGCGCCAAGTTCCTCAGCGCCCGTGACGTCTCCCTCAAGGGCGACGCGTCCTTCGGCTGGGTGATCGGCCAGTGACGTACCGCCGAGTGTCCTCCCGTCGTGTGACCTACCGCCGGCTGGCCGTCCTGCTCGCGGCCGGCCTCACCCCGCTCGCCCTCACCGCCCCCGCAGCTCAAGCCGCGACGCCCGCGAAGCCGTACGACTTCAACGGCGACGGCAAGGCCGATCTCGCGATCGGCGCGCCCGCCGCGACCGTCGGGGGCAAGAAGGGGGCGGGCGCGGTCTCCGTCGTCTACGGCGGTTCGAGCGGGCTCAAGCCGGCCTCGTACAAGCTGCTCACCCAGAACACGGCCGGCGTGCCCGGCGCCGCCGAGACCGGTGACGCCTTCGGCTCCTCGCTCGCCTCCGCCGACCTGAACCGCGACGGCTACGCGGACCTGCTGGTCGGCGCGCCCGGCGAGGACGTCGACGGGGACACCGACGACGGCTCGGTGCTGATCGTGTGGGGCGCCAAGTCCGGCCTGAGCGGCGCCCGCAACCTCGTCAACCACAACGAGCGCGAGAACGACGGCTACGGCAAGGCGCTGGCCGCCGGTGACTTCACCGGTGACGGCATGCCCGAGATCGCGATCGGCTCGACCGGCCTCTTCGGCCTCAACTTCGTCTCCGGCCCGTTCACCAAGACGGGCGCGTTCGGCGGCGGCAACGGCGCCTCCTTCTCGTATCTCACCCGCCCGTACTCGGAGTCGTACGGGATCGAGTACCTCGCGGCCGGCGATGTCGCCGGCAGCGGTTACGACTGGCTGGTGGTGCACGGGCGCGTGGAGGGCACCGACGACGCGGTCACCACGCTGGCGGACGGCCGCATCGGCAACTTCACCGACTGGCTGGTCACCCTGCCCAGCGGGTACGTCTCCGCGGTCGGCGACATCGACGGCGACGGCTACGACGACATCGCCGTCGGCAACCAGCGCGAGACCTCGGCCGACCCGGCGGGCGCGAAGGGCGGCAAGGTCACCGTCCGTTACGGCGGTCCGGACGGCGTGACCACGAGCCGCGCCGCACTCACCCTCACCCAGAACACCGCGGGCGTCCCCGACACCTCCGAGACCGGTGACGCCTTCGGCTCCGGCGTCTCGCTCGGCGACATCAACGGCGACGGGTACGCCGACCTCGCGATCGGCGCGTCCGGCGAGAACTCCGGGGGCGGCTCGGTGACGGTCCTGTACGGCTCGGCGACGGGCCTGAAGACCACGGGCGCCAAGGCGTACACCCAGAACACGGCCGGCGTCCCGGGCAGCAGCGAGAAGTCCGACCGTTTCGGTGCCCGCGTCTCCCTCGCGGACCACTCCGGCGACAAGCGCGGCGAGCTGACCGTCTCGGCGCCGGGCGAGAACGCGGGCGACGGCTCGGTGTGGTCCCTGCGCGCCACGACCACCGGCCCGACGACCTCGGGCGCGGTGAACTTCGGCCCGTCGGCGACGGGGGTGGGGACGACGGGCAGCCCGGGGTACGGGAAGACGCTGGGCGGCTGACCGGGGACCTGTTCGTCTCTCTTCTACGTCCCTTAGGGCGGCCCTCGCGGGCCCCCTAAGGGATGTCACAGCTCCGCAGCAAAGGCGGCTCCGGGGCGCCGGGCCCGACACGCGTTCCGGCGGAACCAGGTACGTTCGACAACGTGGCTGGATTCAGGATCGGACGCGGCGGCAGAAACAACGGCGCTCCGCAAACGCGACCGCAAAACCCCCCGTACGGACAGCAGGCGCCGCAGAGACCGGCGTACGGCTACCCGCCCGCGCCGCAGCCCCACCCCGGGCAGCAGCAGTACGGCAACGGGGGCGGCGGCCAGTGGCCGCAGCCGAACGGTGGCCCCGGCGGGCCGGGTGGACATGGCGGTTACGGCAACCAGGGCGAGCCGGAGTACTTCGGCGACGGGGGCGGCGCGTACGCACCGCAGGGCAACCCGGACCCGTACGCAGCCAACAACCCGGGCAGCACCCAGGCGTTCTCGGTCGGCGAGGCCCCGTACCACCAGGGCGGTCCGGACGACGCGTACAACCAGGGCGGGACGTACCACGCGGGCTCGGCGGGCCCGACCGGCCCGCGCCTGCACTGGAAGGACCTGCTGAGGGGCATCTTGCTGGCCCCCCAGCAGACGTTCCTCCGCATGCGCGACTACGCGATGTGGGGCCCGGCCCTGATCGTGACGTTCCTCTACGGCCTGCTGGCGGTCTTCGGCTTCGACGGTGCGCGCAAGGACGCGATAAACGCCACCCTGTCGAACGCCATCCCGATCGTCCTGACCACGGCCGTCGCGATGGTGCTGTCGTCCTTCGTCCTGGGCGTGGTCACCCACACCCTGGCCCGCCAGCTCGGCGGCGACGGCGCGTGGCAGCCCACGGTCGGCCTCTCGATGCTGATCATGTCCCTCACGGACGCGCCCCGCCTGGTCGTGGCGATGTTCCTGGGCGGCGACGCCACCTTCGTCCAACTCCTCGGCTGGGCCACATGGGTGGCCGCGGGTGTCCTCCTGACGATGATGGTCGGCCGCTCCCACGACCTCCCCTGGCCGAAGGCCCTGGGCGCGTCGGCGATCCAGCTGATCGCGCTGCTGTCGATCGTGAAGCTGGGCACGTTCTGATTTTTGGCGGTACGCGGATGGGGCTCCCGGTGATCTGATCGATCGGATCACCGGGAGCCCCTCGTGCATCTGATCCGCTGCCTGATCCGCTCACCCCTCAGGCGTCGGCCTCAGGCGTCTGCCTCAGTTGTCTGCCTCCGGCCCCCACTGCTCGGGCCCCACCCCACGCCAGTCGATCCACGACACGTGCGCGACCTCCGCCGGATCGATCTCAAGGCCGGCCCGGCGCAGGAACTCGGCGAGATCCACCACGTTGTGCGCCAACCCGAGGATCTCGCCGTCCACACGCACCCGCCGCCCTCCCGTCGGCGACGGAGGAAGCACGATCACCCGAATCTGTCCGGACATGTCCTCAGGATCATCCGGGATGTACGGCCCCGCACTCCGGTGCGTCATGCGACCCTCGCAGCTCGATCAAATGTTCGATTACCTCGGAACAGTACGCCTATACCCGCCTTGCAGGGTGCCACGCCAAGATGACGCCCGCGGGACCGGCCGATGTGGGCATCGAAGTAGCCCCCCCGAACCGGAAGCCGAGGGCTCCATCACTCGATGGAAGGTCGGTGGAAGGTCGATGGGGGGTCGATGGGAGTAGGTCCTGCGCCTCAGGCGCGCCGCACGCCTGCCTGGCTAGGGTCGATCCTCATGGAGACCACGGGATTCGTCCGCCGCGGGACGGCCGAGCGGGTGCGCGATGTCATGGCGCGGCTCGTCGCCGAGCGGGATGTGTGGGTGTCGACGGCGCACCCTGATCACGGGCCGCACCAGGTGCCGCTGTGGTTCGTGTGGGACGGGCGGGCCGTGTGGATGTGCACCGGCGCGACGTCCGTGACGGCACGCAACGTCCGCGAAGAGCCACGCGTGCGCCTGGCCCTGCCGGACACCTCCGACGTGGTGCTCCTCCAGGGCGAGGCGGAGTGCTTCCCGGACCATGCGGTACCCGCAGACGCGGCGGAGGCGTTCACCGCCAAGTTCGGATGGGATCCGCGGGCGGAAGAGGGTGCGTTCCTGTACATACGAGTGACCCCGAGGACGGTGCGCGCGTGGCGCGGCGAGCCGGAACTCAGGGGGAGGGTCGTCATGCGGGATGGGGGGTGGCTGGGATAGTGGCGCGGGGACTGCGGAAGGGGGTCCTCGGCTTGCTGGCGAAGTCGGGGTCTTCATCCCCGACAGCACCCGGCGTTCCTGCTGTTGCAGGCGGTAGTGCGCGCCCCTGACCCAGCTGCTTTGCTCTGCGCATGCAGGCTGTCTACGCAAGTCTCGTAGCTGTGTTCGGCACGCTGCTCGGAGCGCTGACCACCCATGCAATCCAGCGCCGTGCAGCGGAGTTCGCGACGCGTAGCTTCCGGGCAGACCGTCTGCGCGAAGAGCGGCTGGCCGCCTACAGCGCGTTCGCGGAAGCTGTGACGGACTATCGAAGCAGCCAGTACCGGCGGTGGGAACTCGTCCAACTCGACCCATCGAGCCCCGAGTCGACAGCGGCGACACTCGAATCGCACCGCCTGCGCGGCGTCACTCGCCAGATTCGTTGGCGCATGCAGCTCCTGACCGATGACCAGGAACTCGTGCGCTTCGCGGACGCGGCGGTCATCGAAGCCAGAGCTGTGGGTTCGGCCGATGATGTGGCTGACCGCAAGCGCAGACACGATCTCACTGGCGTAGCTCTCGAGCGGTTCGTTCTTCACGCCGCTGCGCACGTGCGCTGACTCGGGTTCACGGGAGATCAGCCCTCGGGGCGAACCCGGAGGCCAATGCTCCATCGCCGCAGCTGGAAAGCATGCGCATCACACACAGGAAGCTGCCCCAGCCACGTTGTCAGAGGCGGATGAGATCGTGCGCCCATGGACCCGCTCCTCGATCTCCCTGAACCGGAGACACCGGAACAAGCCGTCATCGCCCGCTACCGGTTGAGCGATGACCGGTACGGCTCGCCGTCCGAGCGCGAAACGATCTTCGATGCCGGGCGCGCCATGGCCGCCGCGGTCGAGAAGGCGGGGGTCGGTGAGGTCGACGGGAACGAGTTCGGCGGAGGCGAGGCCGTGCTGTACGCCTACGGGGCGGACGCCGAGGCGCTCTTCGAGGTCATGGAGCCAATTCTCCGAGGACTGCCACTCAGGCCGGCGCACGTGGTGCTGCGACAAGGGAGCAGCGCAACGGAGTCCCGAGTGGAGCTGTGACAGAGCGGCCCCACAACAACCTAGTACGCGCCCGCCGAGAAGCCGCGTGCCGGACCCGTGGCCAGATCGTGCGGGGAACCACGGGGACGCGGCCCCTCCGCAGGTCAGCCGTGCAAACCGCCCTGGATCACCTGAGCTTCCCAAGCTCAGGGCCAATCGATGCCACTAGCCTGGGCCTGTGCCGATGGACCAAGGGTCAGCCGGTGCCTTTCAGCTGAAGTGGGAACTCACAGGCCATGGTTGGGCAAGATGCCACCTGTCCGACGGCTCTCGGACGGCATCGGTGGTCGCCAGCTACTGCACCGACGCATTGGCGGACCTTGTTGCGGGAGCGGGTGAGCTGTACGGGCGGCAGCGCTCGGCCCGGTTCTTCTTCGACGCCGAGCCGCAGGAACTTCGCTGGATGCTCCGCACAACGGATGACGCGGTCAACGTGACTGTCCACGAGTTCCCCGACATCGCCGTCAGCCCTGACTTTCCGGACTCCCAGGGCACGGTGATCTGGCAGTCGACCCATCCGCGTCCGGCATTCGCCCACCCTGTTCTGGACGCGGCCCAGACGGTGCTCACGGAGCACGGCGAGGCCGGCTATCTCGCCAAATGGGCCATGCATCCGTACCCCGTCGCACTGGTCCAGGACCTCCGCAGACTGCACATACGCGACGACATCTGCGACCTGCCCCACGACCTGTTGTGCCCGTAGGGGCATGCCCCCGTTCACGGCCGTTCAGCGAGGACCGCACAGTTGGCAAGCGTGCGCCTACGGTCGACAGGCAACGCCGACTGGTGATCCTTGACGCGGCCTCGTACATCCTTGAGTACGACTTCGACGCGTAGACGCCGGTCACGCAGTGGCCCACGTGCGCGGATCACGAGCCGCGGCGTAGATTTGGTCGGTTTGATCTTTTGAGAGCGTCGGTGACAGCCCTGCCAAGGCGCGATCTATTTGATCAGCTGCGAGGACCAGGACCGGCGGGGCCGCGCTCTTCACCGTGAGCTTTGCGGCATGCACCACGGCGATCACTGGACGAACGGGGACGTGGAACCCGCAGCGCTGCGACAAGACTCGGGAGACACGCAGCGCTTCACCCTGGCTGATGGCTATGTGCCGTGTCGCCGCGCGGTTCACCGTGATCGCCCTGTCGCCGTACCAGACCGTCTTCCCCTTGTGGCGCTTTGAGTTGATCGTGAACACGCCGGCCGGGCCGATCGCCAGATGATCGATGTCCGAGCCGCTGGACCACTGGACAGCGTGCAGGATGTGCCAGCCACGTCCCTTGAGCCTGTTGAGCCGTCGACCGGTCACGCGTTCGCCGACGAGTCCGTTGCTCCAGCTGTAGATCTCGGAGTTCCGCAGCCACCGGCCCACGAGCCGCTTGAAGGCGCTGGGCTGTAGCTCCAAGATCTTGCGCCGAACAGCGTCTCCCGGTCGGTTCAGGGCTAAGTCACCTTGCACAGCCGACATGCGGTCCTCCCCCAGAGTGCCTGTTTCCCCAGGTCACCACGGAGGCGTAGCCCGGCCAAGGCGCGTACCGGCCATGCCGTTGTTACAGGTTTCTCTACCTCATCAAGCCGGCTGCGCTCCGCTCCGCCGGGCGCGCTCCCGGCTCTACGGGCGCCCTCACTCTTGGCCTGCTCGCGACAGGCCCGGACAAGACCATGGCTGAGCATGAAGCTGCTCTTGCCGAAATCAAAGACGCGTTGGCCGCCGCGAAACGAGCCAGGCAAGGCTTTCGCCTAGCAGTGATGGCCGTGATTCGGGCAGACGGCAAAGAGCCGGAAGAAGATCAGGTACGAGCCCGCTTCATGTCATTCGAGAGCAGAGAGGGCCGTGAACCTGGCAGGCCTGTGGGTGTGAGATTCGAACTCACGGTGACGTCGCCGCCACGACAGTTTTCAAGATCGGTCGGGGGTCGACTCGCCCATTGAGACTCCGTCGGTTACGTGCACACGCTAGGGTCACCTCGGAGCTGTGCTGAGCTCGGCATTGCCGGGTCTCGCACTGTCCCTCTCCGCGGCTGTCATCTGCAAGGTTCTGGCATCGAAGTTGAGTGACGACGACCAGAGCATGGAGACGAACGAGCGCGAGGAGAACCGTATGGCTGATGAACCGAAGTCGAGCAGGATGAAGCAGTGGGCTAGCGCTCTTTGTGACGTACTGGGAGACCTTGCGGTTGGCTTCGCGGGTGGGGCAGTGTCGAGCTGAGCACAGCTCCTTTGCTGTACAGCAGCGAGGTACAACAACCACCGCGACCACGGCCGACCGACATCGGCTCCGGATGCCCAGCAGCCCGCAGCAACTCTCTTGCCCATAGTTCGCATCTAGGCGGCTGGGAATCGGTATTGCCCGACCTCGGGATCCGGCGGGCCCTCCATCCCCAAGTCTTTACGCATGGCCTCCCGAAGGTGAGCGTTCTCCCTCCAGAGGGCAGCCCGGGCCCGAAAGTACGCGTCGCCTCTGACGTCAGGGTCTTCGATGAGCCTGTCTCTCATCTGAGTCAGTGCGTCACATGCCCTCACAGCCAGCTCGATGATCTCGGCCGAAGCGGTCAGTGACAGGCTCTGCCGCAGCCGCCAGATGCCCGAGCCGTCGAGGGCCTGATGAACGTCACCGTAGAGGCGATCACCGGTCGAGCGATCGAACTGGAGGACAACCGTCCGCATGTCGGAGTGCGCTTGACTCAGCGCCATGAGGAAGTCGGAGTACACGACCCTGCGCGTCTGAGATCCGTCCCTCTCCTGGTCACGACGCCAACGGATGCGGTCGGCGATCAGTGCGGAACTCACACCGACTACGGCTCCTGCCAAGGTGCTCACCGGCGATATCCAGTCCACCGAGGTGTGCTACCCAGATGACCAAGATCCGCTAACACCGCGCGCCGACCAGGACCCCGTCATTGTCGCTAGAGCGCTTCCTTGGACGGCGTGACCGGCTCCCCCGACCTACGTACTACAGGCAAAACACTCCACGGAAAGTTGATCCACTCGTTCGTCCGCTTCCACACGTACTCGCACTTCACCAGCGACTGCGACTTCTCGTAGATGACCGCGCTGCGCACCTCCGCGACCGCGTCGAGGCAGAAGTCGCGCACCAGTTTGAGGGTCTTGCCGGTGTCGGCGACGTCGTCGGTGATCAGGACCTTCTTGTCGGAGAAGTCGATGACGTTGGGGACGGGCGCGAGCATGACCGGCATTTCGAGGGTGGTGCCTACGCCCGTGTAGAACTCGACGTTCACGAGGCTGATGTTCTTGCAGTCCAGGGCGTAGGCGAGCCCGCCGGCGACGAAGACGCCGCCGCGGGCGATGCTGAGGACGACGTCGGGCTCGTACCCGTCGTCGGCGATCGTCTGCGCGAGCTCGCGCACGGCGACGCCGAACGTCTCGTACGTCAGGTTCTCCCGTATGTCGCTCATGCTCACACCTGCGTCCGGTGGAAGTTGAGGAAGGAGCGGGACGCGGTCGGGCCGCGCTGACCCTGGTAGCGGGAGCCGTACCGCTCACTCCCGTACGGGAACTCCGCCGCCGAACTGAGCTGGAACATGCACAGCTGGCCGATCTTCATGCCCGGCCAGAGCTTGATGGGGAGAGTGGCGAGGTTGGAGAGCTCGAGGGTCACGTGACCGGAGAAGCCCGGGTCGATGAAGCCGGCGGTGGAGTGCGTGACGAGTCCGAGCCGGCCGAGGGAGGACTTCCCCTCCAGGCGCGAGGCCAGATCGTCGGGGAGGCTGATGACCTCGTACGTCGAGGCGAGCACGAACTCCCCGGGGTGGAGGATGAACGGCTCGTCGCCCTCCGGCTCCACCAGCCGCGTCAGATCCGCCTGTTCGATGGACGGGTCGATGTGGGGGTAGCGGTGATTCTCGAACACCCGGAAGTAGCGGTCGAGGCGCACGTCGACACTGGACGGCTGCACCATGGATTCGTCGTAGGGATCGATCCGTACTCGCCCGGAGTCGATCTCGGCCCGGATGTCCTTGTCTGAGAGAAGCACGCCCCGAGGATACGCAAGACGCGCGGACCGACCACAACCGGACGGACCCGCGCGCCTGCTTCTTTGTCGCTTCCCTACTGCCGCTTACTGCTTCTCAAGGCTGACCGGCACCACACTTCGGAGCCGGGCACACCGTGGACACCGTACGAGCCGGCCGGGGCCGAGTCGCTCGGCCTGCTGCATCGGGAACGAAGCGGTACTGAACACGTGCCCATCCGCACAACGGACGACGGTGCGCTCCATCAAGTCCATGAGTCCCTTCCCCAAGAGCCGCGTCTGGCTGCTGCTGACCTGACGACGAAAAGCCACATTACGGGATCAAAGAGACGACTCACCAGGCGGCACTCCGGTCCCGCCCGGACCCTCTTCCACGTCTCCACCGTACGCCCCAACTCCGGCCGCCCGCACGCGCGTCCACCCTCCGAAACGCCACCTGGCCCCACGGCTTCAGCGCCGGGGGCCAGGCATGAGGTAGAGTGAGCGGGCATTCGACACCGGCTCAACCGGCGTCTTACGCGGGTGTAGTTTAGTGGTAGAACATCAGCTTCCCAAGCTGAGAGTGCGAGTTCGATTCTCGTCACCCGCTCCATGAATTAGGCCCAGATCAGCGACCTGGGCCTTTTTGTTGTGCGTGGTGATCAGCGGTCGCGTGCCAGATTCGTGCCAGAACGCTGATCGTCCGCCGTACCCGGCGGATCATCCGGCACACCAGCAGCTTCCTGGCGCGCCCTGCGTACGGTCGCGTCGAGCCCGGCAGCAACTTCCTGCTGTCGGTCGTCGTCGGAATGCTGGTAGATCAGCGCCGCCTTCTCGGACGACTGGCCGGCACGGACCATCGTGTCCTTGAGGGTGGCACCCGAGCGGGTCGAGAGCGTGTGTCCGGTGTGGCGGAGATCGTAGAACCGGAAGCCCTCGGGGACGCCGACGACGGTCCGCGCCTTCCGCCACTTCCGGCCGAAGCTGCTGCGCCGGAACGGGGCGCCCTTCTCGCCGAGGAAGACCAGCCCGTCAGGCCCCTTGCCCGCGAACAGCTCCATGTGGATGCGCAGCTCCGGGCGGAGGAACTCGGGCAGGTGGACGGTCCGGGTACCGGCCTCGGACTTGGTGTCGCCGGGGGCGCGGCGGCCGTTCGTACGCTCCGGCTCAGCGAGGCGGACCGTGATCTTCAGCTGGTCGAGGTCGATGTCCCGGCGGCGAAGGCCCGCGAGTTCCTCGGGGCGGAGAGGGCCGTAGGCGCCGAGGAAGACCATGAGGCGCCAGCGTGGGCCGAGCTGATCGGCGAGGGCGTCCACCTGGGCGACGGTGGCGATACGGCGTTCGGCCGCCTTCTCCTTTCCGGCGCCCTTGATCCGGCACGGGTTGCGCTTGATCAGGTCGTCGTCCACCGCCGTCTCCATGATCCCTTTCAGCAGGCGGTACGCCTTGGCGGTCGTGGTCTTGGCACCGGTCGTGCGGAGGCGTTCGGCACGCCATTCGCGGACGTGAGGTGCAGTGATCTCGTCGAGGTCCGATTCGCCGAAGGTCGGGATGATGTGGTCGTTGAGGAGGTAGCGGTAGAGATCCTCACTGAGGACGGAGAGCTCCCGTTCCTCCACCCACTTTTCCGCGTACACCTTGAAGTTGACCGACCCAGCCTCCGGGTCGCGCCACTCCCCCCGCCTGATCTCCGTCTGCTTCTCAGCCAGCCAGTCGTCAGCGTCCGCCGTGGTCGCGAAGGTGTCGGGGGCGGGACGCATCACGCCGTCCGGGCCCGGATAGCGCGCCTGGTAGCGGCCGGACGGAAGCCGTCGGATCGCGCCGAAGCGGCGACGCCTGCCCTTGCGGTTGGCCATCAGGCAGCCCTCCTGTAGCTCGGGCGAGGCCGCCTCAACGGCTGAACCGTCCGGGCCTGGATGAACTCCTCCACCGCGCTCTCCGGGATACGCACGTGCCGGCCGACCTTCACGTACCGGATGCGCCGTTCCTCGATCAGCCGCCGGGGGAAGCGGGCGGTCGTGCCGAGCAGCTCGGCGACCTGGTCGACGGACAGGTAGCGGTCGGTCATGCGGTGGGTTCTCCTTCCGTTCCGGGGGCGGGGTCGAGTGAGGCGGAAAGCCAGGCTTCGGTGTCGGAGAGGCCGGTTCCGGCGAAGACCCAGTGGGCGAGGACGTACGTCGTCTCCGGGTGGGGGTTGGCGTCTGGTGCGGCTTGGGCGCGGCGCCATTCGGCGCGGGCGTCGCGGAGGGCGCCGAGGGTGGTGGAGTAGCGGCGGGATTTGGTGGAGAAGTGGCCGCGGAAGCCGAGCATGTGGGCCCAGGCGCGCAGGCGGAGGTGTTCGAGGCTCTTGCGGGCGCCGAGGGCCCAGGCGGTTCGGATGAGTTGGCGGGCGTGGTCGCTGATGTCGAGTTGGGCAAGTTCGACGACGAACTTCAGTGGGCGGTCAAGGGCGCCGATCGCTGTTTCGGCGCCCTTGGTGGCGTACTTGGCGATGTAGGCGGCGACAGCATGTTCGGTAAGTTCCTGGCCCTCGTTGAAGTCGGCGGATCGGATAGTGCGGACGTCGAGCTGGCGGCCGAAGGTGAAGGTGTGGGTGCGGCCGTCGATGACGGGGCCGTCGACTCGGACCTTGGTGGCGGCAGTTTCTATGGCGTCGGTGAGGAGTTCGGCCGTGGCCCAGGCGGGCGGTGGGGTGTTGCCGCCTTCCGAGCCGTCGATGCGGATGACTGCGTGGAAGTGGACGGCTCCGCGCTTTTGGTACTCGGCGACCTTGGCGAAGGACACGCGCGCGTGGTCGCGGAGACGGCGTTGGCTCAGGCCTGCGCGCTTGGCGACTTCCCGGCGGAGGTAGATCGAGAAGCGGCGCCAGAGTTGGCCTGCGTGGGCGTTCCAGAGGACGGCGGCTTCGTAGTCGTAGGTGTCGGGGTTGAGTGGGGTGCCGAGGGTGTCGTCCTCCTGGTCGTGGTGGAGGCCGCAGCGGCAAGGGCGCCCGTCGGTACGGCGGTTGTGGACCGGGCCGAAGCCGGGGGCGGTGAAGGTGGCGAAGACGCGGGGGTGGGTGCCGACCTGTTCCGGGGTGCCTTTGCCGCCGCGCAGTCCGGCGGTGATGAGGTGGAAGGTGTCGCGGCGGTAGACCTCGGCGCAGGCCGGGCAGCGGGTGGTGCGGCGGTTGTTGCAGCGGACGAGGAGTTGTCCGGCGGGGAGGCTGGTCGAGTCGAGGTGCTGGAGGATGCGGCCGATCTCGCCGGTGGTGGTGTCGAGGTCGTATTCGGTGCGGTGGCCGTCGAGGCGGATGGGATGGGTGCAGCCGCCGAGGCCGGAGAGTTGGCGGAGGATACCGGGGAGGGTGCCCTGGGCGGCCAGGTTCGCGAGTTCCGGCACGGGGGCCGGGGTGGTGCGGGTGAAGATGGCGTTTCCCTTCTGACTGGCTCGGTCGGGAGGAAGGCCTCCGGGGCGGCGTAATGCTTGGTCGTGTGCCGTCGCCCCGGAGGCCGGGCGTTGTTTCAGCGGCGGTGCTGGTCGCGGAGCATCGAGCGCAGGACCACGGCGGCCACGGCGACGGAGATGGCCGTGACGGCGACGGCGGCCAGGAGCGCGGTGAGGACGACTCCTCCGACGACCAGGGCGACGACCGTCTTCTGATCGATGGACACCGACGGCAGCGAGCGGCGGGCGGGCGCCGGGACGGTCGTTGCGGTGTGGGTGTGTGCCGGCGGCGGCGTGGGGTTGTCGGGGTACTTGGGCAGGAACATGGCCCGGAGTCCTTATCTACTCGTCTAGATGTGTCAGCCGTTTATGACGGTCACGCCGGAGCGTGTGCCGGATTCGATGGCGGGGGCGAGGAAGGTGTGGGAGAGCCAGAAGCCGAACAGGGCGATCAGGGCGACGATCCAGGTGCGGACGCCGAGGAACTTGACCGCTCCCCAGGCGAAGAAGCCGAGGATGACGACGAGGGGGAGGCTGACGGTCACGGGGTGGTGGGTCCTTTCAGCGGACGGGGCAGCGGTGGGTGCGTGCGGCCAGTTCGGCGGCGGCGCGGCTGTCGTAGTCGGCGGAGAAGTTGCAGCGCGGGGCGGTGCAGGCGGCGGTGTGCTTCTCGCGGCCCCGGCCGTCGTAGGAGGTGGCGACCTGGACGGGGCCGATGCGGGTGACGTTGCGGAAGCGGCGGTTGGCGGTTATGCGGGGTTCTCCCTTCAGAGTTGGGCGGCGATGGCTTCGGCCAGGGGCGCGGGAATGCCGAGGCGGGCGCGGAGGGTGGGGGTGTCGATCCGGACACCGGTGCGGGTGTGGTGTTCGGTGGCGACTTTGCGGGCGTGGTCGACCAGGGCGGTCGGCACCGGAACGGGCGGGGTGGTCGGTGCTGGCTCGATGGCGACGGGTTGGGCGGACGTCTCGGGTGTGGCTTCGGGCTCGTCCTCCTGGTCCTCGATGAGTTCCGTGCCGTTCTCCTCGGTGGCCGTTTTAGGCGCCGAGTGGGCGAGGAGAGTTCCTCCGAGGAAGGCGACCGCGGGCCAGCCCGCGACGAGGATGCGCAGCCAGGCAGGCACGTCGGTCATGTCGAGGAGTCCGGCGGTGGCGACGTTGGCGCCGAGGGATGCGGTGAGGGCGATGACGAACCAGCACCAGGCCGCCGCTTTGGCCGTACCGGTGCGGAGTCGGCGCCATGCGGCGACAAGCAGCAGGTCAACGCTGGTCGGGTAGGCCCACGCTTTCCATCCGTCCTGTCCGGCCGCCATGGCGATGTCGTGGATGTGGGCGAAGGACAGTGCGGCGGCGATGAGCGCCTGGACCAACACCGCGTCGACACGGGCCAGATGGGCGCGCACGGTCCGGCTCCTTTCGGTTTCGGGCATGGCAGGGGTAGGGACGTGGCGTGAGGCGGTCACGCCGACCGGGTGCAGAGGTGTGCGTTAGTCGGTCGCCGGGTGCGGGAGGACTGCCGGGGCCGGGGTCTCGGTGGGGCGTACGGGGATGGCGGGCCGGAAGGGCTTGAGCGCGGGCAGGTCGGGGACCAGGTGCGCCGATTCCCGGCAGATCTCGGCGGCGTCGCCGAGGGAGAGATACGGGGTGCGGATGCGGGACCAGCCGCCGGAGGTGTCGCCCGCGACGGCAAGGCCCGGCAGTTCGGGGGCGATGGCGCAGGCGGCAGAGACCGCTTCCGGGGCGATGTCGCCGAGGGCCATCTTGGCGGAGGCTTCGTCGTTGACGCGGTGGCAGACGCGGCCGGTGAGCTGGGCGCGGAGCATGGTGGCGCCCTTGCCGAGTTCGGCGCCGAAGCGCTGCCCGCAGACCTCCAGGTAGATGCCGGCCGCGCGGCCGAGCTGGGCGAGGCGGATGAGCTGGGTGACCATCTCGTCCCGGCGCTCCTCGTCCTTGCGGGTGGCGGTGAGGAAGAGTTCGGCCACCTCATCGACGAACAGGACGACGGGGGTGGGCCGTTCACTCTCGGGCAGGCCCCAGATGTCGGAGGTGATCTCCTCGTCCGGGGTGTCGGGCGCGATGCCCTGTCGGGCCTTGATCAGGTCGTATCGGTCCTCCATTTCCTTCACCAGCACGGGCAGCAGTGCGGCGCCTTCGTCCGGATCGGTGGCGAGGGCGGACAGGCGAGGAGCGAAGGGCGCCAGTTCCACGCCGCGCTTGCAGTCGATGCCGACGAGGGCAAGGGGCTGAGGGGCCAGTCCGGCAACGATGTGGCGCAGGTACATGGACTTGCCGGACAGGGTGGCACCGAGGGTGAGTTGGTGGGGAACGGTGCGGTAGTCCCGTACGAAGGGAGTTGCGTCCTCCCGCAGGGCGACCGGCACCTTGAGGAACCCGGAGCCGGTCTTGCGGGGCATCCGCACCCGCCGCAGCACGTCGTAGCCTACGAGCCGCAGTTCGACGACACCCGGCTTGACGGTGGTGACGTAGACGGCGTGAACTCCCCATGCATGCCGCAGCCGTTCGGCCGAGGCGGCGACGTCGGCAGGTTCCTGGCCGGGGGCGAGCCGCAGCCGGATGCGCATCCCGGTCGAGGTGGGCCGGATGACGCCCCGGCGGGGTGGGACCGGCCGGACCTCACGCCGGGTGGTGGCCTTGACGGCGAGGACCCGCAGCCGGGACGGGGCGACGGTCAAGCCGCACGCCTCCATGACGGAGGTGTACGAACTGAGCAGGCGCGCGGTGGATATCGGGCCGCCGACGGCGGACCAGTAGACCGCCGGGTACTTGGCCCGGGTGTAGGCGGTCCCGCCGCCGAGCGCGGCGAGGGGACCACCCACCTCCAGGAGTGTCGTCAGGTCGGTCATCAGGCGGTGGCCCCCATGGCGGCCGGGAACACGGCCGGGGTGACGGCGGCGGCCCGGTAGGCGATGCCGTGACGCTGCTGGCCGTTGAACACGGACTCCCACGGCCGGGCGACGAGCCCCGGCAGCGAGACCGGAGCGCCCAGGTTCAGGCCCTCGGAGACACCGCCCTCGGGCACGGTGACCTTGATCAGCGAGGACTCTCCGTCCTCGATGTAGACGACGCCGAGTGTCATCAGCGCCTCACCACTGACGGCGTCCTTGGCGATCTCGCCGGTCTGACGGTCACGGACCTTGGGCTCAGGTGCCTCGGTGAGGAGGATCGTGGCGGCGGAGGTCTCAACACGGATGGTACGCAAGACAGCTTCCCTATCTACTCGTCTATACATGTAGCGATCTGTGAACCCGATCTCCCGGGCTCACGACGATCACCCTGCCACACAACTTGCCCACTCGTCTATACGAGTATGCATGCTGAGGTGTACGAGTTCGAGAGAGCGCCCCGCGCACCACCGCAAACCAGGACGATCAGGTCGCCGGAAGCTGGTACGACAGGACGTAGGCGTCTGCCGCCATGACCGTGTCGCAGACCTCGACGGCCCGCCCTTCGGTGTCGAAGGCGGTGCGGACGAGATGGATGACGGGCACGCCGGAGGCCAGTCGGAGCGTCTTGACCTCGTCCGGCGAAGGCATCCGGGCCCGGATCTCCTCCTCGAAGTGGTCCAGGCGGTGGCCGAGTTCTTCGAGTCGGGCGTAGATGCCGCCGGGCCCGGGATTCGGCTCGGCGATCTGCGTACCGCGGGCAATGTCGAGCGGGAGGTAGGAGGTGGCGAACTCGACCGGCTTCCCGTCCAGCAGGTATCGGCGCCGGCGGGCGAGCACGCGCCGTACGGACCCGAGCCGGGTGGAGATGTCCTGGCTGGCCTTCTCTTCCTTGACCTCAAGGCTGTCGACCTGGGGATGGCTGCCGACCGTGTCCGCCTCGACGATGAACGCGGACTTGCCCTGCTCCCGGTGCCGGCGGGCGAAGCGGTCGGAGGCGAGCCGCCGTACGGGTGGCCGGGGCCGGACGAAGACGCCCTTGCCGTGTTCGGCGTGGACGAGTCCTTCGCCCTGGAGGATGGAGAAGGAGTTGCGGACGGTCATCCGGGATACCCCGTAGTGGTCCACCAGCTCCGCCTCGGAGGGCAGTTTCTCGCCCTCTCTGAACCGTCCACGGTCGATGGCCTCGCGCAGCTGGTCGGCGATCTGCCGGAAGACCGCACGATCGCTCGTGGGGTCGAGGTCACCGAGCTGGCCGGAGGGAAGAGCAGGGGTCACGGGTGCACTCCTTTAGGTATCTAGACGTGTGGGTGAGTGTTGTTGCTACGGTGGAGAGCCTAGCCATCCGAGAGGGCCGAGGAACGTGAGCACAGAACGCCCGCACTCCGTGAGCGTCGCCGGAGTCGTCATCGACGACTTGGGCCGGGCCCTCCTGATCCAGCGCCGGGACAACGGCAAGTGGGAGCCCCCGGGTGGTGTCCTCGAACGCGAGGAGACCGTCCCCGAGGCCCTGCAACGCGAAGTCCTCGAAGAGACCGGCATCAAGATCGCCCTTCCGGCGTCCCTGACCGGCGTCTACAAGAACATGACGGGCCTGATCGTCTCCCTGGTCTTCCGCTGCCAGGCTGCCGACGGCACTCCCACCACCGGCGACGAGACCCGCGCCCTGCGCTGGGCCACCCGGGAAGAAGTCTCCGAGCTTGCCGACGAGGCGTACGCCATCCGCGTTCTGGACGCGATGGACGCGGCGTCTCCGCCTGCCATCCGCGCCCATGACGGCGTGAAACTCGTCTAGCCCGAACCCGCTGCACATGGCGGCCTACCAGCACGAAGGAACTTGTATGCACGAGTATACGAGTACAACCCGGGTCTGGGGACTGACTTGCCCAGGTTTCCCGGAAGAGGTCAGCCGGGCCCGCCGCTGGACCCGCGACATCCTGCACGGATCGCCATGGGCCGAGGACGCCGAACTGATCGTGAGCGAGCTGAGCGCGAACGCGATCCTTCACACGGCCAGCGGCCAACACTCGGGCAGCTTCCATCTGGCCCTGGCGGTATCGGCACAGGTGATCGCGTTGTCGGTGACGGACGACGGGGGTGCCGGCAGCACCCCGAAGGTCGAGCGCCGGGACCAGGACGCCGAGCACGGGCGAGGCCTGGGCATGGTCAGCGTGATCGCCCACCGGGTCGTCGTCCACGAGAGCGACGGCGGCCACACGGTCACCGCAGAACTCTTCACAGACCCCGGGGTCGGGGGACACCCGTGCTGATGGACAAGCCGCAACGGGGTTACTGGTGCGAGTGCTGGACCCAGGACCTCACCGAGCAGACGCAACCCAGTCTCCGAGCGTCCTTCGACGCGTACACGGCACCACAAGCCGACAGATGGGTGGCGGTCGCACTCCGCACGATCTCACCAGCACTGGACCCCGATGCGTCTCAGGACGCGTGGGCGTGGCTGTACGACGGCCGTATCACCACGAGGAAAGCCCTCTTACGCGCCGAGCCATGCACCGTGACACTCACCCAGGCCCACACCCGCATCACCTGGACGATCCGACCCGTGATCTTCCTACCCCTGGCACATCGCCGACGCGTTGAGCTTCCATCCTGCACACAGGAATTCAAACCGCACGCAGCGCCCCAGGCGCCCCACGGGCCCGACTGAGTTACAACCTTCTTTACAGGTTCAAGGCGGCTCGCTCCGCTCCCCGCGCGCGGCCCGGCCCCCGGCCGGGCCTGCGCTCCTGTCTCCGCCCCGCTCCAGCCCGGCCGGCGCCCGTGCCGCGCTCCAAGCATGCAGCCACCTGATGCCAGAGAAGGGGTACGTCGTGGCGGGGGCGGTCGGCTCCACGGCTTTACGGAGCCACTTTGGCGCGAGCCTCGAAGATCATGGCCCCAACGTCGTGCTTTACCGGGCAGGTCCACAGACTGCCCGACGCGCCGGAAGCTTACGGGGCCATGATCACTCGCACCAAAGCAGCGCCACCCCAAAGCCGCTACGCCGACCTCGCTGCGGAAGGTCACCGGAAGCCTGCACTGCAACTGGGAGGAAAGACTAAGATGGGTGATTCACGACACAGTCAAGCTGGAGGTTCGCATGCCCCAGGGCCCTTCCCAGGAGGAACTAATCGGCTGGTTGTGCGACGACTGGTTGGGCAATGGGCCGCACGTATGCGTTCTGGAAGGATTCGGTGGAGTAGGGAAGACCCGAATCGCCAACGAAGTAATCCGAAGGGCGGATTGCCCTGCGATTCGGGTAGTTACACCGGAAGGCGGACTCGGCTGGGAGGATCTCCTGATCCTAATCGCAACCGAGCTGGACGAAATCGGAGAAAATGAGATTTCGAGCCGACCAGATGGCGATCTCCATGCCGGCCTTCTATCGTTCCTCCGCAGAAAGTGTCTTATCGTACTCGACAATATTGAGGCACTCCTGGACCCCACAACAGGGCTGCCACCAAGACAATTGCAGAGCCTAATTACTCAGATCTCCCAACGCACGCCAGGCCCAGGCCGCTTCCTCCTCATCACCAACCGATCCTTGCCTGCTGGTCCATGGATGGAAGACGTCGCTCTGCATACCGTCTATCCACCGGATGAGATAGCAGGCGTCCAGATTCTAGACAATCTCCTTTCCATGAGAGGATTGCAAGAAGAAATCGACACAGAGAAGCGTCTGGATGTCGTGCGATGGCTTGGCAGAAATCCAAGGGCTCTTGAAGTTCTCGTCACATGTCTTGCCGATGAGCCGCTTGAACAACTGATTCAACTGGGCTCCGAGGCGTGGGATGTCCGCGATCAGGTGGCTGCTCCGGCGTTGGTAAAGCAGCTTGAGGTAAGGCTGGCTCGGCGCTCACTAGAGCACCTTGAAGTAAATACGAAGCTACTCCTCCAGATGATCTCGGTTTACAGGACACCTTTCCGTCAAGACGCTATCGACAGACTATCTCGAATTGTGGAGGAGCCTCAAGTTGCTCAGCAACTACTCTCGAAGCGCTTCTTCCTGTCACGCAATAAAAGCTGGTTCAGTCTAAATCCGATTATGCGTGAAATTGTAAGGACCCAGCTTACCGCGGAACCGCGCCGACTCAGAGTGGCACATACTCAGGCCGCCGATCACTTTACACGACATTTTAGGAGCCAGAACCGCTCCGCTTCGCTACTAGCACACGGAGCGAGTTTCGTTGAAGCCCGCTATCACCTTTTGAAGATCGGAAAGGAGGAAGAATTTGAGGAGATCGCAGCCAATTACAGGTCTCAGCTTTTGGCGAGCTACAAAAACATCACCCGTATGCCCGAAGATTCCGACGCCTCTCAGCAGTTGATCTCTGTATTGATGGCAGCACTATCCGCCACAGAAAGCGGATACTCGAACCTCAGATATCTCCTGGCTAGGCTTCTCATGAGGAGGAATCTGCGAGACGACGATCTACTCGCCTATCGGCAAGTTACTTATGCAACGCGCTCTCAGAGCCAGTCAGGCGCATGGCTTCTCCGCATGGATTTGGCGGGAAAGTTCGAAGGCTATAATGCCTCCGAATCTGTGGCGCGCCAAGCAATAGACTCCCTGCATGAGAACGAGCATTGGATCTTTTACAGGAAACTAATTCTTGCGGCTTTCAATTCCTCCAAGCCTCAAGATGCATTGAGAGTTCTGAACGAAGCACTTCAAAAAGTGCAACTTTCACAAGCTATCCCTATCTATAGTTTGGGAGCGTACATTCTCACCTACCTGAATCGCAGCTCAGAGGCAATCGATCTGCTGCTAAGTGGATTCGACAAGGTGAACGATGGCGGCGTTCAGTACTCATGGAGACTTTTCGAGCAGGCATTGTTCTTGGCTCACGGGAGAGGGAATGAAGATGCACTGAAGAAAGTCCGGAAATCTGTTGAGAGAATCCAACAACGACCTGGATATGCTTTCCTCTGCAAAACCTTGGATTTGCAGAGGGCCGGAAAATGGCAGGAATCTGCAATAGTCGCCGAAATGGGGCTTGAGGCCTGCGGGAAGGCAAGGTACCCTACTCTGGCTGCTCAATGTGCCTTTTCTTGGCTCTGCGATGGCAATGCATCACGCGCAAGTGCCGCATTTGCCGATGTCTCTTTCCCTTCGAACGCCGTTACATGGTGGATCAAGGCCTTGTCAGCACTGCACTCGGGTACGCGTGAATCCTACGTCGAATACATGCAGAAGTACTTGGACCGCCCCCTCGCCGAATCCGAGGTTAACGACGAAGCCTTGTGGATTAAATGCTGGGACAAAGTTCCAAATGACCTGGAGCCTTACCCTGCATTCTACTTTCCTCGATTGCCAGCCAACCTTACAGGCCTCGATAGGGACCTAGTGAGGCTTGCAGAACGGCCCTCGCCGCTCGATCCTTTGATCATGCGCCAAGCAGGTTTGCCGCAGGCTGCCACGGGCAGAGAGCAGCCCGAGGGTAAAAAATTCGCGAACAACAGTGAACAGGTCCCGCGCAACACAAGTAATACTTTTATTTTCCAAGGCGCGTCTGCGCCGTCAATCGTAGTAAAAGGGGAAGAGTACATGCGTGACAAGTACGAGGTCGGTCAGGCCGGGGCTGTGGGACCGCACTCCAAAGCGAAAGATGTGACGATCCAAAACTTCCAAGGATCCGCAGGCGAAATTGACTTGCAACGCCTTTCCGTCGAATTGGCTGATCTTAGGCGGGCGATGCGTTCGGCAAGCACAGACGAAGATGACCCCGAGCGTGACGTCTCTATCGCTGCTGTTGCTCAGGCTCAGGCAGCAGCCACTCAAGGCGACGAAGGAAAGGCTCTTCAACACCTTGCGAAAGCAGGGAGGTGGGCCTGGGATATGGCGAATTCTATCGGCGCCTCACTCGCGGCAGCAGTTCTGAAGACGCAGTTGGGCCTCTAACGTCAATCTTCACAGCACGGAGCCCAGCACGAGCAGTCGTCGTTTTGCCGTATGGATGAGTGTTTAACTGAGTGACAACGCTCACGCACACCGGCGAACAAACACGGACGGCGGCGAACCATCAGTGCAATTCAGAGGGAAGTCGGCTCAAGGCAGCGCCCCCACCCTCGTCGCTTCGGGACGAAGAGGTCGTGGGTTCAAATCCCGCCACCCCGACAGTGAAGTACCACTCAGGGGCCTGATCCGCAGTGCGGGTCGGGCCCCTGAGTGGTTTCCAATGCCACTTGGGAGCGTTTCTCATCATCGAGGCTGGCGGAACGTCTGCTCAGAGCCGGATGCGGTCATATGTGCCGTCGTGGAAGTTGAAGCTCTTCACGTGTGTGTCGTACTCGTCGCGAATATGGCCGCCGTAGCCCTGATACACGACGTGTGGAGCGATCAGCTTCAGAAGGGCGTCGAGGTGAAGCGTGAGGTCATCGACCCAATAGAGACGGGCGAACAGCTCCCAGACGAAGCCCTCTCCCGACTCCGTGAACTGCTGGGCGGTGTGGCGAAGAGACAAGGTGTCTCCGCCCGGTAGAGGGCTGCTGCCCGGGAGAAGCGACGGGTAAGGATGATCTTCTGCGTCCAGGCCCTCCGGGCGCTCGTCCTCCATGCCCATGTGCCAGCGCAGCGCCCGCAGAACAGAGGCTGGAGTGTCGGCGCTCAGGAAGCATGAGAAGACAACTTCGTAGTGATCGCTCATGGCGCGCATTGTGTACGGCACCACTGACATTGCCACGCGGTGAGGCCGTGAGCCGCGTGCCAGGCCTGTGCCAGATCGGGCGGGGAACCACGGGGAACACCGGGGAACCAACCGACCGCCCACCAGGCCCCGGCGCTGATTCACCGCAGGTCAGCCCCGAGCAGGCCCCCAATGCCCTTAGCTTCCCAAGCTGAGAGTGCGAGTTCGATTCTCGTCACCCGCTCCAGAATTTGCCCCCAGGTCAGCGGCCTGGGGGTTGTTTGTTGTCGCCGAAGATGAAGGTACGGCTTCACCGGTCGGGCGGCCGACCGTGCTCCGGGAGATGGGTCTTCGCCCACTTCGCGAGTTCTTTGAGTGCGGGCTCCAACGCCGCACCCCCTGCCGTCAGTTGGTAGGACACCCGCAGTGGCGGCCCGTTGTCCACGGTGCGCGCGACGAGGTCCGTGGCGGTGAGCTCGGTCAGGCGGTTGGAGAGCATGCGGTCGCTGATTCCGGGGATCGCCCGGCGCAGGTCGGCGAAGTACGTCGGTCCCGTGATCAGCACGGACATGATGGGGCCGATCCAGCGCTTCCCGAGGAGCTGGAAGACGCGGGTGATGCCCTCGTCGACCTGTGTACGGGACATCGCGTCCTGATGCGCTGCGCCCCCGTGAGTCGGGGGCGTCGGCCGGTTCATACGCATGACGCGGTCGCGCAGAGGGATCCATGAGCGTTGTACCGGCGGCGGTCCGCGTCGGGACGTCGGTCACGACTGGTCTGCGTGGCTTGGCGGTTCCCCGTGTGAGATGCCCCCGCATCCGGCATGCGCGGTGCTCGGACGGCGGAATGCGACCCACTGGGGAGCGGCGGGAGCCACGGTCTGGTCTCGCGGTCGCGCGCGTAGGTCATGGCGTCTCCTCGGCGGGCGGATGCTGGGACGACCGGTCGGCCCTCTTCGGGGATCGCGCCGTGGCGTGGCGAGCCGCGGCGCGATCCGGGTTCGGCGAGGGGACGGGACCAGTCCGGTGTCAGCCGCGGGGGAAGCCCTTGTCATCGAGCTTGAAGACGAGCTCGTCGTCGTCGCGCCTGGTGGTGTGCAGCTCCCAGTACATCGGCGAGATCTGCTCGGGCCGGGCCGCCTCCACGCCCGGGAGGACGGAGACGCCGATCGAGGAGTCGATGCCGACATGGGCTGCTTGGATGCCGGTGCCGAGCAGTTCCTTGTGCATGTTCATCGCCCAGTTGCGCAGCGCCGCCGCGGCGGCGTTGACGTTGGCGACCCGCGGGTCGGGCCAGATCGAGCCGGCGCCGGTGGTGTAGAGCAGGGTGCCCGCACCGGCCTCGCGCATCGCGGGCAGCACCGCCCTGGTGGCGGCGATGGCCCCGTACAGCTGGAAGTTCATCTCGAACTCCACATGGGACGGTTCGGTCCCGGAGGGAGTGGTCAGCGTGGTGACGCCGAACGTGCCCACGGGGGAGTACTCCAGGACGTCGATCCCGCCGAACTGCGCGGCGGCGTCCTTCAGCGCCTGGGTGAGGGCGTCGCGATCGAGTACGTCCGCGGGGAACGCGGCGGCGGTGATGCCCTCCGCGGTGAGGGTGGCGACGAGGTCGTCGAGCTTGGTGCGGTTGCGGGCGATCAGGGCGACGTCGTAGCCCTGGGAACCGAAGGTGCGGGCGATGGCCAGGCCCAGCTGGGGGCCGGCTCCGACAATGGCGATGCTGGTCACAGCGATCCTTTCGCGGTGCGCCGTCGAGGAGTCTCGAGCGGCGCCGGAGAGACGGTGGGATGTGGAGTGGGCTATCCGTTTTGAGATCCGGATAGCCCTTTCCGGTTCACTTCGACCACCGTAGCACAGGAAATGGATAGGGCTTTCCGATTGCTAGACTGCTCCCATGAGCCCCGGCGACCAGCACTCCGACGCCCCCGCCACCCAGCCTGTGCGCAGTGACGTCGAGCGCAACCGGGGGCGGATCCTCGCCGCCGCGCGCACCGTGTTCGGACGCGACGGCCTGGGTGCCTCCATGGCTTCCGTGGCCCGCGAGACAGGTGTCGGGATCGCCACCGTCTTCCGTCACTTCCCCACGAAGGAGGCGCTGGTCGCGGCCGTCTTCTCCGACCGCATGGATGCCTACGCCGACGCGGTCGTCACCGCCCTCGAAGATCCCGACCCCTGGCACGGTTTCACCGGCTACATCGAGGCCGCCTGCGCGATGCAGGCCGCCGACAACGGCTTCGCCGACGTCCTGACCATGAGCTTCCCCACCGCCAGGGCCATGGAGAAACGCCGGAACGAGGCGTACGAGGGCATGGTCGAGCTCATCGGCCGCGCCAAGGCCACGGGGCGGCTGCGCGAGGACTTCGACCCCTCCGACCTGGTGCTGCTGCACATGGCCAACCTCGGCGTCGTCAACGCCTGCGGCGACGCGGCTCCCGACGCCTGGCGACGCGTCGTAGCCCTGATGATCCAGTCCTTCGAGGCTCCGGCCCGGGCCCCCCTTCCCGCCTCGCCCGCGCACGACGACCTCTACAGGGCCATGCTCCGCGCCCTGCCTGCAGGCGACACCGTCGCGCGGAAACCCGACCCGAAGGGCTGACCTCCCGGGCCCCGCCGACTCAGGGAGGGCGCCGGGCCCGTCACGGGCTCAGCGCTCCATGGCGCGCGAGGAAGGCCCAGGTCATCGACCTGGGCCTTCCTGTCGTCCATCGGGATCAGTCGCTGCTGTCGATCGTCGTCGGAGTGCCGGCAGATCCGTGGCTCGCGGTCAGGCCGTGCGGCCGGAGAAGGACGCGGCGGGGACTGCCGTCACGGCCGGCTGCGCACGGTCGACCATCCGGCTGCGTACGTAGATCGTGGCCACCCGGGTGACCACCTCGGTGAGCGCCATCAGGACGAACGCCGCGACCCAGGCCTGTTCGCTGGTGATGTGGTGGGCGAGGCTGAACCGGGCGACGTCGTCGGAACCGCCGCCGTGCTCGGTCCACAGCTGGAAGCCCATCCGGGCGCCCATGCCCAGCACCCACAGGACCGCCGAGACCGCGCCCGCCTTGATCAGGAGGTGACCGCCTGCGGAGCGGATCCGGGTGTAGACGCCGCCGGCGATACCGAGGACGGCGCCTGTACCCATCAGGGATCCGATCAGCACCAGGTCGTTGCCCGCGGTGGGGATCGAGTCGAGGTAGTTGTGCGCCACGAAGGCCACGATGCCCAGCGGGATCAGGAAGGTCTTGAGGTCGAGCCTGTCTTCCCGCAGCTGCCGGAAGACGACGAGGACGAGGGCGATGTCGATGATCCAGTCGGTCGTTGTCATGCCCTCAAGCCTGCTGGGACAAGGCTTTTCGCACCTGGACCCATGGGTGGAGTCCCGGGTGGAGGTCCAGCGGCGAGCATTGAATGTCCCTGGATGTCCTTGGGTTCCCAGGCTGAGAGTGCGCGAGAGCAGAGGTTCGGCTCAGGCCGATACCCGGTTCGGGGACGTGGTGTGTTCCGTGGCCGGGGTCGTGCGCCACAGTGCGGTGGAGAGCCAGATCAGGATGGCGCCGACCAGGACGTGGAGCGTGCTGGTGAGCAGGGATTCGGGCAGGGCGGTCAGGAACGCGAAGATCGGCAGCACCACGGCGTACCCCCACGACGGGACCCTCGGGAAGACCCGGGCGCGGATCATGGTCGCCCCGAACAGGGCGCAGCCCACGGCGAAGACGGCCGCGGAACCGATGAGCGCGGGGACGGTGGGGCCGGTCAGGGTCTCGTCGATGATGTCGTCGTCCAGGTAGAAGAGCACCAGGTTCGACGCGAACGCGGCGCCGCCGAACAGGCCGAGGCCGATGAGGTTCATGGTGACGGCGGTCCTTCCCAGGCTCCCGGCGGCCGGGGCCTGGCGCTGGTGCAGTGCGGTGAGCAGCGGCAGGGCCAACGCGGGGGCGAGGGCGAGCGGGACGCTGGTCGCCGAAGTCTCTCCGGTGAACGCCTCGACCAGGCCGGGCAGGGCGATCAGCAGGCCGGCCAGTACGCCGCACAGGGCGCCTGCGCGCAGTGTCGACGAGGTGGGTGGCGGCGGTGAGGTGATGAATGAGGGCATGGGGTTGCTCCCGTTGTTCGGACGGTGGGTGGGGTGGTTGCTCGGACCGCGGGTCCGGGTCGCCAACGTAGGAGGCGGTCGGTCGGCGCCGGGAGGTGATGGACGTCCTGCGTCGACGGCCGGAAGTCACCGTCGTACGGGCGACGTTGAGCCGTTCGGCATGTGCCGTCGGGCTCGATCCGGCTGGGATGTGGTCGCCGATGTCCCATGGCGGTCGGGGGCGGCCTAGCCTGGCGGGAGCGGGTCGAGGGGGTGCGCAGGATGGCGTATGTGCCCGTGCGGTGGGTGTCGCCGCTGCTGTACGGCGTCGTACTGGCGGGTGGGCTGTACTCCGCGGCGGCCGGTCTGGACGACGGGCCCGGGGTGGTGGCCTGGCGGACGGGCGGTTTCGTCGCCGCGGTCGGTGCGCTGTTCGTCCTGGAGGCGGTCGGGCGACGGTGGCCCGTTGCCCGGGTGTCGCTGCTGCTGGCCCGCTGTGCCCTGATCGGGGCGGTGGTGCTGCTGGACGCCTCGGGACTGGCCCAAGTGCTGTTCGTGCTGGTGCCGTTCACCGCCTACTTCGCCTTCGGGCGTGCCGTCGCGGTGACGCTGGGCGCGCTGTGCGTGGCAGGGCTGCTCGCCGCGTACCTGCTGAGCGCGCCCGGCTGGTACCGCGAACAGGAGCGCGTGGCCGACCTGTTGATGCTCTGCGTCGGGCTGGTGCTGGCGCTCTCGATGGCGGCGGTGGCCGTCGGCGAGCAGCGCGCGCGGCTCGAAGTGGAGGCGTATGCCGCGCGGGTCGCCGAACTGTCCACCGCCACCGAGCGCAACCGGCTGGCACGGGACATCCATGACAGCCTCGGTCACCATCTCACCGCGATGTCCGTGCAGTTGGAGATGGCCGCCGACTTCCAGAGCCTGGACCCCGACGCGGCCGGGCGGGCGCTGGCCGAGGCACGGCGTTCGGTGCGGCTCGCGCTGGGAGACGTACGGCAGTCGGTGCGCGCTCTGCGGGACGGGACGACGCGCCCCACGCTGGCGGCGGCGCTCGCCGCGTTGGCGCGGGACGGTGCGGCGCGGCCGCGGGTCACGGTCGAGGTGAGCGGCGACGAAGACGGTTACGGCGAGGGCGAGTTGACCGCGCTGTACCGGGCCGCGCAGGAGGCCGTGACCAATGCGCGCCGCCATGCGGGGGCCTCACGGGTGACCGTGGTGGTCCGGCTGGCCGGGGGCGCCGCACAGTTGGAGGTGACGGACGACGGTCGCGGCTTCGCCCCGGACACGAGCGGCGCCGGGGTCGGGCTGCTCGGCATGCGGGAGCGGGTCGGTCTGGTGGCGGGGAGCGTCGACGTCGAGAGCGGCCCGGGCGCCGGCACCCGGGTGACGGTGATGGTCCCGCGCGGGACGACGGCGACGTCCTCGGTGGACGGGGAGGCGGTGACATGAACGACGAGGAGCCCGAACAGACGGTGCCCGTAAGGGTGTTGGTGGTGGACGACCAGCGGCTCATCCGGGACGGCATCGCCTCCCTGCTGTCCATCCGGCCGGGCATCGAGGTCGTCGGCACCGCCGTGGACGGCCGGGACTCCGTGGCGAAGACTCTGGAGACGGAGCCGGACGTCGTGCTCATGGATGTCCGGATGCCGACGATGGACGGTGTCGAGGCGGTCGCCGTCCTGCGCGACCGGGCGCCCGGGTGCCGGGTCGTGATGCTGACGACGTTCGACGACGAGGAGTACGTCGTGCGGGCGCTGCGGGCCGGCGCGCACGGATATCTCCTCAAGGACCTGCCGGCCGGGGACCTCGCCCACGCGGTCCGCCTGGCGCACGCGGGCGTCACCCAGCTCCACTCGTCCGTCGCCCGCCGGCTGACCGCCTTCCTGCCTCGACCCGGGCCGGCCGCCGAGGCTCCCGCCGTCTCCCTCAGTCCGCGCGAGACGGACATCCTGCGGCTCGTGGCGCACGGGCACACCAACCGGGAGATCGCCGCGCGGCTGTACCTCAGCGAGGGCACGGTCAAGAACCACGTCTCCCGCATCCTCAAACGCCTCGCCCTGCGCGACCGCACCCAGGCAGCGCTCCGCGCCCGGGATCTCGGGCTGCTGTGAGCCTCCGCCGTCACCGGCCGGACGGTCGGCCGGAACGGCCCTGCACCCCCGGACGGGCGAAGTCCCTTTCGCCCACTGGAACTTCGCGATCTCGGGTCGTGGACAGCGCCGGGTGGGGAAGAGCCCCGGCAGGTCGGAAACGCCCTGCGCAGTCAACGGACAAATGTTCGAGCCAGGTGTCTCGGCGAGCACATGCGACCCCCGAGGCGGACGATGGAATGAGCAACGCCCAGAAGGGCCGGATCATGAGCAAGTTGCATCACGCTCGGCATCCCAAGACCGCCCCAGCACAGAGCTGGGGCCCACGGAATCCCGAGGCGCAAGCGTCACCGTCACATCCCTGGCCGGTACAGCCGCAAGGCGTCCCACCTGGCCGATCCCCGTACCAGAGCGAGGCAGCAACTCCCCTCCCCCGCAAGCGACATCGCGTCTTCTTCTGGGTCTTCCTGGCCGTGCAGATCCTGTTCCTGATCTGGGTGATCGCCGGAGCCGCGAGCGGCCACGGCACACCTGAGTCGTGCCAGGGGAGGACCGGCGCAAGACTGCAGCTCTGCAACGACGCCAGCGACGTCGGCACCACCATCGGCGTGGGCCTGATCATCGGGTTGTGGGTGGCCGTGGACTTCATCCTCGGAATCACGTACCTGATCTACCGGGTCGCCAGCCGGCAGCCACGGGTGTGAGGAAGAGGCGTGCCCACGGCCGCCGTCCTTCTCTGCTCGACTGCCGGGCCCCGGAGCGATCCAGGGCCCGGCGAGGTGCGATCAGGTCAGCGGACGTCCACGAAGTCGCCGCCCGACGTGGCCGCTGCCGTCGTGGGGGTGGCCGTGAAGGCGTACCGCCAGTAGCCGTCCGTCGTGGCCTTGGCCGTCGTTTTGAGGGCTCCTGTGCTGCTCGTGGTGATCGTCTTCACCGTCGTGTACGTGGAGGTGCCCTTCTTTCTGAACTGGAGTTTCACCTTCTGGGCGGCGTAGCCGTGGTAGCCGCCGAGGGTCTCCCAGTCCGCGCGGGTGAGCTTGCCGGTGATCGTGAGGGTCTTGCCCTTGGTGACCGGCTCGGGGGACGCGTTCACCGTCACCGTCGCATCGCGCACCACCGAGGCCGACTTGGCGGCGTGCAGATCGGTGTGTCCCGTGCCGTCCGCGGACTCGGCCCAGGCGGCGACCTTCCAGGCACCGGCGAGGGAGTTGCGGCCGAGGGTCCAGCGCGGCTGGATGTAGGCCAGCTGTGCCGCGCAGGTGGACGTGGTGGCGTTCAGCTTGGTGCAGGTCGCCGGCCAGGTGCCGTAGAGGACGGCGTCGGGCGTGGTGTACGAGCCCCGGTAGAGGTAGAGGTCGCCGCTCGCGATCCCGGACGGGTCGGTCGCGGTGAACTTCGCGGTGAACTCCTGAAGCGGCTCGTCGGTCAGCTCCACCGGCTTTCCGCCGTTCACCACGACGTTCGAGATGCGCGTCGCGCCCACCGTCTCGTCGCTCTGCGGGGCCGGGCCCCCGAACGCCCGCACGATGGTGCGGACGAGGCTGCCGCCCTTGTCGTCGGCCGCGGTGACGCGCAGCGTGACGTAGGAGGCCGTGGCCGGTACGTCCAGGGTGGCGGAGCCGTCGGTCCCGACGGGCAGGTCGGTCCAGTGCGTGCCGTCGTCCGTGGAGTACGCGAGGCCCGTGATCCTCGTGTTCGCCGCTTCCGACGACGTGTTGCGGGTGCGCGCGCTCGCGTCGATCCGGACCGTCCCGGCCGCCGCGCGCCCCAGACTGTCCAGCCCCGAGACCTTCAACGGGGCGTCGATCAGCGGGAGTTCCTTGCCCTCCGCGTAACCCGAGCGGAACGTCCACTCGTTGTGCACGTCCGTCGACAACCGGGCGTACGGGACGCGGCGGTGGACGGTCTGGTCGAGGCTGTACGTCTTCTCGAACGACGGCAGGCTCGACGACGTCACACCCTGGGAACTGTCGAGGCCCGAGGCCTGGGCGTAGGTGACGCCTTCGGACGTCAGCTTGTAGGCGTAGGTCGCGCGGAGGTCGAGGCCCGGGTTGCCCTCGGTGTCGCCGAAGGCGCTTCCCTCGTACAGCGAGATCTTCCCGAAGTACCGCTGTGAGCCGATCGATTGGCCGCGCACCGGCTGGAGCGGGGCCGCGCCCAGCACCTCGCCCGGGCTGGTCCCGGCGGGCAGGGTGCGGTCGGGGAGGTTCAGGGTCAGCTCGCCGGTGCCGTAGTTGAGCAGGCGGCTGTAGGTGATGTCCGGGGTGGTGTACTCGGTGACCGAACCGGCGGCCGGCACCGAGTCCCCGATGAACACGCCCGTCCACTCGCCGAAGGACGGCACGCTCTGCAGGTACGCGGTGGTGCGGGTGCCCGGGGCGTTGATCTTCGTGACGGTCTTCGCCAGGGCGGCGGTACGGACCGTCTTGACGGGCGACGCGGGCACCGTACCGGTGAAGCTGTGCGTGAGGTCGTAGCGGTAGGGGCTCGGGGCGCTCGCGGAGGCGCCCTTCTTGGCGAGCACCTCGTGCAGCCGCAGCGAGACACCGGGCACCGAGAACGGGGTGACGTACACCTTGTCGGGCCCCGCGCCGGCGAAGCCCGCCAGGTCGCCGCCCGGCACGCTGATCCACACGGCGGAGGAGTCCCGGCCGGCGGTGGTGTCGTCGGTACGGATCGCGGTCTCCTTGGCCGCACGCTGGTCGAAAGTGACCGTGGTGGCGGCCGAACCGACGGTGAAGGTACGGGTGAGCAGGTAGCTCGGCTCCATCCAGTCGTCGTGCAACGCCACCGAGAAGTAGTCGCCCGGAGGCAGCTTCACGCTCGAAGTGCCGCCCGAGGTACCGATGTTGACGGCGTACGACGCCCACGTCCTGCGGTCCCAGACGTAGAACATCTTGGACCGGACGTCGGCGTGCGTGATGCTCAGCTTCACCGTGTACGTCGATGCGGCGGCGCTCGCCGTACCGAGACCGCCGCGCGCGGTGGCCGTACTCGTGGCCGCGCCCGCACCAGCACCCGCAGCACCAGCACCAGCACCAGCACCAGCACGCGTGCCCGTCGCCGTCAGCGGAAGCGTCGCCGCCCTGCGGTCCGCCGCGGACTTCCCGGTCGGCCGCATGGAGACCGTGCCGTTCGTGGCGGCGACCGTGTAGCGGGCGGGGTGACCCCCGGCGCCTTCCGGGTCCGTCGTGACCCGGAGGTCCCGTCCGTCGACGAGTTCGACGCGGCCGCCGTCCCCCAACTCGGCACTGCGCGAGCCGCGTTGGGCCGATTCCGGTGCCGCGGAGACCACGCCCACCGTGGCCGGTCCGCGGTCCGCGGCACTCGCCAGGGGCGCGAGCAGCACCGAGGCCGTCACCAACGCCCCACTCACTCCCGCCGCGACCGGTCTTCGCAGCAGCCCACCCACATAGCCCGCCATCGACTGCCCCCTGTGCCTTCCTCTTGAGTCCCCTTGAGACCGACTCCCGGCACATCCGTCACAGGAGTCGATCAGCTCACTCTAAGGTCCAGCGCGCCCGGGGCGCCCTGGGGGGCTCGCACCGTCACGTACGCGCTTCGAGGCGTCGTTCGGCGCGCACCGCGGCGGCGGCGAGTGCCTCGCCCCAGCGCCCGCTGCCGACTTCGAGACGGCCCTGGCCCGCAGTTCCGCACCGGGCGGCTCGTCGACCGCATGACGGCCGCACACCCCGGACTGGCGAACCCCTACACCCTGTGGATCTCGGCCCACGACCTCCTCGCTCCCGGCGCCCGACGCCGCCAACTCCCGTGTGGATTGAAACCGTTCAATCCACACAGCCGGCCACAAAAACAATTGCACAGTTGATTGACCCCGACCTCACACGGCTCTACGTTACCCACGCCTCTCACGAATGAATCGATTCAGATCCGGATCCGATTCATCCGGTCCAGCAGTGCGTGCGAGTGAGGAGTCGTAGTGATCAGCAGGAGGAGCATTCTCGCGGGTGCCGTCGCCACGGTCGCGGCGGTGACCGCCGAGGGCGTACCGGCGGTGGCCGCGCCGGCAGCCGGGCAGGGTCGGGCGCGGACAGCCGGCGGGCTGCGCGTCGCCGCGCCGACCGTGGAGTACGTCCGGCACCCGCTGGGCCTCGACGCCCAACGGCCCAGACTGAGCTGGCCGTTGGTGTCCGACAAGGTGGACGTGCGGCAGAGCGCCTATCAGGTGCGGGTCGCCACCACCGCGTCACGCCTGTCCCGGCCGGACGTCTGGGACAGCGGGAAGGTCATGTCCGGCGAGTCCGTCCTCGTGTCCTACGGAGGCCCCGCACTCGCGCCGAGAACCCGCTACCACTGGTCCGTTCGCGTGTGGGACGACGACGGCCGGGTCTCCGGCTGGAGCACGCCCTCGTGGTGGGAGACCGGACTCATGACGGGCGGGGAGTGGACCGCCGAGTGGATCTCCGCGCCGGCCGGCCTCGTCGACGCGCCGTCCTTCGAGGGCGGTTCGTGGATCTGGTTCCCCGAGGGCGATCCGACGAGCAGCGTGCCGGCGGCCACGCGCTGGTTCCGGCGGACCGTCCGACTCCCGGACGGGATCACGTCGGCCACGCTGGCGATCACCGTCGACAACGTGTACGCCGTCTCCCTCAACGGGGTCGAGGTGGCGCACACCGACCTCGACACGGACAACGAGGACTGGAAACGCCCGGCCGTGGTCGACGTACTGGACCGGGTGCGGGCGGGCGACAACGTTATCGCCGTCGCCGCGACCAACGCGACCGAAGGCCCGGCGGGGCTCGTCGCCGTCCTCGTGGTCCGTACCGCGACCGGTGAGCAGAAGGTGTTCACCGACGGCTCCTGGAAAGCCACGGATCATGAACCCCCTTCGGGCTGGCGGGACTTGGGGTTCGACGACGGGGGCTGGCCGGCGGCGAGAGTGGCCGCCGCGTGGGGCGCGGGGCCGTGGGGACGGGTGGTCCCGGTGTCGTACGCCGTGACCCAGCTGCGGCACGAGTTCCGGCTGCCGCGCCGGAAGGTGGCACGCGCGCGGCTGTACGCCACGGCGCTCGGTCTGTACGAGGCCCACCTCAACGGCAGCCGGGTGGGCCGCGACGAACTCGCCCCCGGCTGGACGGACTACCGCACCCGCGTGCAGTACCAGGCGTACGACGTCACCGAGTTGCTGCGGCCCGGCGCCAACGCGATCGGGGCGTATCTGGCACCCGGCTGGTACGCGGGCAACGTGGGCATGTTCGGGCCCGGCCAGTACGGCCAGGTCCCGGCGCTGCTCGCGCAGTTGGAGGTGGAGTACGCGGACGGGACGCGCGAGCGCATCACCTCGGGCGGCGACTGGCGGGCCGCCGCCGGGCCGATCGTCGCCGCCGACCTGCTCAACGGCGAGACGTACGACGCCCGCAAGGAGACTCCCGGCTGGGCTGCGCCCGGCTTCGACGACACGGGCTGGCTCGGCGTACGGGGCAGGGGCGGCGCCGGTGCCTTCGGGCCCGGTCTGGTCGTCGCGCAGGTGGACGCCCCGGTACGGGTCGAGCAGGAGCTGACGCCGAAGGCGATCACCCAACCCAGGCCCGGCGTCCACGTGTTCGACCTCGGTCAGAACATGGTCGGCTCGGTGCGGCTGCGGGTGTCCGGCGCCGCGGGCGGGACCGTCCGGCTCAGACACGCCGAGGTGCTCAACCCCGACGGCACGATCTACACCGCGAACCTGCGGACCGCGGCGGCCACCGACACGTACACCCTCAAGGGCGGCGGGAAGGAGGAGGTCTACGAACCCCGCTTCACCTTCCACGGGTTCCGCTACGTCGAGGTGACCGGGTTCCCGGGCACGCCGACCGCGAAGGCCGTCACCGGGCGGGTGATGCACACGTCCGCCCCCTTCACGCTGGACTTCGAGACCGACGTGCCGATGCTCAACCAGCTGCACCACAACATCACTTGGGGGCAGCGCGGCAACTTCCTCTCCGTGCCGACCGACACGCCCGCGCGCGACGAGCGGCTCGGCTGGACGGGAGACATCAACGTCTTCGCGCCCACGGCCGCCTACACGATGGAGTCGGCCCGCTTCCTGTCCAAGTGGCTTGTCGATCTGCGGGATTCACGGACCTCGGAGGGCGCGTTCACGGACGTGGCGCCGGCGGTCGGCGCGCTCGGCAGCGGCACCGCGGGCTGGGGCGACGCGGGCGTCACCGTCCCCTGGGCCCTCTACCAGGCGTACGGCGACAAGCAGGTCCTGCGGGACGCCTGGCCGTCGGTCAAGACCTGGCTGACGTACCTGGAACGGAACAGCGATCAACTGCTGCGCCCGGCACAGGGATACGGCGACTGGCTGAACGTCGAGGACGAGACGCCGAAGGACGTCGTCGCCACCGCGTACTTCGCGCACAGCGCCGACCTCGCCGCCCGGATGGCCGGGGAGCTCGGCGAGGACGCGGACGCCGGCCTGTACCGCGGTCTGTTCGGGCGCATCCGGACGGCCTTCCAGAACGCCTACGTCGCCGCCGACGGCCGGATCAAGGGCGATACGCAGACGGCGTACGTCCTGGCGCTGTCGATGGACCTGCTGCCGGACGCGGCGCGGGGGCCCGCGGCGGACCGGCTGGTGGCGCTGATCGAGGCCAAGGACTGGCATCTGTCGACCGGTTTCCTCGGCACTCCCCGGCTGCTGCCCGTCCTCACCGACACGGGTCACACCGACGTCGCCTACCGCCTCCTGCTGCAACGCACCTTCCCCAGCTGGGGATATCCGATCGACCGGGGCTCCACCACGATGTGGGAACGCTGGGACTCCATCCGGCCCGACGGCAGTTTCCAGGACGCGGGCATGAACTCCTTCAACCACTACGCCTACGGCTCGGTGGGGGAATGGATGTACACGAACATCGCCGGCATCTCGGCGGGCGGGCCCGGCTACCGCGAGATCGTCGTCCGGCCCCGCCCGGGCAAGGACGTCACCTCCGCCCGCGCCGAGTTCACCTCGCTCTACGGCCCGGTCGCCACGCGGTGGCGCCTGAAGGGCGGCCGTTTCACCCTGACCTGCGAGGTGCCGCCCAACACGACCGCGGAGGTGTGGGTGCCCGCGGCAGGACCGGCGGCGGTCGGACACACGCACGGGACGTTCCTGCGGCAGGAGGAGGGCTGCGCGGTCTACCGGGTCGGCTCCGGTACCCACCGCTTCACCACCTGACGAGCGTCCGGTACCCACCGCTCGCCGCCCGTCGATCGTCCGTGAATCACCCCGGATATGTCCTTGATCGGTAACGGACGCATCCCTTCGCCGCCGCTTCTCGTCCTGCCAGTTGGTCGTTGGGTGACCAGGGAATCGGCGAGGAACTTCGGGAGAGCGGGGCGGACATGGCGCGGCACGGCGGCGGGCACGGGTGGTACGGCAAGGTGTTCGGCGCGGCGCTCGGGGTGGCGCTGCTCGCCGCCGGCGCCTCGACCTGGACCGCGCAGGCCGGTGCCCCGTCGCCGAAGGCCGCCGCGTCGGCGCCTTCGGCGGCGGGCGGCCACGTCGAGCGCGTCGCCGTGACCATCGCGCACGCCTCGGACAAGGGGACGCGCGGCGTCAACATCACCATCGACGACGGCCCCGACCCCGAGTGGACCCCCCAAGTACTCGACGTGCTGAAGGAGTTCGGGGTCAAGGCCACGTTCTGCATGGTGGGGACGCAGGCGCAGGCCCACCCCGACCTCGTGAAGCAGGTCGTCGCCGCCGGGCACCGGCTGTGCGACCACTCGGTGTCGCACGACACCACGATGGACAAGAAGTCCCAGGCCTACCAGTCGCAGCAGATCCTCGACGCCGAGCGCATGATCACCGAGGCGTCCGGGGGCGTCCGGCCGATGTACTACCGGGCGCCCGGCGGGGCCTTCACTCCCTACAGCCGCAACCTCGCCGCCTCCCACGGCATGCGCCCGCTGGGCTGGAACGTGGACACCAAGGACTTCGAGCAGCCGGGCACGGACGCCATCGTCGCCACCGTGCAGCGGGAGTTGCCGAACGGTCCGACCCTGCTCTTCCACGACGCCGGCGGCGACCGCTCCCAGACCGTCGAGGCCCTGCGCCGGATCCTGCCCCAACTCAAGCAGCAGGGATACGAGTTCGGCTTCCCGGTGTGCTGAGACCCGGCCCCGCCCCGGCCCAGGCCCCACCCCCGTCCCCGGCCCCGTCCACGCCAACTGTGTGACGGGGCTCACTTCGTAGTGAAAACCCGCGGAGCTCGTCCCGCGTCTAGCCGGTGTGAGATCAGTCAGGAAGGCACCCGGCGAGCCGGACGAGGAACGTCTCGTCCGGCTGGTCGCCAGGGGTGACCGCGCGGCGTTCGAGGAGCTGTACCGGCGTACCGCGCCGTGGCTGGCGGTGCGGCTGCGCCGGCGCTGCGGCGACGAGCAGATCGTCGCCGAGGTGATGCAGGAGACGTATCTGGCGGTGTGGCGCGCGGCCGGCGCGTTCGCGGGCGCCTCGGTGGGCGGGACGGCCGTCGGCTGGCTGTGGACGATCGCCGCACGCCGGCTCGTCGACGCCTTCCGGCGCAGGGCCCACCACGCCGAGCCGCCCCTGGCCGCCGCTCCCGCCGACGCGGCGCCCGCCGCCGAGGAGGAGGCCCTCGCGGCCACCGTCGGCGGAGACGTCGGTGACGCGCTGCGCCGCCTCGCGCCGGAGTTGCGGCAGGTACTGCAGGCCATGGTGCTCGACGGGCTCTCCGTCCGGGAGACCTCCGTCCTGCTCGGCCTGCCCGAAGGCACGGTCAAGACCCGTGCGCGCCGGGCCCGGATCGCGATGCGGAGGGCGCTGACATGAGGGCGGAGGGCGCTGACATGGACGTGGAACACGCGTCGACGCGGATCATCGACGGTTACGCACGCGGCGGCACGGACCTCGCCGCCGACGAAGTATGGGCCGTGGAAGCCCACTTGGAGGCGTGCCGGATCTGCCGGGACCGGCTCTCGGCCGCCGTCACCGCGCACGCGCCCACCGTGGCCGAGCTCGTCGACACCGTTTGGTCCGGCCTCGAACCCCGGCTCGCCGCCACCACCCCGGTACCGCGCCGCCGGTATCGGTCGGTACGGCTGTCGAGTTGGCTGACGCCCACGATGGTGCCGTGGCTGGCCATGGTCGTGAGCGTCACCCTGCTCGCGCTCCTGCTGGACGTGGTCGGCGGCGGTTTCGGCCTCGGCTCCGGACCCCGCGATGTGTCGCTGGTGCTGCTGCTCGCGCCGATCCTGCCGGTGCTCGGCGTCGCGGCCTCGTGGTCGCAAGGGCTCGATCCGGCCTACGAGTTGACGGCGTCGGTGCCCAGGGCCGGCCTCCATCTGGTGCTGCGGCGCACGGCGTCCGTGCTCGCCGTGGTCGTGCCCGCGCTGCTGGTGGCCGGCTGGGCCACGGGGGTGCCGGGCGTGACGGCCGCGCAGTGGCTGCTGCCCTGTCTGGCCTTCACCTCGACGACCCTGGCGCTCGGCGGTGTCGTCGGGGTGACCCGGGCCGCCGTCGCGGTGGTGGTCGTATGGGCCGCCGTCGTCGTGACACCGACCGTGGCCGCGAGCCGGGCGACCTTCGCACTACAGACGGGCGGTCTGCCGGTGTGGGGGCTGGTCCTCACGCTCGGTGTGGGTGTCGTGATCGCCCGCAGGGGTGCGTACTCCGTGCTGGGGGCGCATCGATGACGACTGAGGCACCCGTCGGACAACCCACCACGAAGACAAGTGAAAGGAGCGCTCCATGATGCCCGCGGTGAGCGCGGCCGACATCGCGCCGACACCCTACGCCTGGCAGATCCGGGCCACCGGGCTGAAGGTCAGGGTCGGCCGGAAGCGGATGGCCGTCGACGGGCTCGACCTGTCGCTGGGCACCGGTGTGCACGGTGTCCTCGGGCCCAACGGGGCCGGCAAGACCACTCTCATCAGGGCGTTGGCCACCGTGCTGCGCCCTGCCGAGGGCACCCTCGAACTGCTCGGCGAGTCCGCCGGCGGCATGGGCGAGCACCGGGCGGTACGTCGCCGGATCGGCTATCTGCCGCAGGAGTTCGGCTACTACAAGCGGTTCACCGTGCGCGAGTTCGTCGAGTACATGGCGTGGCTGAAGGAGGTGCCGAAGGCGGACATCCCCGGGGCGGTGCAGCGTGCCGTGGAGCGGGTGGGCCTCGCGGACCGCGCCGACGACCGGATGAAGGCGCTGTCCGGCGGCATGGTGCGCAGGGTCGGCATCGCCCAGGCCATCGTCAACGATCCGGCGATCCTGCTGCTCGACGAACCGACGGCCGGCCTGGACCCGGCCCAACGGCTGCGTTTCCGCGAGCTGTTGCAGGAGCTGGGCGCGGACACCTGCGTGGTCGTCTCGACCCACCTCGTCGAGGACGTCGCCGCCGCCTGCACCGACGTGGTGCTCTTCGCCGAGGGCCGGCTGGTCTTCCAGGGCACCCCGGACGAACTGGCCGCCGCGGGCGGTCCCGAGCACGTGGGCGACAGCCCGCTGGAGCGCGGCTACTCGGCGCTGCTCCAGAACCCCGAGCGGGAGAGGGGTTCCTGGTGAACGCACGTGTCCCGCATGCCGACCTGAACCTGCGCGTCCCTCGCGTCGACATCAACTTCCGTGTCCTGCGTACCGAGTTGAGACGTTCCGTCGCCCCGTGGGCCGGCGGCGTGGTCCTGACGAGCGCGCTCGCGTTCCTCTACCTGCTGGGCAACGCCTCGTGGTGGAACGGCACCACCGCGTGGACGGCCCAGTGGACGTCCCTGGCGATGTGGACCCGCAGCCTGCTGTTCTACCTGTGGCCGCTCGCCGTCGGGTTCGGCGCCCTCCAGGGTCTGCGCGACCACCGCTCGAAGATGATCGAGCTGCTGACCAGCACACCGCGCCCCGCCCGGCATCGCGCGGCCGTCCCGGCGGGCGCCACGGCGATCACGCTCACCTCGGCCTTCGCGCTCCTCGTCCTCGTCGGCGGCGTCCAAGTGCCCGCCCACACCGACTACTTGCACTTCGGCTGGCTGCCCATCTCCCTGATCGGCGCGCTCTTCCTCGTCGCGGGAGCCCTGCTGGGCATGGGCGCCGGACGGGCCCTGCCCTCCGCGCTCACCCCGCCCCTGCTGGCCGTCGGCGCCTTCGTGTTCACCGCCCTCATGCACATGTCCCTGGGCCGGACGAGCACGATCGACCCGGCGACGGGGTTCGACAGCACGCAGCCGAAACGCGTCTCCCTCCTCTCACCGGAGGTCGAGGAGGTGCACAACGTCCTCGTCACGGTCTCCACCCCCGTGCACGTCGGCCAGACGATCTGGCTCCTCGGCATGGCCCTGACCGGCTTCGCGCTGCTGGTCGCCGCGACCCCGCGCGCCCGGCTGCTCGCCCTGACACCCGTCGTCGCGGGCGCGGTGCTCGCCCTGCTCGTCCTGCCCTCCGACCCACGCCGGATGTACGTCGTCGACCGGGCCGCCGCCGAGTCGGTGTGCGACGGCCCGGTCTGCGTGGCCAGGGCGCACCAGGACCGGCTGGCCGGCCTGGCGGCTCCCGGCAAGGAGGCGCTGCGCCTGCTGCACGGCGCGCTGGGCGACCGGGCGCCGGTCGCGGTCCGCGAGAACACCGCCGTACTGCCGTACGGATCGACGCCACGGTGGTCCCGTACGACCGTGCTCTTCGGCTTCGACGACGCCGTCGTCGCCGACGCGAAGGGCGAGGAGCTGACCCGGGCCCTGCTCGCCAAGGGGCTGGCGCCGGACTGCACCCCCGTCGGCTGGAGCGGCTTCGGGAGCGCCGACTACGCGCAGACCGTCGCGGTGGGCTGGATCCTCGGGGAGCTGAAGCCGCTGCCCGGCACGTCGGCGAGCATGCGCCGCGAGGTCGAGGCCGAGACGCGCCCGGTGTGGAAGAAGCTCAAGGCGCTGCCGTGGTCCGAGCAGCTCGCGCGGATCAACGCGATGCGCGCGACCGCGCTGTCCTGCGAGGGCGATCCGTTCGAGGTGCTGTCCGGCGGCACGGCCCGGTGAGGCGCGCTCCCGCGAGACGGCCGGCATCGGCACGGCTCCCGTCGAGATGGCCGGCGTTGAGATGGCTGACGCTGTACGCCCGCTCGCGTCAGGTCCCCGCGTCGCTCGCCGCCGTGGTGACCGGCACGGTGGTGATCTGGGCGCTCGCCCCGGACGGCGGCCGGGCGCCCGGTGATCCGCGACTGCCCGTGCTCGTCCTCGCCATGGGCACGATGGCCGCCTCGATCGGGCTCGGCGGACAGGACCTCGCGCTGGACCGGACGGCCGCGATCCGCTGGGTGCCGCGCAGAGCGGCGCACGTGCTGCTCGCCGGGACGGTCGTCGCCGCGGTGCTGCTGGCGGTGCAGGCGATGGGCGCGCCCCTGGCCGGTGCCGGGTTCGTCGTCCGGGACAGCGCGGGCCTGACCGGACTGGCCGCCCTGGGCGCGGCGCTGTCGGGCGGCCGGTACGCGTGGACGCCGCCGTTCGCCTGGCTCTCCCTGTCGTTCGTCGCCCCGCCCGCCACGAGTACGCCGACGCGGGTGACGTCCTGGCTGCTGCTGCCGCCGGGCACCCCGGCGGCCGGCTGGACGGCCCTGCTCCTCCTGGCGGGCGGCACGACCGCCTACGCCCTCGCGGGACCTAGGCGGTAGGCGGCGCGAACCGTCAACTCGTGGGCACCGGACGGTCGTAGACGTTGTCCGGGGTGACGATCTCGGTGACCGCGCGGGCGACCAACGAGGACGGCTCCTGGCCGCCGGAGGTGATGTCGGTGTTGAGCAGGACGACCAACGTCGCCTTCTGCGAAGGGAGATAGACGGTCACGCTCTCGTAGCCCGGGATGGAACCGTTGTGCCCGATCCAGCCGCCGCTGTCGAAGATGCCGAGGCCGTAGCCGAGCCCGGGGAATCCGGTCGGCAGGGTCTTCAGGCGCTGCTTCTGGGTCTCCGGGCTGAGCAGCGTGCCGGTGGCGACGATCTTCGCCCAGCGGTGCAGGTCGTGCAGGTCCGAGATCATCGCGCCGGCCGACCAGCCCCAACTCGGGTTCCAGTCGGTGGAGTCGACGACCTCGCCGCTCAGCGTCTGGTTGGTGTAGCCGCGGGGGTGCGGCTCGGGGAACTCACGGACGTTCGGGCCGTCGGGGAACAGCGTGTGGTCGAGGTCGGCCGGGCGCAGCACCCGCCGGTCGATGACGTCGGCGACGTGGTGTCCCGTGACCTTCTCGATCACCAGGCCGAGCAGGACCAGGTTGCTGTTGTTGTAGACGAACACCTTGCCCGGCGCGGAGGTGTTGCGGTGCTTGTAGCCGTACGCGAGCAGCTCGTCCGGGGTGAACGAGCGGGTCGGGTCGCTCAGCAGGTCGTGCACGAAGTCGGGGTCGGAGCTGTACGGGAACAGTCCGCTGCGCATCTCGGCCAGGTGGCGCAGGGTGATGCGGCGGCCGTTCGGCACGCCGTGGACGTAGCGGTCGATCGGGTCGTCGAGGCGGATCCGCCCGTCGTCGACGAGCTGGAGCAGCGCGGTGACCGTGAAGGTCTTGGTCTCGCTGCCGATCCGCAGGTACATGTCGGTGCTCATCGGCGCGCCGGTGGCCTTGTCGGCGACGCCGGTCGAGCGGACGTAGCACCCCTTGCCCGGCATCCACAGTCCGACGGTGACGCCGGGGATGCCGGCCTGTCGGCGGACGTCCGCGACGGCCTTGTCAAGGCGGGCGGTCAGGTCATGGCCGAGGCCGCCCGACGGGCACTCGTCATGGTCGTGCCGGTCCGCAGCCACAGAGTCAACGGTAGCCGTGGGGGTGGCGGCGGTGGCGGAGACCGCCGTCATCGGGGTCAGTACGGACGCCACCAGCAGCACAGCTGCGAACAGGCGGCGGGAGGGGGTACGTCGCATGTGGGGGTGCTTCTTCCGGTCGGGGCTGAGGGTGTCACGCCACCATCCGGAGTCCGCCGCGAGGCACTCCCGCCGTGCGCGCCCCTTGGAGTCCACTCGATCGGACCGGCGTTCGGACGTACCGCACGGGTTCAAGGTTTGATCCGGCCGGCGGGTGAGGTCGCGGCGGTACAGCAGGCTGTACGGCAGACCGGCCCGCAAGCTGGATCGATCACCGTGCGGCTGCTTCCTAGGTTGGTGAGCACACCGGAGGCCCGGTGCACCGAACCGCCAACTCACCGGGAGACAGCCCATGATGACGATCCGTCACCTCACCGCCGCAGCCGCGCTGGCCGCCCTCGGGCTCGGGCTCGTGACGCCCGCCGCGAGCGCCACGAACGCCACGGAGTCCCGCCGCTCCACCCTCCAGCGGAGCGTGGACGCCATCCAGAAGACGGGGACCGTGGCCGTCCTGGCCCAGTCGACGGGTCCGGACGGACGGCGGTACGCCACCGCCGGAGTGTCCGACACCGCCACGGGGCGAGCGGCACGCGCCACGGACCGGTTCCGGATCGCCAGCTCCACCAAGACCTTCGTCTCCACCGTGCTGCTGCAACTGGTCGGCGAGGGAAGGGTGTCGCTGGACGACACCGTCGAACACTGGCTGCCCGGCCTGGTGGACGGCAACGGCAACGACGGAAACGCCATCACCGTACGGCAGTTGCTCAACCACACCAGCGGGCTGTTCAACTACACCGCCGACTTCCCCGAGATCGCGAGCGTCGACGGTTTCCAGGCCGACCGGTACACCACCTGGACCCCGCGGCAGCTCGTCGGGATCGCGATGCGGCACGCACCGGACTTCGCGCCCGGCACCCAGTGGGAGTACTCGAACACCAACTACATCGTCGCCGGGATGATCATCCAGAAGGCCACCGGCCACACCTGGCAGCAGGAGGTGACCCGGCGCGTCATCCGCCCGCTGGGCCTGCGCGACACCTCGGCCCCCGACACCGCCGCCCGCATCCCCGGCCGACACCTGCACGGCTACTCCGACTTCGGTGACAGCGGGCCCACCATCGACGTCACCGACCTCAACCCGACGGCCGCCGGAGCGGCCGGCGCCATGATCAGCACGACCGGCGACCTGACCCGCTTCTTCTCGGCGCTCCTGGGCGGCAGGCTGCTGCGCCCGGCCCAGCTCGCCGAGATGAAGACGACGGTACGGGCCGCCTCCCTCGACCCCGTCTGGCCCGGCGCCCGCTACGGCCTGGGCCTGATGGAGATCCCGCTGACCTGCGGCGGCGTCTACTACAGCCACGCCGGCGACCTCATGGGCTACACCACCCGCGACGGGGTCACCGCCGACGGCCGCCACACCGTCGTCCTGGAGGCGACCGGCGACGGCGCGCCCGACCTGTCCACGGAGCTGGCGCAGAACGCGCTGATCGACACGGAACTGTGCGGCGCCACGAAGAAGTAGCTGTTCTACGGCGTGCTCTGGACGTCCTCGTGCAGGTGGACCACGAGCCACTGCCCGCCGGAGTCGGCCCGCCGCAGTATCGCCGTGTTGCGGGCCAGGTCCGGTGGGGCCGCGCGGTAGTGGACCCGCAGCCAGTAGCGGGCCACGGCCAAGTCACCGAAGACGTCGACGACTTGGCCGTACGCCGTGAGGCCGGTCTCGGCGGGTTCGCCGTCGGCCGTCGGTCGGCCGTCCCGGACGCGGTCCAACTCGCCCTTGCCACACAGGAGTTCGGGGGTCGCCGAGTCCCAGACGGTGGCCTCGGGGTCGAGGTAGGAGTCGATGCGCTCGCGGTCGCCCGCGGTGTAGCCCTCGTACATGCCCGTGATCACCGCCCACACCTCTGCCAGCTCGGCGGGCGCGCCACCCGGGCGGGCACCACCGCCGGGTGCGGGGGTGGCGGAACGGGACGGAGAAGCGGGCATGGCGGGGTCCTTGCGTGGGTGCGTGCGATGAGCGACGGGACGCGGGTGGGGCTCGGGTCAGGGGAGGACGACCAGGTCCCGGGGTGTGCGGTTGAGGCGCTCGCCGCCGTCCTCCGTGCAGATCACGATGTCCTCGATCCGCGCCCCGTACCGGCCGGGCAGATAGATGCCGGGTTCGACGGAGAAGGCCATGCCCGGTGCCAGCGGGAGCGGGTTGCCGGTCACGATGTAGGGCTCCTCGTGGGTGTCGAGGCCGATGCCGTGTCCGGTGCGGTGGACGAAGTGCGGTCCGTGTCCGGCGTCGGTGATGATGTCCCGCCCCACGGCGTCGAGTTGGCCCGCACTGATGCCCGGCCGTACGGCGTCGGTCTGGGCACGTTGGGCGCTGAGCAGCACGTCGTAGAGGCGGCGGAACTCGGCGGGCGGCTCGCCCACCGCGTACACCCGGGTGGAGTCGGAGCAGTAACCGTCCCTGGTCGTACCGCCGATGTCGACGACCACGGGGTCGCCGGCCCTGATCACGCGGTCGGAGACCTCGTGGTGCGGGCTGGCGCTGTTGGGGCCGGAGCCGACGATGACGAAGTCGACCCGGACGTGCCCCTCGTCGAGCATCGCGTCCCCGATGTCCCGGCCGACCTCGCGTTCGGTGCGTCCGGCGCGCAGCCACTCGCCCATACGGGCGTGCACCCGGTCGATGGCGGCCCCGGCCCGGCGCAGGGCGGCCGCCTCCTGCGAGGTCTTGCGCATCCGCAGCCCGTTGAGCACTCCTCCGGCCAACTCCTGTTCGGCGTCCGGCAGTACGGCACGGAAGGCGAGGGTCTTCTCCGCCCACATGTGGTTGTCGACGCCGATCCGGGCCGTGCGGGCGGGCAGCCGGGCCGCGACGAGGGCGTAGGGGTCCTCGGTCTCCTGCCAGCCGGTGATCTCGATGCCCAGGTCACCGGCCGGGGACGCCTGCGCGGCGGGTTCCTCCAGGGCCGGGACGAGGAGGAAGGGGTCGCCGTCGGCCGGCAGCACCAGGCAGGTCAGCCGCTCCAGCGGCAGGGCGTCGTAGCCGGTCAGGTAGCGCAGGTCGGCGCCGGGCGAGATCAGCAGGGCGTCCAGACCGGCTCGGGCCGTGGCCTCCCGGGCGCTGTGGAGGCGATCGGCCGGATACAGGTCGGCGAGCTGTCCGTCGTCGGGCATCGGTCCTCCGTGAGGGATCGTGAGAGGTCGTGAGGGGTCGTGAAAGGTGTCCGTGCGGCCGGACCGTTCGGCCCGGACCGGGTCAGGCCGCGTACAGCCGGCACGCCACGCCCCCGGCGATCAGCTGCGGTTCCTCCCGGTCGCAGCCGTCGAAGGCCTGCGGGCAACGGGGGTGGAAACGGCAGCCGGTGGGCGGTTCGGCCGGGTCGGGCACGTCGCCGGGGAGTTCGGCGGGCAGCACGCCCGCTCCGTCGGGCTTGGGTACGGCGGCCAGCAGGGCCTGCGTGTAGGGGTGGCGTGGTTCGGCCCAGACCTCGGCGGTGGGGCCGGTCTCCACGATCCGCCCGAGGTACATCACGGCGATCCGGTCGGCGATCAGCCGGACGACGGACAGGTCGTGGCTGATGAACAGCAGCCCGGCGCCCGACTCGACGGCCAACGACCGCATCAGCGTGGCCACTTGGAGCTGCGCGGAGGCGTCGAGCGCGGAGATCGGCTCGTCGCCGACCAGCAGCCGGGGGCGGGCGGCGAGCGCGCGGGCGATGGCGATGCGCTGGCGCTGGCCGCCGGAGAACTCCTGCGGGTAGCGCCCGGCGGCGTCCGCCGACAGCCCCACCCGCTCCAACAGGTCCTCCGGGGTGGCGCCTTCGGCCGCCTCGCCCCGCCCTGCCACCGTGCGGATGCCGTCGGAGAGCTGCGCGCCCACCCGGCGCCGGGGGTTGAGGGAGCCGTACGGGTCCTGGAAGACCATCTGGATACCGGTCAGGGCCGGTTCGCGCCGACGCACCCGCAACGGACGTACCGGCGTGCCGTCGTAGACGATCCGTCCTTCCGCCGGCGGGACGAGCCCGCAGACCGCGCGGGCCAGCGTCGACTTCCCGCAGCCCGACTCGCCCACCAGGCCCACGACTTCACCGGCCCGCACCTGGAGGCTGACCCCGGCGACGGCACGGGTGGGCGGTGCGCCCGGCCGGTGGTACTGGACGACGAGGTCGTCGACCGAGAGGAGAGGGGCCGTCGGGTCGGGGGCCATACGGGTCGTCATGCGGTGCTCCTTCCGGGGAGCGCGTCCAGGAGCGTACGGGTGTACTCGTGCCGCGGCTCGGTGAGGACCTGGCCGCGCGCACCCGTCTCCACGACCAGTCCGTGGCGCATCACGCTCACCTCGTCGGCGATCGCGGACATCACGCCCAGGTCGTGGGTGACCAGCAGGACGGCGAGGCCGAGGTCGTCGCAGAGGCCGCGCAGCAGCCGCAGCACACCGGCCTGCACGGTCACGTCGAGGGCGGTGGTCGGCTCGTCGGCGATCAGCACCTTCGGCTCGCAGGCCAGCGCGATGGCGATGGCGATGCGCTGCCGCATCCCGCCGGAGAACTGGTGGGGGTAACGCCGCAGCGCCTCGCGGGGGTTGGGGATACGGACCTGCGTCAGCAGCTCGGCGGCCCGCTCCTTCGCCGCCTTGCGGTCCAGCTTCAGGTGGTGGCGTAGGTGGTCGGTGAGCTGGTGTCCGATGCCGAGCATGGGGTGCAGGCTGGTGGACGGGTCCTGGAACACCATGCTCACCGATCGGCCGCGCAGGGCGGCGAGTTGGCGGGGCGGAAGGGTGAGCAGGTCGGTGCCCTCCAGCTCGATCCGGCCGCCGGTGCGCGAGCCGGGCGGCAGCAGACCGAGCGCGGCGAGCCCGGTCATGGTCTTGCCCGAGCCGCTCTCCCCTGCCAACCCGTGCACGCGCCCCGGCCGCAGCGCGAGGTCGACGCCGCCGAGGATGCGTCGGCCGCCCAGGTCGAGGGTGAGGCCGCTGATCTCCAGCACGTTGCCGCCGGTCATGCGACCCGCTCCTTCTCCGCGCCGATCGTGCGGGCGGTGCCGGGATCGAGGGCGTCCCGGAGCGTGTCGCCCAGGAAGTTGAAGGCGAGGACGACGGTGAGGATGGCCAGGCCCGGGAAGACCCCGATCCACCACTTGTCGAACTGCTGGGTGCCGTCCGCCACCATCGCGCCCCACTCGGCCGTCGGCGGCTTGGCGCCGAGCCCGAGGAAGGACAGCCCGGACAGCAGCAGCGTCGCCGTGCCGATGTCGAGGGTTGCCAGGACGAGCAGCGGGCCGAGCACGTTGGGCAGGATGTCGACGCGCAGGGACCGCCAGGCGGAGAAGCCCAACAGCCGTCCGCTGAGCACGAATTCACGGTTCCGGAGACCCATGACCAGGCCCCGGGTGACGCGTGCGTACGACGGCCAGGACACCACCAGGACGGCCAGCACCGCGTTCTGGAGGCTGGCGCCGAGCGCGGCGGCGACCACCATCGCGAGGATGACGGTGGGGAAGGCGAACACGAGATCCGCGATCCGCATCACGGTCTCGTCCACCCACCGCCCGAAGAACCCGGCGCAGGCTCCCAACACCCCGCCGACCAGCAGCGACATGGCCACGAGCAGGAGGGCGAGCGGGATGGAGACCCGGGCCCCGTACAGCACCCGGCTCAGCACGTCCCGGCCCAACTCGTCGGTGCCGAACCAGTGTCCGGAGCCGGGGGACGCCAGCCGGGGCAGGTTCTGCGCGAGGGGGTCGTGCGGGGCGAGCAGCGGGGCCGCGACCACGATGACCAGCCAGACCACGGCGACCAGACCGCCGGTGACAGCGAGCGGCCGGCGCCAGGCGGGCGGCAGCCGCCGGAGCAGGGAGAACTTCGCTCCCCCTTCAGGACTGCGTTTCACTGCACCCTCACCCTCGGGTCGATCACGCCGTACAGCACGTCCACGGCGAGGTTGACGGTCAGGTACACCAGGCCGACGACCAGGCCCACGCCCATCACGGCGGGCAGGTCGAGGGTGGTCGCGCTGCGGTAGGCGTAGGCGCCGAGGCCCGGCCAGGCGAAGATCGACTCCACCAGGACCGTGCCCGACAGCAGCGCCCCGAAGGCCAGTCCGGCGACCGTGATGACCGGCACGAGGGCCGCCCGGAGCACGTACTGGAAGAGAACCGTGCGGCCGGGCAGGCCCTTGGCGCGGGCCGCGCGCACGTAGTCCTGGTTGAGCACCTCCAGGACGGCGGAGCGGGTGAAGCGGGTGAGCAGGCCGACGGTGTACGCCGTCAACACCAGGGCGGGCAGGGCGAGATGGCCCACCGCGCTCCAGAACACCGGCCACTGTCCGGCGAGTACGGCGTCGACCGTGTAGAGGCCGGTGACGTGCGGCGGGGCGGTCATGCCGGGGTCGAGGCGGCCGCTGCCCGGGGCCCAGCCGAGCCGGTAGAAGAAGACGTAGAAGGCGAGCAGCGCCAGCCAGAAGGTCGGCACCGACACCCCCAACAGGCTGACCACCCGCAGGAGTTGGTCGGTGAAGCGGTCCCGGCGCAGGGCCGCGACGACACCGAACGCCACGCCCACGACCAGCGAGACCACGATCGCGGCCCCGGCGAGTTCCAGGGTGGCGGGGACGGCCGTCGACAGGTCGTCGAGGACCGGCTGGTGACTCTGCTGGGACTCGCCGAGGTCGCCCTGGAGCAGGTTGCCGAGGTAGGTGACGTACTGGACGGGCAGCGGCTTGTCGAGGCCGTTCGCGTGCCGCCACTGGGCGACGATCGCCGGGTCGCCGATCGCCCGCTGCCCCAGGTTCGCCGCCGCCGGGTCGCCTGGGACGAGGTTGGTGAGGACGAACGTCACCAGGGTCACGCCGAGGGCGAGCAGGACGGCGGTGGCGGTGCGGCGGAGCAGGAAACGGGCGAGGGGATGGCGGGCGAGGAGCCGACGGCGGGCGGCCGGGCGGCCGGCGGGAAGGCGGTCGCCGTCACCGCCTTCCACGTCACCGGCGCCACCCGCGACTTTCCCGCCCGCTCCCTTACTTGGCGCCCAGCGCGGCGACATCGATCGTCCATACGGGGTTGTAGGCGACGCCGGTGACGGACGCGGCGGAGACGGTGTTGCGGCTCGGCTGCATCAGCGGGATGAAGGGGCCGGAGGCGTTCAGCCGGGTCTGGATCTGCTCGTACAGCGCCTTGCGGGCGTCGTCGCCGATCGTGGTCGCGGCCTTGTCGCCGAGCGCGGTGAGGGTGGGGTCGGCGCCGGCCTTCCAGCCCGCGCGCAGGCCCACCAGGTTGCCGGGCAGGAAGGCGAGGTAGTCGCTGGGGTCCGGGTAGTCCGGGCCCCAGTACCAGAGGCCCACCTGCTCCTTGGCGTTGCGGTAGTTGTCGAGTTCCGTGGTGGTCGGCGCGGGGGCCAGCGTGACAGTGATGCCGACCTCCTTCAGCTGGGCCTGGACCCGTTCGGCGAGGGTCTGGAGGGAGAGGCCGTCGACGGTCAGGTCGCTGGCGTAGCCGAGGGTCACGGACGGCTTGCTGATGCCGCTCGCCTTGAGGGCCGCCTGCGCGCCGGCCAGGTCCCGGCCGGCGGCCTGCGAGGCGGGCAGCGCGCCGAGGAACGTCGACGGGATGATCCCGGCGGACTGGACGGAACCCTTCCCGGCGAGCGAGAGCAGGCTCTTGTAGTCGATGCCCTTGCGCACCGCCTCGGCGAACTTCGCGTTGGCCGTCGTACTGCTGACCTTGGTGTTCTGGTTGAGCAGCAGGAAGATCACGTCGGAGGACGCGCCGCTGTCCACCGTGAGTCCGCCGGTCAGCCCGCCGACCTGGTCGGAGGTGAGGTCGAGGGCGATCTGGCTGTCGCCGCGCTGCACGTTCAGCTTCTGGGTGGGCGCCTGGACGTTGCGGAGGACGATCTTGTCGTAGGTCGGCTTGTCCGAGCCGGTGTACTTGGGGTTCTTCTCCAGGACGACCTGCGTGTTCGTGTTGAACGAGGTGAGCGTGTACGGGCCGGAGCCGGCCGACTTGGTGTTGAGGTACTTCTCCGCCGCGTCCGCCGAGGTCGCGCTCCCGCCGTGGGCCTGGACCGTCTTCGCGCTGAGGATGCCGAGCGCGGGGTTGGGGAGGATGAAGGGCAGCGCCGGGTTCGCCTTCTTGGACACCAGGGTGACGGTGGAGGCGTCGGTCTTGCTGACGGTGACGCCGTCGAGCAGGAAGGACGGGTTGCCCTTGAGCGCGATCACCCGGTTCAGCGAGAAGACCACGTCGTCGGCGGTGACCGCACTGCCGTCCGCGAACTTCGCGCCCGTCCGCAGGTGCAGGGTGAGCGTCTTGCCGTCCGTGGACAGTTCGTACGAGGACGCCAGGCCCGGCACCGGCTTGGTGACGTCGCCGCCCTTGAAGGTCAGCAGCGTCTCGTAGAGCGCCTTGTCCACGATCTGCCCGGTCGGCTCGAACTCACGGCCCGGGTCGGCGGTCTTCAGGTTGAACGACGTGTCGACGACCAGGGTCTTGCCGGCGGACGAGCCGGAGGCACTCGAACCGCCGGAGCAGGCGCTCAGGGCGAGCGCCGCGACCGCGACGAGGGAGAGTGCCGCCGGGTAGGACCCGGCACTGAGTCTGGGCATGCGTGCCTCCGTGAGCAGGGCGGAGCGAGGGTTGCGCGAGGGGCGGAGCGGGGGTCGAGCCGGGGCGGAGCGGAAGAAGGCCTGGCGGGTACGGGCGGACGCCGGGAGGGGTCCTGGACGATTCGCCGTTAGGGTGGGCCGAAAATAACCAGGACTCTCGGCCGACGGGACCAGCGCGAGACGAAATGTGACGGAGAGGCGCGAACATGGAAGATCTGTCGACCCCGGAGACCCCGGGCGAACGCCGATCTGGACGGATCGGCATCGGTCTTGCCCTGGATTCGGTGCATTTCAAGATCCTCGACGTCCTGCGTTCCCAGGGACGTATTTCCGTCGCCGCCCTCGCGGAGCGTGTCGGCGTCTCCCGCGCGAACGCCTACACCCGCCTCGAAGCCCTCCGCGCCGACGGCGTGATCAACGGCTTCAGCGCCCGCGTCGACCACACCCGGGTCGGTCTGGAGATCTGCGCGCTGATCTTCGTCACGGTCCGCCAGGAGCTGTGGAAACAGTTCCGCACCGCGCTGGCCCAGATGCCGGAGGTGGAGTACTGCGCCGTCACCACCGGCCAGCACGACGCCATGATCCAGATCCGGGTGGCCGACGTCTCCGCCGTCCACCGCCTGGTCACCGACCGGCTCTCCACCATTCCCGCGGTCCGCGCGACGGAGACGGTGATCATCCTCGACGAGGTGCTGCGCCGGCCCTACGTCCTGCCGGCCGAGCCCCGCTCCCCCGAGTCCGCCGGCGTGACCTCCCAGGACGCCCCCGGTACGAGCCAGTTCGGCATGACCCGCTTCATCCGGGCGGCCGAGGGGCGGGCGGACCTGCAAAGGGCGTCCGAGCCGGAGGAGTGACTCCGGCTCGGACGCCCGTACCGCCTGATCAGTTCTTGATCAGTCATTGATCAGTTCTTGTCGGCCCCCACGGGCTCGGGGTCGGCCGGAGCCGCCGTCCGCTTCGCCGCCTGCCCGGTCGTGGTGCGCGGGGGCAGGGAGTCGCCCTCGATGTCGACGTTCGGGACGGCGCGGTCCAGCCACTTGGGCAGGGCCCAGGCGTGCCGGCCGAGCAGGCTCAGCACCGCCGGGACGATCGTGAGGCGGACCACGAAGGCGTCGATGAGGACGCCGATGGTCAGCGCGAAGCCGATCGTCTTGACGGTCGGGTCGTGGTTGAAGATGAAGCCGCCGAAGACGGCCGCCATGATGAGCGCCGCCGCGGTGACGACCCGGCCGCTGCGCTCCACGCCGTGCTCGACCGCGGCCCGCGCGTCCCGGTGGTGGTGGAAGTGCTCCCGCATCCGGCTGACCAGGAACACCTCGTAGTCCATCGCGAGGCCGAACAGGACGCCGATCAGCAGGACCGGCACGAAGCACGCGATCGGCGCCGCCGCCGCGACCTGGAACAGTCCGGTGAGATGGCCGTCCTGGAAGACCCACACGACCGCGCCGACGCTGGCCGCGATCGACAGCAGGAAGCCGAGAACGGCCTTGAGGGGCACCAGGATCGAGCGGAAGGCCAGCATCAGCAGGAGCAGCGCGAGCACCACGATGATCGTGACGAACAGCGGCAGCGCGGAGGCCAGCTTCGCCGACACGTCGATCCCGGCGGCGGTCGCGCCGGCGACGTAGGCCGTGCCGCCCGCGTCGGTCACCGGGGTCACCGCGTCGTCGCGCAGCCGGTGCACGAGGTCGGTGGTCTTCTGGTCGTCGGGTCCGGTTTTCGGCACGACGCCGATCACGGTGATCGCGCCGTCCGGGGTGGCGTTGGGCGGGGCCACGGTCGCGATGTCCGGGTCCTTGCCGACGGTGTCGGCGACCTGCTCGACGACCTTGTCGCGCTGCCCGGCCGGTACGTGCGTGCCGTCCACGACGACCACGAGGGTCGCGTTGAAGCCGGGGCCGAAGCCCTTGGTGAGGAGTTCGTAGCTCTTGTGCTGGGTGCTGGCGGTGGGCTGGGTCTCGTTGCTGGGCAGTCCGAGGCGCAGTCCGGTGGCGGGCAGGGCGAGGGCGAGCAGCCCGAGGACGCTCACGACCAGGACCGGAATGGGGAAGCGCGTCATGAGACGGCCCCAGGCCAGACCCCAGGAACCGGGCTTGCGCGCAAGGGAGTTGCTCTTGTCGGCGCCCTTGTCAGCTCCCTTGTCGCCGCTCTTGCCGGCGCTCTTGGGTCGCATCCGCTCGCCGAGGAAGCCCAGCAGAGCCGGTACGAGGGTCAGGGCGACCAGGACCGCGAGGAGTACGGTCCCGGCGGCGGCCAGGCCCATCACGGTGAGGAAGGGGATGCCGGTCGTGGCGAGCGCGGCCAGCGCGACGATGACCGTGACGCCCGCGAAGGTCACGGCGCTGCCCGCGGTCCCGGTGGCGCGGCCGATCGAGTCGGACACGTCCTGCTCGGGATCGGCGAGCTGTTCGCGGTGGCGGGAGACGATGAACAGGGCGTAGTCGATGCCGACCGCCAGGCCGATCATCAGGGCGAGGACGGTCGCGGTGCTCGTCATCTGGATGTACCGGGACAGGAACTGGACGGTCATCACGCCGACCCCGACGCCGACGAGGGCGGTCACCAGGGGCAGTCCGGCCGCCACGAGGGAGCTGAGCGCGAGCGCGAGCACCACGAAGGCCACGACCACGCCGACCACCTCGGCGGGGCCGCCGACCTCGGCCGGCGGGGTGGACACGGTGCCGCCCAGTTCGACGTCCAGGCCGGCCTTCCTGGCCGGGTCGAGGGCGTCGTCGAGCCGGTCCTTGGCGGACTGGGGCACGCTGTTCGCGGGCTTGCCGAACAGGGCGTCGGCGTAGCCGATGGTGCCGTCCCGGGACACGGCTCCGGTCTTGGCGGGGTCGGTGACGTTGATGACCCCGGGCACCGCGGCGACCTCCTTGAGGGTCGCGGCGATGGCCCGGCGCTCCTTCGCGTCGCCGAGCTTCGCGCCCTCGGGTGCGGCGAACACGACCCGGGCCGTGCCGCCGGCCGCCTGCGGGAACTTCGCCTTCAGCAGGTCCTGGGCCTGCTGGGACTCGACCCCCGGCACCGAGAACTCGGTCGTCACCTTTCCGCCGAGGGTGGTGCCCAGACCGGCGGCCACGGCGAGGAGCAGCACCCACACCGCGAGCACCCGGCCCCGGCGGCGCGCCGCCCAACGTCCCAGCGCGTACAAGCGTTTCGCCACGGCAGGTCTCTTTCGTTCCGGGGTTCGACAGCTGCCGATCCCGTCGGTCCAGCACGATTTTTACAGCGTAATGCATGTTTACCATGGGCAGTAAAAATGCGGTCCGCCGGGTATGCTGGGCCCCATGGACAGGGTTGCGACGGGGGACGGCCTGCGGGAACGCGGCAAGGCCAGACGACGGGCCGCGATCGTCCAGGCGGCCTTCGAGCTGTTCGCCGCGCAGGGCTACGACGACACGACGATCGCGGAGATCGCCGGGGCGGCCGAGGTGTCCCCGCGCACGGTGACCCTGTACTTCCGCTCCAAGCAGGACATCGCCTTCGCGTCCTTCGACGCCACGGCGCTGCACCTGACCGACACACTGCGCACGCGGGCCTCCGGCGAGACCGTCGTGCACGCCCTGGAGGGCTGGCTGCGCGAGGAGATGGCCTGCCACGACGGGACCGACGAGCTCGAACGGCGCATGTTCGAGGTCAACCCGGAACTGCGCGCGGTGCGCACCGCGCGGATGACGGCGGCCATCGAGGAAGGCGCCCGCATGATCGCCGAGGACACCGGTCAGTCCCCGGACGGGATCGGCCCCCGTCTCGCGGCCGCCGCGGCCGCCGCCCTGGTCACCGAGATCTTCGCCCAGCCCGAGGGACCCGCCCGCGACCAGGCGATCAGTGCGGCGATGACCTTCCTCAGCGGGGGCATCGCGGCGGTGACGGCGAGCGCGCGGGGCTGACCCGGGGCGGTCGGCGACGGCACGTTCCCGTACTCAGGCCTGCGCGGAACCGCCGTCGGCTCCCGTCCCGTCGTCCCCCACCAGTCGTTCGTCGGCCAGTTCCTCACGCCGGCCACAGCGGCCAGGGTCACTTCGGTGGTGCTCGTCGCGCTCGGCATCAGGAGCGCGACGACCTAGACCGCTTCACGCGCCCGCACCGGGGCGGCGCCCCGTCCGTCACACGGAGGGGGCGCCGCCAGGGCTGCTGCTGTCAGGACTTCTACTGTCAGGACTTCTACTGTCAGGACTTCAGGAACGCCAGGATGTCGGGGTTGAGAACCTCCGGGTGGGTGGACAGCATCCCGTGCGGGTAACCCTCGTAGCTCTTGAGCGTGCCGTTCTTCAGGAGCGCGACCGTCAGCGGCGCGGAGTCGTCGTACGGGACGACCTGGTCGTCGGTTCCGTGGGCGACCAGGACCGGGACGTCGATCTGCTGGAGGTCCTGGGTGAAGTCGGTCTCGGAGAACGCCTTGACGCATTCGTAGTGCGCGTTGGCGGCGCCCATCATGCCCTGCCGCCACCAGTTGTCGATCAGCCCCTGCGAGACGTTCGCGCCAGGCCGGTTGAAGCCGTAGAACGGGCCCGAGGGTACGTCGATGAAGAACTGCGAACGGTTGCCGGCGACCCCCTCGCGGAAGCCGTCGAAGACCTCCAGGGACAGGCCGCCCGGATTGGACTCCGACTTGAGCATGACCGGCGGTACGGCGCCCACCAGCACCGCCTTCGCGACCCGGCCGGGCTCGGCGCGGGCGACGTAGCGCGCGACCTCGCCGCCGCCGGTGGAGTGGCCGATGTGACACGCGTCCCGCAGGTCGAGCGCGGCCGCGAGGGCGATCACGTCGGCGGCGTAGGTGTCCATGTCGTGGCCGGTGGCGGTCTGGCTCGACCGCCCGTGCCCGCGGCGGTCGTGGGCGACGACCCGATAGCCGTGCGCCAGGAAGAACAACATCTGGTTGTCCCAGTCGTCGGCGCTCAGTGGCCATCCGTGATGGAAGACGACCGGCTGGGCGTCGCGTGGACCCCAGTCCTTGTAGAAGATGGTGGTGCCGTCGTCGGTGGTGACTGTACCCATACCTGATCCTCCGCTCGCCCGTTCGTGCCCCGGGCTGCTCGGGGGTGCGCGGGGCACGCGGGACCGACGAATTGACGCCTTGAGGCGCGGTCCGGATGTACCTCGAACACACTACGCCGGGGCCTTTGCGGGCACACCTCAAAGCCGCACGCAGCCCGGCCGTCCGCTGCCGCAATCGCTCACAGGACGTGCACGGCGCATGGGAGCACCTCGCGGCGTCCCTCCCCGGCGCCTGGAGCGGTCCGCGTGCGGCTACTTACCGAACGCCTGGCGGAACTCGGTGACGGTCTCGGGCGAGGCCCAGTTCGCGCCGCACATCGGGACCACGCCGTCCTTGGCGGCCACGACGTACTGCTCGCCCTTCGAGAACGTCAGGTGCTCCACGTCCTGCGGGCCGTTGTCGAGGACGACCGTCTCCGCGTCACCGCCCTTGAGCCAGTGGTCGGCACGGAAGGTGACCGTGGCGCCCTTGACGGAGGTGACCGTTCCGATGAAGAGGGTCGGGTACGTGCGCAGGATGTCGGGGGTGGGTTCCACGCACTTGCCTGCGATACCGCCCGCCGCGGCGCTGAGCGTCAGACCGGGGGCGGTCTTGGCCGAGTGACCGGGGACGTTGCCGTTGCCGCCGCCGTTTCCGCTGTTCGCCATGATTCCTCCGGTGATGCCGCCGCCGAGCAGGAGCAGACCGGCGGCCGCGAGCCCGAGGAGCTGACGGCGTCCCCGTCCCGCACGGGTCCGCACAGGGTGAGTGGTGGTGCCGGCGCTGTCGCCGGAGATGTTCGTCGCCGACCTGAGCGCGGTGTCGGTGTTCACAGTGGTCTCCACAAGACGAGTGATGTCGGGCAGCGGAGCCTGGGGTGTCAGCGCCGGGTCCGCGGCCTTCATCCGGGCCAGCAGTTCGTCGTCGTTCACTGACTGCTCCTTCCTTCATCTGTCCTGTGTCCGGACCGATCCGTATCCTTTCGCCCCAACTGCGCGGCGAGTTTCTTCTTCGCCCGGTGCAGCCGGATGCTGACCGCGTTGGACGTCATCCCGGTGACGTCCGCGATCTGCCGCGGCGCGAGCCCCTCCCACGCCCACAGCTGAAGCACCTCGCGGTCCAGCGTCGCGAGGGTGTCGAGCGCGGCGTGCAGGTCGCTGTGATCGGTGTCCCCGGCCGGCGGCCGCGCCTCCTGCGTCCGGATCAGCCGCTCCATCAGCCGGAGCCGACGCCCGTCCGCACGGCGGGCGTTGGACAGACATCCCCGTGCCACGCCGTAGCACCACGGCAGTACGTCATCGGGCTCGGGCACGGAATCCGTCCCGGCGCCGGGCACGTCGTCGATACGACGCCACAGCACCAGCATCGTCTCCGCGAGGATGTCGTCGACCAGGTCGGGGCGCGCCCGCCGCAGCAGATAGCGGTGCAGCGGTGCCGCCACCACGTGCGCCAGTCCTTCGAAGCGCGCTCGCTGCTTCCGGCGCGCCTCCTCTTCCGTCATGGATTCCACGAACCGTCCTGTCCGGCAGCGGCCGTTTCCTTTCAGCGCCGCTGCGACTCGGCTCAGCGCCGCAACAATGCGGTCAGTTCGGCCTCGTAGAACAGCGCGGGGTCGAAGCCCATGCCGGTGAAGTGGCCGGCCAGCTCCAGGGACAGGATGCCGTGCAGGCGGGTCCAGAAGGTCAGGGCCCGGTGGAGCACGGCGGGCGGGGCGGGGTGGTCGCCGGCCCAGTCGCGGTGGTCGGCGAGGTGGGCGTCGAGCGGAGCGTCCGGCGAAGTCGCCGGTGCCTCGGGCGAGTTGAGCGCGTCCAGCAGATGCCCCATGATCTCCGCGGCGATCGCGGTGATGTCGTCGGGCGCGTGATACCCGGGCACCGGAGTCCCGTAGACGAGGAAGTACCGCTGCGGATCGGCCAGCGCCCACTCCCGCAGCGCGTGCCCGAGCCCCACCGCGTCCGCGCCCGCGGCCCGCGCCTGGCCCACCCCGTCGGCGAGGCTCCGGTACGCGTCCCTGACCAGCTCGGTGATCAGCTCGTCGCGGTTGGCGAAGTACCGGTACAGGGCGGGTCCGGTCATGCCCATGTGCTTGGCGATCGCGTTGAGGGAGAGCGCCGAGGCGCCCGCCGTGGCGATCTGCTGCCAGGCCCGCTCCTTGACCTCCGCCCGCACCTGGGCGCGGTAGCGCTCACGCGGTGTCGTCGTCCCTGCTCCGGCCATGCGACCTGCCCTCCCTCGTCCCCGCATTGTTTCGTTAGAGGCTATCACGAAGGTTATTGACACTCCCTCCGTCGGTGCGTTACAACTTCTAACGAACCCGAGAGCGAATAACTATCGAGGAGAACGCCGTGTTTGAACGCTTGGCCGACCTGGCGATACGCCGGTCCCGACTGGTCCTCGTCGTCGCCGTCGTGGCCGTGGCTCTCATGGGCGTGCTGGGTGCCGGCGCCTTCGGCAAGCTGCTCGGCGGCGGCTTCGACGACCCCGCCTCGCAGTCCACCAAGGCCGCGAAGGTCATCGACGACAAGTTCGGCGGGGAGACCAACCTGGTCCTGCTGGTCCGGGCCGACGAGGGCCGCGTCGACGCCCCCGACGCCACCCGCGGCGGCCGGAGCCTGGTGGCCGACCTGAAGAAGGAGAAGACGCTCACCAACGTCGTCTCCTACTGGGACACCGACAGCCCCGCCCTGCTCTCCCGGGACGGCCGCGAGGCGATGGTGCTGGCCCATGTGACCGGCACGGAGACGGAGCGCAAGGAGAACGCGACGAAGATCCTCGACGCCTACACCGGCGACGCCGACCGGGGCACGCTCACGGTCGAGGCCGGTGGCGGCGCCGCCGTGAACAGCGAACTGTCCGAGCAGGTCGTCGACGACCTCGTGCTGGCCGAGTCCATCGCCATCCCGCTGACCCTCGTACTGCTGCTGTTCGTCTTCGGCAGTGTGGTCGCCGCGCTGCTGCCGCTGGCCATCGCGATCATCGCCGTGGTCGGCTCCTTCGCCCAGCTCTTCCTGCTCGGCAGCGTCACCAGCGTCGCCGACACCGCGACCAACCTGACCACCGCGCTGGGTCTGGGCCTCGGCATCGACTACGCGCTCCTGATGGTCAGCCGGTTCCGTGAGCAGCTCGCGGCAGGCACGAGCGTCGAGGACGCGGTACGGCGCACGGTGGCCACCGCCGGCCGGACCGTCGCGTTCTCCGCGGCGACCGTCGCGGCCGCACTCGCCGCGCTCCTGGTCTTCCCCCAGTACTTCCTGCGCTCCTTCGGCTTCGCCGGGGTCGGGGTCGTCGCCATCGCCGCCCTCAGCACCCTGTTCGTGATGCCGTCCCTGCTGTACGTCCTCGGCCACCGGGTCAACAGCGGCCGGCTGCCGTGGGCGAAGTCCGCACGGACCGCGCAGACCGGCCGGTCCGGCTCCCGGGCGCCGCTGTGGGGCCGCCTCGCCCGCACCGTCATGCGGCGGCCCGCGCTCACCGCGCTCCCCGTCCTCGCCGTCCTGCTGGTCGCCGCGAGCCCGCTCCTCGGCATCACCTTCGGCACCCCGGACGAGCGCGTCCTGCCCAAGGACACCACCAGCCGCCAGGTCTCCACGGCACTGCGGGAGAACTTCGACGGCAGCGAGGCCTCGGCCCTCAACATCGTCATCGACCAGCCCGTGAGCAAGGCCCCGCTGGAGTCGTACGCCACCGAACTGTCCGGCCTCGAGGGCGTCGTCCGGGTCGAGACCAGCACCGGAACCTACGCCGGCGGACAGTCCGCGGCGGCCGGCCCCGCGAGCCCCGCCCTCGGCCGGCCCGACGCGCAGCGCCTCAGCGTGGTCAGCTCCCTGACCCCGAAGTCGGACGCGGCCCAGAACCTGGTCGAGCAGGTGCGGGCCCTGACCCCGCCCGCCGGCACCCACCCCCTGGTGGGCGGCACCGACGCCGTACTGGTCGACTCCAAGGACTCCATCGGCGGCCGGCTCCCGATCGCCATCGCCCTGATCGCCCTGACCACCTTCGTCCTGCTCTTCCTCTTCACCGGCAGCGTCGTGCAGCCACTGCGCGCCCTGCTCCTCAACGGTGTCAGCCTGGCCGCCACCCTCGGCGTGATGACCTGGATCTTCCAGGACGGCAACCTCTCCTCCCTGCTCGGCTTCACGGCCCAGCCGATGGAGATGTCGATGACGGTCCTGATGTTCTGCATCGCCTTCGGACTGTCCATGGACTACGAGGTGTTCGTCACCAGCCGGATCAAGGAACTGCACGACCAGGGCGCCGACAACGAGACCGCCGTCGCCGACGGCCTCGGCCACACCGGACGCATCGTCAGCGCGGCGGCCTTCCTGCTCGCGGTGAGCTTCTTCGCCTTCGGCACCGCCAAGATCAGCTTCATGCAGATGTTCGGCCTGGGCAGCGGCCTGGCCGTCCTCATCGACGCCCTCGCCGTCCGCGGTGTCCTCGTCCCCGCCGCGATGCGCCTCCTGGGCCGCTCGGCCTGGTACGCCCCCGGCTTCCTCCGCCGCTTCCACAACCGCTTCGGCCTCAGCGAGGGCGGCCCGGAACACGCGCCCGCCACCGGATCCGCCCCCGCGACAACGCCGTACGTGAAGGACACGACGGAGGTCTGACGCCGGCGCCTACTCCCTTGACACCGCTTCGGGCCCGCCTCCGCACCACGGAGGCGGGCCCGGCGGGCGGTCCGGCCCACCCGGTTCGTCCTGGCGTCAGCCGCCGTCGACGAATTCGGGCCGCCGCATGCCGTGCAGGTTGCGATAGGCGGCCCTGGCGGGCGGGACCCAGCCGTCCAGCAGGGCGGCGTCGGGGCGGAGGACCTCGATGCCGAGGGGGTGGCAGACATCCAGCGGGTCACGGGCGTCCGGGCCCCACAGCGGGACGGACAGGTCGCCGCCCGGGCAGGTGGACAGGGCGCACAGCAGGTCGGTCTCCGCGAAGAACTCGAAGTGGTCGCCGACGCGGGCCGGACAGTCCTTCATGAAGTACTGGTCGTCGTCATTGAGGCCCGTGCACTGGAAGACGTTGAGCACGTCGTGCACGTCGAACTCGGTGAGTCCGTACGGCAGTACGGCCCGGACCAGGTTCGAGTGACAGTGGAAGTCGAAGTCCTCGCCGGTGAGCATCCGGTTGACGTACGGATCGCAGCGGGTGCCCAACAGGTCGTGCACGCGCCCGCCGTCGCCGTCCACGCCGTACTCCGCGAGCGTGTCGGCGGTGACCGTGAGCAGGGGCCGCAGAAAGGGAAGAGTGGACCAGACGCGGTCGTAGGTGGAGAGGTGCGCGCGCTGCAACTGGCGGGTGCGGGCGGCCCACATGCGCTCGCGCGGGTCGTGCAGGTTCCACACGTTCAGATCGCCGACCTGCGGGCCCTCGACGGTGACGATCCGGCACAGATGGCCCTGCGGGACGGTCCAGGCGCGGCCGGAGCGGATCGGGATCTCGAAGGAGTCCACGAGCTCGTGGCGCACCCCGGCGAACCGGTCGTAGAAGGCGCGGTCGACGTCGAGGGCGCCGCCCTGGGTGGCCTGGTAGGCGGCCGCGGCCTTGGACGCCGTAGGTGCCACGGTCGTCGCGGATTCCGTGCGGGAGGTCATCGCTTGCCTTTCGCTGCCGTGGTCGTACGGCCGTTGGCCGTACGGGAGTTGGCGCGTACGGCGTCCAGCACCGTCCGCTCGGAGTCGTCGAGGTAGAGCCGCAGCGCGGCCGTGGCGTCCATGCGCCGGCCGCCGCGGATCAGGTCGCAGATCTCGCGGTCGCGGGCCACCCACGGCGCCTGGAACGCGCCCTGGTCCGCCATCACCGCGAAGGCCAGGCGGAGTTGGGCGATCGTCACCCGGAAGAAGCCGTCGAGGCGTGCGCTGCCCAGCAGGGCGACCAGCGACTGGTGGAAGCGCAGGGACGCGGTGCCGACCTTGTCCCAGGCCTCGACGTCGACGGCGAGTTCGGCGGCGGCGACCTTGGCCTCCATCGCGTCGAGCAGCGGCTCCGGGGCGAGCGGGCTCGCGTCCACGGCACTGAGTTCGAGCGTGCGGCGGGCGACGTAGATGTCCGTCACGTCCTCGGCGGACAGGGTCTTCACCGCGGTGCCCTTGTGCAGTTGCTGCACCACCAGGCCCTCGTCGTGCAGGGTGCGCAGAGCCTCCCGCAGGGTGTTGCGGGACACCCCGAGCTCGGCGGAGAGTGCGACGTCGCGCAGCGGGGTGCCGGGCAGGAGCTCGCCCTCGACGATGCGTTCGCGCAGCACGTCGGTCACCAGGACGGGCCGTCCTGCGGCCGCCGCCGCGCCGTTCAGAGTCGACATGCCCCCACCCTAGCGCACGATCTGTTGAACAAAACAGGGGCCATGAGCAGCCACGCACGCAGGCCACCTGTCCTGCTTCCGGGGAAATTCCGACCTTTTACTTGACTGAAACACCAAGGCGTCACCATCATCAGCAGCCAGATTGTTCAACAGTTTCAGTTCCCCGGTCGAGAGGCCTCCTCATGCGCGTGACCCTCCTCCGCTCCCTCACCGCCGGCTTGCTCCTCGCCCTGTGCGGCTGTTCCAGCGGTTCCTCCTCGGACAGCTCGGGCAACTCGGGCACGATGACCGCCGGCACCCTGACCGTGGGATCGGACCTGACCTATCCGCCGTACGCCTATCTCGACGGCAAGACCCCGGCGGGCTTCGACCCGGACATCTCACGCGCCCTGGCGAAGGCGGCGGGGCTGAAGCCGACGTTCGTGGACACGCGGTTCGAGCAGCTGATCGCCGGGCTCGGGACCGGCCACTTCGACGTGATCGCGTCCGACCTCTACATCACCGACGCGCGCAGGAAGCAGGTCGACTTCGTCCCGTACTTCACCACCGGCAACTCCATCGTGGTGCGGTCTTCGGGCGGCTACCGGCCGACCGTGGTCACCGACCTGTGCGGGAAGTCCGTCGCGGTCATCAAGGGCGGTCAGATCGTCGAGAAGCTGCGCGGCGAGGCCGGCACCGAGTGCAAGGACAAGGGCGAAAAGGCCGTCGACGTAAGAGAGTTCGGGACCGATCCCGAGGGCACCCAGGCGCTGCTGTCCGGCCAGGTCGACGCCCAGGTCACCGACGGTGCCGTGGCCAAGGCGGCCGCCGACAGGACGAGCGGCCGGCTCACCATCTCCTCCACGTCCCTGATCTATCCCGTCCAGTCGGGCCTCGCGGTCAAGCGCGGCGACACCGCCCTCAAGAAGACCCTCACCACCGCGCTCGACAAGCTCAAGCAGGACGGCACCTACGCCGAGCTGCTGAAGAAGTACAACCTCGGCCAGGCCGAAGGGAGTTGACGGACGATGGGCAGCTTCGACTGGAACTACACCATCGGTCTGTTCGCCGATGCCGACCTGTGGCGGGCGGCGCTGCTCGTCGTCGAACTCGCCGTCTCCGCCTGGGTGATCTCCACCGCCCTCGGCCTGCTCGTGGCCCTCGCCCAGCAGTCCCGGCTGCGTCCGCTGCGGCTGCTCGCCGGCGCGTACGTCTGGTTCTTCCGCAGTCTGCCGCTGCTGGTCCTGCTGATCTTCGTCTACAACTCCCCGCAGCTCTTCCCGGACTTGAGGCCCCTGCTCGCCAGCCCCTTCGCCGCCGGCCTGGTCGCGCTCGTGCTCAGCGAGACCGCGTACATCGCCGAGATCCACCGCGGCGGCCTGCTCGCCGTGGGCAAGGATCAGGGCGAGGCGGCACAGGCGCTCGGCATCCCTTACGCGGGAGTCCAGCGCCATGTCGTCGTGCCGCAGGCCTTCCGCGTCGCCCTCCCCGCGCTGGGCAACGAGTTCATCAGCATCCTCAAGCTGACCTCCCTGGTCAGCTCCATCTCCCTGGCCGAACTCCTCCTGGTCGGCCAGCGCCTCTACACCCAGAACTTCCTGGTCCTGGAGACGCTGCTGGCCGTAGCGGTCTACTACGTCCTGCTCGTCACCCTCTTCGACCGGCTCCGCGCCCTGCTCGAACGCCGCCTGGACGTGCGTAAGCGCCGCACGAAGACGGCGGTCGACGGCATCCCGGAGACCGGGGTCGGGGTCGGGGTCGGGGCCGAGGCCCTGGCCGCACCGAGGCGGACCCGCCCCCGCACCCCGCACGAGGGCGAGGCGGTCGTACGCGCCCGGGGTCTGCGCAAGTCCTTCGGCGCGGTGTCCGTCCTGAACGGGGTGGACCTCGATGTGCACCGCGGCGAGGTGGTGGCCGTCATCGGCCCTTCCGGCTCCGGCAAGACCACCCTCGTCCGCACCCTCAACCACCTCGAACAGCCCGACCACGGCAGCGTGGAGATCGACGGGCGGCCGATGGGCGGCCGGGACCGCGAACTCGCCGCGCAGCGCCGCCGGGTGGGCATGGTCTTCCAGCGGTTCAACCTCTTCCCGCACCGGACCGCGCTGCAGAACATCACCCTCGCCCCGCTCCAGCAGCGGCTCCACGCCGGCCGGGCGGCCGCCGAGGACCGGGCGCGGGACCTGCTCCGCAAGGTCGGCATGGACGCCCACGCGCACAAGTACCCGCACCAGTTGTCGGGCGGCCAGCAGCAACGGGTGGCCATCGCCCGCGCGTTGGCGATGGACCCCAGCGTGCTCCTTTTCGACGAACCGACCTCCGCCCTCGACCCCGAACTCGTGGGCGAGGTCCTGTCGGTGATGGGCGAACTCGCCGCCGACGGCACGACGATGGTCGTCGTCACGCACGAGATGCGCTTCGCCCGCGAGGTCGCGGACTGGGTGGTCTTCATGGACCAGGGCCGCGTTCTGGTCCAGGGGCCGCCCGAGGAGGTCTTCGACAACTCCGGGGAACCGCGCCTGGAACGGTTCTTCGCCGCGATCGGCTCCGCGTGACGCCTGGCACCGCGGAGCGTCCACGACGTGCACGAACCGCCGGTGACCCGGTGGGGGTCACCGGCAGCCGCCGCAGTCACCAGTTCAGGGCGTCCGCCATGTCCGCCTGCCAGTACGTGACCTTGATCGAGTCGTCGATGTAGACGCCCTTCGAGGGCAGCGACGGGTGGGCGGCGGCGGTCGCGTCCGTGTTGAAGTACACCGCCAGGGACTTGGCCGTGTAGCCGTTGGAGCCGCTGCCGTCCGCCGCCGACAGCAGGACGCTCGCGTAACCCGACTCGCCGGGGGCCAGCGTGACCACGGCCTGCGGCTGGGAGTCCTTGATGACCGGCGGGACGGACTGGGCGTCCTGGAACTGGACGGCCGGGTAGTAGACGAGGTCGCAGTTCTTCGAACCGGTGTTGGTGACGCTGAGCAGCAGGTGGTTCAGCGGGCGGGAGACCGCCGTGGCCGTCGTCCGCGTGGCGGAGGGGGAGCAGGGCTTGAGCCGGGCGCCCGAGTCGTCCGAGCCGCCGCCGGTCGAGGTCTTGGCGCCGGTGGACCCCGACGAGCCCGAGGTGCCGGACGTGCCGGACTTGCCGTTCGAACCCGTCGTACCGCCCGTCGAGTCCTTCGCGGCCGGGTCGGCCTTGCCTGCTCCCGAGTCCGTTCCTCCGCTCGCCTTGGACGGGGACGCGTCGGATGCCGCGGGCGCGGAGGTGGACGTGGACACGTCGGCCGCGCCCTCGTCCTTGGTGCCCGTGCCGTCGTTGCAGGCCGTCAGGGTCAGGGTGGCGACCGCGATCGCGGCGGCGGCGAGCAGACGGGTGCGGTCGGTACGAGTGGACATGTGATCCCCTGTTTGCGGTACGGGTCTGTGGCGCAGGCCGCTCGACCGGGTGCCGGGAGCGGCGTGCTTGGATGACCAGAGCTTGTGGCGTGATCCGTCCCGGCCGCCACAACCGCCGGGAGATCCGGAACGCTGGAACGCCTGGAACGCTCTGACCTGCGGGAACAGCCTCCGCCTGGAATGACGGGCCGGAACGTGGAGAGAGGGAGGAACGGTGACGGGGGACGACTTCCCGGCGCTGCTCGGCCGGTTGAAGGAGCGGTCCGGGCTCAGTTACGGAGTGCTCGGGAAGCGGCTGCACATGAGCGCGTCCACGCTGCATCGGTACGTCAACGGGGACGCCGTACCGACCGACTACGCACCCGTGGAGCGGCTCGCCCGGCTGTGCAGGGCGACCCCCGAGGAACTGGTGGAGCTGCACCGGCAGTGGATCCTCGCGGACGCCCGCCGGGGACAGAAGCCGAGCGAGACGGCTCCCGCCACGCAGGACGCTCCCGCTGAGGAAGCTCCCGATGAGGTGGCTCCCAGTGAGGCAGCTGCCGGCGAGGAAGCTCCCGCAGACGTTCCCGACGTCCGGCGCGTCCCCCCGGAGGACCCCCGTCCCCCCGGCCGCCGTCGCCGTACCGTCGTCCTCGCCGGTGCCGCCGTGGTCGCCGCCGTCGTCGCGGCCGCGCTCGTGGTGAACCTCGTGCCCGGCGGCGGCAAGGACGACCGGAGCGGGAAGCAGCCGGTGGGGGCCGCCGCCGCCTCCGAGTCCGCGACCGACCGTCCCGGAACCACGAAGCCGACCGGCGCGAAGAGCACGTCGCCCTCGCCGTCCGCCTCCCACAGCGGCGGTCCCACTCCTTCCGTCTCGGCCTCCCGCAGCGGCGGGGCGGTGGGCGGCGGCACCGAGGACGGGGCCACCGCGCCGACCGTCTCGGTCAACCCGTACAAGTGGGAGGACCAGTGCAGCCAGCACTACCTGGTCGACCAGAAGGCCGACCAGGTGCCTCCGCCGCCGTCCGAGCCGGACGCGCGCGGCTGGGTCAAGGCGCTCGGCGGGATCGCCGCCGGGGAGCAGATGCTCGCGCTGACCGTGCAGGGCACCGGGAAGGCCACGGTCGTCCTGGAGGCGCTGCATGTGCGGGTGGTGGACAAGAGCGCCCCGCTCGCCTGGAACGACTTCGCGATGGGCGACGGGTGCGGTGGCGGTGTGCGCACGACGGCGTTCGGGGTGAACCTCGACGCCGGGCGGCCCGCGCTCGCGCCCAGGGCCGGGCAGCGCGACTTCCCGTACAAGGTGAGCGAGTCGGACCCCGAGGTCTTCTACGTCTTCGCCGACGCGCGGACGTACAACGTGAGTTGGTACCTGGAGCTGGAGTGGTCCAGCGGCGACCGGAGCGGTGTGGTCCGCGTCGACGACAAGGGCAACCCCTTCCGGACGAGCGGGCATGTGGGGCGGCCGGCGTACATCTATCCGCTCGGTGGCTCCGAGTGGACCCGACACCCTTACGATCCCGACGTCCCCGGCTGATCCGGTCCCGCCCGAGTGAATCCTGGTGCTGCTTCGGCACAGGCCAGGGCGTACGGCCAGATCGCGGCGCCGACCTCGCGCCCGGCGCCGAAGATCACCCCGCACCCCTGGAGGTGCTTCGCCCAGCCGCTGCGCCTGACGCACGAGGCGCGGCCGCGGGGGCGCGTGGCCACGGCCGGTCGACCGACACCCCGGCGAGCCGCACCTGGGTGAGCTACACCTGGGTGACCCGCCCGGCGATCCCCTTCTCGATGGTGACCTCGACGGTCAGGTTGCCGTCCTTGGCGACCGCGTCCAGTTCGTCGGCGGTGCACTTCTCCGCCGACTGGCTCTCGGGGTCGCCGCAGATGTCGCCGCCCCGGATCTCCGTGTCCGTGGCCACGTAGAAGGGACGCCCGTCCACCTCCAGCTTCCCCGGCGCCAGGAAGGTCAGCCTGCCGGTGACCGTGCCGTCGACGCGGTTGTCGGAACTGGCGCCCGTGCCGCCGGAGGGGGCGGAGGTGGCGGACGGGTCGGAGGTAGGGGCGGAGGAAGGGACCGAGGAGGAGCCGGTGGAGGGGTCTTCGGTGGGGCTGGAGGGCGGGTCCTCGGCGGAGCCGGACGAGCTGGAGACGTCACTCGGGCTGGACTCGGCGGCGGGGGAGCCGGAGTCGCACGCCGTGAGGAACAGACCGGCGGCGGCCAGCAGACCGACGGCGGCGAGGGTACGGGAGCGGGTGCGAGTACGGCGGAGAGACATGTCGGGGTGCCCTTTCGGCGTGGGGTCGTCGTGCGGCTCACCCTGTGAAATGCCGTACGTGGCAAGGCGGTTCACCGGCGCCGGGCGCTGTTGCACGGTCGAGGTGAACCGCCGGTTTCTGTTACAGAAGATCGACACCCGGGTCGGTGTCGGCGGCGGACTCAGGCCGCGTCGATCAGTGCCAGGTCCAGCGGGACGAGCGTCGTCGACGTCAACAGGGCCCGGATCAGGTGGTCGTTGAGCGCGTTGCCGACCGGTTCGCCGAGTTCCTCGCGGGTCAGCCAGGGCACCCCGTCCCGGGACAGGCGGGTGCGGACGCCGTTGACCAGGTGCTCGACGCGCTTGTCCGTCCAGCCGGCGCCCGGCTGCAACTCGGCGAGTTCGGCGGCGGTCTGACGCCAGGTCAGCGGCTGTGGTCGCGGCTCGTGCAGCAGGTAGCGCCGGCCGAGGACGACCAGGGCGAGCTTCTCCTGCTCGGTGAGGACCCAGATCCGGGGCGGGCGGGTGACGTCCCCGTGCCGCGGCTGGGGCCGTTCGCCCTCGGGGCCGGTGACGTAGACCTCCAGCAGGTGCTCCCGCCCGCGGGAGCCGCCGACGAACAGCGGGGTGTAGCCGAGGTCCAGCGGCAGCGGCTCCTCGTCCCGGAACAGCAGCCGGGCACCGGCGCACCGGATCGGCAGCCGCCCCGCGTTGCTCACCCACCAGCGGCCGCCGCGATGGGTCAGCGTGCCCTGGTGGCGGCTCACCTGGGGATCGTCCTCGCCGAGACAGACGTGCACCTCGGGCCGGTTGCGCCCGAACAGGACCTCACGCCCTTCCCCGGGGCCCAGCGTCATGCCGCCGGTCAGCGCGAGCGCGAAGACGGTGCCCGGCAGCGGCGCGGACGCGCCCCGGGCGAGACTGCCGTGGCTCGCGGGGAGCGAACGGCCGCCCGGAGCCGACGGATGCGCGGTCATCACTCCGGCAGCCGCTTCGCGATGTTCCGCACGGCCACGCCCGCCAACTCCACCGCGGTGTCGCACAGTTGCCCGCTCGGCTCCGGCGCGTACACCGTCAGCTGGAACAGCTCGATCGTCTCGTCGCCGACGGAGTCCGTGTACGTGCGGTGCGGGGTCCGTACGGTGCAGCTGTCGTCCTCGGCCTCGTCGGCCACGTAGTAGCTCTTCGTGCCGGCGACGTCCACCGGCTTCCCGTCGTCCGTCAGGGAGTTGTCGCGGCTGTACTGGATCTGCACCTCGCGCTCGCCGTCGTCGCTGGACCAGTCGCAGTCCCAGCCGCCGAAGCCGCGGTCGTCGTTGTCCGCCTCGACACCGGGCAGGCGCTCGAGGGCGGTGGCGTCGAGCAGGGCGCAGGCGTCCACCCGGGCCAGCGAGTCGGCCGCCGGAGGTGACGGGCGGCGCGGGACCGGGCCGTCGGCCAGGATGCCCACGACGCGGTCGGTCGCCGCGTCCGCGAGGGCGCACGGGTCCGGGGACGAGGACGCGAGCCGCTTGCCGATGATCCGGATCTGCTGGCTGTCGGCGGTCTGCACGGCCCGTTCGCAGACGTCGCCGTCCCGCTTGAGGGTGACGACCGTGAGACCGTCGACGACCCGCGTGGCCTGGACCCCGTCGTACTCGTCCCGGTCGGCGTCGAGGTTGACCTGGAGGTCGGCGATGTCGTCACCGCTGCTGTTCTCCACCAGGACGTCACAGCGGTCGATCTCCCCGTAGTCCGGGTCGAGTTCGGTGGTCCCGAACCGGCTCAGGGAGGCCGCGTCGAGCAGCGCGCAGGGGTCCGCCGTGCGGTCGTCGCCGATGGTGCCCGCGCGTCCCGCGGCCGAAGTCGCCGCGGACGCCGAGGGTTTCGCGTCGGCACCGGCGGCCCGGTCGCCCCCGCCGTGGGAGTCCCAGGGGCCGAACAGGACGAGCCCGGCCGTGATCGCCCCGGCGGTGACCAGGGCGCCCGCGCCGATCGCCAGGGGGCGCCGCCGACGACGTACCAGACGCGGCAGGCGCAGGGTCAACGCCGAGAGGTCCAGGGTGCGGGTGGAGTGGTCGGGCAGCTGCGCCTGGAGGTGCGGGGGCGGTGGGGTCGCCTGCGTCAGGAGCTTGCGGGCGCCGGCCGCGTCGGGGCGGTGGCGGGGGTCCACCGTCAGCAGCGCGGCGAGCGGTTCGGTCAACGGGCCCGCCCGGCGCGCGGGTTCGATGTGGCCCTCCACGGCCCGGGCCAGATACGTCATGAGGTGCTCGGCCTCCCCGTACGGGGACCGGCCCTCGACCGCCGCGAACAGGGAGGCACCCAGGGAGAACACGTCGGCCTTCTCCCCCATGGGCAGCCCCTTGGCCAACTCGGGGGCCAGATACCGGGGTTTGCCGCGCACACCGCCCGTCACACCGTGCGTGCCGCTGTGCGTGACCTCGCTCCACAGGGCCCGGGAGATCCCGAAGTCCGTGAGCCGCGCGACGCCTTCGTCGGTGACGAGGATGTTCTCCGGCGTGACATCGCCGTGCACCACGCCCTCGTTGTGCGACTTCACCAGCGCGTCCGCGATCTGACAGCCGATCGAACCGGCCTCCTCGGGCGGCAGCGGACCGCGCTCGGCCATGATCTGGGCGAGGCTGCGCGAGGGGACGTACTCCATCACGATCCAGCAGGTGACGCCCTCGTCTATGTAGTCGAAGACGCCCACGATGTTCGGGTGGTGCAGCCGGCCCGCGTTGCGCGCCTCGCCCATCAGCCGGCGTGTGGCCCGGTCGTCGTCGAGCCGTGCGCACTTGACCGCGACCCGGCGCTCCAGCCGCTCGTCCCAGGCCCGCCACACGACTCCCATGCCGCCGCTGCCGATGGTCTCCTGCAACAGATACCGGCCGGCGACCCGATCGCCCGCCTCTGGCGTCACCAGCACTGCCCCACTCCTCGCCCGCCCCACCCGCCCGCGTGGCCCCGCCGACGGTCACGGAGTGTACTCAGCGTGCACACAGCAGTGATCCTGTTCACAGAACTTCACTGGGAAGAGCGCAGAACCCGCACAGCCGATCCTGGACGTTCTCGTCACTCTGTGTAGACACAACCTGCGAAGGGCGGTACCGACATGACCGTGAGTACCGCGCACGCGTTCCCGCGAACACGGTCCGTCATACATTCCAGCGCCGCAACGAAGTCCGCCGACCGCACCGAAGAGGTGCCCGCGGGCGCATACTGGTGACAATGACAAAGCCAGCTGCACCGAAGCGCTATTTGCCTACCAGCCCCTTCAAGGCCCCGGTCACGGCAGCTCCCAAGCATTTCGCCGTGGGCGACCGGGTCACACACGACATGTACGGCCTTGGCCGGGTGATCGGCGTCGAAGAAGGAATCGCGACGCTGGTGGACTTCGGATCCGTTCAGCACCGGATCCTCAGTCCGTACTCCAAGATGAGCAAGCTGTAGGACCGCCGTGCCCGGTCGGGCACGGCCGGCCTGCTCATCTCCCTGTAACGATTGGAAGCACTCTCATCGAAACCTCGCTGTTCTCCGCCCCCGAGGGGGCGCACGACCGTGCCGTCGCGGGCTCGCCCACTCCGGTGACCAACCCCTTCCAGGCTCCGGACTTCGCATCGGACTTCGAAGAGGACGAGACCGCCCTGCTCGACGACGACGTCGACGTACCTGTCGTACCCGTCGCGATCGTCACGAGCAGGGGCACGGGTTCGGGCCGGGGCAACAACAACCGGGGCAACGGCTCCTCCCGACGCAGGGCCGGCTGACCCCGAGGCTCTTCAGTACTTCGCGTTCTCCGGCACCGTGATCTGCCGCTCCGACCACCCCATCCGCGTGGTCGCCTCGTAATTCACCGTCGTACCGGCGGTCAGTCCCGCCTCGCGGGCGATGGCCGAGGGAGCGGTCAGGACGGTCTCCTCGGAGAGCAGAGCGCCGGTGGACGGATTCACCACCAGGCGCTGCTCGACCCCGCCCAGTACGGTCGCCGAGTCGACGGGCAGCGTGACGGCCATCCCCTTGCGGCCCAGCGGGTCGGTGGCGGCGGGCTGCACCCCGATACCCGGCAGCTCCGCCAGCACGCGGTACGCGGCGGCCCGGGTCGCCGGCGCGACCGGCATGGTGATGAGGTCGGCGGTGTGGCGCAGCATCCAGGCGGTGCGCCCCGCACTGGTCCCGGCGCCCCCCTCCTGTTCGTACAACCGCTCCAGTTCACCGCTCAACTTGTCGGCGTCCGTCGGGAGTTGACGCAGGTCCCGGTAGGAGATGTTCTCCGGCCCGAGCGCGTAGATCTTGTCGTCGGCGTTGGTGTGCAGGACGGTCGGAGTACCGGACCCGACCGTGTGACCGAGCCGCATCCGCCCGTCAGTACTCGCCGGCCCCTCCACCCGACGGGGTGAACCCGCCGCCGCCCAGGCCTTCTTGTCCGCCGGCGTGCGCGGCCCGGTCACGGAGTCGAGCCCTGACACCATCAGGCTCTCGGTCCCCGGACGGACCCCGACCGACCACTCGCCGTGCGACGTGCTGAGCAGGGTGTAGCGCCGCCCCTTCTCCCCCACGACGTCGACATTCGCCGTCTCCGTCGTCACCTGCCAGTACGTGCCCTCGGCGGCCGGACTCGCCGCCGCCTTCGCCACGCCGAGCAGCTCCATACGGCCGTTCACCGCCGTGGCACTCGCGGCCGGGGTCCGACTCTCCGCGCGGGTGCCCGCCGTTCCGTCCGAATGCGTCTGTACGAGGCCGGCGACCACGATCGCCGACGCGGCGACGGTCGCGACCGCACCGAGCGGCAGCAGCCGGGGGCGCAGCCAGGCCAGGGGGTGCGGCCCCGCGGTCTCCTCGCGCGCCTCGGCCGTGATGCGGGCCAGGTCCTCGCGCTGGCGCCGGGAGCCGGCCAGCAGCACCGGGTCCAGCTCGTCGGGGCGGGCGTCCGCGAGCGTCTTCATGACGTCGCGCCGCCGCGCGGAGCGTTCCTTCGTGTTCCTCATGCGAGTACTCCTTCGGGGTCGGTGCGGCGGGCCGCCGGGGCGGGCGGAACGGGCAGGGCGTCCATCGCCCGCTCCAGCCGACGGCGGGCCCGGTGCAGCCGGACGGTCAGGGTGGCGGTGGCGCAGCCCAGGACACGCGCGGCGTCCTTCGGGCTCAGTCCATGCCAGGCGATCAGCGTCAGCAGTTCGCGGTCGGCCTCGGACAGACTCGCCAGGGCCTGCAACGCGGCCTGCCGGTCGATCACGCCCGTCGCCACGTCCGCCGCCTCGGCCCCGCCGCCGCTGCCGACGCGCTGTGCCTCCCGCGCGGCCAGGGCGTACTGGTGGCTGTCCCGGCGCCGCAGCTCCCGCACCAGATTGCGGGCCACGCCGAGCAGCCACGGCAGCGCCGGCTGCGGCAGATCCCGCATCCGTCTCCACGCCACGGTGAAGGTCTCGCTGGTGATGTCCTCCCCGACCTGCCGTCCCACCTGGCTCGTGGCATAGGCGAGTACGCGCGGATAACACTCCTCGTAGACGTCCCGGAAGCGTTGGGCTTCAGTCACGCGCCGTCCCTTCGTGTCGGCTCTGTCACCGAGGAATGGGTGGGGCGGCCGGGTTATTACAGGGCACGGGGAAATTCAGCGGCGGCGCAGTGTGCGCGAACACCAGCCGATGACCGTGGCGTTGACCAGGGCCCCGAACGCGAGGGCGACGAAGAGCAGGACGGTGCTGTCGGGCAGGAGGAACCACACGAAGCTGGCCGGGGCGGTGGCGAAGGCCGGGACGACGGGCGCGAAGCCGACGTCCGCGTCGGGGTCGAGGAACAGGAACAGCAGCCACCCGAGCAGGCCGGCACAGACGGCCAGGTAGCCGAGGGCGACGAAGTCGGTGAGGTAGTGGCGCAGCCGTCGGAGCAGGGACGGGGGCGGGGAAGGGGAACGGGACGAGGGCAGGCCGGATCGGCCGGTACCGGTGCCGGTCACAGGGGTCTCCTTGAGCTCAGGGCCGTCAGAGGTGAGGGCCGGGTGGGTTCGGGCGGGTGAGGCCGAGGTCGTAGGCGAGGATCGTCGCCTGGACGCGGTCGCGCAGGCCGAGCTTGCGCAGCAACGCGTTCACGTGCGACTTCACCGTGCCCACGGTGATGCCGAGTTGCTCGGCGATCTCCATGTTGTTGAGGCCGGTCGCGAGCAGGGCGAGGACGTTGCGCTGGCTGCCGGTGAGGGTCTCCAGCTCACGCGGACCGCTGCCGGGCCGTGCGCCCGTCACCGGCCCCGACGCGTAGTGGCCGATGAGGCGACGGGTCGCGGACGGGGCGAGGACGCTCTCGCCGGTCGCCACCACCCGGATGCCGTGCAGGAGTTCGGAGGCGTGCACGTCCTTGAGGAGGAACCCGGAGGCCCCGGCGCGCAGCGCGTCGAAGACGTACGCGTCGAGGTCGAAGGTGGTCAACACCAGGACGCGGGGCGCGTTCTCGCGCCCGGTGATGATCCGGGTGGCGGCGATACCGTCCAGTTCGGGCATGCGTACGTCCATGACGACGACGTCGGGGGCCAGTTGCTCGGCGAGCCGGACCGCGGCGACACCGTCGGCGGCCTCGCCGACGACCGTCATGTCGTCCTCCGCGTCGATCACCGCGGCGAAGCCCGCCCGGACGATGCCCTGGTCGTCGACGACCAGCACCTTGAGACTCATCGCTCCCCCTCCTCGACGGCCGGCGCGAGCGGCAGCCGCAGACCGACCGTGCCCGGCGGGCCGGCGGTCAGTGTGCCGCCGAGCGGCGCGATCCGGGCCGTCAGCCGTTCCCGTACGGCTGTGCCGGCGGCGCCCGGGACCCCGGTGGCCGTGAGCGTCAACGTACCGTCGGCCGCGTCGAGTTCGAGGACGGCCGGCTCGTCGTCGCCGGTCGCCAGCAGGGTCTCGGCGGCGTGGTAGGCGGCGAGGTCGACCTCGGTGGGCAGGCGGTCCGGCACCCGGTCGGTGAGCCGGATCTCGACGTCACGGCCGGTGGCCCGGCACTGCTGGGCGAGCAGGTCGAGGGCCTGGAGGGTGGGCTGCGGGCGCAGGTCGGCTCCGCCGGTCTCGCCGTCCCTGACAGTGTCCAGCAGGGCGCGCATCGCGGCGAGTGCCTCGCGGGCGCGGGTCGCTGTCGCGTCCAGGCGGCCTGCGTGTGCCTCGGCGATCATGTCGGCGGTGCGGGCCAGGACGGTGGTTTCCAGGCCGGCGGCGATGCGTTGGCGTTCCGCCCAGGCGTCTCTTACGGCGGCCTCCGTCCAGGTCGCGAGGTTCTTGGTTTGCGTTGCCTGAGCTGTCCTGTCGCGCTTGTGGCGCACGGCTCCGCCGTAGTGGGCCGCGCCGACTATCAAGGCGGTGGCGGTAGTTGCTGCCATGGCTACCAGCCAGGTGGGGAGGGTTGTGCCGCGGTGGAGGACGGCGGTGGTGAGGGCGGTGGCATGTACTGCCGTGGCTGCAAGGGGAAAGACAAAGACAGAGATGGGGACTTGGGGTAGTGCGTACCTGCTAGCCGGTGGGGGCTGGTCGCGCAGTTCCCCGCGCCCCTGACGAGCCTGCAGCGCGACGCATGTTGGGACCATGCCCAGCATCGGTGGCAGCAGTACTGGGCCCGTGTAGTCGCCCACCGCCATCGCCATCGGCCACAGCAGTGCCAAGCCCAGCAACGCGCCCCGCGCCGACCGTGGAGCCTTGCGCAGCCAGAGCAACGCCACCGCCTGGGCCGCCGCCAGCAGCGCGAAAAGGACGCCTGCTGAGACTTGGGAGTTGGTCGGGGCCGATCCGTCGCGGATCACGATCACCCCTAGCAGGGGTTGGGCGAAGAGGCCGAACGCGGCGACCAGTTGCGCCGCTCGGTAACTCGGCGGGACCGCCTCCTCCACCGGGGCCGCGGTGCGGCCGGGCAGGGTCGCCCGTACCTCCCAACCGCCCTCCGCCGTCGGGCCGGTGGTCAGGGTGCCGCCCGCCTCACGGGCTCGGGAGCGCAGGAAGCCGGTGCCGCGGCCGCCGCCGAGGCCCGCGCCGTGCGCCACGACGCCGGTCGGCGGTGGCGCGCTGGTGACGACGACGTCGGTGCGGGTGTCGCCGTAGCGGCAGAGCACGGTGGTGTGGGCGCCGGGTGCGTGCCGGGCCACGTTGGTGAGGGCCTCGCGGACGATGCCGAAGGCCGCGTCCGCGACGGTGCCGTCGGGGAGGGGGTCGATCTCGAAGTCGACGGGCTGGTCGAGGCGGCGGAAGCCGGCCACCAGGGCCTTCAACCGCTCTTCCGGGGAGGGGAGTTCCTCGCGCGAGGGGGCCGGGGCCCGTACGGAGCCCAACGCCCGGGTGACCTCGCGGCCCGTCTCGACCGCGAACTCCAGCGCCTCGTCGGCGAGTTCGGGGCGTCGCTCGCGCAGTCCGGAGGCCGCGCCCACCGTGACCACCACGGCGGTCAGATGGTGGGCGCTGACGTCGTGCAACTCCCGTTCCATCCGGCGCCGTTCGACCGCCGGGAGCCGGTGCCGCTCGGTCTCGGCCCACTTGAGCAGGTGCTCGGCGGCCTGTCGCGCGTGCCGCCGGCGTCGTACGAACAGGCCCGTGCCGCACGCGGCGGCGTACAGCACCGCCGTCAGGACGAGGTCGAGGCCGTCGCGGTCGCTGAGGCCGTTCAGGGTGATGTTCTGGGCGAGTTGCCAGGCGGCGAGGGTCGCGACGCACAGCACGGCGGTGAAGGTGTCCCGCTCGGTCGCCACCGTGAAGAGGGCCAGCGCGACCCCCGCCGTGCCCAGGACCGCCGTACCGCCGGTGGGCAGTGGTCCGGCGCCGAGCGCGCAGGCGACGGCGATCACCATGAGGGCGACCACCGGGTAGGTGCGGCGCAGCGCGAGCGCGGCCGTCACCGGACCGGCGACCAGGGCGGCCACCAGCAGGGCGGAGCCGTCCGGGACGGTCCCCTGTGCGAGCGCGGCTCCGGGCCACACGGCGGCCTGGGCGCAGATCAGCAGGACCGGGAGCAACCGGTCATCGGTTCGATTCATGACGGTTCAAGGCTATGGGCGGGGGCGTGGGGCCCGGCTCAGGCTGAAGGGGGATTCGCGTCTCTTACCTGGGTTGCAGACGCGGGCCGCGAGCGGTCCCGGCCGCCCCTGGGTGGACGACCGGAGGGCTCTCTCTACCTCCGGTTCCACGTGGCGATCGTCCTTCCGCCCGAGGACCGCGCCGGGTCCCCGGACCTAGGCTCGATCACATCGAGGAAGCGCCGGACCAGCGCTTCCATCTCACCCACACCACCACACAGGGGGATCTCCCATGTCCAAGCGCGCTCTCGTCTCCTCGCTCCTCGCCGTCGCCGCCGTCGGCGGCATCACCGCCGGCGGTATCGCCATGGCCTCCTCGGCCACCGATCCGACCCTGACCAACGGCTCCGCCCGCTACGTCCCTACGACCGGTACCCGCGCCGGCACGTTCACCTACACCGCCGACGTCAGCGACGACTCCGGCATCCGCGGGCTCAACGTCGTGGCCTGGCCCGCGAGTTCGGAGCTGGCCCCGACCGAGGGGGACCTGCGGTTCGTGGACGCCGCCACCTGCGTGCGCACCTCGGACGAGACGTCCCGCTGCACCTACACCTTCAAGGTCACCGCGAAGGAGGCGGCCGAGGCCGCGCAGGGCACCTGGAACGTCTCCGCGCTGCTCACGGCCAAGGACGGAAACACGCTGTACGTCCCGGCCGCGGCCACCTTCGAGATGACGCGCTGAGCCGACGGCCTCCCGCGCGCGGCTCGGTCCGGCAGGGGGTGCGCCCGGGGCGGGCGGCGCCCGGCCGCCGGTGGATAACCTGCACGCATGACCACCGACCTGGCCCTGCTGTCCCGTGTCGCCTTCCGAGGGCGGGAGATCACCGCGCCCCGGCTGCGCGGGCTGTTGGCGTTGCTGGCGGAGGACCTGCGGGGCGGGTGCAGCACGGGGCGGCTGGCGGAGGGGCTGTGGGGGGACGACGGGGTGCCGGAGCGGCCGGGGAAGGCCGTGCAGGTGCTGGTGTCCCGGGTGCGGGGGCAGTTGGGGGCCGATGTCGTTCTGAGTACGCCCACCGGGTACCGGCTCGGGCTGGAGGCCGCGCGGGTCGACAGTTCCGCGCTGCTGCTGTTCGAGGCGGGCAGCGCCGAGCGGGCGCGGGGCGGGGACCACGCGGGGGCGTTGGCGCAGGCCGAGGCGGGGCTGGCGCTGTGGGACGGGAGCGTGGGCGCCGGGGCCGGTGAGGATCTGCACGATCCGGTGATCGCGCTGCGCGTCGCCCGGGTGCGGACCTTCCGTGCGCTGGTGCGGTCCCGGGCGCTCGCCCTGGCGCGGCTGGAGCGGCGGGAGGAAGCGGCGGGCCCGCTCGGCGAGTTGGCGCTGGAGGTGCCCCGGGACGAGGAGGTCCTCGCCGAGTTGCTGCGCTGCGAGGCGGTGACCGTCGGACGGGCCGCGGCGCTCGGGCGGTACGACGCCTATCGGCGCGGGCTGCGCGAGGAGCTGGGCACCGACCCCGGGCCCGGACTGCGGTCCGTGTACCAGGAGTTGCTCAAGGCGGACGCGCCGCCCGTCCGGCACGACGTCCCGCACGAGCCGAACCCGCTGCTCGGCCGGGACGCCGACATCGCCGCCGTCGGCGCGCTGCTGCGGGACGCCCGGGTGGTCACCGTCGTCGGACCGGGTGGGCTGGGCAAGACCCGGCTCTCGCACGCGGTGAGCCGGGCCGCCGCCCAACCCGTGGTGCACTTCGTCCCGTTGGCCGGCGTCACCTCCGACGACGACGTGACCGACGAGGTCGCCTCGGCCGTCGGCGCCGGTGAGGGCGGGCGGTTCGCCGGGGGCGGGGACATGGTGAGCGGCATCGTCGCCGCACTGGGCACCGGCCCCGCCCTGCTCGTGCTGGACAACTGCGAGCACGTCGTCGACGGCGCCGCCGACCTCGTACGGGAACTCGTGTCGCGATCCAAGGAGTTGCGGATCCTGGCCACCAGCAGGGCGCCGCTCGGGCTGAGTTCGGAGTCCGTGTACGCGCTGCCGGAGCTGTCGCCTGCCACCTCGGTCGAGCTGTTCGAGCAGCGGGCGCGGGCCGCGCGGCCCGGGGTGGAGCTGGACCCCGAGCGGGTCGCCGAGATCTGCCGGCATCTGGACGGCCTGCCGCTCGCCGTCGAACTCGCCGCGGCCCGCGTACGGGTGCTGTCCGTGGCCGACATCGCGCGCCGGTTGCAGGACCGCTTCGCGCTGCTGCGCGGCGGCGCCCGGGACGCGCCCGAGCGGCACCGCACCCTGCGGGCCGTGGTCGACTGGAGCTGGAACCTGCTGGAGCCCGACGGCCGGGCCGCGCTGCGCGCGCTGTCGGTGTTCCCCGGCGGCTTCTCCGAGGAGGCCGCCGAGTACGTGCTCGGCGAGAGCGGCGACGCGCTGTTCCTGCTGGAGCAGTTGGCCGGCCAGTCCCTGCTCAAGGTGGGCGACAGCCCCGCCGGCGTCCGCTTCCATCTTCTGGAGACGCTACGGGAGTTCAGCGCCGCCCGGCGCGCCGAGGCCGGCGAGGACGACGTGGTCACCGACCGGTTCCTGCTCTGGGCACGGGACTTCGGGCGGGCTCACCACGATGTCCTGTTCCGCGCCGACCCGTTGCCCGCCTGGCACCGCATCCGCGCCGAGCGCGACAACCTCGTGCTGGCCCTGCGCCACGCGCTGGCCCGCGCCGACGGACCCACCACCGCCGCCCTCACCGCCGTACTGGCCTCCCTGTGGGTCACCGACTCCAGCTTCGGCCGGGTCATCACGCTGTGCGCCGAGACCGGCGGCCCGCTGTCCCACTTCCGCCCCGGGCCCGACAGCCCCGAGGACGTGGAGACCGCCCGCACCGCCGCCACCATGTGCGCGGGCGCCCTCTTCATGGGCCTGGGCCCGCACGCCGTACGGCAGCTCGCCACCGTGCGCCGGCTGCCGCCCGCCCCGCCGGACACGGTCGTACGCGCGATGGCCGTGGTGCTCAGGGCCACCCCGGACATGCGTCCGCCCGAGTACGCGAGCCTCCAGGAACTGTGCGCGTCCGACGCGCCCCTGCTGTCGGGCATGGCCTGGGGCGTCCTCAGTTACGTCTGGGAGGCCGAGCACGAGACCGAGCGCGCGCTGGAGTGCGCCCGCCGTATGCCCGACACCTTGGGCGAGTTGGCCAATCCCGCCATGCGGCTGCTCAGCCATGGACGCATCAGCGAACTGTGCATGCAGGCCGAGCGGGGCGCGGAGGCGTACGACCATCTGCGGGCCGCGCTGCGCACGTTGGAGGAGTTCGACGGCTGGCCGGACTCGATCGGCGTCCGCTGGGGCCTGGTCCTGGCCTGTCTGCAACGCGGGGAGATCGACGAGGCGGAGTACTGGCTCGGGCTCGCGGCCCTGGACCAGCAGCCGGAGTCCGTCCGGATCTACGCCCCCGATCTGGCCGCCCGCGCGGAGATCGCGCTGGCCCGCGGGCTGACCGAGGTCGGGCTCGGGCTGTGGCGCCGGGCGGTGGAGCGGATCCGCGAGGACAGCGTGGTGCTCGCCCTGCGCGACGGCGATCCGTTCGTGGACCCGTGGGCCCTGGAGGTGCAGTCGGCCGCGGTGGCCGCGCATGCGCAGCAGGGGCGACCGGAGCCGGTGGCCGCGCTGGCGGGACAGTTGCGGGAGCGGCTGCTCGCGATGCTGACCGCTTCTTCCGGCTCGTCCGGCTCCTCCGGTTCCTCTGATCCTTCGGAGACCAGCTCCCCCCTTGAACTCCAGGTCCACGGCACGATGTTGACCGCGCTCGGCTTCGCCGGGCTGGCCGAGGGCGACCCGACGGCCGTACGGCTGGTGGCGCTGGCGGAACGGATGCCGGCGGTACGGGAGTTCCCCACCCTGTCCTCGGCCCGGTCCCGGCGGGCGGCCGAGAACGCCGACAGGGCGGCCTACGACGACGCGAGGTCGACGTACGCCACCCTGAACCGGGAGGAGCTGCGGGCCGCCGCACTGCACGAGCTCAGTGCCGGGGCTCGCGGTTGAACTTCGCCTTGGACCACAGGTAGCCGAGGACCGTCATGGCCAGGCACCAACCGACGGCCAGCAGTGCGTTCTTGGTGCCGATCTCGGTGCCGAGGAGCAGTCCGCGCAGGGTCTCGATGGCGGGTGAGAAGGGCTGGTACTCGGCGAACCAGCGGAACCAGCCCGGCATGGCGTCCACCGGCACGAACGCGCTGGACAGGAAGGGCAGCATGACCAGGGGGGTACCGATGTTGCTGGCGCCCTCGGGGTTGGGGCTGATCAGGCCGATGCCGACGGCGAGCCAGGTGAGGGCGAGGCTGACCAGGGCCATCAGGCCGGCCGCGGCGATCCACTCCACCGGTGAGGCGTCGGGCCGGAAGCCGATGGCCAGTCCGATGCCGAGGACGAGGACCAGCGCCATCATGGTCTGGATCACGCTGCCGATGACGTGGCCGATCAGCACGGAGGCGCGGGAGATCGCCATGGTGCGGAAGCGGGCCATGATGCCCTCGGTCATGTCGGTGCACACGGCGACCGCGGTGCCCAGCGAGGTCATGCTCACGGTCAGGCACAGGATGCCGGGGACGAGGTAGGCGATGTACTCGGAGCGGTCCGCGGGGCCGCCGGTGAGACCGGCGCTCATCACGTTGCCGAAGACGTAGACGAACAGCAGCAGCAGGATGACCGGGGTGAGCAGGAGGTTGAGGGTGAGGGAGGGGTAGCGGCGGGCGTGCAGGAGGTTGCGCCGCAGCATGGTGAGGTTGTCGCGGACGGCGTAGGAAGCGGTGCTCATCGGACGGTCTCCTTGGCGGTGTCGTTGCCGGCGGACTGCGCGGATGCGGACCGGGCGGGTACGGGACTTGCCGTGAGGGCGAAGAACACGTCGTCCAGGTCGGGGGTGTGCACGGAGAGTTCGTCGGCCTCGATGCCGGCCGCGTCCAACCAGTCCAGGACGGCCCGCAGTTCACGCTGGCTGCCGTCGCTGGGGATCTGAAGGGTGAGCGCCTCGTCGTCGCGGTTGGTCTCGCGCAGGGCGGTCGCGGCCCGCTCGTACGCCACCGGGTCGGCGAACCGCAGCCGCACATGACCGCCGGGGACCAGCCGCTTGAGTTCGGCGGCGGTGCCTTCGGCGACCAGCTTGCCGTCGTTCAGCACCGCGATGCGGTCGGCCAGTTGGTCGGCCTCCTCCAGGTACTGGGTGGTGAGGAAGACGGTCGTGCCGCCGGAGACCAGCTCGCGGATGATCTGCCACATGGTGTGCCGCGAGCGCGGGTCCAGACCGGTGGTCGGCTCGTCGAGGAAGATGATCCGCGGGCTGCCGACCAGGGTCATCGCGATGTCCAGGCGCCGCTTCATCCCGCCGGAGTAGGTCGACGCGGGCTTCTTCGCCGCCTCCACCAGGTCGAAACGCTCCAGGAGTTCGGCGGTGACCCGCCGGCCCTCGCTCTTGGGCAGGTGGTGCAGGTCGGCCATCAGGAGCATGTTCTCCTCGCCGGTGATCAGCCCGTCCACCGCGGAGAACTGCCCGGTGACCCCGATCGCGCCCCGCACGGCCTGGGCCTCGCCGGTGATGTCGTACCCGTCGATCCGCGCCTGTCCGCCGTCCGCGGAGATCAGCGTCGACAGGATGTTGACCACGGTCGTCTTGCCGGCGCCGTTCGGCCCGAGGAGCGAGAAGATCGTGCCGGCCGGCACGGTGAGGTCGATGCCGTCGAGGACGGTCTTGTCGCCGTAGGACTTCCGCAGCCCGGTGGCCGCGATGGCCGGCTGCTCGCCGGTGTGAGTGGTTGTCGTCATGCCGCAGAGCTTGCGGCCGGGGCGGTTCAGAACGGCTTCAGTGCGGTTTCAGTGCGCGGGGCCGGCGGTTTCAGCGGGCGGTGCGGTGGCTTCAGGGCGTTCGCCTCGGGGCGCTGAGCTGGGGCGCGGTCATGTCGAGCAGGAGCAGCGCGTCGTGGTCGGGGGTGCCGGGTTCGGCCGTGTAGACGCCGATGCGGCGGCCGGGGCTGCCTTCCAGGTGCAGGGACCGGGCGGTGAGCGTGATCGTTCCGACCAGGGGGTGCTGGAAGGTCTTCCGCGCGGGCTTGCGGCCCGTCACCTCGTAGCGCTCCCAGAGTCCGGCGAACTCGGGGCTCTTGAGGAGGAGTTCACCGACCAGCTGGGTCAGGTCGGGGGCGTCGGGTGCCGTGCCGGCGGTGGCGCGCAGCCGGGCGACGCACGCGGTGATCTGCCGGTCCCAGTCCGGGAACAGACTCCGGGCGGCCGGGTGGAGGAACAGGTAGCGGGCGAGGTTGCGCTGCTTGACCGGCCAGTCCGCGAGGCCCGGGTACAGCGCGAGGCCGCCCGGGTTCCAGGCCAGCAGGTCCATGCTGCGGCTGATGACATAGGCCGGGTTCGGGCGCATCGACTCCAGCAGCACCTTCAGGTCCGGGGACACCGTGCGGCCGGGCGCGGGCGGCGGCTCGGACGCGTACCGCGCGGAGCGGGCGGCCAGCTCGCGCAGATGCCCGTGCTCCTGCTCGTCCAGATGCAGGGCGCGGGCGAGCGCGTCCAGGACGGAGGGGCTGGGCCGGGTCTCCTTGCCGCGCTCCAGTCGTACGTAGTAGTCGATGCTGATCCCGGCCAGGGTCGCCAGCTCCTCCCGGCGCAGCCCCGGGGTGCGGCGCAGCCCGGCACCGACCGTGAGACCCACCTGCTCCGGCCGCGTCCCGGTACGCCTGGCCCGCAGGAACCGGCCCAGCTCGGCGCCCTCACTGCTCGCGCCCCGCCCGGCGGACGTGCCCTCGGATGCTGCCATGCCCTCAGTGTCACACCGCACCGACCTGCGGGGCGGGCCGGAGAGGGGCCCTGTCGTTACCCCCGAAGAGCCCGCCCTGGCAGGCGGGCGGACAGCGCGCGAGGGTGAAGGTGCCGGACACCGGAACGCTCCCCTCCGGAGCGGTGCACCTGAAAGGCCCCCCATGCAGTACGTCACCCTGAACAACGGCGTCGAGATGCCGGTCCTCGGCTTCGGCGTCTACCAGATCCCGCCCGAGGACACCGAGCGGGCCGTCTCCGACGCGCTCGCGGCCGGCTACCGCCTGCTCGACACGGCCGCCTCGTACGGCAACGAGGAAGCCGTCGGCCGGGCGATCAGGAACAGCGGCGTCCCGCGCGACGACCTGTTCGTCACCACCAAGCTGTGGGTCCAGGACGCCCCCGCCGAGGAGCACACCAAGCGCGCCTTCGAGACCTCGCTGACCAGGCTCGGCCTGGACCACCTCGACCTGTACCTGATGCACCAGCCCTACGGTGACGTGTACGGCCAGTGGCGTGCCATGGAGGCTCTGCACCGCGCCGGGCTCGCCCGGGCGATCGGTGTCGCCAACTTCTACCCCGACCGGCTGATCGACCTGATCCTCAACAACGAGGTCACCCCCGCGGTCAACCAGATCGAGACCCACCCGTTCTTCCAGCGCGCCGACTACCAGGACCTCATGCGCGAGCACGGGGTGCGGATCCAGTCCTGGGGCGGCTTCGCCGAGGGCAGGAACGACCTGTTCCGGCAGCCGCTGCTCAGCGAGATCGGTGCGGCGCACGGCAGGTCGGTGGCTCAGGTGGTGCTGCGCTGGCTGACCCAGCGCGGTGTCGTGGCGATCCCCAAGTCGGTCCGGCCCGAGCGCATGGCGGAGAACCTCGACGTCTTCGGCTTCGAGCTCACCGACGACCAGATGGCCCGGATCGCCGGCCTCGACACCGGTGCCTCGCTGTTCTTCGACCACCACGACCCGGAGATGGTCGCCTGGCTCGCCGGGCGCCGGGTGGACGCATAGGCACGGAGGCGCGCGGCACGGAGGCGCGCGGCCTGTGCCGCCGTCCGCCGCTCAGCCCTCGAACCGGTACCCCATCCCCGGCTCGGTGATCAGATACCGCGGATGCGACGGATCCGTCTCCAGCTTGCGGCGGAGCTGGGCCATGTAGACGCGCAGGTAGTTCGTCTTGTTGCTGCGGGTCGCGCCCCAGACCTCCTGGAGGAGGTGTTTCTGGGTGATCAGGCGGCCCGGGTTGGTGATCAGGATCTCCAGGAGGTGCCATTCGGTGGGGGTGAGACGGATGTCCCGGCCGTCCCGGACCGCCCGCTTGGCGAGCAGGTCGACGGTGAAGTCGGCCGTCCGCACGAAGGTCGGTCCGGTGTCGGCCGGGGGCTCCTCGGTGCGGCGGACCGCCGCCCGCAGCCGGGCGAGGAGTTCGTCCATGCTGAACGGCTTGGTGACGTAGTCGTCGGCGCCCGCGTCGAGCGCGGCGACCTTCTCCTCGGAGGCCTGCCGGGCCGACAGCACCAGGATCGGTACGCGGCTCCAGCTCCGTAGGCCCCTGATGACCTCGACCCCGTCCATGTCGGGCAGGCCGAGGTCGAGGACCACCACGTCCGGCCGGCCGGTGGCCGCCAGCCGGAGGGCCGTGGCGCCGTCGGGCGCCGCGTCCACTCCGTACCGGCGGGCCCGCATGTTGATCACGAGCGCTCGTACGAGCTGGGGGTCGTCTTCCACGACCAGCACCCGGGTCATCAACTTCCCTTGGTCACGAGGTCCTTGAGGGCGATGTTGAGTTCGAGGACGTTGACCCGGGGCTCGCCCATGAAGCCGAGGGTGCGGCCTTCGGTGTGGTTCTTCACGAGCTTCTCCACCTGCGCGACCGAGAGGTGGTTCTTCTCGGCGATCCGGTGCACCTGGAGCTCGGCGTAGGCCGGGGAGATGTCCGGGTCGAGGCCGGAGCCGGAGGAGGTGACGGCGTCGGCGGGGACCTGGGAGGGCTTGACCGTGTAGCCGGGCACGGAGTTGTCCTTGACGACCTTGGCCCGGGCGTCCTCCACCTGCTTGATCAGCACCTTGCTGTCGGCGGAGAGGTTGGTGGCGCCGGACAGGATCAGCTTGTACTGCGTGTTGACCGAGTTCTCGCCGAGCCCGTTGGCCGGGCGCGGCTGGAAGTAGTCCAGGCTGTAGCCCTGTTGGCCGATCAGCGACGAACCGACCACCTTGCCCGCCGACTTGATCTCGGAGCCGTTCGCCTTGTTGTTGAACAGCCCCTGGGCGATGCCGGTGACGACCAGCGGATAGATGACGCCGGTCACCAGGGTCAGCACGAGGAGGGCACGCAGGCCCGCCCCGAGCAACCGGGCCGTGTTGGATACGGAGTTGTTCATGGCGGTCAACCGATTCCGGGGATGAGTGAGATGAGCAGGTCGATGATCTTGATGCCGATGAACGGGACGATCAGTCCGCCGATGCCGTAGATCGCGAGGTTGCGCCGCAGCATCCGGTCCGCGCTGACCGGCCGGTACTGCACGCCCCGCAGGGACAGCGGCACCAGCGCGATGATGACCAGCGCGTTGAAGACGACGGCCGACAGGATCGCGGAGTCCGGCGAGGACAGGTCCATGATGTTGAGCTTGTCCAGGCCCGGGTAGACCGCCGCGAACAGCGCCGGGATGATCGCGAAGTACTTCGCGACGTCGTTGGCGATGGAGAACGTCGTCAACGCGCCTCGGGTGATGAGGAGTTGCTTGCCGATCTCGACGATCTCGATGAGCTTGGTCGGGTTCGAGTCGAGGTCGACCATGTTGCCGGCCTCCTTCGCGGCCGACGTGCCCGTGTTCATCGCCACGCCGACGTCCGCCTGAGCCAGCGCCGGCGCGTCGTTCGTGCCGTCGCCGGTCATCGCGACCAGCTTGCCGCCCGCCTGCTCCCGCTTGATGAGGGCCATCTTGTCCTCGGGAGTGGCCTCCGCGAGGAAGTCGTCGACGCCCGCCTCCTCGGCGATCGCCTTGGCGGTCAGCGGGTTGTCACCCGTGATCATGACGGTCTTGATGCCCATGCGGCGCAGTTCGTCGAACCGCTCGCGCATGCCGTCCTTGACGACGTCCTTGAGGTGGATGACGCCCAGCACCCGGGCGCCGTCGGTGTCTTCGACCGCCACGAGCAGCGGCGTGCCGCCCGCCCCGGCGATCCGCTCCGTCAACTCCTGCGCCTCGGCGGTGACATCGCCGCCCCGCTCCCGCACCCAGGTGACGACCGAACCGGCCGCGCCCTTGCGGATCTTGCGCCCGTCCACGTCGACGCCCGACATCCGGGTCTGCGCGGTGAACGCGACCCACTCGGCGTGCGCCAACTCGCCCTGGTGGCGCTCCCGCAGTCCGTACTTCTCCTTCGCCAGTACGACGACGGAGCGGCCCTCGGGCGTCTCGTCGGCCAGCGACGACAGCTGCGCCGCGTCCGCGAGTTCGGCCTCCGTCGTACCGCTCACCGGCACGAACTCCGAGGCCTGCCGGTTGCCCAGCGTGATGGTGCCCGTCTTGTCGAGCAGCAGCGTGGAGACGTCACCGGCGGCCTCGACCGCACGGCCCGACATGGCAAGGACGTTGCGCTGCACCAGCCGATCCATGCCGGCGATGCCGATCGCGGAGAGCAGGGCGCCGATGGTGGTCGGGATGAGGCAGACCAGCAGGGCGACCAGCACGATCATCGTCAGATGGGTGCCCGCGTAGTCCGCGAACGGCGGCAGGGTCGCCACCGCGAGCAGGAAGACGATCGTCAGCGAGGCCAGCAGGATGTTCAGCGCGATCTCGTTCGGCGTCTTCTGCCGGGCCGCGCCCTCGACCAGGGCGATCATGCGGTCGATGAAGGTCTCGCCGGGCTTCGTCGTGATCTTGATGACGATCCGGTCGGAGAGGACCTTCGTACCGCCGGTGACGGCCGAACGGTCGCCGCCGGACTCCCGGATGACGGGCGCCGACTCGCCGGTGATGGCCGACTCGTCGACCGACGCGACCCCTTCGACGACGTCACCGTCGCCGGGGATGACGTCACCGGCCTCGCACACGACCAGGTCACCGATCCTCAGCTCGGTGCCGGCCACCTGCTCCTCGCGCTCGCCGACCAGCCGCCGCGCGACGGTGTCGGTCTTGGCCTTGCGCAGGGTGTCGGCCTGCGCCTTGCCGCGGCCCTCGGCGACCGCCTCCGCCAGGTTGGCGAAGATCACGGTCAGCCACAGCCAGGCGCTGATCGTCCAGCCGAACCAGTCGCCCGGGTCTTTGAAGGAGAAGACCGTGGTCAGCAGGGACCCGATCCACACCACGAACATGACGGGCGACTTGATCATCACCCGCGGGTCGAGCTTGCGGACCGCGTCCGGCAGCGACCGCAGCAGCTGCTTCGGGTCGAACAGACCCGCGCCGACGCGGCTCTCGGCGGACTTGTGCCCGGTGGGTACGTCGCTGTGCGGCGCCCGGGTCGGAGTGGCTGTGGACATCGAGTCCTCTGACTTCTCTATACGGGTGCTCATGACGCCAGCCCCTCGGCCAGCGGTCCCAGCGCCAGGGCCGGGAAGTACGTCAGACCGACGATGATCAGGATCGCGCCCACCAGCAGGCCGGTGAACAGGGGCTTCTCGGTGCGCAGGGTGCCCGCGGTGACCGGCACCGGCTTCTGCTCGCCGAGCGAACCGGCCAGCGCGAGGACGAACACCATCGGCAGGAACCGGCCGAGCAGCATCGCGAGCCCGAGCATGGTGTTGTACCAGTCGGTGTTCGCGTTGAGACCGGCGAAGGCCGAGCCGTTGTTGTTGGCCGCCGAGGTGAAGGCGTACAGGACTTCCGAGAAGCCGTGCGCGCCCGAGTTGAGCATCGAGTCCGGCGGGGTGGGCAGGGCCATCGAGATCGCGGTGAAGACCAGCACCAGGGCCGGGGTGATCAGGATGTAGACGGCCGCCAGCTTGATCTCGCGGGAGCCGATCTTCTTGCCCAGGTATTCAGGCGTGCGGCCGACCATCAGTCCGGCGATGAACACCGCGATGATCGCCATGATGAGGATGCCGTAGAGGCCGGAGCCGGTACCGCCGGGCGCGATCTCGCCCAGCTGCATGCCCAGGATGGTGATGCCGCCGCCGAAGCCGGTGAACGACGAGTGGAAGGAGTCCACCGCACCCGTCGAGGTGAGCGTCGTGGACACCGCGAAGATCGACGAGGCGCCGACCCCGAAGCGGGTCTCCTTGCCCTCCAGCGCACCGCCGGCGATCTGCAGCGCGCCCTCGTGGTGGGCGAACTCGGTCCACATCATCAGGGCGACGAAGCCGACCCAGATGGTGGCCATGGTGGCGAGGATCGCGTAGCCCTGCTTCACGGAGCCGACCATGACGCCGAACGTGCGGGTGAGCGCGAACGGGATGACCAGCAGCAGGAAGATCTCGAACAGGTTGGTGAAGGGCGTCGGGTTCTCGAAGGGGTGGGCGGAGTTGGCGTTGAAGTAGCCGCCGCCGTTGGTGCCCAGCTCCTTGATGGCCTCCTGCGAGGCGACCGCGCCGCCGTTCCACTGCTGCTGGCCTCCCATGAACTGACCGACCTCGTGAATGCCGGAGAAGTTCTGGATGGCACCGCAGGCGACCAGCACGACCGCCGCGACGGCCGCCATCGGCACCAGGATGCGGATCGTGCCGCGCACCAGGTCGGACCAGAAGTTGCCCAGCTCACCGGTGCGCGCCCGGGCGAAGCCGCGCACCAGCGCCACCGCGACGGCGATACCGACGGCCGCGGAGACGAAGTTCTGCACGGCGAGCCCGGCGGTCTGCACGACGTGGCCCATGGCCTGTTCGCCGTAGTACGACTGCCAGTTGGTGTTGGACACGAAGGACGCGGCGGTGTTGAACGCCTGCGCCGGCTCGATCGAGGAGAAGCCCAGCGAGCCGGGCAGCACGCCCTGGATCCGCTGGAGCAGGTACAGGAACAGCACACCGACCAGGGAGAACCCGATGACCCCGCGCAGATAGGCGGGCCAGCGCATCTCGGTGTCGGGGTTGGCGCCGATGCCCTTGTAGATCCACTTCTCGACGCGCCAGTGCTTGTCGGAGGTGTAGACCCGGGCCATGTAGTTGCCGAGCGGGATGTAGGCGAGCGCCAGGGCGCCTATGAGGGCGAGCAGCTGGAGCACGCCGGCGAGTACGGGACCCATGGCGTCTCAGAACCTCTCCGGGAAGATCAGGGCGAGGACGAGATAGCCCAGCAGGGCGACGGCCACGACGAGGCCGACGATGTTCTCGGCGGTCACAGCTTGGTCACCCCCTTGGCGACGAGGGCCACCAGCGCGAAGACCGCGAGCGTGATGACTACGAAGGCCAGATCGGCCATCGCTGACTCCTGGGATGAGGTTCGGAAGATGAGGACGCTTAGAGCAAAACGCCTGTCAGAGCGGTTTCGGCCACCGTTGACGCCTCCCTTACGGCGGCGGGCGCTCCCTTGACGGGACTCTTACGACAGCGGCCCACGACCGCGTCTCATGACCTCGGCTCACGGCAGCCGGAACCGCAGCCGGCAGATGACCGCGTCGGTCTCCCGGCGCACGGCGTGGGCGACGACCGCGCCCCGCTGGTTCTGCAGCAGCCGCTGCCACAGCCGCTCCGGCTCCGTCTCGGGGATCAGCACGGTGACGCGGGTGGCCGGCTCGGTGGCGGCGACCTCACGGACGTAGGCGGCGATGGGGCGGCCCAGCGTGCGGTGCTCGCAGGCCAGGCGGACCAGGGGCACGCCCGGGTCCCAGTCGGCCCAGGCCCGTTCCAGGGCGTGCAGCTGGGCGCGGTCCTCGGGGTCGGGGTAGCAGACGGTCACCGCGCGGACCTCGTCGCCGAGGGAGGCGGCGGCGGTCAGTGCCTCGGAGGTGAGCCGGGAGAGCGAGGAGACGGGGACGATCACCAGGGAGCGCTCGCGGTGCGGAGCCTCGGGCACCCGGCCGAGACCGAGCCGCTCCCCGAGCCGGTCGTACGCCCGGTGCACGGCGACGAAGGCGGCGACGAGCACGGGCAGCGCCACCACGAGCAGCCAGGCCCCCTCCTCGAACTTGCTCGCCGTGACCACGACGGTGGCCACCCCGGTCAGCACCGCCCCGAACCCGTTCAGCAGCGCCTTGCCCCGCCACCCCTGACCCCGCTCGAGCCGCCAGTGCCGGACCATGCCGACCTGGGCGATGGTGAAGCCGACGAAGACGCCGATGGCGAAGAGCGGGACGAGGGTGTTGGTGTCGCCGCCGGAGAACACCAGCAGGGCGGCCGAGACGAGAGCGAGGGCGAGGACGCCGTGCCGGTGCACCTGGCGGTCGGCCTTCAGGGCGAAGACGTGCGGGAGGTAGTTGTCCCGGGCCAGCAGCTTCAGCAGCACCGGCAGCCCGCCGAAGGACGTGTTCGCCGACAGCGCCAGCAGGATCATCGTGGCGAACTGGACGACGTAGAAAGCCCAGTTGTGCCCGAAGGAGGCGTCCGCGAGTTGCGCGAGGACGGTGACGCCCGCGACCGGCTGGAGGTGGAAGCGGGAGATCAGCACCGACAGGCCGATCAGCATCAGACCGAGTACGGCACCGAGCGCGACCTCGGCCCGCTGGGCGCGCCGGGCGCGGGGGCGGCGGAAGGAGGGCACGGCATTCGCGATGGCCTCGACGCCGGTGAGGGCGCTGCACCCGGAGGCGAATGCTTTCAGCAGGAGCAGGGCGCCGACGGTGGTGGCGTTGTCGGCGAGCACGGAGGCGTGTCCGTCGGCGGCGGCGGTACTGACGGGAGCGGACCGAAAGAGCCCCACCCCGATCAGCACGAAGATCGCCCCGACGAACACGACGGTAGGCACGATGAAGGCCCGCGCGGACTCCACGATGCCCCGCAGATTCACCGCGGTGATCAACACGAGCACGGCCAGGCAGAGCCACAGCCGATCCGAGTACAGCGCCGGAAAGGCAGAGGTCAACGCGGCCACAACGGCCGTGACAGCCACAGCCACATTGAGTACGTAGTCCAGCACCAGGGAGGCGGCGGCCACCAGGCCGGTGCGCGCGCCGAGGTGGGTCCTGGCGACCGCGTAGGAGCCGCCGCCGTCCGGAAAGGCCGCGATGACCTGCCGGTACGAGGCGACCAGGACCGCCAGCAGGCCCGCGATGGCCAGCGTGACCGGCAGCGTGAACCCGAGCCCGTGCGCGCCGGCCGCGGCCAGCACCAGCACGATCGCCTCCGGCCCGTAGGCCACCGACGCCATCGCGTCCAGCGACAGCGCGGCGAGCCCCGTGACGGCGGTCAGCCGGTGCCGCTCACCGGTGTCGGGCGGCTCTTCGTCGGCGGGGGTCGCGCCGCCCGGCTCGAGGGTCAGGACGGACATGGGCACGTGCTCCTTCATCGGGCGTCCGGTTCCGCGCGCGAGGACTGGGGGCGCACGGTGCCCTCAGGTTCTGTCCGTTCCTGGCCTGGGCCGACGGATCCTTGCGGGTTCTTCGCGCGGAACGGGCCTTCTTTGACGGGGCGTTGACGGGTGGGGGTGCCCGTCGCAGTCGTACGGAATCCCGTCGGACAGAATCCCGTCAGAGTCGTATATGAGTCGCGTCAATGCCTGTCGTTCCGGCGCTTCGCTTCCTTACGGTCTCCGCTATGGAACGCGGTGACGACGACGTGAAGCGGCCACCCGAGGCCGTGCACGACCTGCGCTGGGCGGGCGACCTGCGGGACGCCGTGCGCTGCGCCGGCGTCCTGCTCGCGCTGCTCCTGCTGGTCGACTGGGGCGCGGGCCGCCTGGAGCCGTGGCGCTGCGCCCTCTGGCTCGGCCTGTCCCTGCTCCTGTTCGCCGTACTGTGCCCCGCCCGGGTGTCGGCCGGCGACAACTGGCTGTCCTCACGCGGCCTGCTGCGCGAGCGACGGGTACGGACCGACCTGCTGGTGTCGGTGGGCTGGCTGGACGGGGTGTCCCAACGGCTGGTGTTGCGCGACGCGTTGGACGGACGGGTGGAGATCGACCCCCAAGTCCTGGGCGACAACCCCCAGTTGTGGTTCCACCTGACGGAGGGCGCGCGACGATCGACGAACGCGGGCACGCTGAAGACCGGCGCGGTCACCCTGAACCGCCTCTCCCGCCGCATCGACCGGGAGACGGCTCAAGCGGTGTTCAGGAACTCGGGGTTGGAGTAGGCGTCTCGCACCGGTCACACAGCACCCGGTGGACCCGTCTGTTCTCACGCAGCGAGCCGTCCGCACCACAGCGCTCGCAGATGCCCGCACTGCGGTCGGCGAAGACATCGATGACGGCATGGAGGCGGGCATGCTCGGCAGCTGACCAGTTGCCGCCAGGTTTCCACGGCCGCGGAAAGGCCTGGAAAGCCAGGGTTCCCCACTTCTGCTTGACGGCCAGGAGCTCGTACTGCGGGAACTCGGCGACCACCGCCTGATGGCACTCAAGCACCAACTGCTGCCAGCCAGGACCCACACCGACGGTGTGCGAGGGGTCTCGCATGTGCCGCCTGACCGCCTCGAACACGTCGTCCGAAGCCGGGAAAATCTCAGCCATCCAGTCCCCCCACCCAGCGATGGACCCCGATCCTACGGTCGCCGGCCAGGAGCAAGCGCCGCCCCCGCCTGCTCCGCCAAGGTCACCGCGACCAGGCGTGCCCGCAACGGCGGTACGGGACCCGGGCCCGGGGTGAGCATGAAGCGGCCTATGTAGTGGCCGTTGCCGTAGGAGCGGAGTTCGATCTCGGTGTCGGGCCAGGTGTGGGCGCCGGTCACCGTGCCGTCCTCGCGGAGCCGGGGTGGACGGCCCAGGAGCGTGCCGTACTCGAAGCGGCAGGCCTGGAGGCCCAGGAGGCCGGTCAGTTCCGTGCGGACCTCGTCGACGACCGTGTCCGCCGAGCCCGGTGTCCGGGCCAGGGTCGCTATGCGGTGGAGGAGCGCCAGGTGCGCCGCGTCCGTCACCGTGACGACCTCCAAGCGGCGCGCGTACGCGGCCAGTTGGGACACGATCACGCCGACGATCAGGAGCAGTACGGCCGTCTCGACGTCGCCCGACGCGGTGATGTCGAAGGTCTCGTAGGGGCGGGTGGCGAAGAAGTCGAACCAGGCCGCCGCCGACAGCGCCGCGACCACGCCCGCCGTACGGCTGCCCAGCGCGGCGACGGCGACGACCACCACCACGAGGATCAGCGCCGCGTTCGTGGAGGAGAGGTGCGTGCGGAAGGGGACGAGGGCGAGAGCCACGAGGAAGGGGGCCAACAGGCTTGCGGCGACGGCGAGTTGGTTGCGGGACGGTTGGATTCCCCGGTCCGTTCGGGGCATTCTCCATGTGCCGGTGTGGGTCTCGGTGCTGCTCATGGTGGCACCTCCTGTGTCCGTCTACGTCCTGGCACCTCGCGGATCCGGGTGCGGATGCGGGTGCGGGTGTGGCTGCGCGTGCCGTACCGCCTGTGTGCTCCCCGTCGTCCGTTCCGCGAACGGCAGGGAGACGACCATGGTCAGACCGCCGCCCGGGGTGTCCTCCGGGGTGAGCGTGCCGTTCATCGCCTCGGTCAGGCCCCGCGCGAGGGCGAGGCCGAGGCCCAGGCCGGTGGTGTTGTCGGTGTCGCCGAGGCGCTGGAAGGGCTCGAAGAGCCGGTCCCGGCCGGCCGCCGGGAGGCCGGGGCCGCGGTCGACCACCCGCAGTTCGACCCGCCCCGCCAGGGCGCTCGCGGTGACCAGCACCGGCGTCCCCGGCGGCGTGTGCCGGGCCGCGTTGCCGGCCAGGTTGGCGATCACGCGCTCCAGGAGCGGCGGATCGGCGAGCACGGCCGGGATCGCCTCCACGTCCGCGACCACCACCTCGGGCACGTCGGAGAGGGCCATGGGCAGCACCTCCTCCAGGGCGGTGGCCCGCAGGTTGAGGGTGAGCGCGCCCGCTTCGAGGCGGCTCAGGTCGAGGAGGTTCTCCACCAGCCGGTTGAGCTTGGCCATCGACTCGTCGGCCGCGGCGAGCAGTTCGTCCCGGTCCTGCGGCGAGAACTCCACGTCCCGGCTGCGCAGCGAGGTCACCGCCGCCCAGCCCGCGGCGAGCGGGGTGCGCAGGTCGTGGCTGACGGCGCGCAGCAGCGCCGTACGCATCCGGTCGGCGGCCCGCACCGGCTCGATCTCCGCGGCGGCCTCGGCGAGTCGGGCCCGCTCCACCGCGGAACCCACGTGCGCGGCGAACGCGGCCAGGACGCGCCGCTCGGAGGAGGAGAGGGTGCGTCCGCGCAGCGCGAGATGGGCGCCGGGTCCGGCCGGTACGACGGTGACGCCGATGCTGTCCGAACCGTCCGGCCCGTCCGGCGGCTCGTCGACGAGTTCGGCGGACTCCATGCCGAAGGTCTCGCGGGTACGTTCCAGCAGGGCCGGAATGGTGGCGCCGCCGCGCACGATGCTGCCGGCCAGGGACGACATGGTCTCGGCCTCGGCGGTGGCCCGGGCGGAGCGGCGGGACAGTCTGAGGGAGCGGTCGACGACGGCGGCGACCGTGCCGGCGACGACCGCGAAGACACCGAGGGCGAGCAGGGCGTTGGGGTCGTCGAGCGTGAAGGAGCCGACCGGCGGGATGAACCAGTAGTTGAGCAGCAGCGAGGCCGTGACCGAGGCGATCAGGGCCGAGGCGACCCCTCCTATGCAGGCCACGCCCACCACGGTGAGCAGGAACAGCAGGGCCTCGCTGGTGAGGTTGACGGCCCCGCGCACCTGGGCGAGCACGACCGTCAGCAGCACCGGCAGCACGAGCCCCGCCACCGGCCCCGCGATCATCCGGCGCGGGGACAGGGTGCGGCGCCGGGACGGCAGCAGCGTGCCGCGCCCCGCCCGCTCGTGGGTGACGCGGTGGACGTCGATGTCGCCGGACAGCTCGGTCACGGTCTCCCCGGTGCCGGGCCCGGTGAGGAACCGCTCCAGCCGGCCCCGCCGACTCGTGCCCAGCACCAGCTGGGTGGCGTTCTCGGCCCGCGCGAACTCCACCAGCGCGGTGGCGATGCCGTCGCCGACCACCGAGTGGTAGCTGCCGCCGAGGTCCTCGACCAGGCGCCGCTGGCGGGCGAGCGAGGCGTGCGAGACGCCGGCCGCGAGGCCGTCGCTGCGGGCCACGTGCACGGCGAGCAGATCGCCGCCGGCCGACCGGGCGGCGATGCGGGCGGCCCGTCGTACGAGCGTGTCCCCCTCCGTGCCGCCGGTCAGCGCGACGACGACCCGTTCCCGGGTCTCCCACACCCGCCCGATGCCGTGCCGGGTCCGGTAGTCCTGGAGTGCCTCGTCGACACGGTCGGCGACCCAGAGCAGCGCGAGTTGGCGCAGGGCGGTGAGATTGCCGGTGCGGAAGTAGTTGGCGAGGGCGGCGTCGACCTTCTCCGGCGCGTACACGTTGCCGTGCGCCATCCGGCGCCGCAGTCCCTCCGGGGGCATGTCCACCAACTCGACCTGGTGGGCCCGGCGTACCACGTCGTCGGGCACCGTCTCGTGCTGCGGCACGTCGGTGATCCGCTCGACGACGTCGTTGAGGGACTCCAGGTGCTGGATGTTGAGCGCGGTGACCACGTCGATCCCGGCGGCGAGCAGCACCTCGATGTCCTGCCACCGCTTGGGATTGCGTCCCCCGCCGGGCACGTTCGTGTGCGCGAACTCGTCGACGATCGCCACCTCGGGCCGCCGCGCGAGCACGGCGGCGAGGTCCATCTCCTCGAACTCCCCGCCCCGGTACGCGCATCGGGCGCGCGGCACGACCTCGAGGCCCGCCAGCATCGCCTCGGTGCGCGGCCGGCCGTGGCACTCGGCGAACCCCACCACCACGTCCGCGCCCCGCGCGGCACGCCGCCGGCCCTCGTCGAGCATCCGGTAGGTCTTGCCGACGCCCGGGGCCGCCCCGAGGTAGACCTTCAGCCGTCCGGCCCGTACATCAGTCATCGCCGCCGACGCGCTCCGCTCACTGGCTCGACCCCCGGGGGTTCGCTGTCCGCGGGCCCGGTTCCCGCGGGAGGAGGATCACTCCTTCTACGGAAGCCCCTCGGACCCCTGGCCGGGGCTCGCGTTAGCGGTTCCTTGGCGCGGGGCGGGGGGACATTGACACGGTCTTGACGCCCGCCCCGAGGGAGGAACCGTCCGGCGGTCGTCGCAGGTGGGCCCGCGCCGCGTTACCCCGAACGGCCGTACGTCGTTTCCGTCAGGGCGGCGCGGCCGCCGCCCAGGACAGGAGACGGATCAGTGACCCCGGACGGCACCTGCGGCATACGGCGCCTGGCACTGACCCTGCTCGCCGCGCTCCTCGCCCTGGCCGCACTGGTGGGACCGGCGAGCACGCCCCTTGGTGGGGGCGGAACAGCTGAGGACGGAACGGGCGAGGACGGGATGTACGCGTCCGGCGCGCCGGCGTCCCGCCCCTCCGCCGCCCCCTTCGGCGCGTACCTCGGCTACGGCCCCGCAGGCGTCCGGCGGATCGCCGGCCTGGCGGGCTGGCTCGGGCCGGGGGCGCCCGCGCCCCAGGTCGGCCGCGAGTACCTGCCGGGAGACCGCTGGAGGGGCATCGAGGGATCGGACGCCCAGCTGTCGGACTGGGGCACCTGGCGCCGGGCCCGCCCGGACCGCCTCTTCGTCCTCAACGTCCCGATGCTGCCCCGCAACGAGGCCCACCTCCCCGACCGGACGGTCCGCACGGAACTCCGCCGCGGCGCGCAGGGCCGCTACGACCCCCACTTCCGCGCCCTCGCCGAACGCCTGGTCCGCCTCGGCCTCCCGGACACCGTCCTCGTCATCGGCTGGGAGATGAACGGCATCACGTACACCCACCGCTGCGGCCCGGACCCGGCGGCCTGGCGGACGTACTGGCGTCGAATCGTCACCTCCATGCGGGCGGTCCCCGGCCAGCACTTCCGCTTCGACTTCGCCCCCAACCGCGGCCGCGACGCCGTCCCTTGGCCCCGCTGCTACCCCGGCGACCGCTACGTCGACATCATCGGCATGGACGCCTACGACTCCCCGCACGCGATGCCCTTCCGCACCCAACTCCGCGAACCGTACGGCTTGGCGGCCCAACTCCGCTTCGCCCGAGCGCACGGCAAGCCGGTGTCGTACCCGGAGTGGGGCCTGTACAAGAACGGCGACAACCCGACGTACATGAGAGGAATGCTCGCCTGGATCGCCCGCGTCCGCCCGGTCTACCAGTCGATCACGGACTACTGCCCGCACGGGGTGTGGAGGTGCGGGGCCCATCCGCGGTCTTCGGCTGTGTATCGGCGGGAGATGGGGCGTTGACCCGTGGATCGGTCGACCCGGTCACCGCGCCCGGCGCGACTCCTCCAAGTACTGGAGTACCGCTGCCACTCGGCGGTCCACCTGGTCCGTCGGGGAGAGGTCGAGTTTGGCGAAGATGTTGCGGATGTGTTTGTGGACGGCGCCGTCGGTGACGACGAGGCGTTCGGCGATGGCGGTGTTGCCGAGACCCTCGGCCATGAGGGTCAGGACGTCCCGTTCGCGGGGGCTGAGGCGGTCGAGGCGGGTGTCCTGGTGGGAGCGGGTGAAGAGCTGGGCGACGACCTCGGGGTCGATGGCCGTGCCGCCGGCGGCGACGCGGTGCAGGGCGTCGAGGAACTCCTCGACCCGGCCGACCCGTTCCTTGAGGAGATAACCGAGGCCGTTCACCCCGCCGCTCAACAGCTCGGTGGCGAAGCTCTGTTCGACGTACGCCGACAGGACGAGCACGGCGAGTCCGGGGTGTCTGCGCCTGGCCTCCACCGCCGCGCGGATCCCCTCGTCGGTGTGGGTGGGCGGCATCCGTACGTCGAGGATCGCCACGTCCGGCTTGTGGGTGTCGATGGCGGCCAGGGCCTCCTCGGCGTTGCCGGCCTTCGCCACCACGTCGAGCCCCTCCGCCCCCAGCAGCAGGGCCACGCCCTCCCGCAGCAACGGGTCGTCCTCGGCCATCACCACGCGCATGTCAGTGTCCAGTCCTCAGTTCATGTCGGCACGTCGACTGCCGCTATTAACAGTCGATTGCCTTTATCCACAGGGGAGTTCGGCCTCCAGCCGCGTCGGACCACCCCTCGGGCTCGTGACGCGGAGCGTACCGTCGAGGGCCGCGATCCGGCGGCGGATGCCGGTCAGACCGGAGCCGCCGTTCTCGTCGGCGCCCCCGCGGCCGTCGTCCTCGACGAGCAGCCGCAGGCGTCCGCCGTGCGCGCGGACCGTGACCGTCGCCCGGGTCGCGCCGCTGTGCTTGGCGATGTTCGTCAGCGCCTCCGCGACCACGAAGTACGCCGTCGCCTCCACGGACGCCGCACACCGCTGCGGTACGTCCACGTCCGTCCGGCACGGCACCGCGCACTCCGCCGCGAGCCCCGAGAGCGCGCCCGCCAGACCCCGGTCGTCCAGGACCGGCGGGAGGATGCTGCGGGAGACGCTGCGCAGTTCGGCGAGGGCGTGTTCGGCGGCGGACTGGGCGCGTTCGAGGAGTTCGTCGACGGCCTCCGGATCGCGGGCCACCCGGCGACGGGCCGCGCCCAGCAACACCGTGACGGTGACGAGCCTGTTCTGGGTGCCGTCGTGCAACGAGCGCTCGATACGCCGGAGTTCGGTCGCGTGGGCGTCCAGCGCGGCGGCCCGCGTGGCCGTCAGCTCCGCGACCCGCAGCGAGAGATCGACGTCCGGGCCGGCCGCCAGCAGGCGACGGCCCGGACCCGCCTGCAACCGCGCCATCGCCGGGCTCAGGCCCAGCACGATCGCGATCCAGCCCACGCCCAGCGGCAGCACGGCGAGCGCGTCCAGCCAGGAGTGCGCGCTCCCGATCCCGATCGACGTACTCGTCCCGCCCTCCGGCAGCAGCTTCCACCACAGGGGAAACGTGCTGTCGCGCACGGCGGACAACGGGAGGACGACTCCCAGGAAGCCCAGCAGCAGGCCCAGGCTCGCGTGCCGGGCCGCCCAGCGCAGCTCGCGGCGGGTGGTGGCGTCGGTGAGGGCGACCCGTAGGCGGGTGGGCGGTGGTTCGGGGGCGATCACCTCGGGGCCGGTCCGGTCCAGGCGGGCGCGTTCCCGACCGGCCAGCGCGTGCAGCGCGCGCAACGCCGGAGGCGCGAGGAGCAGGCCCACGCCGACGAGCGCGGTCACCGTCGTCACCGCCAGCAGGGCCAGCACGCCCAGCGCCAGGACCGCCGTGCCGAACCCGCCGGCCAGCTGCGAGATCGCGGCCCCGGCCGCCTTCACGGTGCGTACGACGGTTTCCTGAACCGTCGCCCTCGGCGGCGAAGGCGGTGTCGCAGTGGGCGTCGACGTCGATATCGCGGGCGCGTCCGTCATCGGCTCGGCCCTCCTCTCGTCGCGGACGACCTTATGAGGGAAAGGAGTCCGCCGTCGCCCTTCCTGGCGGGAAGTACAGCCTGCTGTACCTCGAACCCGGCGGCCCACGGGATCGGCCGCGAGGGGTCCCGATCCATAGCGTTTGGGCACGTCAGCAACCCCGACCGCCCACAGGAGATTCCGATGGCGCACACGGACCCCTACCGCTTCACCTCCACGGCCCCCACCCCCACCCACGTCTCCGACACAGCCTCCGCCGACACCTCGGACACCATCACCCGCGCCGACGTCGCCCGGACCCTGCTCTGGGCCCTCGTCGTGATCAGCGCCGTCACCAACATGGCGCTCTCCTACGGTGGTTCGGGCACCGTGCCGCACCTGGCTGCCGGCATCGTCACCGTCCTGTCCGCCGGCACGCTGGTCGTGCGCAGCCTGCGAGGACGACGCCGGTGAACACTCGATTCGCGGCGAACCCGCCCGCCCAGCACGCCACCCCCACCCCCGCCATCGCCCTCGAACACGTCGCCAAGACCTACGCCGGCGGCGTCCACGCCCTCGCCGACGTCTCGCTCACCGTCCCGCGCGGCACCTTCCTCGCCGTGATGGGGCCGTCCGGTTCCGGCAAGAGCACCCTGATGCACTGCGCCGCGGGACTGGACTCGCCGACCTCGGGCAGCATCCGCATCGACGGCCACGAGATCGCCGGGCTGAACGAGACCCGCCGTACCGAACTGCGCCGCGAGCGCGTCGGTTTCGTCTTCCAGGCCTACAACCTGATCCCCTCCCTCAGCATCGCCGACAACATCACGCTCCCCCTGCGCCTCGCGGGCCGCCGCCCCGACGACCAGTGGCTGCACACCCTGGTGAACCGGGTCGGCCTCGCCGACCGCCTCACCCACCGCCCCGCGGAACTCTCCGGCGGCCAGCAGCAACGCGCCGCCGTGGTGCGGGCGTTGGCGGCCAAACCCGCCGTCGTGTTCGCGGACGAACCGACCGGCGCGCTCGATCTGCGCAGCGCCCACCAGGTCCTGGACCTGCTGCGCGACCTCGTCGACGAGCTGGGTCAGACGGTGGTCATGGTCACCCACGACCCGGCCGCCGCGGCCCGCGCGCACCGCGCCCTGGTGATGGCCGACGGGCAGGTCGTCGAGTCCCTGGACAACCCGACCGCCCCCGAACTGGCCGACCGGCTCGTCGCCTTGGGCGAGAAGTAGCGAAACGCAGAGAGCCGTAGCGGGAAACAGAGAGACGCAGAGAGACAGGGACAGACACAGACATGCTGCACTTCGCCTGGCGCATGGCCGCCCACCGCATCACCTCCCTGCTCGCCGTGGCGTGCGCGGTGCTGGGCGGTGCCGCCCTCATCACCACGACCGGCGTACTGGCCGAGTCCGGACTCAGTTCCCAGCTCCCGCCGGGCCGCCTCGGCGGCGCGAACGTCGTCGTCGCCGCCGACCAGGAGTTCCACTCCGACGGCGAGATGCCGATCGCCCTGCCCGAACGCGCCACCGTCCCGGCCGAGTTGGTCGGCAGGCTCGCCGGACTGCCGGGCGTCACCGCGGCCGTCGGCGACATCGGCTTCCCCGCCGGACTCGTCGACGCCCACGGCACGGTCGTCCCCCTGGCCGACGACCCCGCTTCCGCGGGCCACGGCTGGTCCTCCACGAAGCTGCTCTCCCGGCCCCGCGTCGAGGGCCGCGCGCCGACGGGCTCGGGCGAGATCGCGGTCGCCGCCGGGACCGGTCTGCGGGTCGGCGACCGTGTCGAGGTCATCGCCGATGGCCGCCCCGCCGCCCCGTACCGGGTCTCCGCGCTGGTCCAAGCCCCGGGCGCCGGCGTCTACTTCGCGGACGAGACCGCCCTACGCCTGTCCGGACGCGGGAGCGGGAACGCCACCGGTACGGCCGACCCCCGCGCCGGCACCGTCGACCTCATAGGCCTGCGCACCAAACCCGGCACCGAGGAATGGGTCGTCTCCGCCGTCCGGAACCGGCTCAACGGCACCACCGAAGGCACCGGCCTCAAGGTCCTGACCGGCGCCGACCGCGGGGACGCGGTGGCCCCCGGCATCGGTTCGGCCCGTTCCCTCCTCGTCCTGCTGTCCACGTCCCTCGCCGGCATCGTGCTGCTGATCACCGGCTTCGTCACGGCGGGCGCGTTGGGGGTCACGATCGCCGGGCAGCGCCGTGACCTGGCCCTGATGCGGGCGGTCGGGGCAACACCCCGGCAGATCAGGCGACTTGCCGCGACGCAGTCGACGATCGTGGCGGCGGTGGCGCTGGTGCCGGGGATCGGCCTCGGCTATGTACTCGCCGGGCGGTTCCGCACGCTCCTGACCGACCACGGGGTACTGCCACCCGAACTCCCGCTCACCGTCAGCGCGTTGCCGGCCCTCGCCACCCTCCTCCTCATGGGCGCGTCCGTGCAGATCTCGGCCCGCTGCGCCGCCTGGCGCACCTCGCGGATGCCCGCCACCGAGGCCGTCGCCGAGTCGCGCGTGGAACCGCGCAAGCCGTCCAAGGCCCGCACGAGCGGTGGACTGGTGCTGATCCTGGGGGCGTTCACGCTGTCGGTGACACCGCTCTTCGCCCGGACCGCGATCGGTGCCTCGACGACCTCCATGGCCGGGATCCTGGCCGCGATCGGCCTGGCGCTGGCCGGTCCCGCCCTGGTCAAGGGCATGGGCGACGCGATGGCGCGCCGGCTGCGGCCGAGGGTCGCGGCGCCGACCTGGCTCGCGGTGGCGAACGTACGCGGGTACGCGCAGCGGTTGTCCGGCGTGGTCAGCCCGCTCGCGATGGTGGTCGTGTTCGTGCTGACGTACGCCCTCGCGCAGACCACCGTCATGGCCGCCACCTCGGACGACACCCGGACGGGGACCCTGGCCCAGTTCCGGGTGAGCGCGCCCGGTCTCGGCGGGCTGCCGGCCGGGACCGCCCAGGCCGTGCGCGAGGTGCCGGGGGTGCGGGCGGCGGCGGCCGTCGGATCGACCACCGTGGTGGTGCGGTACAAGGAGTTCGGGAGCGCGCCGACGACCGACTCGGCCACCGCGCAGATCCTCTCGCCGGGCGCGGCGGGCGTGATCGACCTCGGGGTGCGGGAGGGCGACCCGAACCGCCTCACCGGCGCCACGGTCGCCGTCAGCGACGAGGCCGCGCGCTCGTTCGGGGCCGGGGTGGGCGACCGGGTGCGGCTGGTGCTGGGGGACGGAACGCCGGTTCGGGCGCGGGTGGTCGCGGTGTACGACCGGGGACTCGGGTTCGGCCCGCTGGTGCTGTCCCGCGACCTCGCCGCCGGTCACACCTCCACGAATCTGGACCCGAGCGTCCTCGTCCGCACCGACGGCAGCGCCGCGACCGAACACCGGCTCGATCAACTCGTCGCCGCCCGGCCCGGGTTGACGCTCGCGCCCACCGACGGGGTCGACACCGGCCAGGACACCCCGCCGCAGGTCTGGATCAACCTCGCGGTGGTCGTCGTCCTGCTCGGCTATCTCCTCCTCAGCATCGCCAACAAGCTGGTGGCGGCGACGTCCCAGCGGCGTGGGGAGATCGGAGCGCTGCGTCTGGTGGGAACGACCCCGCGCCAGGTCCGCGCGATGATGCGCCGTGAAGCCGCGGTGATCGCCGTGACCGCGCTCGCCTCCGGGCTCGTGCTGTCCGCGGTGCCGCTCGCGCTGCTGGGGCAGGGGTTCCTCGGGCACCCCTGGCCGGCCGGTCCGGTGTGGCTGCTCCCGGCGATCGCGGCGACGGTGGTCGTGACGGCGTTCGCGACGGTGGAGTTCCCGACCAGGCGGGCGTTGCGGACGGCGCCGGCGAGTGCGGTGAAGGCCGGTTAGGTCCGGTGATGGTAAAGAACCTTGACAGACAATTGGTCTAGTCCAACGATAGGCGCTGCCCGTTCAGGCCACCCTCCTCCTCAGGAGCGCCAATGAGAAGACAGCGTCCGCCACTTCGAGCACTGCGAGTCCGTGCTCTTCTCTCCTGTACCGCCGTCACCGCCCTGTCCGCCGGGCTCCTCGCGCTCGGCGGCGGCGGGGCGAGCGCCGCCCAGCAGACGCCCGCGCACTCCGGGCACCCCACGCACCACGTGCGGCCGATGCCGGCGCACGTGGCGGCGCCGTACTTCGAGGCGTGGACCGGCGAGAGCCCCGCCGCGCTGGCCGCCGCGTCCGGCAACAAGTACCTGACGATGGCCTTCCTCCAGACGGACGCCCCGGGCTCGTGCACCGCCTACTGGAACGGCGACACCAAACTCCCGCTCACCAAGGCCTCGTTCGGCGCCGACTTCGCGAAGATCCAGGCGCGCGGCGGCAACGTCATCCCGTCCTTCGGCGGCTACGCGGCCGACACGACGAACACCGAACTGGCCGACAGCTGCACCGACGTCGACGCCATCGCGAAGGTCTACGAGGGCCTCGTGACGACGTACGGGATCTCCCGCATCGACCTCGACATCGAAGCCGACTCGATCAACAACACGGCCGGCGTCGACCGCCGCAACAAGGCCATCGCGAAGGTGCAGCGCTGGTCCGAACGCACCGGCCACCGCGTGCAGTTCTCGTACACGCTCCCGTCCTTCACCAACGGCCTCGCGCCGAGCGGTGTGGCGCTGCTCCAGAACGCGGTCGACAACGGCGCCCGCGTGGACGTCGTCAACATCATGACCTTCGACTACTGGGACGGCCTCGTGCACGACATGGCCGCCGACACCAAGACGGCGGCGGCCGGGCTGCACGCCCAACTCGCCGCGCTCTACCCGAAGAAGAGCTCGTCGAAGCTGTGGCACATGATCGGTGTCACCGAGATGCCGGGCATCGACGACTTCGGTCCCGAGGAGACCTTCACCACGCAGGACGCCGTCAAGGTCGAACGCTGGGCCGAGGCCAAGGGCATCAACACCCTCTCCTTCTGGGCCCTTCAGCGTGACAACGGCGGCTGTGTGGGCACGAAGGGCGCCAACTCCTGCTCCGGGATCGCCCAGGACCTCTACTACTTCAGCCACACGTTCGCCCGCTTCACGGACTGACCTGCCCTCGCCCCTGCCTCTCCTGTACGGCGGTGACCGCGCGCACGACGAAGATCGCGGCCACCGCCGCACCCACGACGGCGAGGTCGGAGGCGAGCAGCGGCCACACCTCGCTGTAGGCACGGCCGATGACCTCGTCGGTGGAGTCGGAGTACACCAGCCCCACCCCGCTGAACAACCCGACGAGCCACAGCCCCCACCACACGTTCACGACCCGGGGCAGCCGCGCACCGGGCGCACTCTTCTCATGGACGTCGACGACGAGCCCACGAGGTATCCACAGATTCGCGATGGGCACGATCCACCCGGCATAGACCCAGATCCCGGCATACCGAGCCGGCGTGCCGGCCACCAGCCGCGCGTTCTCCCGCACCCGGTTCAACCAGCTCAGGAACGCGAGCACACAGACGACCACCAGGAACCCGCCCGCGGACGACACCAGGTGGTACGAGTCCTCCAACGAGTTCAACGGCCGATGCACACCGTCCCCCTGATCCGGCGGCCCGGACGCGGGCTCCCCCGCCACCGCGAGCCTGACCTCCCACACACCCCGGACGACCCAGGCGAGCCCGGCAAGGGCGAGAGCAACGCTGGCGCACAGAGCGACGCCACGGACGGGTTGCAGGTGGGGGCCGGCGGAGGGACTCGGAAGGGCGGACGCCTGGTGATCGTTCACCGGGTCATCCTCGCTGACGAGGTACGGACACGAACGGGTGGGGGCAGGAGCCGGCCGACGCCGACTCCTGCCCCCACCCGCGTCCGTCAGTTGGAGAAGTACAGGTACTTCCACCCCGTGTACGTCGTCGAGTTGACGCTGTCGCCCGAGGAGCCGTTGATGTACGCCGAGCGCATCCGGGCCTTGATGCCGGACTCGCCCGCCGCCCCCAGGGTCACCGCGGACTTGCCGCTGGTGCCGAGGGAGAAGTACTCCGAGCCGGCGTCGTACCAGCTGCCCTGGTAGTAGACCTCCAGGTCGAAGCGCTGCTGACGGCCGGGGTAGTACGTCATGGTCGTGGTGAGCAGCGGGCTCGTGTTCTTGTGGAACCAGTAGTACGTGCGGGAGCCGATCTTGCCCGTCTTGTAGTGCTTGGAGACGGCGACCGAGACCTTGACCTTGGCGTAGGCCGTGACCTTGACCGTCTTCGGCGCGTAGCGGGAGTCGCCCTTGAAGACGGCGGTGACGTCCATGTCGCGGGTCATGTCGACCCACGCGGCGATGTCGCCGTGCGAGTTGACCTTGCCGGACTTGAGCAGCTTGTTGGGCTTGTCGGCACCGAACGGGTTGGCCCAGATCTCGACCGAGCGGTTCTTGTACGTCGTACCGAGGTGCGCCGTGAACTTGACGTCCTTGCCGTACGAGTAGACCTTGCCCTTGTTGTTCAGGCTCAGCTTCGTCGAGGCGCGGGAGACCGTGACCGCGTCGGAGCCGGCGGCCGCCGTGTGGGCCGTGTCGCCCGCGAAGGTCACCTTGTACGTGACCTTGCCGCCGGCCGGCGGGGTGTCCGTGAAGGAGAAGGTGCCGTTCGCCTTCGTCTTGACGACGGGCAGCGCCTTGCCGTTCGGCGAGTCGAGGTCGGTGCGGGTGACCTTGAGGCTCGTGCCCGCCGGGAGCAGCGTCTTGGACGCCAGCTTGCCGGTGACCGTGAGCTTCTTGGCCCGGTCCGACTTCGAGGGCGCCGCCACCGTGAGGGTGGGCAGCTCCTTGGTCGGGTCGGTCAGCGCGCGCAGGGAGAAGACGCCGGAGTCGTTGACGGAGACGGCGAAGATCCGGCTGCTGTCCGGGGCCCAGGCCAGCGCACCGTCCACGAGGGTGTCGGAACCGCTGCTGTTGCCGGTGTTGGGGAAGTCGTACTCCCGCGTCGGCTTCAGGTCGCCCGGCTTGAAGATGTGCACGTCGGGCTCGTACCAGGAGTCGCTGCCGCCCGCGACGGAGCCGTCCGGCGCGACCCGTACCGCGTTCGGGTACGGCTCGGTCGGGTAGTTCGGCTGCGCGGTGAGGTCGGCGGCCGACAGGACGCCGACGCCGTAACCGCCGGACCCGCCCCAGGAGGTGAGGATCTGCTTGCCGTCGGGCGTGAGGTCGATCTGCTTCACGGTGGTGCCCGTGCTGCCCTTGGTGCGCAGCGTGGCCCCGTCGGCCGTGAGGTCGTAGACCCCGACCGAGTAGCCGTCGCTCGCCACCAGGACGCCCGGCACGGACGGGTCGGCGGCCAGGAGCCCGCCGGAGTTGGAGAGGCCGAGGTCACCGCGCTGGTCGAGGTGCACCACGGGCTCGGCGCCGGAGGTGTCCAGCGAGCCGAAGTTGCCGTCGTAGGAGAACCAGACCCGGCCGTCCACGACCTCCAGGTCGGTCGGGTCGACATCGTTGCCGAGCGGGTAGCTCAGAGTCGGCGTGGCCGTCTGGGTGTCCACGGTGACGATCCGGTCGTCGCCCTTGACCGCCCCGTAGAGCAGGCTGGAGTCGGCGGACAGCGCCAGGCCGGTCACGCCGGGCATCCCGGTGAGGGTCGCCTTGACGGTGCCGGAGTAGTCGGTGATGAGGATCTTGCCGCTGGTCGGGTCGGAGACGTAGACCCGCTGGTGCAGGCCGTCCACGACGAGGTCGCCGACCGATTTCACCGGCAGGATCCTGGCGGAGTCGGCCGCCGCCGGTCCGGCCGTGCCCACGGCGAGCGCCGCCGAGCCGAAGAGAACCGCGAGCGCCGTCGCGGTCGAGATGCTGCGCGTGCGCACAGTACTGATACCCCCACGAAGAAACCCGGTGTGTCACCGGGAGTTGAGAGCGCCGCGCAACGCCCGTACGTGCCCCCTGTACTGCCAGTGGTGTCTGTACTGCCTGTGCTGTCGTCCTGCGGTGACGCACGGGGCGCGGCTGCCTGAACGCAGCTTATGTCATGGCTGTGACAGTTGTGAAAGAGATTTGAAGGAGGTGATGATCACGCGCCGTCGGCCGACACCGTCACGCGTCCTCTGCGCCTTCCCGCTGCAGCACCGTCACCCGGTGGTAGTTACACCCGATCATCGGGGCGGTCTCCGGACCCGAGCCGCTCTGATGGGCCTTGAGGGCCACGCTCACCAGGCTGAGCAGCAGGTCGACGTCGCCGTCGCAGTCGAGGTGGATCGTGACCCAGCGGGAACCGGGGACCATCCGGATCGCGCTCGACTCGGCGAAGTCGTAGTGCAGCCGCTGGATCGCCCGGGACGTGAGATGGAGGTCCACATCGCGGTCGGAGTGGAAGTGGATGATCTCGTCGCGGGTGGAACGCAGCGCCCGGCCCGTGCCGCACGCGGCCGGACAGGGGCTGAGGTCGGGCCACTCGACTAGCTGGTCCATGGCTTTCTGGGCCGGGGTCATGGGATCCATGGTGCGGTGCTCACCGCCCGGCCACCAGGGATTGCGGGGTACGTAACCCGGAGGAGACTTATCGCACGTTCCGCAGGGGCGGCGATACAGTCCGTTATTCCCGTTTCATCCGGTTCTCGGCGATACTTGGTGCATGAGTACTGCCACGTTTGTCCTGGCGGCCACGTCGAGTGGAGTACTCGACGTGATCGCCGCGTTCGTCGGTGGCCTGATCATCGCCGGTGCGCTGGTCTGGGCCGTGCAGTTCGGTATGAGGGTCGGGGACCGCGAGCTGCCGCGGCCCGTCGCGGGCGACCAGCCCCACCTTCCCGCCACCGGTCCGGTCCGGGAGCAGCGCGAGATCCGCGAACCGGACGAGATGCCGCACGGGCAGGGCGGGGAACGGCTGATGCCGCACGACCTGCACCACTCGGGGAGCAGAACCGGAAAGGACCAGCAGCGCCACCGCTGGACGCCCGGATCCAGCGGATCCTTCGGCGGCGGCGGTCTCGGGCACGTCTGAGCCCGTCCCCCGCCCCCGGAGGGAACCCGGTCAGGCCATCCAGAAGAAGACCGCCGTCATCCGCTTCTCCTCCAGCGTCCGGCCGGAGTAACCGGTCGCGCTGTGCACGAGGTTGGCGTTGTAGAGGAGCAGCCGGTTGTACTTGTGCGGGACGCGTACGTCCTCCTCGAACGCGTCCGGCGCCACGAACCGGGTGCCGAGGGCCTCGACGAGGTTGTTGTGCGGGGCCTGGACGACGTTGCCGCCGAGCCGGCCGCCCGGCATGGACTGGCGGTAGAAGCTCGTCCCGCAGTCCTTGGGCACGGCCGGGTTGAGGTAGAGCACCGCCGCGTACCGGCACAGCGCGCGCGAGTCGGTGTGCGGACGCGGCTCGCTCTCGCCCTCGCCGACGACCTGGACGCAGTTGTGATTGAGGGTGCCGCCGCCGGGCGCCCGCTGCACCCACAGCTCCTTCGCGCCGGTCGCCTGCCTCACCAGCCGCTCCACGCGGGCGAGTTCGGCGGGCTCCAGACCCGGCATGGTGCGCAGCCCGGGCCAGGTCTCCGAGGTGTACGGGTACCCCTCGACCCAGTCGTCCTTGGCCAGACACCGCTCCCGTACGGCGTCCACCTCGGGCAGGACGTCGTCGAGGACCCAGTAGTCGCGGCCCTTGGTGGGCTTGCGGTAGGGCAGGACGGGAAGCGCGGGGGGAGCGGGGCGGCCGGCGGGAACCCGGGAGGGATGCTGTGGGGGCATGCGGCGAATCTAGGGCGGGGGTCCGTATGGACTCTCCCGCGAGCCGGTCAACAAAGCGTCAACACATGTCGTGTGCACGTCGACGTGACCGAGGACACGTCACGTTTTACCAAAACTAGAGAGTCACTCGGCTTTCGCAGCCGTACTTCTCCTCGATCGACCCCGCCGTGCTCGGCGGGACCCCCGACCGGGCAGGAGGCATGGTGCGCTTTTCGCGAAATGCGACGGGAACTCTCTTTGTTGGCGGTGCTCTCACGTTGACCCTTGCCGCCCTCGCCTACCCGTCGATGCTCGGGGTGAGCACCGTCTCGACCTCACCGGACAGAATCATCGCGAACACCCAGTGGGGGCCGCTGACGGAGTCCGACCGGGACTTCGTGGTCAAAGTGCGCGCGGCCGGCCTGTGGGAGTACCCCGTGGGTCAGATCGGCCTGAAGAAGGGCACCAACAAGGGGGTGTTGGTCGCCTCGCAGCACCTGATCGACGGGCACTCGGCGCTCGACACCACGTGCCGCAAGATCGCCCCGATGCTGGGCATCACGCTGCCCAACCTGGCCAGTCCGCAGCAGCAGGGCTTCGTCAACACCCTGAACGCGGACAGCGGCGCGCAGTTCGACAACGACTTCGCCAACATCCTGCGCATCACGCACGGTTCGATCTTCAACACGGTGGCGAAGGTCCGGTCCACGACCAAGAACAGCCTGGTGCGCGCCCTGGCCGACCAGGCCAACAACACGGTCCTGGACCACATCACGGTCATGGAGAAGACCGGCCTGGTCAACTTCGACACGTCCCTGTTCACGCAGACGACCCCGCCGAAGCTGCCCAAGACCGACCTGACCCCGCCGGCGCCGCCCGCGGGCCAGCAGCCGATCGTGCTCACCCCGCCGCCGAACGCCACCTCCACGCCGGTGGACATCGACGGCCTCTCGGGCGGCGGCGCGGCGGCCCCCAGCCCCACCCCGACGGTGGGCTGATCCGCGGGCGTTCCGCTCAGCCCAGCCAGACAGTCGTGTCCGGGTCGATCGAGCCCGCCGCCGACGGCCCGCTGCTCAGCAGCACCTCGCCGGCGGGCAGCGGCAGGGCCGCCCCGGACAGGTTGGTCACACACCGCCAGCCGTCCCCGCGCACGAAGTCCAGCACCCCGGCGGGGGCGTCCGCGGTCCAGGTCAGCGCCTCGCCCGCGAGCAGTTTGCGGCGCAGTTTCAGGGCGGCCCGGTACAGCTCCAGCGTGGAGCCCTCCGTGCCGTCCTGCGCCTCGACGGCGTACCCGCCGAAGCTCTCCGGCTGCGGCAGCCAGGCCGCGCCCGCCCCGAAGCCGTACGAGGGTCCGGTCCGCGTCCAGGGCAGCGGCACCCGGCAGCCGTCGCGGCCCTTGCGGACATGGCCCGTCTGTTCCCAGACCGGGTCCTGGAGCACCTCGAAGGGCAGGTCGGCGACCTCGGGCAGGCCGAGTTCCTCGCCCTGGTAGACGTACGAGGATCCCGGCAGCGCCAGCATGAGCAGGGTCGCCGCCCGGGCCCGGCGCAGGCCCGCGACCGGGTCGACCTCCGGTGCGTGACCGCCGGACAGCAGCCAGGCGTTGTCGTCGGTGCCCGGCGGGAGGATCAGCCGGGAGGCGTGCCGTACGACGTCGTGGTTGGAGAGGACCCAGGTGGCGGAGGCGCCGGAGGCGCGCGCGGTCTCCAGCGAGCCGGTGATGACCCCGCGCAGTTCCTCCGCGTCCCAACCGGCCTGAAGATACTCGAAGTTGAAGGCCTGGCCGAGTTCCTCGGGTCGTGCGTACAGGGCGCGGCGGGGGCCCGGCACCCAGGCCTCGGCGACGGCCATGCGGGGCGGGGTGTAGGAGTCGAGGATGCGGCGCCAGTCGCGGTAGATGGCGTGCACCTCGTCACGGTCGTAGAAGGGGTGGGTGCCGGGCGGGAGTCGGTCGAGCGTGGCGTCGGCGCTGAGTTCGGGGGTGCCGAGGTCGCGCAGCGGTTCGCTCAGGTCCTTGGCGAGCGCGTGCGCGACGTCCACGCGGAAGCCGTCGACGCCGCGGTCGGACCAGAAGCGCAGGGTGGTGCGGAAGTCCTCGCGGACCTCCTCGTGGTCCCAGTTCAGGTCAGGCTGTTCGGGGGTGAAGAGGTGGAGGTACCACTGGCCGTCGGGCACCCGGCGCCAGGCGCTGCCGCCGAAGACGGACTGCCAGTCGGTGGGCGGGAGTTCGCCGTGGGCGCCGCGGCCGTCGTGGAAGACGTAGCGGGCGCGGGCGGGGGAGCCGGGGCCCGCGGCCAGGGCCTCCTGGAACCAGGGGTGCAGATGCGAGGTGTGGTTGGGCACCAGGTCGACGATCAGCTTGAGGCCGAGCCGGTGGGCCTCGGCGACCATCGCGTCGAAGTCGGCCAGAGTGCCCAGGCGCGGGTCCACGTCGCGGTAGTCGGCGACGTCGTAGCCGCCGTCGGCGAGTTCGGAGGGGTAGAACGGGCTGAGCCACAGGGCGTCGACGCCCAGTCCGGCCAGATGGGTCAGGCGCTCGGTGACGCCCCGGATGTCGCCGAACCCGTCGCCGTCGGCGTCGGCGAAGCTGCGCGGATAGACCTGGTAGACGACGGCCTGGCGCCACCAGTCGGGATTCCTGGAGGAAAGGTCGGTCACGGTGTCCCTTCGGCAGTGCTCGGCATAACGCTTTGAACTCGGCGGAGCGGGATCGGAGTAGATGATTCCCTGTGTGATGGATTTGTGATGACTCTTGAACTTTCCGTGCGTCACAGCAAGTTGACACGCCTCAACGGCTCGAACCACCATGAGGGCACGCTGTGCCGCAAGTGACCAATGGGGCCAGTGTCTCTCTTCTGCCTTTCCTCTGCTCTCTCTGAGCTCCTGAGATGGGACATCCATGTCTATAGCCAGACCTGTCACCGCGCGCCGCCTGCTGGGGACGGGCGCCGCGTCACTCGTCCTGTGTGCCGCTTCCGTGGCCGGCGCCTCCGGCGCCCTCGCCCACGGCGGTACGCCCGGCGGTGACGGCTGGAAGTCCGGCGGCTCGTACCGGCCCGGCACGGGCGCGGGCACCGAGACCGGCACCGACCGCTGCGAGTTCTCGCTCGACGGCACGAGCTTCTTCCCCTCGGTGAAGGTCGACGACCAGAACCTCAAGCCCACCGACGACGGCAAGATCCACATCAAGGTCCGTGCCGCCGGTGACGCCTCCACCTGCACCGCCTCGCTGGCTTCCTACATCGCCCACGGCCCCACCTTCGCCACCTCCGGCGAGCAGGTCTTCGTCGACTTCGACACCGTGACGGTCAAGCAGGGCCAGACCGAGTCGCTCGACATCGCGGTGCCGGACGCGGGCTGCTTCGCGCAGATCGACCTGTACCGCGGCGCGGTCAAGTTCGACGGCGTCAAGGACGCGAACGACGGCCTGGAGCACGGCGACCTGCCGGCCGGTCCCGACCACCCGGTCATCAAGGACAAGCTGATCGCGGCCTGGAACGGCGGCACGAAGGACTGCACGAAGACCCCGGAGACGACCCCGCCGGCCACGCCCCCGGCCGAGGAGACGACCCCGCCGGCGGAGGAGACCACCCCGCCCGCGTCGGAGTCCACCCCGCCGGCCGAGGAGTCCACTCCGCCCGCGTCGGAGTCGACCCCGCCCGCCTCGGAGTCGACCTCCCCCGCCGCCCCCACGCCGAACGGCGGCGGTGACCTCGCCGAGACCGGTGGCGGCAGCAGCAGCGGCATCATCGCGGGCGGCGCGGCAGCGCTCCTCGCGGCGGGCGCGGCGATCGTCGTGGCGACCAAGCGCCGCCGCGCGACGCGCGCCTGACCCGGCCCGTGAGCCGGCCTTCCTGACCCCGTCCCCATGACGAACGCCCCGGAGTCCTTCTCTCTCCGGGGCGTTCGGCTTGCCGTGCGTCAGACGGAAGGCGCCCCTTCGCGGCCGGGTTCCACCGTGTCGAGGTAGAGCTTCACGAAACGCTGCACGTCCACCTCCAGGGCCACGTCCACGAGTTGGCGGGCGCGGGTGCCGTCGTGGATCTCGGATTCGCCGGGGCGGGGGCGGCGGTCGACGATCGTCTGACCCCGGGTGGGGCCGGGGGCCAGGGAGACCTCGACCGGGAGGAGCCGGGTGGTGATGCCGGCCGGGTCGACGACCGCGCAGACCGCGCCCGCGTCGCCGATGCCGCCGCCCGGGTCGTCGCCGTCGGCGTCGGGGGTGGCCGGCCGGTGCGAGAGGAGGTCGCCGGCGAGGCGGGCGGCCGGGTCGGCGCTCGCGCGCAGGCGTCGTACGTCCGGGCCGGGGACGACGACCCGCTGGAACACGTCGAGGCCGTACATCGTGATCGGCACCCCGGCGGTGAGCAGCACCGCCGCCGCCTCGGGGTCGTGCCAGACGTTGAACTCGGCGACCGCCGTGGCGTTCCCGGTCGCCACCGCGCCGCCCATGAAGACGATCCGCTCGATGTTGCGGACGACATCGGGGTGCGTACGCAGGAGCAGGGCGATGTTGGTGAGGGGCGCCGTCGGGATCAGGGTGACCGGGCGCGGGGAGGCGAGGATCTCGCGGTGCAGCAGGGTCACCGCGTCCACGTCGGCGGGGGCGCGGGTCGGGGTGGGCAGGCCGGGGAGGTCGCCCATGCCGTCCGCGCCGTGCACGTGCCGGGCCGAGCGGGCCGGTGCGATCAGCGGACGTTCGGCGCCGCGGGCCACCGGGATGTCCCCGGCGCCCGCCACCTCCAGCACGGTCAGCGTGTTGCGGACCACGCCGTCGACGTCCGTGTTCCCGGCGACGCAGGTCACCGCCCGCAGATCGAGACCCGGGTGCCGCACGGCGAACAGCAGGGCGAGCGCGTCGTCGACCCCCGTGTCGCAGTCGATGATCACCGGGATGGGCTGGTCGGTCACCTCGGGAGTCCTTCCGTAGAGCCGGAACCACTGCTGGGACGGACTCAGCCGCCGTCCCCGACCTTATGCGTCCATGGTCACCCGACGGTCACTCCCACAGGCCGGTTCCGCGGGCCGCGGCCCGCTCACCGATCCGGTGCAGCAGCTCCTCGCCCGGCAGCACGCCCGGCCTGCGCCCGTCCCGCAGCCGTACGGCGGTCAGCCCGCCGGCGGCCTCCCGCGCCCCGATCACCGCCTGGTACGGCACCAGGCGCGCCGCGCGGATCCGGGCACCGAGACTGCCCTCGCCGACGACCTCCGCCCGCAGCCCCCGCGCGACCGCGGCCCGCGCCAGCCGCTCGGCCGCCTCCCCCTGTTCCTCCGACACCGGCAGCACCACCAGCTGGACCGGGGCCAGCCAGACCGGGAACGCCCCGCCGTGCACCTCGACCAGCTGTGCCACCGCCCGCTCCACGCTCCCGATGACACTGCGGTGCACCATCACCGGGCGGTGCTTCGCGCCGTCGGCGCCGATGTAGTGCAGGTCGAAGCGTTCGGGCTGGTGGAAGTCGATCTGGACGGTGGAGAGGGTGGACTCACGTCCTGCCCCGTCGGCGATCTGCACGTCGATCTTGGGACCGTAGAAGGCGGCCTCGCCCTCGGCCTCCTCGTGGTCGACTCCGGCATCGGCCAGCACCTCCCGCAGCAGGGCGGTGGCCCGCGCCCACAGCTCCGGGTCGGCGACGTACTTGCCGCCCTCGCCCGGGAGGGAGAGACGGTACCGGTGGGCGCTCAGGCCGAGATCGGCGTAGGCGCGGGCGATCAGCCGCAGGGCCGAGGCCGCCTCCTCGACCGCCTGGTCCAGGGTGCAGAAGATGTGGGCGTCGTTGAGCTGGATGGCCCGTACGCGGGTCAGACCGCCGAGCACACCGGACAGCTCGGAGCGGTACATGCCGCCCAACTCCGCGATACGGAGTGGGAGTTCGCGGTAGCTGTGGGAACGGGAGCGGTAGATCAGGGCGTGGTGCGGGCAGAGGCTGGGGCGCAGCACGACCTCCTCCGCGCCGAGTTTCATGGGCGGGAACATGTCCTCGCTGTAGTGCGACCAGTGGCCCGAGATCTCGTACAGCTCCCGCTTGCCGAGGACCGGCGAGTACACGTGCCGGTAGCCGGCGGCGCGCTCCGCCTCCCGGACGTACTCCTCCAGGGTGTGGCGGACCAAGGCGCCGTCCGGGAGCCAGTAGGGCAGGCCGGCGCCGATCAGCGGGTCGGTGTCGAAGAGGTCGAGTTCGCGGCCGAGACGGCGGTGGTCGTGGGGCGCGGGGGCCAAGGGGTCGTGGGCGGTGGGCTCGTGCGACATGGCGGGCTCCTCGTTCAGGTGCGGGGCGAGGAGCCGATGGGCGACGAAAAGCCCCGGGGCACTCGCCCCGGGGCTTCGGTCATCCAGTCGTGGATCAGCGCGCCGGGACACTCTCCGGCGTCGTCGTGAGGGACGGCTGGGCGCGCTTCATACGGCCCACGGTAGCCAGGGGCGGGGTACGGGTGCCACGCAATATCGGGGCCGAGCAGGGACAACCCCCGGGTGCCCGGGTAACCCGGACGGCCCGGCTCGCTGGTGGAGCGCCGGACGCGGTGATCCCTTGGAGACGTAACCGGCCCCGCGCACACCGCCGTACGACGTCCCGTACGGCTCCTCGCGCGTCCCCCGTCCGTCTCCCAGGAGGCTCCGATGCCCCGTCCCCCGGCCCGCGTCCTCGTCGCCTCCGCGCTCTCGGCGGGCACCCTGCTCACGGCGTCGGCCTGTCTCAGCACGCCGCCGCAGGCGCACGCGCCGCTGCCCACGATCCCGTCCTCCGCGCCCCCGACCTCCGCGTCGCCGTCCGCCCCGGCCGCGGCGACCACTCCCGGCGGTCTCACCACCGCGCAGGCCCAGGCCGCCCTGGTCACCGAGGCCGACCTCGGCGACCCGTGGGCGCCGACCCAGGGCGCGGCGACCTGGCGGGACGCCCTGCTCAAGGCGACCACGAACGCGCCCGACTGCCGTCGGCTGCTCGACGCGCTGTACGCCGACGACCTGTTCGGCGCGGGCGCCGAGCCCCGGGCCGTGACCGGCCTGGACGACACCATGGACGAGGCCCAACTGCGGTACCAGGTACTCGCCCTGCCGCCCGCCGAGGTCGACCGGACGCTGGCCTGGCTGAAGTCGCTGCCGCAGAAGTGCGCGCGGTTCACGGCGGTGACCGAACGCGGCACCGTCCAGACCGTCCAGGTCACCGAGGCCGCCCTGCCGGAGGTCGGCGACACCCGGCAGGGCCTGCGCGTCACCCTGACCTCCGAGACACCCGACGGCGACCCGACGGTCCTCACGCTCGACGTCGCCGCGGCCCGCACCGGCGACGACACCATCGCCGTCACCAACGGCGGCCTGGGCGAGGTCTCCCCGGACATCACCAACGCGACGCTGGAGGTCGGGGCACAGCGGCTGGCGGACGTACGGAAGCAGGGGCGGGCGCAGGTCTGACGAGGGCGGCCCTTCGCCTGCTCCCGTCCTCCCTCGAGCGACTCGCGTCCTCCCTCCGCCTACTCCGCCTACTCCGCCTATTCCGGCTCCTCCGCCTCCTCCTCCCGCTCGAACCGCATCCGGCGTCCCACCACCTCCCTGGCCACGTCGACGACCGTGCGGTCGTGGGCGAAGGCGTGGCCGCGGAGGCGGGCGAGGGCGTCGCCGTCGGAGACGCCGAGCTGGGCCATGATCATGCCGGTGGCCTGGTGGACGTCGTCGTGTCCGTCGGTCAGGCCGCCCAGGGTCGTCAGCGCGGCCGTCATCAGCGCGGCGAGCAGCCGGGCGGTGTCCAGTTCGCCGCCGGTGAGCGCGCCCGGGGTGTCGCGGTACAGGTCGAGCGTGCCGACGCACACGGCGTCGTCGCCGAGCGGGATCGCATACGCCGCCCGCACCCCGGCCGCCGCGGCCCGCTCGGCGAAGACCGGCCAGCGACCGGCGTCCTCGGGGCAGGCCAGGTCGTCGGCGAGCACGGGAGCCCGGGCCCGTACGGCGGACCGGCAGGGCCCGTCGCCGAGCGTGGCCTGGAGGTCGCCCATGCAGGAGGCCTGCGCGTTGCTCGCGCCGAGCCGTACCGGGAGCCCGTGGCTGTAGAGCGACATGCTCGCGCCGGTCACCGGAAGCAGTCCGACCGCCACCCGGCACAGCAGCCCGGGTACCTCTCGGTTCGTCGGGTCGCCGCGGGCGTCACGGCCGTCGTGCCTGGGCCGCACAGCCACCGCCTCCTTCGCACGGGCGCGGCCACGATGGCGAAGCGGCCGACGCCGTCCACGGCACCGGACCCCGGCCGACTACCCGTGCCCCGAGGACCGAAACACGTCACGTCCGGCGCAGGGCCTACCGCTTCTCGTACGGATCCGCCAGCTGCTTCACCTGCCGGACCGACGTCACGTCCAGCACCGGCGGCCACGCCGCGTCCGAGCCCAGCTCGCCCTTGGGGTGCCAGGTGCCGGTGACGGTGACCCAGGTGTCGGTGGGCGGGGCGTCGTCGCCACGGATCTCGACCTTGCCGGTGGTGGCGTCGGCGGCGCAGCAGGAGACCAGGAGCCGGGTGACGTACCAGGTGCCGTCGTCCCCGTGGGTGACGAAGCCGGTCATCCTGACCGTCCGGCCCGTCAGGGACCGTCCGCTGTCGTAGATCGCCCGCGAGCTGAACTGGCCGACGCTCAGCTCGACCGGGTTCCCGGCGGGCAGCGCGGGAAAGCTCCCGACCCCCTGTGCCGCCCGCTGCGCGGCCTCCCGCCCGGCGCTGTAGGAGCCGAGGGCGGGGGGAGGGAAGAGCAGGAGGGCGAGGGCGGGGAGGGTGAGCAACCAGGCGACACGGGGCCCGGCGGCGCCGTGACGGTGCCCGCCGTGCTCGTCACCGTGCCCATGCCCCTCGTGCTCGTCCTCGTCCTCCCCCTCGCCTTCGTACGCCTCCCGCCTCAGTACCGCCGTCGTCACGCCGAGCAGCACCAGCGCCACCCCGGAGACGATGAGGTACGGCCGCAGGGCCGGCTGTACGTACCTCAGGTACAGGTCGCTGAAGAGCGTCACGCGGAGCACCGCGCCGCCCGTCAGCAGGAGCAGTACGGCGGGTCCGTACCGGCGGAGTCTCACAGCAGCCACCACCCCACCAGGACGCTGCTCGTCACGGCCACCAGCCAGGTCGTCGAGGAGAAGCGGACGGCGAAGGAGCGGCCGAACGTGCCCGCCTGGAGCGCGATCAGTTTCAGGTCGACCATCGGGCCGACCACCATGAACGCCAGTCGCGCGGTGAGCGGGAAGGCGCTGAGGGAGGCCGCGACGAAGGCGTCCGCCTCGCTGCACACGCACAGCACGACGGCGAGCACCGCGAGCAGCCCCACGGCGGCCCAGGCGGAACCGGTGAACAGGTCCAGGACGGACCGGGGTACGGCGATGTTGAAGGTCGCGGCGGCCGCGGCGCCGAGCACGAGGAAGCCGCCGGCGTGCAGGAAGTCGTGCTGGAGACCGGTGAGGAAGGCGCGCGGGCCGGAGGCCTCGCCCCGACCACCACCCCTCGCCGCCGGCATCCGCAGCCACTCGTCCTTCCCGAACCGGGCCCACAGCCAGCCCATCACCACCGCGGTCGCGAGCGAGGCGACGAGCCGGGCGAGGACCATCCTGGGCTGGCCGGGGAAGGCGATCGAGGTCGCGACCAGGACCACCGGGTTGATGGCGGGCGCGGAGAGGAGGAAGGCGAGGGCGGCGGCGGGTGCGACCCCGCGCCGCATCAGGCTCCCGGCCACCGGCACGGACGCGCACTCGCACCCGGGCAGGACGACTCCGGCGGCGCCCGCGACGGGCACGGCGAGGGCGGGGTTGCGGGGGAGGAGCTTGGTGAAGACGCGCTCCGGTACGAAGGCGCCGATCGCCGCGGAGACGACGGTACCGAGCAGCAGGAAGGGCACGCCCTGGACGGCGATCGCGGTGAACACGGTCCACCAGGCGGCGACCGGCGGGGTGTAGAGGTCGAGCGCGAGCATCGGCCCGAGCACGGAGACGACGGTGGCGATGGCGATCAGCGCGGAGCCGCCGAGCACGGCGTACACCAGCGCGCGTACGACGAGGCGCACGCCGTCGACCACCGTCCGCTGATTCTGCACGCGCCTGTCCCAGTAGTGCCGGAAACGTCCCGCGCAGGCTAACGGGTGCCGCTGTGCACCACCCCGGGTTCGCCGGAGAGCGCGCTGTGGATCACATCGGCCGAGGTCACAGGGGCGGCTGCGCCGGGGCCGGGCCCAGGGTCGTCGTGCCCGGTGAGGTGCGGTGGCCGAGGCCGGTGCGGTAGGCGTCGAGGGCGGCTTCCACCCGGCCGGTACGGCGCAGCAGGTCGCCGAGCAGACGGCACAGGTCGGCGAGGTCACCGGCGGCTCCGGCCCGTTCCAGCAGGCTCAGGGCGCGGACGTAGTGCTCCTCGGCGGCGTCGGTGTCGCGGGCGTCCTCGGCGATGATGCCGAGCAGGCGGTGCGCGGCGGCGGAGTGCAGGGCGCCGCGCTCGGAGCTGAGGCCGCCCAGGACGTCCTCCAGGATCGCGGCGGCCTCGTCGGACTTGCCGCGCCGGTGCAGTACGTCGGCCAGTTCGACGGCGACCTGGCTGCTGTAGAGCGCGGCGCGCTTGGCGGTGAGCATGGCGAGGGCCTCGCGCAACTCGCCCTCCGCGCGCTCCAGTTCGCCGTTCTGCGCGGAGACGTAGCCGCGCATCCAGTGGCAGTTGGCGAGCTCGGTGCGGAGCTGGAGGGTGCGGTAGAGCTCGGCGGCCTTGACGAGGGAGGCGTCGGCCTCGGCGATCCGGCCCTCGGCGAGCAGGGTGCGGGCCACCGAGCGGTGCATACGGGCGACCAGGGCCGGGTCCTGCGACTGCGGGGCGAGGGCGAGCGCGAACTCGGCGGCCTGGGCGGCGCGGGCCTGGGCGCCCATGTCCATGTAGGGGCCGATGATGCTGGCGTAGAGGAGGAGCAGCGCATCGGGGTCGTGCAGTCCGCCGCGGTTGAGTTCGTCGAGGGTGGACTCCAACAGGTAGACGGCGTACCGGAGTTCGCCGGCCAGGTAGTGGGAGACGGCGCGGCCGCGCAGGGCGGGCACGCGAGCGGGCAGCGGTGCGTCGGCGAGGGCCTGTTCGGAGCGCTCGAAGTACAGGCGGGCGGCGGCCAGTTCGCCGGTGTCGATGGCGCACTCGCCGAGCCCGAGCAGGGCGACGGCCTCGACGTCGGTCAGTTCGTGCGCCTCGGCCTCGGCGAGCAGCGCGGCGTACTGCCCGGCCGCCTCCTCGGCCGCGCCGGTGGCGAGCGTGCGCTGCGCCTCGGTCAGCCGCAGCCGGAGATCGGTCGCGAGGTGGGCCGGCCGCCCGGTCGCCAGCTCCTCGTACGCCACCCCGAGCCGCTCGGCGATGTGCCGCAGCGCCTCGTCGGAGGCGCGCACCCGGCCCGCCTCCAGGGTGGAGATGTAGGCGGGGGTGTACGCGGGCTCGGCCAACTGTTTCTGGGTCAGCCCCCGTTCGGCCCGCAGATGCTGCACTCTTCGCCCGATAGTGCCCGGGTCATCGCGGTCCGTCATCGGCCAACTCCCCCTGCGCCCCTTGCCGTTCGGCTCTGTCAGCCCCTAGGTTAAACCGCACAGTAAACGTGTTTAACCGTTGGCTTTCGTTCAACATTTGGCTGTTGCGAGGTGACCGTGCTCGAACGCACCAGCACCGCCCAGCGTTATGCCAGGAGCCTGACCGCCGCCGTGGTCACCGTAGTGACCCTGATCCTCGCGGCGAACGCGGGCCCGGCCCGGGCGACGGGGCCCGACCCTGCCCATGAGCAGGTACGGCACACGACGACTCAGCGGTGAGGGAAATCACGTAATCAACCGCCCCCGACCCACTTACCGTAGAGAAATGTCCCCCTTGGCCAGAATCAGCGGCTCGTTCGCACCCCGTTTCGCGGAGTTCGCGTTCGAGCCAGGATTCGTGGCCGCCGTCGATCAGCACGTGGCCGAACTCAGGGAACGGCTCGCGGTCAATCACTCCGGGCTGATCCCCCGACCCCCGCACCGCGAGGTCCTCGCCGACTACGCGCTCGGTTTTCTCGACGCGCTGGACGAGATCGACTGGCGGGAGCCGGTCGGGCACGACTACGCGGTGTGCCGGCTGACCGCGATCAGCTGGCTGGTGCATCGACACGATCTGCTGGCCGACCGGGCGTAGAGAAGGCGGGCGTAGAGAGAGCGGGCGGTCACCGGCACGCACCTCCTCGTGCGCACCGACAGCCGCCCGCCGCCCGCAGGTGACCGGCGGGGTCACATCCCGCCGGGGCCCCGCATGTCCGTACCGCCGCCGCCCATGCCCATGTCGCCGCCGCGCAGGTCCGTGCGCTCGCGTACCGGCTGGTTGCCGAGGGCGTCCTCGCGGCCCGCCTGGTAGGCCGCCATGCTGCCCTTGGCGCGGGTCGACTCCGTCTCGACGGTGGTCAGCATGCGCTCCCAGCGCTGGCGCATCGGGCCGATCATGCCGCCGCCGACACCGACGATCAGGATGCCGACGCCGGTCGCGAGGGCCGCGTAGAGGACGGGCTGGGTGACCGTGGTGGCGATGCCCGCCTGGCCGAGGGCGGCGATGACGCCCAGGGCGAGGATGCAGGCCCACATGACGGTGCCGACCGTGCGGCCGTAGGAGACCGAGGACAGCGCGCCGGTGACGATGGAGCGCACGGCGTTCGCGATGGCCATGGCGACCACGATCAGGACGACCGCGACGATGCCGCGCGGCAGCCAGGCGACGATGCCGTTGATCATCGTGGAGACCGGGTTGGTGCCGAAGACGCCGAGCGCGAGCTGGAGGGTGATCAGCATCAGCGCGTAGTAGACGATCTTGCAGACGATGCCTGTCATGTCGTACTTGGAGTCGCTCAACAGCCGTTGCGTGCCCGCCCGTTCGGACAGTCGCTCCGAGCCGACCTTGCGCAGCACCCGGTCCAGGACGCGGGCGATCATCTTCGAGATGAACCAGCCGATGGCCAGTACGACCAGGAAGCCGATGAGCTTCGGCACGAACTGGGCGACCTTCGACCAGGCGTCGTTGAGGCCTTGCGTGAAATCTATGGAGAGCGTGGTGGCCATCAGGGCCTTCCTTCGGTGGAATCGGTGGTGACCGTCCCCCTCCTCCGTGGATAGCAGCGCCACCGGATTCCGGCCGCGCGAACGCCCCCATGCGGGTGACATCCGGGCCCCATACGCTGCCCGCATGACCTCTGCCGCCGCGCGCACCGCTCTGGACCTCACCGCCGACCTCGCGGTCCCGGCGCTGGAGGACCTCTACCGGGACCTGCACCGCCATCCGGAACCGGCGTTCAAGGAGCACCGCACGGCGGGCGTGCTCGCCCAGCGCCTCACCGCCGCCGGCTACGAGACGGCCGAGGGCATCGGCGGCACCGGCGTGGTGGGCCTCCTGCGCAACGGCGACGGACCGACCGTCCTCCTGCGCGCCGACATGGACGCGCTGCCGGTCGAGGAACGGACCGGACTGCCGTACGCCTCCACCGCCCCGGGCCTGATGCACGCCTGCGGCCACGACCTGCACGTCACCTGGCTCGCGGGCGCCGCCGCCGCACTGGCCGCGGGCCGCGACACCTGGTCCGGCGCGCTCCTCGTGCTCGGCCAGCCCGCCGAGGAGACCGGGGGCGGCGCCGCCGCGATGATCGAGGACGGGCTCTACGACCGTTTCCCGCGCCCCGACGTGCTGCTCGGCCAGCATGTGGCGCCGGGCCCGGCGGGCCTGTACGCGCACGTGCCCGGACTGATCATGTCGGCGTCGACGGACGTCGAGATCGTGGTGCACGGCGAGGGTGGCCACGGCTCCCGTCCGGAGACGACGGTCGACCCGATCGTCACGGCCGCGCACATCGTCACCCGCCTCCAGACGGTCGTCAGCCGGGAGATCGCGCCCCGCGAGTCGGCCGTCCTGACCGTGGGCCGCATCGAGGCGGGCACGGCCCCGAACATCATCCCGGCCACCGCCCGGATCTGGCTCAACCTCCGCACCCAGTCCCCGGCGGTACGGGACCGGATGGTCGCCGCGGTCCGCCGGATCGCCGAGGGCGAGTGCCGTGCGGCGGGCTGCCCGCGCGAGCCCGAACTGATCCTGGGCGACGAGTTCCCGGTCACCGTCAACGACCCCGACACCGACCACCGCGTGGCCGCCGTCCACCGTGAGGTCTTCGGCGCGGCCACCGTCTTCGACCCCGGCCCGGCGATGGGCAGCGAGGACTTCTCCCGCCTCGCCCTCGACGAACTCCCGTACTCCTACTGGTTCGTGACCTCCACGCCGGCCGAGACCTGGAACGCGGCGCCCGGCACGGACCTGATGGAGAAGTTCGACGCCGTCCCCAGCAACCACAGCCCGCACTTCGCCCCGGACCTGTCGACGGTGGCACCGGGCGTACGGACGCTGGTGTCGGGTGCGCTGACCTACCTCACCTAGACCAGGATCGCCTAGCTCTGCGTCTGCAACTGCCGCAGCTGACGCTGCACATGATCCAGCGCGCCCTCGCGCCGCCCCGGCACCCGCGACCTCAAGTCGGCCAGCTCCGAACCGAGTTCCCGCGCGGCAACCGGATCGACGACCTGCCCCCACTGATGGTGCGCCCGATCCACAGCCGCCTCCACATCCGGCGCATCAGCCGGCCACCCAGCCGTCAGCCGCGCCCCCGCCACCGCCAGCCAGGTCCGACAACTACGCACCGGATCCCCAGCGAACATCGCCAGATCCGCCCGGACTTCGGCCCAGTGCAACGCATCCTCGGACCCGGGCCCATGCGCCCGCACGGCAAGCTGCTCGTGCGTTGCGGCGAGGGCGTCGGCGTCGGGGTGACGGCCGGATTGGACGGCGGCGGAGATCTCGGCGTAGGGGTCGGGCTCCCTGCCGGGGGCGGCGGCTCTGCCGAGATCGGGATTCCTGCCGGGGGCGGCGGCTTTGCTGGGGGCGACGGCTTTGCCGGGATCGGGGCCCCTGCCGAGGGCGGGACTCCCGCCAGGGTCGGGGACTCCGCCGAGGTCGGGGCCCCTGCCGGGATCGGCGGCTTTGCCAGGGGCGGCGGATTTGCCGGGGGCGGCGGCTTCGCCGGGATCGGCGGCTTCGCCGGGATCGGGGACCCTGCCAGGGTCAGGGGCCCTGCCGGGATCGGGGACTCTGCCGAGGTCGGGGCCCCTGCCGGGATCGGCGGCTTCGCCGTAACTCCGTTCACTTTCCAGCCCGTCCGGCGATTGAGGACGAGGCCGTTCAGGCCGATATGGGGGTCTGGGGGCGGAGCCCCCAGGGACGGCGCCCACAACACCGGGCTCGCTAGAAAACAGCAAGTCGGCGAAGCCGTCCGGGCCCACCCGGGCCAACGCCTGCTGATGCAGCTGCTCCACCGGCGGCCGAAACCCACTGCGCAGAATCGTCGCCACAGCCTTCATGTACGTAGGAACAGCCACGGTCCGCCGACCCGGTGGCGGTGCTACACGGCCGTACACCGCGTTGTTGCGACCGCAGTCGAGCGGGCTCGAACGCAACCACTCCCACGTCTCCACGTCCGCATGCAGATCGAAGAGAATCGTCGTCGCCCCGGGCGGCCGCAGCCGCAGCTCCTCACGGATCCACTGCCAGGGCAGACCCGTGTAGCGGACCGTGGACGGCGTCGTGCGGGCCAGCGCGAGGTGCGGCAGCCGCTGCCGCCGGTCGAGTTGGAGCTGCCCGGTGACGAAGAGCGTCAACGGCCCCGGCGCGGTCGCCGCGGCACGCAGCCGGGTCAGGACGGCCTGCGGCTCCAACGGGTCGGCGAGCTCGACGACGTTGGCCGTGTCCGTGCCGGACAGCACGGCGGGCGGGACCGCGGCGAGAACGGGGAGCACCGAGGCCGCGTCCACCAGGCACCCCTTGCCGACCGGTGAAGCGGCCAGCAGCAGCACGGTTCCGGGCATCGTTCCCTCCCCATCCCCCGACGATCACGTACGCCAGCACCGTAACCGCTGCGGCTGCAAAGGTGGGTCTCAGGACTGCAAACGTCCACTTCCGACCACCCGTTACCCCCCTTCCCCCCGTTCCCCCTGTTCCCCGTCGCGCCGCACCGCGAACACCGTGGTGTCGTCGACGAGCCGCCCGCCGCAGTGGCGCAGGGTGCGATCCCGTACGAAGGCCACCAGCCGCCGGGGCTCGGCGGTGCGCGGGTCGGCCGCGACGGCGCGGGCCACGTCGGCGGCCAGTGGATAGAACTCCCCGTCCCCGTCCCGCGCTTCGGTCACCCCGTCGGTGGTGAGCAGCAGCGTCTCGCCGGGCGCGAGCGGCACCCGGCGCACGGACGGCGGCCCGTCGACGGCGAGTTCACCGAGCCCGAGCGGAAGTCCGTCGCCCGGCGGCACGGGACGTACCCCGTCGGGACCGACGAGCAGCGGAGGTTCGTGGCCGAAAAGGAGCACGTCCACGGCGCACGGGTCGTCCGCGGGAAAGCCGACCAGGGCGGCGGTGGCGAACCGGTCGCCGTCCAGCGGGCGGTCGGGAGCCCCTCGCGCCGGCGCGGGCGTCCCCCGGTCCGGGCCGAGCGCCGCGTTCCGGCGTCGGTGCCGCAGCATCCGGATCTCCAGCCGCTCGGCGACCGTGCCGAGGTCCGCCTCGTGGTACCCGGCCTCCCGGAACGTGCCCAGCAGCGCGGCCGCCGCCTCCACCGCGCCCAGGCCCTTGCCCTGGACGTCACCGACGAGGACGCGGGTGCCGTGCGGGCCGGGCTGGATGTCGTAGAAGTCGCCGCCGACCCGCGCCTCGACGTCGGAGGAGAGATAGACGGCGGCGTGTTCGAGGCCGCCCCAGTGCGGGGGCAGCGGGCGCAGGACGGTACGGCGGGTGGTGTCGGCGACGTCCCGGATGTGCAGCATGCGGAGCTCACCGCGGACGCGGACCACGCAGGCGAGGGTGGCGAGGCTGCCGCCGACGAGAACGAGCACGAAGTCGGGCCAGCCGGCCTGGTACTCGCCGGGCCACGCGCTGTCGACCACGACGTAGGTGAGGACGGCCAGCACGGACATGACGGCGGTGCCCCACACCCCGCAGATCGCGGCGGCGATCCCGGGCACGAGCACGATCCAGGAGATGACCCGGAACTCGCCGGTGGTGTTCCAGTCCACGGCGGCGATCGCGAGCAGCAGCACCAGCGGCGGCACCCAGGCCACACTGCGCCCTCGCACCCGCAGCATCTGATGCCGGGCGGCCGGGTCACCGCGCCGAGCCCCGGCCCGTCTCATGCGGCCCAGCGAAACACGCGCCCCCACCGCCCGCATCCGGGCACGACGACTTGCCAGCTCCCTTTTCCAGGTGTGCTCTGGAAGTCGGGGGCGAGGAGAGAGAGGAGCACTCTCATGGCTCAAGCGGCACCCACGCCCGGCGGAATGCGCGGCAGGACCGGCAGCCGGTTCGCGGGCCGGACGACCCGGCCCATCCATACACCCGACATCTTCGACGACCGCGTGCACCGGGCGGCGCGCTACGGGATCCCGGTGATCCTCGGACTCGTCTTCGGCTACTGGGCCGCCGCGAACCGGCGCGGCGGCGGCGAGATCACCGGCTGGAACATCCTGTTCGGCTTCGTCAGCGCGGCCGCGTTCATCGTGCTGTGCCTCGCGGTCGCGACCTTCGCCCCGCTGCTCAAGCGCGAACTGCACTCGCTGGTGAAGTCCGGCTTCGCGGGCGCCGCGGTCGGCTTCCTCTACAGCCAGACCGGCGAGTCGATCTACCGCTCGGTGGCGCTGGGCATCGTCGTCACGGCGGCCGTCTTCGGTGTCTTCTTCTACCGCTACTACACGCGCGAGGACGGCGAGGGAAACCGCCTGCGCTGACGGACGGCACCGCACACGCGTGGGCCCCGGCGGATGGATCCGCCGGGGCCCACGCGTTCTCCGACTCCCTCGGTCTCTCGTGCTCTCCCTCGGTTTCCCTCACCTCACCGAGGCAGCGTCACCAAGGCAGCCAGTCCCAGGCCGACGACGAGGATCCGGAGGCGCTGAAGCTCCACGAACCCGAGGCGCTCCAGGACCCGGAACTCGACGTGGCCCAGGAGCCGTCGTTCCAGTTCGGGTCGTTCCAATTGGCGTTGGACCAGTTGCCGTCCCGCCACTGCGGACACGGGTCCGCGCAGGTCGGCACCCATTGCCCGTTGGTGTCCACGAAGGCGGCGCTCGCCCAGCCCTGGGCGCCGACGAGCCAGTACCAGTACGGGTTTCCGTTGACGCTCTGGCCCTGGACCATGCACTCGACACGGTCCTGACTGCCCGGCGAGAGCTGGTCGACGACGGAGGAGTTGACGGTGGGACCCGACCGCACGTTCAGTGCGGAGCGGGAGACGATGGTGCCCCAGATCGGACCGCCGGATCCGCCACCGCCGCCATGACCGTCGGCGTACGTCGGCGGGGCAGCGGCTGCAGCCGAGGTGCCCGCCGCCGCGGCGACGAGGGTGCCACCGGTGAGCAGTACCGCGGCCAGGGTCCGCAGGGCCGGAGTGGTGCGCATGGATCGGCCTCCTTCTCCCCAGCACCAGGAAACACCCGTTCGGGTGAACCCTCCACCGGAGAGCGGAATGCCCAGCTCCGCCACGGTTTCCGACGCACAGCGCCCGTTCGACTGGCAGCGTGCGCCCAGATGGAGTCACCCCGCTCGCGCCCCCACCCTCGACCGTTTTGCCTGAGAGGGTGCCCTCCCGTCCCAGGAGCGCCCTGGCGGCCGCTCTGCTCACCCTCGCGTGCGTCCTCGCGCCGTTCGGCGCGCTGGCGGCCTGGGCGGCGTACGGGCTCGCCGACACCGGCCGGTACGTCACCACGATGGCGCCGCTGGCCAAGGACCCCGCGGTGCGGGACGCCGTCGTGGACTCCGTCGGGGCCGGAATCATGCACGAGGTCGACGACCGGACCGACACAGGCCCCCTGCCCGCCGCCGCCCGCCCCTTCGTACGGTCCGCGGTCCGTTCGTTCACCACGACCGAGGCCTTCCGCACGGCCTGGGACACCGGCAACCGGGCCGTCCACGACGCGGTGCTGACCGCGCTGCGCGACAGGACGGACCACGAGGACGTGACCGTCGACCTCGCTCCGGTCACCGCCCGACTGAAGGCCCAACTGACTGTCGACCACGTGCCGTTGGCCGCCGACATCCCCGTCGAACACACCCGAGTCGCCGTCCTCCCGGCCCAGGAAGTGGACCGGTTCCGAAAGGGTTTCCACGTGCTGGAAGTCGCCGGTTTCTGGCTGCCGTTGGCGGCCGTCGTCTTCGCCGTGGCCGGCATCGCGCTCGCCGCCTGCCGCCGCCGCGCCCTCACCGCGACCGCCCTCGGCACGGCGCTGGGCGGCGCCGCCCTGGGCCTCGCCGTCGCCCTGGGCCGCCACCTCACGCTCACCGACCTCCCCGACGAGACCCACCGTCCCGCGGCGGCGGCGATCTACGACGCCCTCACCACGACCCTCCGCCAAACCGCCTGGCTCCTCCTCGCGTTGGGCCTCACGGTCGCGGTGACCACCTGGCTGACGGCCCGCTGGGGACACCTCGTCCTGCACCTCGTACGACGTCGCCGAGCACCCGCAACGCCCGCTCCAGATCCGGCAAACGGGCCGACCCGAGTCCAAGCCTGACCGCGTCCGGTGTGCGGCGCGGATCGACGGCGAAGGCGGAACCCGGGGTGACGGCGATGCCGTGGGCCGCCGCGGCCGCCGTGAAGGTGTCCGCACGCCACGGGGCCGGCAGCTCCCACCAGGCGAAATAGGCCCGCGGATCCGACCGCACCCGGAACCCGTCGAGCACCTCGGCCAGCACCCCCTGCCGACGCACCGCGTCCGCCCGCTTCGCCGCGACCAGCCGCGCCACCGTCCCGTCCCCGATCCACCGCACGCCCGCCTCCAGCGCGAACCGCCCCGCACTCCATCCCCCGGACCGCACGGCCGCCGCCACCGTCTCCACCCGCCGCGGCGGTACGACGAGAAAGCCGACGGTGAGCCCGGGCGCGACCCGCTTGGACAACCCGTCGACGACATGGGTGAGTTCGGGCGCGTGGGCGGCGAAGGGGGCGGTGCCGGTCGCCGCGTCGAGAAAGGACCAGATGCGGTCCTCCACGACGGGGATGGCCAAGCCCCTTACTGCTTCCGCCAGTTCGCGTCGCCTCCCGACGCTCATCGACCGTGCCGTCGGATTGTGCAGCGTCGGCTGGAGATAGAGCGCGGAGAGGGGGGCCGTGCGGTGGGTGGCCGCAAGTGCGTCCGGGAGCGGCCCGTCCGCGTCGCCCGGCAACGGCACCAGCGTGCAGCCCAGCCGTCCCGCGATCTCCTTGACCAGCGGATACGTCAACTCCTCGACGCCGACCCGGCCGCCTGGGCGGACGAGTGAGGCGAGGGCTGCGGCGATGGCCTGGCGGGCGTTGCCGGTGAAGAGGAGGCCCGCGGGGTCGGGGCGCCAACCGGGGACGGCGAGCAGATCGGATGCCGCCTCGCGGGCGGACGCGGTGCCGGTGACCGGGGCCGGGCGGAGGGCCTCGGTCAGGACGTCGGGGCGCAGGAGCGGGGCGAGGGCGGGCGCGAGCAGCTCCGACTGACCGGGCACGGACGGGTAGTTGAGCTCCAGGTTGACCGGTGCGGAAGGGAGGTTGAGTTCCAGGTCGGCCGGCGCGGACGGATCGTCGGGCATCAGGCCGACCGGTTCCTCGGCGGCCGGCTCCGTGAGCGCGCGCCCGGTCGGCTGCGGGGCGGCGGCCCGTACGAAGGTGCCGCGGCCGACCTCGCCCACCACCAGCCCGCGCCGCACGAGTTCGCCGTACGCCCGCTCCGCCGTCGAGGCGGCGATCCCGTGCCGGCGCGCGAACGCCCGCTGCGGGGGCAGCCGTTCGCCCGGGCGGAGCCGTCCGGCGGCGATGTCGGCGCCTATGCGGTCGGCGATCGCGCGGAAGTCGTGCGGTCGTCCCATCGGAGCCCCACCCGTTCCCGTCATTGCTCGGAACCCCTCCCGTTCTCCCCATTGCACCGAGGGCAAAGATTTTATTGCACCGAGGAGTTGCCCCTGCCTACCGTCGATCACATGCCGCCGATCCCGCTCGTCCTCATCCACGGTCACCCCTTCGACCACACGATGTGGCGCCCGCAGCTCACCGCCTTCTCCGCCACCCGCCGCGTCCTCGCCCCCGACCTGCGCGGCTACGGCGCCTCCCCGCCGTCCCCCGGGATCACGGCCTTCGAACAGTTCGCGCAGGACATCGAGGCGCTGCTGGACGCGTCGGACGTGGAGACGTGCGTGCTGGGCGGTCTCTCCATGGGCGGCCAGATCGTCATGGACTGCTACCGGCGGTTCCCGGACCGCGTCCGGGGCCTGGTCCTCGCCGACACCTTCCCCGCCGCCGAGACCCCCGAGGGCGTCCGCGCACGGCACGCCATGGCGGACCGGCTGCTGCGGGAGGGCATGCGCGGGTACGCCGACGAGGTGCTGGAGAAGATGGTGGCGCCGTACGCCGACGCCGAGGTCAAGGCGCATGTGCACCGCATGATGACGGGCACCGCGCCACAGGCCGCCGCGGCCGCCCTGCGCGCCCGGGCCGCCCGCCCCGACTACCGCGACCTGCTCACCCGGGTCACCGTCCCGGCCCTGGTCGTCGTGGGCGCCGACGACGAGTACACCCCGGTCTCGGACGCCGAGGCGATGCACGCGGCGCTGCCCGACTCGACGTTGCGGGTGATCGAACGGGCGGCGCATCTGCCGAACCTGGAGCGACCGGCGGAGTTCGACGAGGCGTTGGGGAAGTTCCTGGCGCGGATCGGCACGTGCCCGTAATGTCGGGCGAGTGACCATTCAGCCCGTCCGGCGCTCGAGGACGAGGCCGTTCAGGCCGAAGCGGGGGGACAGGGGCGGCAGCCCCCGTGACGGCGAGCGTCGACGCCGGGTGCCGCGTGCCGGACTGTGGCCCGCCGCCGTACTGTTCGCCGCACTGAGCCTGATCGTCGGCTGTCGTCTCCTCGACAGCGACGGCTTCACCCCCGTCCCCCAGATCCTCGCCTTCCTCCCCTGGCTGCTCGCCCCCACCGGATTCGCCCTGCTGCTCGCGCTGCTGGCGCGCTGGCGGACCGGGCTGGTGTGGGGGATCGTCCTGCTCGGACTACTGGCGTGGTTCATCGAGCCGTACGGCAGCGGCGACGAGCCCGACGGAACGCCCATCGCCCAGCTCAAGGTGCTCACCTCGAACGTGGAGTTCGGCCGCGGCGCCCCCTCCCTCGTCCCCGTCCTGCACCGCGAGCGGCCGGACATCGTGTTCGTGGAGGAGTGCGAGTACACCTGCCAGGACACCCTGGAGGACGCCTTCGCCACCGAGTACCCCTACCGTCAGGCCGTCCGGGCGGGCGGCTCGGAGGGGTCGATCATCCTCAGCCGTTTTCCCCTGCGCGCGACCGACGGAGTCGCCGGCACGATGGGCATGCCCGGAGCCGTCGTCGACGTGCGCGGCGCGTCCGTACGGCTCCAGCTCGCGCACCCGATGCCCCCGCTGCCCGGCCAGGTGGACGTCTGGCAACGGGAGTTGGGCCGGTTGCGGGACGTGGCCGCCGCCGACCGGGACGCACCGACCATCCTGGCCGGGGACTTCAACGCCTCACAGGACCACGCGGCGTTCCGCGACATCCTGGGCGCCGGGCTGCGCGACGCGGCCCGGCTCGCCGGTCACGACCGCACGCCGAGCTGGCCGTCCCGCACGGCCGGGGTGATCGGCGCGCAGATCGACCACGTCCTGGTCTCCCGGGACTTCTCCGCGAGCCGTGCCCGTTTCCTCACGCTGGCCGACACCGACCACCGGGCCCTGGTCGTCGACATCACGCTCCACCAGCGCGGTTGACCCTGGGCGGGGTGCCCATAATGGGCGCATGCCCCGCGAGTTCCCCATCGGCCTCACCCCTCCCGACTGGCTGGTGCGGAACCTCCGAGCCCAGCAGACCCCCGTCAACCGCCCCGCCGTGGCCCGCGCCGCGATCGCGATGGCCCTGCCCCTGCTGATCGGCCTCGCCGCCGACCACGCGGCGTACGGCGCGCTCGCCTCCATGGGCGCCCTGTCCGGCGTGATCAGCGACACCGCCGACGCGTACCGGATGCGGCTGCTGAAGATCGCGATCCCGCAGCTCTTCGGCGCGATCGGCGTGACCCTGGGCGCCCTGGTCGAGGGGCACGGCTGGCTCGCGGTCGCCGCCGTCACCGCCGTCGCGCTCGCCTCCGGAATGATCTCGACGATCGGCGCGGTCGCCTCCGTATCCGGACTGCTGCTGCTCCTGAACTGCGTGATCGGCGCGGGCCTGCCACTGCCCGGCGCGTGGTGGCTGGCGCCGCTGCTGATGTCCGGCGGCGGGCTGCTGGTGCTGCTCCTCGCGCTGCTCGCCTGGCCGCTCAGGTCGGGGGTGCCGGAGCGGGCGGCGGTCGGCGGGACCTACCGGCAGGTGGCCGAACTGATGGCGGCCTGCGGGCGGGAGGAGTACGACGAGGCCCGGCACGCCGTCACCCAGTCCCTCAACCAGTCCTACGACCTCATCCTGGCCCGGCGCGCCCGCCACCACGGCCGCAGCACCGAACTGACCCGGCTGCTGGCCCAGCTGAACGCCATCACCCCGGTCGTGGAGGCCGCCCCCGCCGCCCATCTCGCCGGCATCCCCATGCCGGCCGAGATCCCGGAAGCGGTACGCCACCTCGCGCACGCCGTGGAGACCGGCTACACCGGGCCGACAGGGCTCAGGCTCCCGGCGCCCGCCTCGGAGACCGCCCGCGCCGTCGACCACGCCCTGCGCCACGCGGCCGAGGTCGTCGCCCGGCCCGACGTCGACCCGCGCGGCATCGACGACCGCCTCGGCCGGCCCGCCGCCCTCGGCATCCGCACCGCCCGCGCCCTGCGCAACGTCACCCTCTCCGCCGCCTCCTGGCGCTACGGACTGCGCCTGGCCCTGTGCATCGGCATCGCCCAGGCCCTGGTCTCGATCGTGCCCGTGCCGCGCTCGTACTGGGTCGCGCTCACCATCACCTTCGTGATGAAGCCGGACTTCGGCTCCGTCTTCTCCCGCGCCCTGCTGCGCGCCCTCGGCACGGTGGCCGGCCTGCTCGTCGCTGCGGCGGTGCTCTCACAGGTGCCGCGCGGTTGGTGGGACGTGGCGGTCCTGCTCTGCCTGGCCCCCTTGATCCCGCTCCTCACACCCCGCGGCTACGGCTATCAGACCGCCGCCATCACCCCGGTGATCCTGCTCCTGTCCGACGTCCTCAACCACCAGGGCACCGCCCTGCTCCTGCCCCGCCTGCTCGACTCCCTCATGGGCTGCGGCATCGCCCTGGTCGCCGGCTATCTGCTGTGGCCGGAGAGCTGGCACACCCGCGTCGGCGACCGCCTCGCGGACGCGGTCACCGACACCGCGCGCTACGTCGAGTCCGCGTTCGGCGACGACACCGAACCGGCCGCGCGGGCCCGGATGCGGCGCCGTCTCTACCGCGATCTGTCCGTCATCCGCACCGAGTTCCAGCGCGCTCTGACCGAACCCCCGCCGACCGGCCGCCGGGCCGCCGCCTGGTGGCCGCTGGTCGTCGCCGTGGAACGGATCGTGGACGCGACGACGGCGGCCCGGGTGCGGGTGCGCCACGGAGCGGCTCCGCCGTCCGCGGGAGAGATCCACCAAGTGACGCTTCAGCTGCGGGAGTTGGCGGACGGCGTACGGGAGTCCGAGGTGCTGGTGGAGGTCCGCACCGACCTCACCGGGCCGGCCGGGAGCGTGCTGGAGCCGCTGCGCCAGGAGGTGGCGGCGGCCCGGGCCATCGCCTCGCCGCACTGACGTCCGCAGACCAACCCGCTCCCGGCGGCACAGATGGGTGCGGGCCGCCTCGTGCAGAAGGCGGCCCGCACCTGGTGGGGGGTGGTGAGTGCTGGGTGGTCGGTACCCGGCGTTAGGTCCTAACGCCCGGACTTCTGGAGGGACTTGTCGCTCGCGGCCTGGTCGAGGGCGGCGGCGAGGCCGTTCGCCCACAGTTGGTTCACCCGGGCCCGCTCGGCGGCGTTGGGGTTGGAGTTGGTGCAGGACGTGCCGGGGCCGCCGCCGGACATCAGCTCGCTGCACGGGCCCGTGTAGTGGTCGGGCAGACCGAGCACGTGCCCGGTCTCGTGGGCGGTGACGCGGGTCGAGTCGTACTGCTGGTTCTGCCGGTAGTCGAGGAAGACGTACCCGCGCCCGTGGCCGTCGGTGGAGGCGAAGGAGCCACGGGAGTCGTTGCCCTCGCGGTAGCTGAAGTTGGCGCTGGACGCGGACCCTGACTGGAGTCTCACGTTCGTCACCGCGCCGTTCCAGATCGCGGTGGAGCGGGCTATCTGGGTGGCGAAGGTGGGCGCGCGGGAAGCGTCGTAGATCACCGTGACGGCCGCCGCGCTGGTCGGGTTGGCGGCGCGCTTCTCGGCGACCGACTTCAGGACCGCCTGGAAGAAGGCCCGGCTGGCGTCGGACTCGGCGGCGGAGCCGGTGTAGGCCGAGTAGCCGGAGCCGCTGACCTGCGGGGCGGGCGCCGAGGCCGTGGCGGCGGCGGCCGGAACCGCCGTACCGAGACCGAGGACCGCGAGACCGATACCGGTCGCGACCGCGGAACGGGCATGCAGGGAAAGGGACTTGTTCATCGAGGACTCCTAGGTGGGGGTGAGTCTCGTCACCGAGGAGTTTCTGCGCCTGTGGCCCGGCTGTGATGATGGCAGTCGGCGATAGCACCGCCCTATCGGGAGCCCAATTCGTGTGTACCGGGCGGGATTTGTGCGTCTGGTGAAACGTCTGCTTCCGCTTTACGCTCCGTTTGCATGGACCTAGAGGTGAGGCACCTCCGTGCACTGTGCGCCATAGCCGACACCGGCAGCCTGCACCGGGCTGCCCGCCAACTGGGTGTCGCCCAGCCGTCGTTGAGCACCCAGCTGCGCCGGATCGAACAGGAGCTGGGCGGCCCGCTCTTCGTCCGGGCCCGCACCGGCTGCCGGCCCACTCCGCTGGGCCGTCTGGTACTCAGCCGCGCCCGCCCGCTGGTGGCCGAAATGCGCTCCCTGGTCAGCGAGGCCCGGGCCGCCGCGACGGGCGGCCAGGAACTGCGCGTCGGCTCCACCGCGAGCCGCGCCCTGGCGGGCTGGCTGCGCCGCCTGCGCGCCCACGGCCAGGACCCCACCCTGCACATGAACGTCTCCCCGAACGCCCTGCTGCGCATGGTCGCCGACGGCCAGCTCGACGTCGCCTTCGTGCACGAGGTCGAGGGCTCCCCGCTGCGCATCCCCGAGGGCCTGCCGCTGCGCGTCCTGATCGAGCGCGAACCGCAGTTCGTCTCCCTGCCCGCCGGCCACCCGGCCACCGCGCACGCCTCGGTGCACGTCTCCGAACTGGCCCGGGACCGCTGGATGATCGACCCCACGGTGGACGGCGAGTGGGACGCCGTGCAGCACATGTTCCGCACGGCGGGCATCAACCCCCATGTCCTGCACGGCGATTACCACACGGCCGCCGCCCTGGTGGACACCGGCGAGGTCGTCACCGTCTGCCAGCCGTCCTGCCTCCCCCGCCCCGACATGGCCGTACGCCGCCTGCACGGCGACCCCTTGGGCGTACGGCTCCTGCTCGCGGCCCGCACGGAGACGGACCTGGACGGCGCATTGCCGGCCCTGCGCGAGGCGTACTGGGAGGCGGCCCTGGAGGCACCGGCGTACCGGGAGTGGCTGGATCGCGAGGGTGGAAGACCCACGCCCGAGGGCAAAAGTATGAGACCTACGCCCGACGGCGGGGACCCCAGACCCGAGCCCGCCCCAGCCCTCCCGTAGGGGCTGTCGTCCGGATCAGACGCCGATGTCGCACCCGTCCTTGCGCCACACGGCGACGACAGCCGGGCGCACGATCCTGCCGGGGCCGTCGGGCCAGACGCTCGCCGGGCTCTCGACGGTCGCGCCGGCGATCTCGCCCGGGTGCTGCACGGCCACCAGCACCCGCCGGTCCTGCACGAGCGGACCACAGGTCTCGGCGCCGTTCGGCACGGTCAGGAACTGCTTGAGCTCACCGCGCCGCGGCCCCTTGGTCGCCACGCCGAACAGGCCGTCGTGGGAGCCGAGTTGGGCACCGTCGGTGGAGATCCACAGGTTGCCGTGCGGGTCGAAGGCCACGTTGTCCGGGCAGGAGATCGGGCTGACGTCGTCCTTGGGGAAACCCGCGAAATAAGTCGCGGGATCCTTCGGGTCACCGGCGACGAGGAACAGGGACCAGGCGAACTTCGTACTGTCGGCGCGGTTGTGACGCTCGGTCAGCTCCAGGATGTGCCCGTGCTTGTTGGCGTTGCGCGGGTTGGCCTCGTCGACGGGGGCGTTCGCACCGACACCGCGGTTGGTGTTGTTGGTGAGGGCGACGTACACCTTGCCGGTGTGCGGGTTGGGCTCGATGTCCTCGGGCCGGTCCATCTTGGTCGCGCCGACCTTGTCACCGGCGAGCCGGGTGAAGACGAGCACCTCCTCGGCCGTCATCCCCTGGACGTGCGAGACGGCACCCTTGGCGGTGGCGGTGGCCAGCGGAATCCACTCGCCGCTGCCGTCGAACTCCCCGTCGGCGGGCAGCTTCCCGGTCCCGTCGATCTCGAGGGCGGGGGAGTCGCCGGTGAGCTTGGCGACGTACAGGGTCCCCTCGTCGAGCAGCGTGAGATTGTGCTCACGCGCGGCACGGGAGGACCCCTTCTTCATCCGCTTGCTGCCGACGAACTTGTAGAAGTAGTCGAACCGCTCGTCGTCACCGGTGTAGACGACGGGACGCCCGTCGTCGGTGAGCCGCACGGTCGCGCCCTCGTGCTTCACGCGCCCGAGGGCGGTGCGCTTGCGGGGCGTGGAGGTCGGGTCGTACGGATCCAGCTCCACGACATAGCCGAACCGGTGCGACTCGTTGGGTTCCTGGAGCACGTCGAACCGCTTGTCGAAGCGTTCCCACTTGCGCTCGGTCGGCCCGGCGACCAGCCCGTACCGCTTGTCCGTCGCGCGGGCCCCGTTGGCGAAGTACTGGTTGAAGTTCTCCTCGCCGTGCAGGGTGGTGCCCCAAGGGGTGGTCCCGCCGGAGCAGTTGTTGAGCGTGCCGAGCACCTTGCGGCCGGTCGGGTCGGCGGAGGTCTTCAGCAGGTCGCTGCCGGCGGCGGGCCCGGTCACCTTGAACTCGGTGGTGACGGTGACGCGCCGGTTGAGGTGGTGCCGGGGCACGGGACGCAGGGCGCCGGTCCGCCGGTCCTCCTCGACGACCACGACACCGAGCCCGTGCGCGGCCCAGGCGACCTCGACCTGGTTGCGGGTGGGGTTGGCGGGGTCGTACCCGCGGAACATCAACACCTCGTCGGTGTACTCGTGGTTGGCGACGAGCAGCTGCCGCCGATGCTCACCCGGAACGGGCAACAGGGCGAGAAAGTCGTTGTTGTACCCGAACTGCCCGGCCTGGGCGGCGGCCGTCTGGTTCTCCGGGTCGAAGGCGGGGGCACCGCGCAGGATGGGCTCGCCCCAGCGGATGACGACGTTCTGCGCGTATCCGTCGGGGACGACGACGGCGTCGGCGGTGTTGGGAGCGACGGCCCCGAACCGCAGTCCGCGCGCGGCTTTGCCCTGGGGTTTGTGCGTTTTAGAGGATTCGGCGGACGACTCCCGCACCGCGGCCTCCGCGGGCCGGGCCCCGACCACACCGGCCGTCCCGGCAGCGGCGGCGACCGTGACGACGGCGGCGGCCCGCATCATCGAACGGCGACCGAGGGCACCGGCGATGACGTCACCGACGTACTCGTTGGAGCTGGTGTTGGGCGCCTCGTGGAAACAGGCGTCACCACACCGGAAACGACAGGTCAGGGAGGATCGTCCTCCCGGGTGCGAGTCGGACGGCATCCCGATGATCGGCAACTGCTTGCGCACTTTACTCTCCCCTTGCATGCCCTTGGCTTGAACGTGACGCTAGGGGCACGCATGTGCGGGAGCGCTGACGCGGGTTGAACGAAAGGTGAACCCCGGTTGGCCGCGGGGCTGTTGACACCGGGCCCGCTACTGTCTCCCGCCCCTGCCCAAGATCACCGCCTGGGGCCGCTAACCTTACGTGTCCGTCCTGGCCAGGGATTGACGGGCTTCAACTCACGCGAAGGGTTGCGCACATGGGCATTCTCACTCTCCTGCGGAACGCGTTCGGCAGGTCACGCAAGGGGCGTGCCGCCGAAGCAGAGGGTGCGGACCGAACCCCTTCGCAGCGGACGGAGGAGACGCCGGTCACATCGACCGAGCCGTCCCCCGCTCCGCAGCCGACGGTCCCCGCACAGTCACAGTCCTCTTCCGACGAGCACGACCTGGTGGCAGCGGCCTTCGACAAGGTCGCCGTCCCGAAGCCGGCTTCGCCGGTGGAGGGGGAGCGGGTCGTCGAGGCCCCGGTCACCGAGGAACCGACGCCGGAGGCGGAAGCGGAACCGGTCGTGGTCGTCGTGCCCGCCGAGACGCTGATCGCCGAAGAGGAAGAAGAAGAGGTCACCGCCGAGGAGCCTCCGGCGAAGCCGGTGGTGACGGAGCCGGTGGCCGAGGAGCCGGTGGCCGCGGAGGCCGAACCGCTGGTCGTCCTTGCCGAGACCTCGGTCACGGAAGAGGAAGTGATCACCGCCGAGGCGGTCATCGTGCTCGTGCCGCCGACGGAGGAGGAGCCCGCGGCGGAGACTCCCGAGCCGACGGTGGAACCGGAACCGACGGTGGACCCGGCCGCGACCACTGTCGACGAACCGGAAGCAGCCGCAGTCGCCGAACCGGCCGATGCCGCCACTTCCGAGCCCGCCGCTCCCGAGCCTGCGGCAGTCGCCGAACCGACCGATGCCGCCGCTCCCGAAGCCACCGCTTCCGAGCCCGCGGCCACGGCAGTCGCCGAACCGGTAGCCGAAGAGGTCGCCGAACCGGTAGCCGCGGAGGTCGTCGAACCGACCGCTCCCGCGACCCCCGAACCTGCCGCGGCCCCCGAGCCCGCCACCACCCCCGAACTCGCCGCCACCCCCGAGCCCGCGGCCGCCGATGTCGAGGAAGCCCCACAGGGGCCACCCGCACTCGACGACGAAAGCAGCACGGGTGGTGCGGGTGGGAACATCATCGAGGCCGAAGGCGAAGCCGAGGCCGAGGTCCCCGCCCCCACAGACCCCGTAGGGACCGCCCTCGCCAAGGCCAACCTCACCGGCACCCAGGCCAAGCTCTACCTCGTCCTGGACCGCTCCGCGAGCATGCGCCCGTACTACAAGGACGGCTCCGCCCAGGCCCTCGCCGACCAGACCCTCGCCCTGGCGACCCACCTGGACCCCGCAGAAACCCCCACCGTCCACGTCGTCTTCTTCTCCACGGAAGTGGACGGCACCACAGACCTCACCGCCGCCTCCCCCGAGAACGCGATCGACGAGACCCACGCCGGCCTCGGCCGCATGGGCCGCACCAGCTACCACGCCGCCGTCGAAGCCGTACTCGCGCACTACGACAAGAACGCCACCCCCGGCACCCCCGCCCTGGTCGTCTTCCAGACGGACGGCGCCCCGGACGCGAAGACCCCGGCGACCCAGTCCCTGACGGACGCCGCGAAGTCGCACGCCTCCGTGTTCTTCTCGTTCGTCGCGTTCGGCGACCACGACAACAAGGCCTTCGACTACCTCCGCAAGCTGAAGACCGCCAACACGGCCTTCTTCCACGCGGGCCCGACCCCCCTGGAACTCACGGACGCGGAACTCTACGACGGCGTCCTGATCGACTGGCGCCCGTAAGTCCGCGCTCCACCCCGTCGCACCCCGTGCCGTCCGCTTCTCACCCAATAAAACGGGAGGCGGACGGCATACACATGTCGGCTACGATTTCAAGGTTCACACCTGCAGAACACCTTGCAGAAACCGCGACCTGGGAGCAGCCCCCGATGGCTCGACACCTCATCACCAGCGCCCTTCCGTACATCAACGGGATCAAGCACCTGGGCAACATGGTGGGGTCCATGCTCCCGGCGGACGTCTACTCCCGTTACCTGCGCCAGCGCGGCCACGACGTGCTCTACATCTGCGCGACGGACGAGCACGGCACCCCGGCCGAACTGGCCGCGAAGGAGCAGGGCATCCCCGTAGCCGAGTTCTGCGCGCAGGCGCACGACGCGCAGAAGGCGATCTACGACGGCTTCGCGCTGGACTTCGACTACTTCGGCCGCAGCTCCTCCCCGCAGAACAGGGAGATCACGCAGCACTTCGCCCGCCGCCTGAACGAGAACGGCTTCATCGAAGAGCGCGCGATCCGCCAGGTGTACTCGCCCACCGACGGCCGTTTCCTCCCGGACCGCTACGTCGAGGGCACCTGCCCGCACTGCGGCTACGACAAGGCCCGCGGCGACCAGTGCGAGAACTGCACCCGCGTGCTCGACCCGACGGACCTCATCAACCCCCGGTCCGCGATCTCCGGCTCCACCGACCTGGAGGTCCGCGAGACCAAGCACCTCTTCCTCCTCCAGTCGAAGCTCCAGAACGAGGTCGAGGAGTGGGTCGCGGCGCACGAGGAGGAATGGCCGCAGCTGGCGTCCTCCATCGCCCGCAAGTGGCTCACCGAGGGCCTGCACGACCGCGCGATCACCCGTGACCTGGACTGGGGCGTCCCCGTCCCGGCGGACACCTGGCCGGAGCTGGCCGCGGAGGGCAAGGTCTTCTACGTCTGGTTCGACGCCCCGATCGAGTACATCGGCGCGACGAAGGAGTGGTCGGACCAGGACCCGGAGAACCGCGACTGGAAGGCGTGGTGGTACGAGTCCGACGCCGGCGAGAACCCGGTCCGGTACACGGAGTTCATGGCGAAGGACAACGTCCCGTTCCACACGGTGATGTTCCCGGCCACGGAGCTCGGCATCCGCGAGCCCTGGAAGATGGTCGACTACGTCAAGGCCTTCAACTGGCTGACGTACTACGGCGGAAAGTTCTCCACGAGCCAGAAGCGCGGTGTCTTCACCGACCAGGCCCTGGACATCCTCCCGGCGGACTACTGGCGGTACTTCCTGATCGCCAACGCCCCCGAGTCGGACGACTCGTCCTTCACCTGGGAGCACTTCACGGCGACGGTGAACAAGGACCTCGCCGACACCCTCGGCAACTTCGTGAACCGCGTCCTGTCGTTCTCGAAGAAGCGCTTCGGCGACGAGGTCCCGGCGGGCGCGGCGGCGGGCGCGGCGGAGACGAAGCTCGGCGAACAGATCGCGGAGCTCCTCGCGGAGTACGAGTCCCAGCTGGAGGCCCTCCAGTTCCGCAAGGCCGCGGCAGCACTGCGCGCCCTGTGGTCGGCCGGCAACTCCTACCTGGAGGAGAAGGCCCCCTGGCTGGAGATCAAGACCGACAAGGACGCGGCGGCCCTCACCCTCCGTACGGCGATGAACCTGATCCACCTCTACGCGGTGGTCTCGGAACCCCTCATCCCGACGTCGTCGAAGGCCATGCGCCAGGCGTTCGCCCTCGCCGAGGACACGGCGACCTGGGTCACCCCCGACCAGGCCCGCGCCCTCGACTCGGTCCCCACCGGCACCCCCTTCACGGTCCCCCCGGTCCTCTTCGCCAAGCTCACGGACGAGGACCTGGAGAACTACAAGGAGCGCTTCGGCGGCGAGCCCGCGTAACGACGTATTGGTGTGACCGTATTGCGGCGTGAGGCCCCGGGCCCGTGAACATCCCGGGGCCTCACGCCTGTTCTGGGAGCCGTCCCGACAGCCGAAGCCGTCCTACGACAGCACGCCCGCCCCCGTCGTCGACGCCAGCTCCGTGAGCAGGTTCTTCGCCGACGTCTCAAGTCCCGCCGTGAGCGTCGGCGTCCAGTTCACGGACGTCTTGATCTTCTTCGACGCGGCGGCGTTGTACGCGGCGACCAGGTCCGTCGCCGTGCCGTTGACGAGGTTCCCGGAGCCCGCGACCGAGCCGGTGCCGTCGCCGCTCAGCAGCTTGGCGATCTTTCCGCCGGCCGGCACCTTCCAGTAGTTGTTCTGGGCCACGACCTGCGCCTTGGCACGGGAGTTGATGCTGTACTGCGGCGCGTAGCCGTTCACCTCGGTCGTGTCGTAGACGTTGTTGTAGAGGTGGATCTGGCCGAGGCGGGCCAGCGGAGCGCGCTGGACGATGCCCTTCCACACGTTGTGGTGGATGGAGACGCGCAGCTTGCCGGTGCTGTCGGTGTCACTGCTGCCGATCAGCATCGTCTTGTCGTGGTCGGTGAACCGGTTGCGCTCGACGGTGACGAGGTCGGAGCCCTTGGTGATGTCCAGGGCGCCGTCGTGGATCTGGTACTCGCGGCCGTAGTACGTGGGGTTGGCACTGTCGAAGTGGGCCGCGTCGGTGAACGTGTTGTGGTCCGCCCAGACATGGGTCGCCCCACGCAGGGTGACGGAGTCGTACTCCGAGTTCCAGTTGCCGGCGTCGCCGTCCGTCGGGTCCCACTGCGGGAAGCAGTCCTCGGTGGCGGCGAAGGTGAGGTTGCGGACGATGACGTTGTCGACGTTCTGGATCTGGAGCATGCCGCCGGTGATGCCGGCCTTGGTGCCCGGGACGCCGACGATGCTGGTGTTGGCCGGCACCTTGAGGACGACGTTCTTGGCCTGTCTGTCCTGGGCCGCGGCCCGCGCCTTCTCCTGCGTGCCGGAGGGCAGCTTGGAACGCCCGTAGGTGGCGGGGTCGTACGCCTTCAGATAGGCGGTCAGCGCATACCCGGTGCCCGACGCGTAGTCGGCGCAGGTCAGCTTCTTGCCTGCGGCGTCGGTGTTGGCGTCGATCGTGCCCTTGACCTTGATGATCCGCGGTGTCGTGTCGGACACCGAGCCGAGCGCCTTCACCAGCTGCGCACGCGTGGAGACGGTGAAGGTGTGCGCGGCGTCCGCCTTCGCACCACCGGTCGTGCCGGTCCCGGACGACGCCCAGCCGTCCTTGGCGGCGAGCGTCCGGTGATAGAGGTCGACGGTCGTACCGGCGTTCGCGTTCAGCACGACGACACCGGCACCCCCGACGGCGACCACGGCCGCAGCAGAGACGACGACGACGCGGCGCGCGCGAAGGGACCGACGGTGGGAAGCAGAGGCCACGGATGAGTCCTTACGTGGTGCGAAGACAGCCATGCTCGACGTGAAGCTCCCGCGAAGGGACCTTCCGACTCACCAGTGGTCACACGATCGAAAAAGGTTGCCTCTTGTCACACTGATCGATCTCTTACGCTCCCTTCACTACACATTTACCTCGCTATAGGGTTCCGTTCGTGAAACGCATCCTGATCCGCTCCGGCAAGAGCCCCTTCCGTGTCGCCACTCCGGCGGAGTTCATCCAGCAGGACCTGATCGGGACGAACACGGGCAATCTCATCTTCAGCGACTCCGCGCACAAGATGCTGACGACCCCGGACACCGAGGTGACGTCGAACGGCATCAGGACCGACATCTCGGCCCGCCGCGCCGCCGAGATCAACGAGCAGTACGACGTCTTCGTCGTCCCGCTCGCCAACGCCTTCCGCCCCGCCTTCAAGGGCTCCCTCGACCGGCTGTCGACGCTGATCGAGCAACTCACCATCCCGGTCGTGGTGTTCGGCGTCGGCGCCCAGGCGCCCGCGGACTACGACACCGAGTGGCTGCGGCCGATGGCCGACTCCGTGCGCCGCTTCGCCCGCGCCGTCCTGGAGCGCTCCGCCTCCATCGGCGTCCGCGGCGAACTGACCGCCGGCTACCTGCGCGACCTCGGTTTCCACGACGTGGACATCATCGGCTGCCCGTCGATGTTCCTGTACGGCGCGACCTTCCCCGAGATACGGGCCTCGGAGCTCACCTCCGACTCCCGCATCGCCCTGAACCTCTCGCCGGACGCGATCCCCGTCGGCGACATCGCGGGCATCGCCCGCACCGCGTGGGAGCGCTACCCCGACCTCATGTACTACGCGCAGAACACCGCCGACGCGGAACTGCTGATGTGGGGCGACACCACCCCCGAGTCCGGCCACGAGGACGCCTTCCCGCTCCAGCTCAGCCACGCCCTCCTCCAGGAGAACAAGGTCCGCATGCCGCTGGACCCGGCGACCTGGATCGACGAACTGCGCGCGTACGACTTCGCCTACGGCACCCGCATCCACGGCAATGTCGCGGCCCTGCTGGCCGGCACCCCGAGCGTCGTCCTCACCCACGACTCGCGCACCCTCGAACTCTGCCGCTACTTCGACATCCCGCACCGCCCGCTCACCGAACTGACCGCCGACACCGACCCGCGGGACCTGTACGACGAGGCCGACTTCTCCGCGATGCTCAAGGGCCACGGCGAGCGCTTCGAGCGCATCATCGCCTTCCTCGACCGCAACGACCTGGAGAACACCTACAGCCACGGCGACGGCGGCGCCGCCTTCGACGCCCGCATGGCCGCCCTCGACCTGCCCGCGTCGATGCCGGTCTGGGACGGCGGGGACGACGGCCAGCTGCGCTACCGCATCAGCAGCCTGCGCGAGCGCATCACCGCGGCCGACACCAGGTCCGGCGAACGGGCCGCCAAGCAGGCCAAGGAGAACAAGGAACTGCGCGGCAGGCTCGCCGCCGCCGAGAAGCGCGCGAGCGAGACCGCCCGCCAGCTCGACGCCCTGCGCAAGGAACTGGCCGCCGCCACCAAGCGCCTGGGCGCGGTGGAGCGCCGGGTCACCGGCATCGACCGGCGGGTCCTGGTCCGCCTCGGCCCGGCCCTGCGCCGCCGTACTCACAGGGCGCCGGCCACGGCGCCGGGCAAGACCCCGGTCGGCAACGACTGACGCGTCCCTGCTCACGTCCCGAGGGCGCCCGGAACCTCACTGCCAGGTTCCCGGGCGCCCTCGGCTCGCGTAGCTCAGCCGTCGTGCGTCTCGTCCGTCGCCACTTCCAGGGTCAGGCGGCCGTGGACGCCCCGGGCGAAGTGCCTGCGGTCGTACTTGAGGTAGAGCAGGCCGCCCGCGTGTCCGTTGTCCGGGTAGATGGAGTCCTCGTCGAGGGTGACGCGCGTAGTGGTGTTGCTCGCGTACGGCTCCACCTCGGCCGACAGCAGGACCGACGGCTCGTCGAAGAACAGCTGGCCCGTGTGGCAGGCGTGCCCGCCCTCGTAGCCGGCGTCGGTCCAGGTGCCGTCCACGTGGACCTTCACATGGATGTGGACGCAACGGCCCTGGTACCAGCCGGGGAAGACGGTCCGGAAGGTGACCTCGCCGTGCCGGTCGGTGCGCCAGGTGCCGCGCAGGTAGCGCTCGTCGTCGGTCGGCTCCTGGTGGCCGCCGCCACCGCCCGGGGGAGGGCCGGTGGGGGCATCCGTGGGCGGAGGGCCCGTCGGGCCGCCGCCCCCGCCGCCGCTGCCCATGTCCTCGTAGCCGGAGTACACGCCCGTGGCGTTGCAGTGCCAGATGTCCACGGCCGCGTTGCGGACCGGCTTGCACGTGTCCGCGTCGATCACTTTGAGCTGGAGGGCGAGCGGGACGCCCTCCTGGTCCTCCGTGACATCCCGGCGGATCTTGTCGGCGTCGATGTAGTACGGCCCCTCGACCAGCTCGGAGGTCAGCGTGTAGCAGGTGTCCTCCGGGGCGCCCGGCTTCGGGGCGCTCTGTTTCGGGCCACCCTCCTGGGCGGATGCGCCGGTGGCGAGGGCGGTGCCCGCACCGGCCGCGGTCACCGCGACACCGCCGGCCACCAAGACCGTGCGGCGGGCCAACGTCCCTCTGTCTTCGGGTGTTTGAGTGTCCGTCATGGTCAGCGAACGTAGGCGTGAGCTACTCGGCAGGAACATCTGAAAGAGCTGTGAATCGCGGTGCCCAAGCGAAAGGGCTCGAAACCGACGCCGGTTTCGAGCCCTTCGGTACCGCTCAGCGTGCTTGTGTCACCACCGCTCGGACCGCTGGTGTCACTTCGCCTGCGGCTTGCGCACCTGGAGGTGCAGCTCCTTCAGGCGGGCCTCCTCCAGCTCCGTCGGAGCGCCCATCATCAGGTCCTGGGCGTTGCCGTTGAGCGGGAAGGAGATGGTCTCGCGGATGTTCGGCTCGTCGGCCAGCAGCATCACGATCCGGTCGACGCCGGGGGCGATGCCGCCGTGCGGCGGGGCGCCGAAGCGGAACGCGCGCAGCATGCCGGCGAACTTGTCCTCGACGGTGTCCCGGTCGTAGCCCGCGATCTCGAACGCCTTGAGCATGATGTCGGGCTCGTGGTTGCGGATCGCGCCGGAGGACAGCTCGACGCCGTTGCAGACGATGTCGTACTGCCAGCCCAGGATGTCCAGCGGGTCCTGCGTCTCCAGGGCCTCGAGACCGCCCTGCGGCATGGAGAAGGGGTTGTGCGAGAAGTCGATCGCGCCGGTCTCCTCGTCCTTCTCGTACATCGGGAAGTCGACGATCCAGCAGAACCGGAAGACGCCCTCCTCGAAGTGCCCGGCGCGCTTGGCGGCCTCGACCCGGACCGCGCCCATGATCTTGGAGACCTCGTCGAACTCGCCCGCGCCGAAGAAGACGGCGTGACCGGCGGCCAGCGACAGGCGCTTGGTCAGTTCGGCGATGTTCTCCTCGGTCAGGAACTTCGCGATCGGGCCGGTCAGCGAGCCGTCGTCGGTCACGCGGACCCAGGCCAGGCCCTTCGCGCCGAGCGTGACCGCGTAGTCGCCGAGCTGGTCGAAGAACTTGCGGGGCTGCGCCGAGACGTCCGGCACCGCGAGCGCCCGCACGTGCTTGCCGGCGAAGGCCTTGAACTCCGAGCCCTCGAAGATGTCGGTGATGTCGGTGAGTTCGAGCTTGGCGCGCAGGTCCGGCTTGTCGGAGCCGTACTTGAGCATCGACTCGCGGAACGGGATGCGCGGGAAGGGGGAGGTGACCTCCTGGCCGCCGCCGAACTCCGTGAACAGCTCGGTCATGAGCTGCTCGATCGGACGGAACACGTCCTCCTGCTCGACGAAGCTCATCTCCACGTCGAGCTGGTAGAACTCGCCCGGCGAACGGTCCGCGCGGGCGTCCTCGTCACGGAAACAGGGCGCGATCTGGAAGTAGCGGTCGAAGCCCGAGATCATCAGCAGCTGCTTGAACTGCTGCGGCGCCTGCGGCAGGGCGTAGAACTTGCCCGGGTTCAGCCGGGACGGGACGACGAAGTCACGGGCGCCCTCGGGGGAGGTCGCGGACAGGATCGGCGTCGCCATCTCGTTGAAGCCGAGCGCGACCATCTTCGAGCGGATCGCGGCGATCACCGAGGAGCGCAGCATGATGTTGCGGTGCATGCGCTCGCGGCGCAGGTCCAGGAAGCGGTACTCCAGGCGCCGCTCCTCGTTGACCCCGTCCTCGGTGTTGATCGTGAAGGGCAGCGGCGCGGCCGCGCCGAGCAGCTCGACCTCGCCGACCTCGACCTCGACCTCACCGGTCGGCAGATCCGCGTTCACGTTGTCCGTGCCGCGGGAGACCACCTTGCCGTCGACGCGGACCGTCGACTCCTTGGTGACCTTGTCCAGCGCCTCGTAGGCGGGCGTGCCCGGGCGGGCGACGAGCTGCGTGATGCCGTAGTGATCGCGCAGATCGATGAAGAGGATGCCGCCCAGGTCGCGCCGATTGTGCAGCCAGCCGCTCAGCCGGACGTCGGTGCCGACGTCAGAGGCGCGGAGCTCGCCGCAGGTGTGGGACCTGTACCGATGCATCGTCGTTCATCCAGTCTTCGCGAATCGGAGTCTGTGCCAGTCGGGGTGTTTCACGTGAAACACTCGGCCCAGCCTACCGGGGACCCCAAGATCGGCTCCCCACCATTCAGGGCCCGGAACACTTCTCACACCCCGATCAGTGGCACTCATCGATCACCTTTTCTTAAAGTGGGGCAATGCGCACTGGTGAGCCTCTGCCCGCCGTGGGGGAGGTTCTGGCCGCCCTCGCGACCGGCCTGTGGTCCTGGGACACCGCCACGGAGGCGGTCACGGTGGACGCCGAGGCCGCCCGTCTGCTGGGGCTGCCCGCGAAGGCGGCCACCCTCACGGAGGCCCAGATCCGGTCCCGGCTGCACCCCGTCGACTGGAACGAGATCGCCGGCATCGTCGGTCTCGCCGTCGCCGAGGGCACCCTCGCCGAGGTGCGGGTCCGGGTCATGGACGAGCACGGCCGGGTGATCCGCGTCGTCCGCTCCCGCTCCAAGCCGTCGTACGACCCCGCGCAGGAAGCGTTCCAGCTGATCGGCACCCTCCAGGAGGTCACCGAGCCGACCCCGGGCAGCCCCGCGGGGCGCAGCGCCGTCACGGGCGACTGGCGGCGCTCCCGGGAGGCGTTCCTGCTGGACGCGGGCCGGGCGCTGGCCGAGGCGCGGTCGACGGCGGAGGTGCTGCGGGTCGCGGCGGGCCTGTCGATGCCGGGCTTCTCCCCGGACGGGCTCGCGGTCTTCGAGGTGGCGGGCGACCGCCTGTCGATCATCGGCCTGCACGGCTACCAGCCCGGCGACGAGGACCCGTTCTCCCCGATGTCCCTGAACGCGGACTATCCGGCCGCCGAGGTGATCCGCACCGGCCGCGCGGTCTACCTCTCGTCGCCCGGCGACTACAAGGCCCGCTATCCGGTCATGTGGCAGCTGATCGAGCACCTCGGCCGCGAGTCCTGGGCGTATCTGCCGCTGACGGTGGCGGGCCGCACGATGGGGGCCTGGATGGCGTCCTTCGCGTATCCCGTCGCCTTCACCCCCGACGAGCGCTCGGTCCTGACCACCATCGCCCGCATGCTCGCCCAGGCACTCTCCCGGGCCGGCGTCGAGGAGAGCGAGCGCGCTCTCACCGACGGCCTCCAGCGCTCCATGCTGCCGACCCTGGGCCCCCGAATACCGGGCATGAACGTCGCCGCCCGCTATGTGCCCACCGGCGGCGGCCTCCAGGTCGGCGGCGACTGGTACGACATGATCCCGCTGCCCGGCAACACCGCGGGCGGCGGCCGGATCGCCCTGGTCATCGGCGACGTCCAGGGTCACGACGTACGGGCGGCCGGTCTGATGGGCCAGCTGCGGATCGCCCTGCGCGCCTACGCCTCCGAGGGACACCGCCCCGACGCGGTGCTCTCCCGCGCCTCCCGCTTCCTGCACGGGATGACCTACGGCTCCCCCGAGGACGCCTCCGACCTGCGCTTCGCGACCTGCCTGTACATCGAGGCCGACCCGGCCACCGGCACCCTGGACATCGCGCGGGCCGGCCACCCGGACCCGGCGATCCGGATGGCGGACGGCACGGTGCTGGCCCGGCCGACGGCGGGCGGGCTGCCGCTCGGCATCGACCCGGACGCCGACTACCCGACCACCCGGATCACCCTCGAACCCGGCGAGACCATGCTGATCTGCACGGACGGCCTGATCGAGACCGGCGGCCACGACCTGGACACGGGCTGGCAGCGGATCCGTACGATCCTCGAAGAGCACGAGGGCGGCCTCGAGGAGCTGGCCGACGCCCTGGTGCAGGGCGTGCACGGGCCCTCCTCCCACCACACCACCGGCCCGCTCGCCGACCGCCGTGAGGACGACATAGCGGTGCTGCTGCTGTCCCGCCCGGGCACCGCCGACGCCAAGGACACACCGACCGGGCTGGCGCCGACGGTCCGGCGGACCATGATGTCGGTCGCCCAGGCGGAGCCGGAACGGGTGGCGGTGGCCCGGCAGCAGCTGCGCGAGCTGCTGCACGACTGGACCTCGCAGGACCAGATCGACTCGGCGGTCCTGCTGCTGTCCGAGATGCTCACCAACGTCCTCGTGCACACCGACGCCGACGCGCTGCTGCTGGCCGAGGTGCGCGACGAGACCGACGGGCGCCGGATGCGCATCGAGGTCACCGACACCAGCGACGACCTCCCGCACAAGCGCCGCCCCGGCGAGCTGGCCTCCTCCGGCCGCGGCCTGGTCCTCATCGAACTCCTCGCCGACACCTGGGGCGTGGACCCGCGCGGCGAGGGCAAGAGCATCTGGTTCGAACTCCACGAGCCCGAACCGAAGGACACCGAGGGGTACGAGATCCAGGGCTACGAGGTCGAGGGCGCCGGCGACTCCACCGGCCCCGGCGCCTGAGGCGGCGCCCCGTAGCGCGTTCGCAGTTCGTGCAGGACCCCGAAGGCGGCCGCCGTCAGCGGTACGGCGAGCAGCATGCCGAGGATGCCGGCGACGGACGCGCCCGCGGTGATCGTCAGCATCACCACCGCCGGGTGCATCTGGACCGTCCGGCTCTGGATCATCGGCTGGAGCACATGCCCCTCCAGGACCTGCACGGCGAGCACCACACCGAGGGCCCACAGGGCGATCACGAAGCCGCGGTCGGCGAGCGCGACCAGGACGGCGACGGCGCCGGAGAGGAAGGCGCCGAGGTAGGGGATGTAGGCGCCGACGAAGACCAGCGCGCCCAGGCCGACGGCGCCGGGGACGTCGAGCACGAGCAGGCCCACGGTGATGCACAGGGCGTCGATGAGCGCGATGAGCGTGGTCCCGCGCATGAACCCCTCGACGGCCTCGAAGGCCCGGCGCGCCATGGCCTCGACGAGGTCGGCGGTGCCGCGCGGGGCGATGGACCGCAGGGTGCCGACGGCGCGGTGGGAGTCGCGCAGGAAGAAGAAGACCAGGAGCAGGGCGAGGACGGCCATGGCGATGACCTCGCCGACCACACTGACCCCGCTGATCACGTTGGAGGCCGCGGTGCCGCCGAACTTGGTGAGCAGTTCCTTGGCGTTGGAGGCGAGGTCGTCCAGCGAGGTCCCGGCGGCCCCGAAGTGCTCGGTGAGCGAGTGCGCCGCGTCCTTGAGCGAGGCGACGATCTCGTCGCCGGTGTCGATCAGCGCCGCGACCACGATGTACACGGCCCCGCCGACCACGGCGACCACCGCGACGCAGGTGAGCCCGGCGGCCACCGACCGGTTGACCCGCGCCTTCACCAGCCGCCGGTACAGCGGCCCGAGCAGCGCCGTCCCCAGCAGCGCGAGCAGCACCGGCGTGACGGCCGTCTTGAGCTCCCCGCACAGCCGGATCCCGACGTATCCGACCCCGGCGAGCAGCAACAGCACAACACACCAGGCGGCGAACCGGCGAACGGCCTCGGGAAGCAGCTGCACACCCCCACCCGACCACGCCCCGCCCTTCACGTCCCGCCCGAACACCCCGTCCGGGTGACGGCCCGTCAGCAGGTCATGCGGTTGCCGGGCATTCGGCGGCGCCCGTACCGACGGAAGGGCCCCGTCCGGCTGTCGTAGCCGGGCGGGGCCCTTTTCGTGGAACCCGTCAGCCCTGGGGGCCGCTCTCGTTCATGCCGTGCACCGCCGGGATGGTGCCCAGGCGGCCCTTCTGGAAGTCCTCGAAGGCCTGCTGGAGTTCGGCCTGGTTGTTCATGACGAACGGGCCGTAGTGGGCCATCGGCTCACGGATCGGCTGGCCGCCGAGGAGGACGACCTCCATGTCCGGGGTGTTCGAGTCCTGCTGCTCGTCCGCGCGGACGGTCAGCGAGGAGCCCGCCCCGAAGACGGCGGTCTGGCCCAGGTGGATCGGCCTGCGCTCGGCGCCCACCGCGCCCTTGCCGGCCAGCACGTACGCGAGACCGTTGAAGTCCTCGCGCCACGGCAGGGTCAGCTCGGCGCCCGGCGCCAGCGTCGCGTGGATCATCGTGATCGGCGTGTGCGTGATGCCGGGGCCCGCGTGACCGTCCAGCTCACCGGCGATGACCCGCAGGAGCGCGCCGCCGTCGGGGGTGGTGAGCAGCTGCACGTTGCCGCCGCGGATGTCCTGGTAGCGCGGGGCCATCATCTTGTCCTTGGCCGGGAGGTTCACCCACAGCTGGAGCCCGTGGAAGAGACCGCCGGACACGACCAGGGACTCCGGCGGCGCCTCGATGTGCAGCAGGCCCGCGCCCGCCGTCATCCACTGGGTGTCACCGTTGGTGATGGTGCCGCCGCCACCGTTGGAGTCCTGGTGGTCGAAGACGCCGTCGATGATGTAGGTGACGGTCTCGAAACCGCGGTGGGGGTGCCAGGGAGTGCCCTTGGGCTCGCCCGGCGCGTACTCCACCTCACCCATCTGGTCCATCATGATGAACGGGTCGAGGTGGCGGTAGTGGATCCCGGCGAACGCGCGGCGCACCGGGAAGCCCTCGCCCTCGAATCCGCTCGGGGCGGTCGTGACGCCGAGCACGGGGCGTGCCACGGCATCGACCGGCGTGGTCACGCGCGGGAGCGTCAACGGGTTCTCGACGGTCACTGCAGGCATGTCGGTACCTCCTTGTGCGGCCAGTTTAGTTGAGCATTGAACTTTCTGCCACCCCTAACGGAGAAAGCCCGGAGGACATTCCCTCCGGGCTTCCAGGTCTGGGGATGCGGATCAGCCGTACATGCGACGCATCGCGAAGTCGACCATCTGTTCGACCGCCTTCGCGTCGAAGACCATCCTGTGCTCGCCCTCCATGTCGAGGACGAAGCCGTAGCCGGTGGGCAGGAGGTCGATCACCTCGGCGCCGGTGATCACGAAGTACTTGGACTCCTTGCCCGCGTACCGCCGCAGCTCCTTGAGCGAGGTGAACATCGGGATCACCGGCTGCTGCGTGTTGTGCAGCGCGAGGAACCCGGGGTTGTCGCCCCGCGGGCAGTACACCTTCGATGTGGCGAAGACCTGCTGGAAGTCCTCGGCCGCCAACTGGCCGGTGGTGAACGCCCGCACCGCGTCCGCGAGGGACGGTGGGGACGGCTCGGGGTACAGCGGCGGCTGCTGGCCGTACCCGCCCGGCATCTGCTGCTGTCCTTGGGCGTACTGCTGTTGCTGAGCGCCCACACCCTGGTCGTAGCCGTACATGCCCCAAAGAGTACTGAGTCACAGATGACCCAATCGGGGTTGCTTCTTATTACCGACGGGTAGCATCATCGTAGCTACTTATTGGTACACGTTTATCCATCTGAACCAGCGCGAGGATCCAGTGCCTCGCCGATCTCTCTACGGAGCCGGGAGCCGTCACCATGGGGCACTACAAGTCGAATCTCCGCGACATCGAGTTCAACCTCTTCGAAGTACTCGGCCGCGACAAGCTGTACGGCACCGGGCCCTTCGAGGAGATGGACGCCGAGACCGCGAAGAGCATCCTCGACGAGCTCACCCGCCTCGCCGAGAACGAGCTGGCGGAGTCCTTCGCGGACGCCGACCGCAACCCCCCGGTCTTCGACCCGGAGACGAACACCGCGCCGGTCCCGGCGTCCTTCAAGAAGAGCTACAAAGCCTTCATGGACGCGGAGTACTGGCGGCTCGGCCTGCCCGAGGAGATCGGCGGCACCACCGCTCCGCCCTCCCTGATCTGGGCCTACGCGGAGCTGGTGCTCGGCGCGAACCCGGCCGTGTGGATGTACTCCTCCGGCCCGGCGTTCGCCCGCATCCTCTTCGAGGAGGGCACCGAGGAGCAGAAGAAGCTCGCCAAGATCGCCGTGGAGAAGACCTGGGGCTCCACCATGGTGCTCACCGAGCCCGACGCGGGCTCGGACGTCGGCGCCGGCCGCACGAAGGCGGTCCAGCAGGAGGACGGCTCCTGGCACATCGAGGGCGTCAAGCGCTTCATCACCTCCGGTGAGCACGACATGGAGGAGAACATCCTCCACTACGTGCTGGCGCGCCCCGAGGGTGCCGGGCCCGGCACCAAGGGCCTGTCCCTCTTCCTCGTACCGAAGTACCTCTTCGACTTCGAGACCGGCGAGCTGGGCGAGCGCAACGGCGTCTACGCCACCAACGTCGAGCACAAGATGGGCCTGAAGGCCTCCAACACCTGCGAGATGACCTTCGGCGACCGGCAGCCCGCCAAGGGCTGGCTGATCGGCGACCGGCACGACGGCATCCGCCAGATGTTCCGGATCATCGAGTTCGCGCGGATGATGGTCGGCACGAAGGCGATCTCCACGCTGTCGACGGGCTACCTGAACGCGCTGGAGTACGCCAAGGAGCGCGTCCAGGGCACCGACCTCGCCGCCTTCGGCGACAAGACCGCGCCCAAGGTCACCATCACCCACCACCCCGACGTCCGCCGCTCGCTGATCACGCAGAAGGCGTACGCCGAGGGCATGCGCGCCCTCGTCCTGTACACCGCCTCGATCCAGGACGCGATCCAGGTCAAGGAGACGAACGGCGAGGACGCGAAGACCGAGCACGCGCTCAACGACCTGCTCCTGCCAATCGTGAAGGGCTACGGCTCCGAGAAGGGCTACGAGCAGCTCGCGCAGTCGCTGCAGACCTTCGGCGGCTCCGGGTTCCTCCAGGAGTACCCGATCGAGCAGTACATCCGGGACGCCAAGATCGACACCCTGTACGAGGGCACGACGGCGATCCAGGGCCAGGACTTCTTCTTCCGGAAGATCGTCCGCAACCAGGGCTCGGCGCTCAACTCCCTGGCCGAGGACATCAAGAAGTTCCTCGCGCTCGGCACCGGCGGCGAGCAGCTGGCCGGCGCCCGCGAGCACCTCGCCAAGGCGGCCGTCGAGCTGGAGGCGATCGTCGGCCTGATGCTGACCGACCTCGCGGCCACCGAGCAGGACGTCAAGAACATCTACAAGGTCGGCCTGAACAGCACCCGCCTGCTGCTCGCCTCCGGCGACGTGATCGTCGGCTACCTGCTCCTCAAGGGCGCCGCCGTCGCCGCCGAGAAGCTGGAGACCGCCCCCGCCAAGGATGTGGCCTTCTACACCGGCAAGATCGCGGCGGCGAAGTTCTTCGCGGCCAACGTCCTGCCGGGCGTCACCGGCGCCCGCAAGCTCGCCGAGAACGTCGACCTGGACGTGATGGAGCTCGACGAAGCCGCGTTCTGATGAGAGACCGGTCACCCGGTCCCGGTCGTGGTTCCAGCGGCCCGGGATCTGGGTAGCCAGAACTCCACATCGCCTCCCGAGGGCCCGCTCCCCAGCACGCGGAGTGGGCCTTCGTACGTCGTTAAGGTGAACCCCATGAGCGAACCCCCCCGCTTCGACCGCGGCCACACCGACGACCTCATGTCCTTCCTGACGGCCAGCCCGTCGCCGTACCACGCGGTGGCCGGCTCCGCCGAGCGGCTGGAGAAGGCAGGGTTCAGGCAGGTCGTGGAGACGGATGCCTGGGACGGGACGACCGGCGGGAAGTACGTGCTGCGCGGCGGCGCGATCGTGGCCTGGTACGTCCCCGAGGGCGCGGCGCCCCACACGCCGTTCCGTATCGTCGGCGCGCACACCGACTCCCCGAACCTGCGGGTCAAGCCGCTGCCCGACACCGGGGCGCACGGCTGGCGCCAGGTCGCCGTGGAGATCTACGGCGGGCCGCTGCTGAACTCCTGGCTCGACCGTGACCTGGGCCTGGCCGGCCGGGTGACCCTGCGGGACGGCTCGACCCGCCTGGTCAACGTGGACCGGCCACTGCTGCGGGTGCCCCAACTCGCCATCCACCTGGACCGTTCGGTGGCGGCGGAAGGGCTCAAGCTCGACAAGCAGCGGCATCTTCAGCCGGTGTGGGGCCTCGGCAACGACGTGCGCGACGGCGACCTGATCGCCTTCGTGGAGGAGACGGCCGGGCTCGCGGCGGGCGAGGTCACCGGCTGGGACCTGATGGTGCACTCCGTGGAACCGCCGGCCTACCTGGGCCGGGACAAGGACCTGGTCGCGGGTCCGCGCATGGACAACCTGCTCTCGGTGCACGCCGGCGTGGCCGCGCTCGCCGCGGTCTCCGTCGGCAACCTGCCCTCCATCCCCGTACTCGCCGCCTTCGACCACGAGGAGAACGGCTCGCAGTCGGACACGGGCGCGGACGGGCCGCTGCTCGGCAGTGTGCTGGAGCGTTCGGTGTTCGCCCGCGGCGGCTCCTACGAGGACCGGGCGAGAGCCTTCGCCGGCACCGTCTGTCTCTCCTCCGACACCGGTCACGCGGTGCACCCCAACTACGCCGAGCGGCACGACCCGACGCACCACCCGCGGGTCAACGGCGGGCCGATCCTCAAGGTCAACGTCAACAACCGCTACGCCACGGACGGTTCGGGCCGCGCGGTGTTCGCCGCCGCCTGCGAGAAGGCGGGCGTGCCCTTCCAGTCGTTCGTGTCCAACAACTCCATGCCCTGCGGCACGACGATCGGCCCGATCACCGCGGCCCGGCACGGCATCAAGACCGTGGACATCGGTGCCGCGATCCTCTCGATGCACAGCGCCCGCGAACTGTGCGGCGCGGACGACCCGCATCTGCTGGCCAACGCGCTGGTGGCGTTCCTGGACGGGTAGTCACGGGGGCAGCCGACGGGTTGTCAACGGCGCAGTGGCGCATGGGTGTTGTACGCCGGGGTACCCGGAGGTCCGGACCGGAAGGACCGGGCCGGACAGGAGGCGACACTCATGGGCCTCGGTGGATGCATCATCCTGATCGCTTCGGGAGCCATCCTCACCTTCGCGACCGACTGGCACATGAAGGGGGTCAACCTCGACCTGGTCGGCGTCATCCTCATGGCCGTCGGACTCATCGGCGTCAGCACGTTCAGCAGCATCGCCCGGCGCAGGCGTGTGGTGGTACCGCCGACCACTTCGGTGATCGACGAGGACCCGAACCGCCGCCGCGACGGCTACGGCGGCGGATACGGCGTGTAACGGTCAATCGCGAACAACTGCGCGCGAAGCCAACGTGTTCAGTTGTGTGAATAGCGTGAAGAATTTCGAGGCCCGAAAGGCCTTTCGGAGCGCTCACGCCTCGCGCTCGTCCATGCCCGCCAGGACCAGCGGCAGCCGGTCCGCCCCGCCCTCGGTGAGGCGGACCGGAACGCCCCAGTCCTGCTGGTGCACATGGCAGGCCGGGTACTCGACGGCTGGGTCGTCGTCGCACGAGGCGGCCATCGCCGAGACGTGCAACACGCCTTCCTCGATCGCCGGGTCGAGCTCCAGATCCCGTACGAGATCCGTGTCCGCGCCCTCTCCCGCGAGCAGCAGCTCCGGCGGGGTGGCGGAGACCAGGAGCCGGGTCGAGGGGCCGTACCGGGTGTCGAGCTTCTGACCGGCGGGCGCCTGGAAGATCACGTCCAACCGGACCTTCCCCGCGGCCACTTCGGTCGCCGCGCGCTGCGTCCGATGGGCGACCGCGGCCACCCGGACCGCTTCCTCCGGCAGCCGCAGCCGGGTCAGCCGGTGGCGGGCCGACTCGACGACCACGATGTCGTCGCCGACGAGCACGGCGTCGCTCGGCTCCCGCAGATCCGTGGCCAGGGTGGTGACCTCGCCGGTCGCGGGGTCGAAGCGGCGCAGCGCGTGGTTGTACGTGTCGCTGATCGCGACCGAGCCGTCGGGCAGCGCGGTGACGCCCAACGGGTGCTGGAGCAGCGCCTGTTCGGCCGCCCCGTCGCGATGACCGAAGTCGAACAGGCCCGTGCCCACCGCCGTGTGCACGCTGCCGTCCAGATCGACCCAGCGCAGGGCGGACGTCTCGGAGTCGGCGACCCACAGCCGCTCGGGCGTCGCGGCGAGCCCGGACGGCTGCGCGAACCAGGCCTCGGCGGCGGGCCCGTCGACGAGCCCCTCGTTGGTCGTGCCCGCGGCGACGGCGACGGTCCGCTCCTCCGGGTCGTAGACCCACAGCTGGTGCACCCCGGCCATGGCGATCCACACCTTGCCGTCCCACCGGGCGACGTCCCACGGTGAGGACAGGTCGACCTCGCGGGCCGGCCCGGAGGTGGGCGCCCCCTGCCACCACTGCCGACCGGTGCCGGCCAGGGTGGTGACCTCGCCGGTCGCGAGGTCGAGGCGGCGCAGCGCGTGGTTCACGGTGTCGGCGACGACCACGGAACCGTCGTCGAGCAGCGCGAGCCCCTGCGGCTCGCTGAAGGCGGCGCTGTCCGGGCCGCCGTCCGCGAACCCGCGCGTGCCCGTGCCGATGCGCCGTACGACGCTCTCCCCGTCCGCGGCGAGTTCGACCAGCTGATGCCGGGTGGTGTCGCTGACCAGGAAGGTCCCGCCGGGCAGGACGATCGCCTTCCCCGGGAAGCGCAGCACCGTCGGCTCCGGCTCCGGCGCCACGTACGGGCCGTCGCCGCGCCGCAGCGTGCCCTTCGCCCCGTGCTCGGCCTCCAGCTCCGTCACCAGCCGCTCGATGGCGTGCACATGGCCCTCGCCCGCGTGCTGCGCGACGACGTACCCCTCGGGGTCGATCACGACCAGCGTCGGCCACGCGCGCACGGCGTACTGCTTCCAGGTCGCCAGCTCCGGGTCGTCGAGGACCGGGTGCGCCACTCCGTACCGCTCGACGGCGTCGGCCACCGCCGCGTGCTCCGCCTCGTGGACGAACTTCGGGGAGTGCACCCCGATCACCACGACCGTGTCGGCGTGCTTCTTCTCCAGCTCCCGCAGCTCGTCCAGGACATGCAGACAGTTCACACAGCAGAACGTCCAGAAATCCAGGACGACGATGCGTCCGCGCAGGTCGGCGAGGGTGTACCGCTGGTCGCCCGTGTTCAGCCAGCCGCCCTTGCCGACCAGCTCGGGAGCGCGGACGCGGACGCGTCGGGGAGTGGAGTCGCTCATGCGTCAAGAGTGCCACCCGCCACTGACAGTCACCCCGGCGGAGTCAGTCCGTCGGCCTATCGGCGGCGTCGCGGACCCGGGACCGGGGAAGCCGTGACGGTATGAGATTCCTCGTGCGCGACCGGCTCCTCGGCTTCGGTGACGACTACTGGATCGAGGACGAACACGGCAACAAGGTGTTCCTCGTCGACGGCAAGGCCATGCGGCTGCGGGACACCTTCGAGCTGAAGGACACGCGAGGGCGCGTCCTCATCGACATCCACAAGAAGATGCTCGCCCTGCGCGACACCATGGTGATCGAACGGGACGGCGAACCCCTCGCCCGCATCAAGCGAAAACGCCTCTCCCTCCTGCGCAACCACTACCGCGTGGCCCTCGTCGACGGCACCGAGCTCGACGTCAGCGGCAAGATCCTCGACCGCGAGTTCGCCGTCGAGTACGACAACGAACTGCTGGCCGTGATCTCCCGCCGCTGGATGCACATCCGCGAGACGTACGGCGTCGACGTCGTCCGCGACGACGCGGATCCGGCGCTGCTGATCGCGGTGGCGGTGTGCGTGATCCACCTGGCGGAGAAGGAACGGGAGGACTGAGCCGGAGGACTAGACGGGGTACCGGGGAGCGGACTGCACCGGAGGGGGGCAGTCGTCCGTGGGGGACGGGGACGGTGCGGGCTCCGTCGGTTCCTCGACGGGCTTCGTGGGCTCGGGTGACGTGGGCTCGGGATAGGTGGGCTCGGGTGACGTGGGTTCAGGAGCCGAGGGTTCGGGAGTCGAGGGCTCCGGTGACGTCGGCTCGGGCGCCGGCGTACCCGGACCCGAAGGCGCCGAGGTGGGCGTGGGTATCGGCGTCGGAGACGGAGGCAGGGGCGGGAGCGGAGGCGGTACCGGCACCGACGTGGCAGTTCCCGGCCCGGTGTCGCCGACGTCGTATGAGACCGGGACCGGCACGTCGGACGGCGTCGAACCGGCTCTCGGCGTCCGCGTTCCCTCCGTGGTGCCGGGCGTGGGCGTCACGTCGCCCGTCTCCGGCTGCCCGACCGGCGCCTGAGCAACGGGCGTCTCCCGCACCGACCCCTTGTCCACGGTGACCGGGCCGGGGTCGACCGACCCGAGCGCGATGCAGATCGCCACGGCACCGGCCACGGCGGCACCGGCGGCCACCGCCACCGGCGCCTTCGCACCCCCGGCCACGGCGGACTTCACCCCGTGCAACAGCCCACCACCGTGCCCACCACCCGCAAGCCCGGCCGCACCACCGTGCCCGCCGGCAACTCCGGCCGCACTGCCATGACCACCGGCAACCCCGGCCGCACTGCCATGACCACCGGCAACCCCGGCCGCAGCGCCATGCCCGCCGGCCGAACCGGCCGCCCCCGCGGACGCCCCGCCGGAACCGCCCGCCGAAGCCCCGGCACCGGCGCCGCCACCCGCACTCGCGCCACTGCTCGCACCGGCACCGGAAGCCGCGCTTCCGCTCGCCCCGGCACCTCCACCGGCGCCCGAGGCACCGGCGCCCGACGTACCGCTCACTGCGGCTCCCGCCGAACCCGCGGCGCCCGCCGCGCCCGCCACCCCCGAGAGGAGCCACTTTCCGGCCCCGCCCACCGCGAACACCAACAGCGCCGGTCCGACCAGTGCGGGCAGCTTGCTGTTCGTCTGCATCAACAGGGCGAGCCGCTCACGGCAGTCGTCGCACGCGTCCACGTGTCCGAGCAGCCGTTCGGACTGACGGGCCGTCGCGTTGCCGCGGACGTACGCGGGCATGCGCGCCCAGTGCACCTGGCACGCGGGATCGTCGGGGGCGCCGGTCTGGGTGCGCAGGAACGCCTGCCGCATGCCTTCACGCGCGCGGTGGAGCAGTACCGCCGTCGCCCCCTCGCGCGTGCCGAGCTGCGGCCCGATCGCGGCGAGCGGCTGCCCCTCCGCCTCGGCCAACCACAGTGCCTTGACCCAGCGTTCGGGGAGTTCGCCCAGCACGCGCGTGAGGAGGTCGACGGAGGACACCCGCTCCGCGGGGTCGTCCCCGTGCGCGCCGGCCTCGGCCCGCTCGTCGGTCTGCGGATCCCGTGGTGTCTCGCGTACGGCGCCGCCGGCCGCGGTGGCCAGCCGCCGCACCGTCGTCATCAGGTACGCCGGCACGTTGTCGATCTCGTGCCCGGCGGACAGCCGCCGCCAGACCCGGAAGTGGGCCTCGGCGACGATGTCGTCGGCGGTCCAGGAGTTCCTGGTGAGCGAGCGCGCGTAGGCGACGAGACGCGGCTGCTGCTCCGCGTACACGCGGGCGTACTCGGCGGTGGAACCGTCGTTCATGGCAGGAACTCCAGTTGCCTGCTGGGGGATGGCCCCGGTGGGTTTGTCACCCTAGATGACAAAGGTTTCAATTAAAGTTGCGGCCGAAATGAAAGGTGACGCAGGTCACAGTCGCCACTCGCGAAACCGCGTAATCAGAAACCCCTCCCGGCGGTCGAGAAGACATCGGCACCACCAGCCATCGGCGTCACGCACCAACTCGCCGACCTCCCGCCCGCCTTGGAGACCATCCGTGTACGTCAGCCTCGACCAGCCCACCGGCGCCCGACTGATCACCCGCGATCAGGAGCTGGCCGTCCCCGTCACCCTTCGCTACGGCTCCGACGACCCGCTCGCCGTGCATTTCGCGTTCCCGGCCTGGATAGCGCTGGACGGTGAGGCGGTGACGTGGACCTTCGCCCGCGCGCTGCTGGAGGAGGGTCTCGGCGCGTCCACCGGCCTCGGCAGCGTGCACATCTGGCCGTGCGGGCCGACGGACACGATCGTGGAACTGCACACCCTGGACGGGGTGGCCATGCTGCGGTTCAGGACGGCCGACCTGCACCGGTTCCTGCTGCGGACGTACACGGTGACGGAGCCGGGCGAGGAGGCGGTGGGTCCGGCCCTGGAGCACGGGCTCGCCGCGCTGCTGGACGGGGTGTGATCCGCCCTCAGCTCCGGGGCGCTCGCGACTCCGAGGCGCGGTCGGCGTCGGAGCGCGGTCAGTGCCGGGGAGCGGTCAGCGCCGGGGAGCCGTCAGCGTCGGGGCGGGTCCAACCCCAGCAACCGGTCCTTCAGCGCCGGGAACTGTTCCCGCGTCACGCCCACCCTCGCCGGGTCGAACTCGACGGTGAGGACCTCCTCGCCGGCGCCGGCCTCCGCCAGGACCTCGCCCCAGGGATCGACCACGATCGAGTGACCCGCCTGCGGAACTCCGGCGTGCGTCCCGGCCGTTCCGCATGCAAGGACGAACGACTGGTTCTCCACCGCCCGCGCCTGAGCCAGCAGCGTCCAGTGGGAGCGGCGGCGCTCGGGCCAGCCCGCCGGGATCACCAGGGTCTCGGCGCCCGCGTCGACGAGCCCACGGAAGAGTTCGGGGAAACGGAGGTCGTAACAGGTCGCGAGACCCAGGACCGTGTCCGGCAGACGGACCGTCACCAGGTCGCGCCCCGCACCCATCAGCACGGCCTCGCCCTTGTCGAAGCCGAAGCGGTGGATCTTGCGGTAGGCCGCGGCCAGTTCACCGGAGGGGGAGAAGACGAGCGAGGTGTTGTAGAGCGTGCCCGCAGCGGACGCCAAGTCGCCCCCGGCCACGGCACGTTCCGGGATCGAGCCCGCGTGCAGCCACACGCCCGCATCGCTCGCCGCCTTGGACATCGCCTCGTAGGTGGGCCCGTTCAGCGGTTCGGCCTCGGTGCCGAACTCCTCGTAGGCGAACGCCCCGGTGGTCCACAGCTCCGGCAGTACGACGAGATCGGCCCCGGCCTGCTCGCGTACCAGGGAAGCCACTCGCTGTCGGCGTGATTCAACCGATTCGCCCTGGTCTACGGCGAGTTGGAGGAGAGAGGCGCGCACACTACCACCGTCCTGGCATTCGAGCCGTCCACACGGGCCTACGATCGTCACACGAAAGCACTGCCGGGGTGCCTCACAGCAGCGTAACTTAGCGTCCCAAGACACCCGCCCAGCGCAGCCGCCACCTCCCACTGGCAACGACGCCAACCAGCCCGTGTACCGACCGCCGAGGGGTCCCGTTTCCGTGAGTCTGCATCCCACTCTCCAGCCCTACGCCGACGCCTGGACCCACTCCATCGAAGCGATATCCGAGCTGGTCCAGCCGCTTGTGGAGGGCGAGTGGAACCGCCGGACTCCGGTCCCCGCCTGGTCGGTGCGGGACGTGGTCTCCCATGTCATCGGGCTGGACTGCGAGATGCTCGGCGACCCGCGGCCCATCCACACCCTGCCGCGCGACCTGTACCACGTCACCAACGACCACCAGCGCTACATGGAGATGCAGGTCGACGTCCGCCGCCACCACACGGCACCGGAGATGACCTCCGAGCTGGAGTACGTGATCATCCGCCGCAACCGGCAGCTGCGCAACGAGTCGCGCGACCCGGGTGCCAAGGTGCGCGCCCCCCTCGGCACCGAGCTCACCCTCGAAGAGTCCATGCGCTCCCACGCGTTCAACGTCTGGGTGCACGAACAGGATCTGCGCACCGCCCTCGGCCGGCCCGGCAACCTCGACTCCCCCGGCGCGCAGGTCGCCCGGGACGTGCTGCTCGCCGAGCTGCCCGCGATCGTGGCCGAGAAGGCGGACGCGCCGCGCAGTTCGGCGATCGTCTTCGACGTGCACGGTCCGATCGAGTTCCTGCGCACCATCCGCGTCGACATCCAGGGCCGCGGCACCCTGGAGACGGCCCCCGCGCTCGGCCCCGCCGCCACTTTCACCCTCGACTGGGAGACGTACGTCCGGCTGGCCTGCGGCCGGGTGTCGCCGGACGCGGCGGCGGACCGGGTGAAGGCGGAGGGCGATCCGGAGCTGACGGGGGCGATCCTGCGGAACTTCACGGTGACGCAGTAGCGGTACCGGGTCGGTCGGGCGTGCACGTGTCCCCGGCTCACGCCGGTACGTGCACCGTCTCCACCCGGCTGGCCACCAGCCGTTCCCGCTCCAGGCGGGCCGCCCGCTTGCGCAGGCGCAGGATCTGGCTGATGCCGAGGGCCTGGAGGACGAAGACGACGGAGAACGCGATGCTGTAGTCGTCGTCCGTCGCGTCCAGCAGCACGCCGATCGCGAACAGGGTCGTCATCGAGGCGACGAAACCGCCCATGTTGGTGATCCCGGAGGCCGTGCCCTGACGTTCGGGCGGGTTGGCCGGGCGGGCGAAGTCGAAGCCGAGCATCGAGGCGGGCCCGCACGCGCCGAGGACCGAACACAGCACGATCAGCAGCCACATCGGCGCGTGCTCGGACGGGTAGGCCAGCGTCACCGCCCACACCGTCGCCGTCGCCGCCACCGTGCCGAGCGCCAGCGGCAGCCGCGCCGCGTGGTGCCGGGCGACGACCTGGCCGTAGACGAGGCCGAAGGCCATGTTCGACAGGACGACCAGGGTGAGGAGTTCACCGGCCGTGGCGCGGGACAGGCCCTGCGCCTGGACGAGGAACGGCATCCCCCACAGCAGCAGGAACACCATCGCCGGGAACTGGGTGGTGAAGTGCACCCACAGGCCGAGCCGGGTCCCGGGCTCGCGCCAGGAGGCGGCGATCTGGCGGCGGACGTAGGCGGCGCCCTGGTGCGGGAAGGGCTCCGGCTCGTGGCCCTCGGGGTGGTCCTTGAGGAACAGCAGGAGCAGGACGAACACGATCACGCCGGCGCCCGCGCTGCCCGCGAAGGCGGCCGTCCAGCCGACGCCGTGCAGCAGCCGGGCCAGCACCAGCGTGGAGACCAGGTTGCCCGCCATGCCGGCGAGGCCCGCGAGCTGCGCGACCAGCGGGCCACGGCGGGCCGGGAACCACCGAGTACCGAGGCGCAGCACGCTGATGAAGGTCATCGCGTCGCCGCAGCCGAGCAGGGCGCGGGAGGCGAGGGCGGTGCCGTACGAGGGCGAGAAGGCGAAGCCGAGCTGGCCCGCCGTGAACAGGACGGTGCCGATGGCCAGCACCTTCTTGGTGCCGAGCCGGTCGACCAGGAGGCCGACGGGTATCTGCATGCCGGCGTAGACCAGCAGCTGGAGGATCGAGAAGGTCGACAGGGCCGAGGCGCCCACGTGGAAGCGGTCGGCCGCGTCGAGTCCCGCGACCCCCAGCGACGTACGGAAGATGACGGCGACGAAGTAGACGGAGACGCCGATGCCCCAGACGGCGATGGCGCGCCGGCCACCGGGCGGATCACCGGGCAGGGACAGGGCGGAACGCGAACTGCCGCCGCTCATCGGACCTCGCCCCGGGCCAGGTGGGAGAACCAGTCGACGTGCTGGTGCACGATCTCGGCGGCCGCCTCGGCGTCGCCGGTGCGCAGCGCGTCGAGGATCGCCTCGTGCTCGGTGAGCGTCTTGGCGATGCGGTCGGGGTGCGAATGCATGATGGCGACGCCCATCCGCAGCTGCCGGTCGCGGAGTTGGTCGTAGAGGCGGGAGAGGATCTCGTTGCCGCCGCTGCGGACGATCTCGGCGTGGAAGCAGCGGTCGGTGACGGCGGCGCCGGCCAGGTCTCCCGCGGCGGCCTGCTCCTTCTGCTCGGCGAGCAGCTCCTCGAGCCGGGCGATGAGGGTCGGTGACGCCGGTACGACCTTGCGGACCGTGTGCTGCTCGACCAGCATCCGGGTCTCCACCACGTCCGCGATCTCCTGCGAGGAGACGGGCAGGACGAGGGCGCCCTTCTTCGGGTAGAGCCGGATCAGCCCCTCGACCTCGAGCCGGAGCAGCGCCTCGCGCACGGGTGTCCGCGAGACCCCGACGGCGTCGGCCAGCTCGCCCTCGGTGAGCAGGGTGCCGCCTTCGTAGCGGCGCTCCAGGACGCCCTGTTTGACGTGGGCGTACACGCGGTCGGCGGCGGGTGGCTGCTTGACGGTGGGGGACGGGGCGGGTGGTGCGGAAGCCATGGGGACATCTTAGATACAACACGTACGCATGAGGAGAGCGGGTCCACGATCCGGACGAGCCACCCGCCCGGTATCCGCCCGTCCGGGTGCCCGCCTGGCCGGTAGCCGCCGCTTCTGTAATGACCGCGTCACGGAAGCAGACCCGCCCCAGCTGTCGCACAACCATCCGTGCTACATACGTGTCAGACACGTGCGGCCCGATCTTCTCTCCCCTCAACTTGGCCGCACCGCAGGGGCATTCGACGTAATCGGGGTATCTCAGTTGATAACCGGCATCAAGGGCGTTCGTATCCGCCGAGCCGCAGCCGTCGCCATCACGTCCGGCGCGATGCTCGCGACCGGAGCCCTCACCGCGGCACCCGCGCAGGCCGTGACCACGCCCACGATCGTCGCCAAGGGCGGCTACGTGATGAACAACGCGAACGGCAAGGGGCTGTACAGCAAGGCGGCCAACACCAAGCGTTCCACCGGCTCCACCACCAAGATCATGACCGCGAAGGTCGTGCTCGCGCAGTCGAACCTGAACCTCGACGCCAAGGTCACGATCCAGAAGGCCTACAGCGACTACATCGTGTCGAAGGGTGCCTCCTCCGCGCACCTGATCGTCGGCGACAAGGTCACCGTCCGCCAGCTCCTCTACGGGCTGATGCTGCCGTCCGGCTGTGACGCGGCCTACGCGCTCGCGGACAAGTTCGGCACCGGCTCGACGCGCGCCAAGCGCGTGTCCAACTTCATCGGCAAGATGAACACCACGGCCAAGAACCTGGGCCTGACGAACACGCACTTCGACTCGTTCGACGGCATCGGCAACGGCGGCAACTACTCGACGCCGCGCGACCTGACGGTCCTCGCCAGCAACGCGATGAAGAGCTCCACGCTGCGCACGGTCGTCAAGACCAAGAAGTACACGGCGAAGACCATCACCAAGACGGGCTCCACCCGCACGATGGCCGCCTGGACCAACACGAACACCCTGCTCAGCAGCTACAGCGGCACGATCGGCGTGAAGACCGGCTCCGGCGCCGAGGCCAAGTACTGCCTCGTCTTCGCGGCCACCCGCAACGGCAAGACGGTCTACGGCACGGTCCTCGCCTCCACCAACGCCACCCAGCGCGCGACGGACGCGACGAAGCTCCTGAACTACGGCTTCGCGAAGATCGGCTGACACACCAGCACCGCTTGCACACCACCTGAGAAAGGGGCCCGCCGCGATCGCGGCGGGCCCCTTCCATGTCCGGCGGCGTCGGCTCACGCCGACGTGGACGTCACGCCCAGGTGATCAGCCTCTTCGGCTGTTCCAGGATCGCCGCCACGTCCGCAAGCACCTTGGAGCCCAACTCCCCGTCCACCAGGCGGTGGTCGAAGCTCAGGGCGAGGGTCGTGACCTGGCGGGGCTTCACCTTGCCCTTGTGGACCCACGGCTGGAGCTTGATCGCGCCGACCGCGAGGATCGCGGACTCGCCGGGGTTGAGGATCGGCGTGCCCGTGTCGACGCCGAAGACGCCGACGTTGGTAATGGTGACCGTGCCGGCCTGCATGGCGGCGGGGGACGTCTTGCCCTCCCTCGCCGTCGACACCAACTCGCCCAGGGCCTGCGCCAGTTGCGGGAGCGTCTTGGCCTGGGCGTCCTTGATGTTCGGGACGATCAGGCCGCGCGGGGTCGCCGCCGCGATGCCCAGGTTGACGTAGTGCTTGAGCACGATCTCCTGGTTCGCCTCGTCCCAGGACGCGTTGACGTCCGGGTTGCGCTTGATGGCGACCAGCAGGGCCTTGGCGATCAGCAGGAGCGGGTTGACCCGAAGGCCCGCCATCGCGAACTCATCGGACCGCTTCAGCTCCTCCACCAGCTTCATCGTCCGCGTCACGTCGATCGTCACGAACTCCGTGACGTGCGGCGCGGTGAAGGCGGAGCCCACCATCGCCGCCGCCGTCGCCTTGCGGACGCCCTTGACCGGAATACGGGTCTCCCGCGCCGTGTCGTACGTCGGCACCGACACGGGAGCGGGCGCGGTCACCGGGGCCGCCACGGGCGCGGGCGCCGGGGCCACCGCCGCGTGCACGTCCTCGCGCGTGATGACGCCGTCCGGGCCCGAGGGGGTCACCGTGTTCAGGTCGACGCCGAGGTCCTTGGCCAGCTTGCGCACCGGCGGTTTGGCCAGCGGGCGGCCCACCTCGACCGTGGTGGTCCCCGCGTGGCCGTTCAGCTCGGACTGGATCGCCTGAGCGGCCTCCGGGACCGTGGTCTCCGCGGCCGTGGCCTCCGAGCCCTTGCGCGGGCGCCTCTTCGTCGAGGACGTCGAGACGCCGTAGCCCACCAGCACCGGCGTGCGGGCCGCCGGCTTCGCCTCCTCCGTCTCGGCAGGAGGAGCCTCGACCGGAGACGTAGCCGGAGCCTCCGCGGGAGCGGCCCCGCCTCCCGACACGTCCACCGAGATGATCGACGTACCCACGTCGACCGTCGTGCCCTCGGGGAAGCGCAGCTCGCGCACCACCCCGTCGTACGGGATGGGCAGTTCCACCGCGGCCTTGGCCGTCTCGACCTCGCAGACCACCTGCCCGTCGGTGACCGTGTCGCCGGGCTGGACGTACCACTTGAGGATCTCCGCCTCGGTGAGCCCCTCGCCCACGTCCGGCATCTTGAACTCGCGTACGGACGTGTCCGTCATCGTCGTCACGACCCTCTCCTCAGTACGCCAGGGCGCGGTCGACGGCGTCGAGCACCCGGTCCAGGCCCGGCAGGTACTCCTCCTCCAGGCGGGCCGGCGGGTACGGGGCGTGGTAGCCGCCGACCCTGAGGACCGGTGCCTCCAGGTGGTAGAAGCAGCGCTCCGTGATGCGCGCGGCGATCTCCGCGCCGGAGCCGAAGAACACCGGCGCCTCGTGGACCACGACCAGGCGGCGGGTCTTCTCCACCGACGTCTGGATGGCGTCGAAGTCCAGCGGGGAGATGGAGCGCAGGTCGAGGATCTCCAGGGACCTGCCCTCCTCGGCGGCCGCGTCGGCGACCTCCTGGCAGAGCTTCACCATCGGGCCGTAGGCGGCCAGCGTGAGGTCCGTGCCGGTGCGCACGACCCGCGCCTTGTGCAGCGGGCCGGGGATCGCCTCGGGGTCGACCTCGCCCTTGTCCCAGTAGCGCCGCTTGGGCTCGAAGAAGATCACCGGGTCGTCGCTCTGGATGGCCTGCTGCATCATCCAGTACGCGTCCGACGCGTTCGACGGCGAGACCACCTTCAGGCCCGACACGTGCGCGAAGAGCGACTCCGGGGACTCGGAGTGGTGCTCCACCGCGCCGATGCCGCCGCCGTAGGGGATGCGCACGACGACCGGCATCTTGACCTTGCCCAGCGAGCGGGCGTGCATCTTGGCGAGCTGGGTGACGATCTGGTCGTAGGCCGGGAAGACGAAGCCGTCGAACTGGATCTCCACCACCGGGCGGTAGCCGCGCAGCGCGAGGCCGATCGCCGTGCCGACGATGCCGGACTCGGCGAGCGGGGTGTCGATGACGCGGCTCTCGCCGAAGTCTTTCTGCAGACCGTCGGTCACCCGGAAGACACCGCCGAGCTTGCCGACGTCCTCGCCCATGATCAGGACCTTGGGGTCGGTCTCCAGGGCGCGGCGCAGCGATTCGTTGATCGCCTTGGCCAGCGCCATGTTCTTGGCCGTCACGGATTCGGTCGCCATGTCACTTGCCCCCTTCCGCGTCCGCGAACGACGCCTGATAGGCGGCGAACTGGGCTCGCTCCTCGTCGACGAGCGCGTGCCCGTCCGCGTACACGTTCTCGAAGATGGCGAAGTGGTCCGGGTCCGGCATGGCACGGACCGCCTCGCGCACTCGCTTTCCCAACGTCTCGCTCTCGGTCTCCAGTTCCGCGAAGAATCCCTCGTCCGCGTGGTTTGAGACCTCCAGGTACCGGCGAAGGCGCAGGATCGGGTCCTTGGCCTCCCACGCCTCGCGCTCCTCGTCGGCCCGGTACTTCGTCGGGTCGTCGGAGGTGGTGTGCGCGCCCATGCGGTAGGTGTACGCCTCCACGAGCGTCGGTCCCTCGCCGCTGCGGGCCCGCTCCAGCGCCCACCGGGTGACCGCGAGACAGGCCAGCACGTCGTTGCCGTCGACCCGCACGCCCGGGAAGCCGAAGCCCTGGGCGCGCTGGTAGAGCGGGACGCGGGTCTGCTTCTCGGTCGGCTCGGAGATCGCCCACTGGTTGTTCTGGCAGAAGAACACCACCGGCGCGTTGTAGACCGCCGAGAAGGTGAACGACTCGGCGACATCGCCCTGGCTGGAGGCACCGTCGCCGAAGTAGGCGATGACCGCGCTGTCGGCGCCGTCCTTGGTGACGCCCATCGCGTAGCCGGTGGCGTGCAGCGTCTGGGAGCCGATGACGATCGTGTAGAGGTGGAAGTTGTTGCTGTTGGGGTCCCAGCCGCCGTTGTTCACGCCGCGGAACATGCCCAGCAGGTTGGTCGGGTCGACCCCGCGGCACCAGGCGACGCCGTGCTCGCGGTAGGTCGGGAAGACGTAGTCGTCGTCGCGCAGCGCCCGGCCCGAGCCGATCTGGGCGGCCTCCTGGCCCAGCAGCGAGGCCCACAGGCCCAGCTCGCCCTGGCGTTGCAGGGCGGTCGCCTCGGCGTCGAAGCGGCGGGTGAGCACCATGTCGCGGTACAGGCCGCGCAGGTCCTCGGGGGTGACGCCGGTGACGTACTTGTCGTACTCGGGGTTCTTGACGCGCTCGCCCTCGGGCGTCAGCAGCTGGACGAGTTCCGGCTCGGCGTTCGGCGCGTTCTTTGCGGTCGTTCGCTTGCCGGCCGTGCTGTTGGCTCCGGCGCTGCGTCGCGGTTTGCGCGCGGCAGTGCTCTCCACGGTCACGTGTGCTCCTCCGTCGGTCCGGCTACCCGGGTTCGCCGGGTGCCAGTGCGGCTCACCTGTGCCCCACGGACGCACGGGGTGGGTGCGGCCTTCTGCGACACAGGCGTGACAGGTGCCCCGGCGAGCGCCCTGCAGAAGGCACGTTACCCAGTGCTCCACATTTCTGTGAAACCCCTCCTGACCTGCGATTTTGCTTGGATATCCAAGTAAATCGCGAAAGTCGGGAACTCTTCCTGGTCACAGCCTTGCAGGGGGCCGGAACAACGGCACGTTATCCCGGTGACCCAGGTCACGGGAAGAGTTCCCCTCGGGCGGGACTTCAGGCCCTGTGTGAGACTGCGTTTGTGCGCGAAGAGGGAAAAATCAGGGTATTCCTGCTCGACGACCACGAGGTGGTCCGGCGCGGTGTCCACGAGCTCCTGTCGGTCGAGGACGACATCGAGGTGGTCGGCGAGGCGGGCACGGCGGCCGACGCGCTGGTACGCATTCCGGCCACCCGGCCCGACGTGGCCGTGCTCGACGTACGGCTGCCGGACGGCAGCGGCGTCGAGGTGTGCCGGGAGATCCGCTCTCAGGACGAGTCGGTGCGGTGCCTGATGCTGACGTCGTTCGCGGACGACGAGGCCCTCTTCGACGCGATCATGGCGGGCGCCTCCGGATACGTCCTCAAGGCCATCCGCGGCACCGAGCTGCTGACCGCCGTCCGGGACGTCGCGGCCGGCCGGTCCCTGCTCGACCCGGTCGCCACCGCGCGCGTGTTGGAGCGGCTGCGCGACGGCGGCACCGCGCGGGGCGACGAACGGCTCGCGAACCTCACCGTCCAGGAGCGCCGCATCCTCGACCTCATCGGCGAGGGCCTCACCAACCGCCAGATCGGCGAGCAGCTGCACCTCGCCGAGAAGACGATCAAGAACTACGTGTCGAGCCTGCTGTCCAAACTCGGCATGCAGCGACGCTCCCAGGCGGCCGCGTACGTGGCACGCCTCCAGGCGGAGAGACATTGACGGAGTGACATACGGGACTTATGTCCCTGTTATCTCGCTTTCCGCACCGCCACAGTGAACGCATGCTCTCCGACGCACCCTCCGAGACGCCTTCCGACGTGCGCACCACCGACCGGCTCGCCGTCGAGCTGCTCGCCCGCACCGACCACGGCCGGATCGCCACCAGCGTGCGCGCCCTGCCCTTCCTCGCCTTCGCCCGGCACATCGTCGAGGACGGCCGGGTGCTGCTGCGGCTGCCCAGGAGCTGCGGCTGGGACCGGGCCTGCGTCGGCACGGTGGTGGCGTACGGCTCGGACAACCTGGGCTTCGCGCGGCCGGGCGAGGGCCTGTGGACCGTGCAGGTGGTGGGCGCGTGCACGGCGTACGAACCGACCGCCGCCGAGACCGAGCGGTTCGGCCCGGCGCCCCGCCTGGTGGACGGCGAGCCGTACGAGCCCGTCTATCTGAGCGTCGAGCCACAGTTCGGGACCGTGCACTCGACGGACGGCGGCCTGGAACGCCACTTCGGGCACACACTGTGACCGAATGCGACTGACTGTGACAAAGCCCAGGTCAAGGCACCGGCTCGTGCCCTAGCATCTGGCGCGTGCCGCGCTCCCCGTTACCACCCCCATTGCCTCACGCGCCCCCGCTGGAGCCCTTGCTGCGCCAGTACGCCGCCGGTTCCGCCGTCACCTGCGAGCCCGTCGAACAGGGCCTGCTCAACCGCGGCTACCGGCTGCGCACGACCCGCGGTCGCTACTTCCTCAAACACCACTTCGACCCCGAGACCGCCGACCCGGTCGCCATCGCCCGCCAGCACCGCGCCACCCAGCGCCTGGCCGCCCTGGGCGTCCCGGTGGCCCCGCCGCTGACCGGCCGGGACGGACGGACGGTCGCCGTCGTCGGCGGGCACGCCTACGCCCTGCACCCCTGGGTCGAGGGGCGCCACCGCGACGGCGGCCAGCTCACCACCACCCAGTGCGAGCGCCTCGGCGCGCTGCTCGGCGTGGTGCACGCGAGCCTGGAGCGCGTGATGCCGCGCCCCACGCGCGCGTGCGACGAGCCGGCCGACAGCGCCGACCCCGAGGACACGTTCACCCTGATCGACGACCTGCTCACGCGGGTACGGCGCCACCACCCGGCGGACTCCTTCGACGAACTGGCCCGCCACCGCCTCCTGGAACGCCGGGCGCTCCTTGAGCAGCACGCCGACCGGCGCCCCCCGCACGGCGCCTGTGTCGGCTGGGTGCACGGCGACTTCCACCCGTTCAACCTGCTCTACAAGGGCGACGCGCCCGCCGCCATCGTCGACTGGGACCGGCTCGGCCTGCGCCCGCGCGCGGAGGAGGCCGTACGCGCCGCCGCGATCTTCTTCGTACGCCCCGCGGGCACGCTGGACCTGCCGAAGGTACGGGCGTACGCGCACGCGTACCGGCGCACGGCCGGCGCCACGCCCTCCCAGCTCGCGGCGGCCGTGCACCGTGTGTGGTGGGAGCGCCTCAACGACTTCTGGATGCTGCGCTGGCACTACGAACGCGGCGACACCCGCGCGGATCCCCAGTTCCCGGCCGCCTCGGCGCTCGCCGTGTGGTGGACGCGCGAGTACGACGCGGTGTGCGAGGCGTTCGCGTCGTAGCCGAAGGGTCCCCGCGGACGCCGCGCTGTCGGCATCCGGAAAACAGCACGCGCGCGTAGAGGCCGTTTCCGGCTCTACGCGCGCGTGTCAGGTCTGTCGCGATCCTCGGTCAGCCGAGAACGCCCGAGCTCACCGCACCGGCGTCCGTGCCACCGTCCGCGTTCGGGTCCGTCGGTTCGCCCGTCGGCTGGGTCGGCGTCACGCTCGGCTCGTCCGTGGGCTCCTCGGTGGTCGGCTCGTCCGTGGGCTCGTCGGTCGGCTCGTTCGTGGCGCTCTGGGACGGCGTGTACGAGGGCGTGTACGACGGCGTGTAGTTCGAGCCGGAGCTCGTGCCGCTGCCGTCGTCGGTCTGCTCGTCGGTCGGCTCGTCGGTGGTGTCGTCGCTCGGCGTCTCGCTGGCCGAGTCGTCCTCGGTGGACGCCGACTGGGACGGCGACTTCGAGGGGCTCGTACCGCCGTCGCCCGACCCGGTGTTGTTCAGCGCCAGCGCGACGCCCGCCGCGATGGCGATCACCGCGAGCACCGCGAGGATCCACAGCTTGCCGCGGCCGCCGCCCCGGTTGCCGTGCCCCTCGAAACCGCCGTCGTCGCCGTTGCCGTAGCCGCCGGGCAGGATCGGCTGCGGGATCTGGGTCGTACCGGAGGAGTCGCCGGAGGGCAGCACCGACGTGGCGCCGTAGCCCGCCACCGGGGTGCGGCCGTCGTGCATGCCGACCGGGCCTGTGTTCCAGGTGCCGGTGTGGCCGCCCTGGTCGTACAGCATCTGCAGCCCGTACTGGACCAGGCCGCGCATCTCCTCGGCGGTCTGGAAGCGGTCGTCGGGCTCCTTGGCGAGCGAGCGCATCACCAGGCCGTCGAGCTCCGGCGGCGAGGCGTCGGAGACCTCGGACGGCGGGGTCGGGATGTCCTGGACGTGCTGGTAGACCACCGACAGGGGCGTCTCGCCGGTGAACGGGGGCCGCAGCGCGAGGAGTTCGTAGAGGAGGCAGCCCGTCGCGTACAGGTCGGAGCGGTGGTCGACCGCCTTGCCCAGCGCCTGCTCGGGCGAGAGGTACTGCGGGGTGCCCATGACCATGCCGGTCTGCGTCATCGTCGTGGACGCGCCGTGCAGCGCGCGGGCGATGCCGAAGTCCATCACCTTGACGGCGCCGTTGTGCGTGATGATCACGTTCGCCGGCTTGATGTCACGGTGCACGATGCCGTGCTGGTGCGAGTAGGCGAGCGCCTCCAGGACCCCGGAGACGATGATCAGGGCCTGCTCGGGGCCGGGCGCCTCGGCGTTGAGGAGGAGGTCGCGGATGGTGCGGCCCTCGACGATCTCCATCACGATGTACGGCACCGACTGGCCGGCGCCCGCGCCGTAGCCGCCCGTGGTCACGGTGTCCTCGCCGGAGTCGTACACGGCGACGATCGCGTGGTGGTTGAGGCCGGCCACGGACTGGGCCTCGCGGGTGAAGCGGGCCTTGGAGGTCGGGTCCTCGGCGAGATCGGCACGGAGCAGCTTGACCGCGACGGTGCGCCCGAGCCGTACGTCCTCGGCCGCGAAAACCTCGGCCATACCGCCCCGACCCAGTCTGTGGGTCAGCCGGTACCGGCCGTCGCCGACCAGTCCGCCGTTGCCCCACAGCTCCGGTGCGTCCGACATACCGCCGCCAGCCGTCTCGGGGTCGGACGGGCCCTGAGCGTGCTGCTGTGCCATCAGTCCTCGCCGTCGTTTCTGCCCGCGGTGCGCGCGGTGTTGTCACGGTCTCCGTCGGCCACGCTACAGGCTCGGCGCAAGCCTCCGGTCCGGGACGGGTGCCGCGAACCGCACAGGACGGACCGGCCATCAAACCCTCGAACCGTTCGGTGGTGCAACTTGCGTGTACCGCCCGTACAGCCTCTGTAACGCTCTCGCGCAGCTTCTTTCGCGTACGGTCACGGATCGGGCACCGAACTTGACGTGTCAGTGCCCTCCGGCAGACTTGGCCGGTAATGAGTCAGTAGATCAATGACGGTGGGCCGGCTTCTCAAGGCCGATGGGGGACACGGAACATGAGCCAGGACGGCGCACAGGGCCGGTACGCGGGGCGAGCGCTGGCCGGCGGCCGCTATCAGCTGCGCGACTTGCTCGGTGAGGGCGGCATGGCCTCGGTGCACCTGGCGTACGACGCCGTGCTCGACCGGCAGGTCGCGATCAAGACACTCCACACCGAGCTGGGCCGCGAGCAGGCCTTCCGCGAGCGCTTCCGCCGCGAGGCCCAGGCCGTGGCCAAGCTCACGCACACCAACATCGTCTCGGTCTTCGACACCGGCGAGGACGAGTTGGACGGCTCGACGATGCCGTACATCGTCATGGAGTACGTCGAGGGCCGGCCGCTCGGCTCGGTGCTCGACGAGGACGTGCGGCGGTTCGGCGCGATGTCCGCCGACCGGGCGCTCAAGGTCACCGCGGACGTCCTGGCGGCCCTGGAGATCAGCCACGAGATGGGTCTCGTCCACCGGGACATCAAGCCGGGCAACGTGATGGTGACCAAGCGCGGTGTGGTCAAGGTGATGGACTTCGGCATCGCGCGCGCCATGCAGTCCGGTGTCACCTCGATGACGCAGACCGGCATGGTGGTCGGCACCCCGCAGTACCTCTCGCCCGAACAGGCGCTGGGCCGCGGGGTGGACGCGCGCTCCGACCTCTACTCGGTCGGCATCATGCTGTTCCAACTGGTCACCGGGCGGCTGCCGTTCGACGCGGACTCGCCGCTGGCCATCGCGTACGCGCATGTGCAGGAGGAGCCGGTCGCCGCCTCCTCGGTCAACCGGGCGCTGCCGCCCGCGGTGGACGCGCTCATCGCCCGCGCGCTGAAGAAGAACCCGAACGAGCGCTTCCCGAGCGCCGTCGCCATGCGCGACGAGTGCCTGCGCGTGGCCGCCTCCTTCCACGCCACCCCGCCGAGCATCGTCCCCGGCGCCCCCACCCCGAGCGGCTCCGGCGTCGGCTCCGCGGTGTTCCCGCCGGTCGACCAGGCGAGCCAGGCGCCCCCGGGCCCGGTCCACACGCCGTACCAGCCGACCCCGAACCAGAACCCGTACGGCACACCGACGCCCGCTCCGGCGTACGGCTACCCGCAGCAGGGCGGCTATCAGACGCCGGCCGGGTACGGGCAGCAGCCGCAGACCCCGCCGCCCTACAACCTCTCGCCCCAGCCGGGGACCCCCTCCGGGGGCGGCGGCAAGGGCAACCGGCCGGTGGTCGTCGGCGCGATCGTCGTCTCCGTGCTCGCCGTCGGCGGTCTGGTCGCGGCGCTGATGCTCAACAACGGCGGCGGCAGCGGCGACGAGAACAAGGGCGGCGACAGCAGCGCGAGCGCGTCGGCGACCGGCGACGCCTCGCGGTACCGCGGCCCGGACACGTCCAAGACGATCGACTCCGCCGAGTGCTCGGAGCCGCAGGAGTCGTACAACGACCCCGGCAAGATCCGGCTGCCCGACTTCCGCTTCAAGTACATCAAGTCGGTCAAGGAGTGCCTCCAGGCGGCGGGCTGGGAGGTGAAGACCAGCGACGTCCCGGAGAACACGTACGGACAGGGCGCGGTCATCAGCCAGTTCCCGTCCGCCGACACCGACGTCGACCCCAAGAAGATGCCCGAGATCGAGCTGGGCGTCTCGACGGGCTACCCGCCGTCCTGACCGAACGTGAAGGGGCCCGGCAGGTCGGCTGCCGGGCCCCTTCACGTTCGGGTGTCTACAGGTACGGTCCGCCCACCCGGCTGCCCGGGTGACCGTCCTCGCCCGCTTCCTGGCCGCCTACGCCCGGCGGAAGAGCGCGGCGCATCTGCTCCAACTGGGCCCGCGCGGCCATCTGCTGGGCGAACAGCGTGGTCTGGATCCCGTGGAAGAGTCCCTCCAGCCAGCCGACCAACTGGGCCTGCGCGATGCGCAGTTCCGCGTCGCTGGGGGTTCCCTCGTCCCGGAAGGGCAGGGAGAGCCGCTCCAGCTCCTCGACCAGCTCCGGCGCGAGACCGTCCTCCAGCTCCTTCACCGAGCTGCGGTGGATCTCCTTGAGCCGCACCCGGCTCGCCTCGTCGAGGGGAGCCGCCCGCACCTCCTCGAGAAGCTGCTTGATCATGCTGCCGATCCGCATCACCTTGGCCGGCTGCTCGACCTGTTCCGTCACCGGAATCTCGCGGGAGTCCTCGTCTCCGCCGCCGCCAATCGCCATGCCGTCCTGGCCCACGACCAGGATCTGCGGATTGTCCGGCGACCGTTCGTTCCTCGGCATCTCCATGCCGCCATTCTCTCGCACCCGTGCATTTCATCACCGTGGCACCCCCGGTGTTGGGTGATCCACTGTTTCCGGCCCGGCAATTCCGGTCCCGGCGATCAGGCGGGCGGCGACTCCGGCCGATCAGGTGGCGGCGTCTGCGGCCGCCCGCCGCGGACCATCCGCAACAGCCGGGCCTCGCAGTGGTCCAGCCAGCGGATCTCCGCCTCCGCATGACAGATCAGCTGCTCCAGGACCAGCAGCCGGGCCAGCTCGTCCGGGTGCTCGGCGGGCTCCCCGGTCAACGCCCGCGCGCGCTGTCGGACGTACTCGTGCAGCGCGTCCGCGATGTGCCGGCGCTGCGCCTCGACGACCCGGCGCACGTCCACGCCGGGCGCGCCGACCGCGAGGACCAGCTTGATCGCCAGTTCGTCGCGGGGCGCCCCGGACCGCTCCACCGGCCCCGCGAACCAGGCCCGCAGCTCGGTGCGGCCCGCCTCGGTCAGCGCGTACAGCGCCCGGCCGGCCTCGTCGGCCCCGTCCTGGACGACCATCCCGTCCCGCTCCAGGCGGCCGAGGGTCGTGTAGACCTGCCCGATGTTCAACGGCCAGGTGCCGCCGGTACGCGCCTCGAACTCGGTGCGCAGCCGGGAGCCGTAGCGGGGGCCGCGGTCCAGCAGCGCGAGCAGTCCGTGGCGTATCGACATACCTGGATTGTGCAACCGTCCCGCGCCCCTTCGGCCCCCTGGCGCAATCCGGAATGCCGGACCGCGGGGCCGGTGTGAGCCTGGAGACGTGACTCCATGGCTGCGCACGCTGCGCGCGACGGGACGGGTGGTGGGGACGGGGACGGGGGTGCTCGTCCTGTGGTGGGGGGCGGCTGTGCCGTCGTACGGGACAGCGATGTCTTATGGGGCGCTGCCGTCGCCCGGGGTGACCCCGCCGAGCGCCTCTGCCCACGAGGGGACCATTTCGCACGCCCCAGTTCCCGGAGCGACCCCGTCACACGCCCCCGTTCCCGGGGCCCCCGCGGCCGTGGCGGGACCGAAGGCGTCCGGTTCCCCGTCCCCCGAGTCTCCCGACCGCCCCGCCGAACCGTCCCGCGCCGGAAGCGTGGCGGGCGAGGGGCGGGAGCGGCCGGGGCGGGCGGAGACGTCGGCGCCGGCCGACGAGAACGCGGACGGGGAAGAGGAGGACTCGGGGTACGTCGAGGAGGAGGACGCCGGGAGTTCCCCCGACGCCACCGAGTCCCCCCAAGCCTCCGGGACGCCGGGGTTCGCCGTCACCCCGGCCGGCCGGCCGGCGCACCGGCCCGTCACCCACGCCGAGGCCCCCACCGAACCCGTCCTGCGGATCCTGCCCCTGGGCAGCGGCCTGATCCTGATCGGCGTCGGCCTCGGCCTGGCCTTCGCGGGCCTGCGCCTACGCCGCAGATAAACCGCGCGCAAGCAGGACGCCCCAAGGGGCGCGGGGAACTGCGCGACCAGCCCCCACGGCCCGCAGCCGCCCCACGATCCCCGACCACCCCATCCCTGGCGTCAAGGCACCACCAGCAGCACCTTGCCCACGTGCCCGCTCTCCTCCACGACCAGGTGAGCCGCGGCGGCATCCTGCATCGGGATCTCGCGGTCGACGACCGGACGCACGTGCCCGGCGGCGAGCAGCGGCCACACGTGTTCGCGTACGGCCGCGACGATCGCCGCCTTCTCCGCGAGCGGACGCGCGCGCAGCGAGGTCGCGCTGATGGCGCCCCGCTTGCCGAGCAGCGCGGCGATGTTCAGCTCGCCCTTGAGCCCGCCCTGCATGCCGATGATCGCGAGACGCCCGTTGACGGCGAGAGCCTGGACGTTGCGGTCGAGGTACTTGGCGCCCATGTTGTCGAGGATGACGTCGGCGCCCGCCCCGTCGGTGGCCTTCTTCAGCTCCTCGACGAAGTCCTGCTCGCGGTAGTTGACCAGGATGTCGGCGCCCAGCTCGGCACAGCGGTCGAGCTTCTCCTTCGTACCGGCCGTGACCGCGACCTTCGCGCCGACCGCCTTGGCCAGCTGGATCGCCATCGTGCCGATGCCGCTGGAGCCGCCGTGCACCAGCAGCGTCTCGCCGGGGCGCAGGTGGGCGACCATGAAGACGTTCGACCAGACCGTGCAGACCACCTCGGGCAGGGCGGCCGCGCTCTTGAGGTCGACACCGGTGGGCACGGGCAGCAGCTGGCCGGCCGGGACGACGACCTTCTCGGCGTATCCGCCGCCCGAGAGCAGCGCGCACACCTCGTCGCCGACCGCCCAGCCGGTGACGCCGGGTCCGGTCGCGGCGATCCGGCCGGAGCACTCCAGGCCCGGGTAGGGGGAGGCGCCGGGTGGCGGGTCGTAGAAGCCCTGCCGTTGCAGGATGTCGGCGCGGTTGACGGCGCCGGCCACCACCTCGACCAGCACTTCGCCCTCGCCCGGCACCGGATCGGGGACCTCGTCCCACACCAGCGCCTCGGGCCCACCAGGTTCGGGAATCGTGATCGCATGCATGTGAAGGACGCTACCCCCCGGCACCGCGCCGCTCCCGTCCGCCGGGTCCGTACCGAAAAAAGTGTGCGATCACCGATGAGTTCCGGAGAAGGTAAAGGTCTCACCATGCAGAACCCAAGTGCGTGGAAGGAAAACCCACCATGAGCCAGCACACGACCGGCCTGGCCATCGAGACCGCGGGACTGGTGAAGACGTTCGGCGACACCAGGGCGGTGGACGGCGTCGACCTCGCCGTCCCGACCGGCACGGTCTACGGCCTCCTCGGCCCGAACGGCGCGGGCAAGACCACCACCGTCAAGATGCTGGCCACGCTGCTGCGCCCGGACGGCGGCCAGGCGCACGTCTTCGGCCACGACGTCGTGCGCGAGGCCGACGACGTCCGCGCCCGCGTCAGCCTCACCGGCCAGTACGCGTCGGTGGACGAGGACCTCACCGGCGCCGAGAACCTGATCCTGCTGGGCCGCCTGCTCGGCCAGGCCAAGAAGGCCGCGCGGGAGCGTTCGACGCAGCTCCTGGAGGCCTTCGGTCTCACGGACGCGGCGGGCAAGCAGGTCAAGCACTACTCCGGCGGCATGCGGCGGCGCATCGACATCGCCGCGTCCATCCTCAACACCCCCGATCTTCTCTTCCTCGACGAGCCGACCACCGGACTCGACCCGCGCAGCCGCAACCAGGTCTGGGACATCGTCCGCGCGGTCGTCGCCCAGGGCACGACGGTGCTGCTGACCACGCAGTACCTGGACGAGGCCGACCAGTTGGCGTCCCGGATCGCCGTCATCGACCGCGGCAAGGTGATCGCCGAGGGCACGAAGGGCGAGCTCAAGGCGTCCGTCGGCGCCGGTTCCGTACACCTGCGGCTGCGGGACGCGGGGCAGCGGCCCGAGGCGGCCGAGGTGCTGCGGCAGGCGCTGGACGCGCAGGTGCAGCTGGAGCCCGACCCGGTCGCGCTGACCGCCCGCGTGGGCGCGGCGGCGAGCGACAAGGCCGCCGAACAGGCCGCCCGCGCCCTGGGTGAACTCGCCCGCGCGGGCATCACCGTGGACAACTTCTCGCTGGGCCAGCCCAGCCTGGACGAGGTCTTCCTCGCCCTCACCGGACATGACACGCAGGACTCGGCGGAGCAGGGCACGGACAAGGCAGAGCAGGGCAACCGGAAGAGCGAGGCCGTCGCATGAGTACCGCCACGAGCACCGAGACCAAGGACCTCGCCCCCGTCAGCGCCGAGTCCCTCGCGGCGCTGCTGATCGGCGGGGAGCGACCGCCGAGGCCCAGCGCCCTGTCCGCCTCGCTGACCTTCGGCTGGCGGGCCATGCTCAAGATCAAGCACGTGCCGGAGCAGCTCTTCGACGTGACCGCGTTCCCGATCATGCTGGTGCTGATGTACACGTACCTCTTCGGGGGCGCCCTGGCCGGGTCACCGACGGAGTACATCCAGTTCCTGCTGCCGGGCATCCTGGTGATGTCGGTCGTGATGATCACCATGTACACGGGCATCTCGGTCAACACCGACATCGAGAAGGGCGTCTTCGACCGCTTCCGCACGCTGCCGATCTGGCGGCCGGCGGTGATGGTCGGCTATCTGCTCGGTGACGCCCTGCGCTACACGATCGCGTCCGTCGTGATGCTCACCGTCGGCATGATCATCGGCTACCGCGCGGACGGCGGGGTGGCCGGCGTGCTCGCCGGGATCGCGCTGCTCGTCGTCTTCTCGTTCGCGTTCTCGTGGATCTGGACGATGTTCGGGCTGCTGCTGCGCACCGAGAAGTCGGTGATGGGCGTCAGCATGATGGTGATCTTCCCGCTGACCTTCCTGTCCAACGTCTTCGTCGACCCGCACACCATGCCCGGCTGGCTCCAGGCCTTCGTCAACAACAGCCCGATCACCCACCTCTCGTCGGCGGTGCGCGGCCTGATGGCGGGCGACTGGCCGGCCGACGAGGTCGCCTGGTCGCTGGGCTGGGCGGGCCTGTTCGTGGCGGTCTTCGGCCCGGTCACCATGCGGCTGTACAACCGCAAGTAGTCCGGGCGGTCCTCACCGCTCCGGTCAGTGCCGGTGCATCGGGCGGACGTCGGGCGCGATCTGCGTGCCCGGCGACGCCCGCACGATCGTGATCAGCCGGTCCGTCAACTGCAGTGTCCCGACGGCCGGATCGTCGTATCCGAGCACCCGGTGCCCGCGTACGACACTCACCACCAGGTCGTCCGTCTCGCGCGGCTTCCTGCCCACCTCGGCCTTTATGACGGGCCGCTCCACCATGTCGAGCCCGCTGCCCTGCTGGATGAGGTCCTCCATCACCATGCCGGCCGCGGGGCTGAGCACGGACAGGCCGAGCAGCCGGCCGGCCGCGCTCGCGCTGGTGATGACGGCATCGGCGCCGGACTGCTTGAGCAGCGGCGCGTTCTCCTCCTCGCGCACGGCGGCCACGATCTTGGCGCCACGGTTGAGCTGCCGGGCCGTGAGGGTCACCAGTACGGCGGTGTCGTCGCGTTGGGTCGCGATGATGATCTGCCGCGCCCGCTGCACCTCGGCCCGCGTCAGCACCTCGCTGCGGGTCGCGTCCCCGATCACCCCGGCGAACCCGTCGGCGGTCGCCGCCTCGATCACCTTGGCACTGGGGTCGACCACAACGACCTGCTCCTGCTTCAGCCCGGTCGCACAGACGGTCTGGATCGCCGAACGCCCCTTCGTCCCGAAGCCGATGACGACGGTGTGATCGCGCAAGGTGGACCTCCAGCGGTTCTGACGCCATTCCTCCCGGGTCCGTTCGGTGAGGACTTCGAGCGTGGTGCCGACCAGGATGATCAGGAAGACCACCCGCAACGGCGTGATGACGAGGATGTTGATGAGCCGGGCACCGTCGCTGACGGGGGCGATGTCGCCGTATCCGGTGGTGGAGAGGGTGACGGTCGCGTAGTAGGCCGCGTCCAGGAAGTCGACCGAGCCGTCGGAGTTGTCGTTGTAGCCGTCCCGGTCGATCCAGACGATCAGGGCGGTGGCGGCCAGCACCAGCAGCGCCATGAGCAGCCGCTTGACGACCTGTTGGATGGGACGCTCGACGACCTTCTTCGGGAGTTTCACCCGATGGGGCACGAGATGCTCGTCGGCCTGCCGGGCGATCGCGTCATGGCCCGGAAGTTTCACGTGAAACACACCCCGATCCCGGCGAACGCCCAGGGCAGATCGAGCAGTTCGAGCTCCTCACCCGCACGGGACCCACCGGGTGGTACGACGACCAGGGCATCGGCCGCCGCGATACCGCGCAGCATCGCCGGACCGTTGTAGTGCAGCGCCACGGCATGGTCACCGCGCAGCACGACGGGGATCAGCCGGGTGTCGTACGGGTGCCCGTGGACCGCGTCCTGGATCGGCATCGTGTACGGCTCGGGCGCCGGGCGGGCCGCGAGGGTCCGCAGCAGGGGCTCGGCGAGCGTGAGCAGACCGGAGACCGCCGCGAGGGGATTGCCGGGCAGGCCCACGAGGTGCTGGTTCTCCTTGGTGCGGGCCAGCAGCATCGGGTGGCCGGGGCGCACCTCCACGCCGTCCACAAGGAGTTCGGCGCCGATGCGGTCCAGGGTGGGGTGGACGTGGTCGACGGGCCCGGAGGCTGTGCCGCCGGTGGTCACGATCAGATCGGCGGCGGAGCCGGTGACCGCCTTGTGCAGGGCCTTGGCGTCGTCGCCGATCCGGCGGACCGCGATCACGTCCGCGCCGAGCGCCCGCAGCCACGACGGCAGCATCGGCCCGAGCGCGTCCCGGATCAGGCCGTCCCGTGGCAGCCCCTCGGTGAGCAACTCGTCGCCCAGCACGAGGACTTCGACACGGGGAGCCGGTACGGCGGTGAGGGTGTCGTAGCCCGCGGCCGCCGCGAGACCGAGCACCGCCGGGGTCACGAGCGTGCCCAGGGGCACGAGTTGGTCCCCGGAGCGGCACTCCTGTCCCCGCGGCCGGATGTCCTGACCGTGCTGAAGATCCCGCCCGGCGTGCAGGCGTCCCTTGTCGTCGGTGCGTCCGTGCTCGCTGCGCAGCACGGCGGTGGTGTCCGGCGGGATCCGCGCACCGGTGGCGATCCGCACGGCCTCCCCGTCGGTGAGCCGCGCCGGCTCCCCGTGCCCGGCCAGCACCCCCTCGTCCCGTACGTCCCAGGGGCCGGGCCCGGCGACCGCCCAGCCGTCCATCGCCGAGGTGTCGAAGGAGGGCAGGTCGGTGAGGGCGGTCAGAGGGGCGGCGAGGGTGAGCCCGAGGGCGTCCTCGATCCGCACGGAAACGGGAGCGCGCCGCCCGCCGGACCGAGCGGCCCGCGCGGCGATCGCCCTGGCCTCGGCCCAGCCGGTGGCCCGGTGCGCGTCCGCGTGCTGATCGTGCCGGGCGCCGGGTCCGCCGGGGGCGGGCACGGCGTCACCGGAAGCGGAAACGGGACCGGAACCGTGGCCATGAGCATGAGCAGGCGTACGCCCGTTGGGATCCCTCACCAGCGCGAGCACCTCATCGACGTCGAAGTCGGTGTCCTCGGCGTTCCCACCGGTCCGGGCGGTCATCCGGCGTCCGGAGCGGGCTCGGCCTCGGAGTCGTCCTCCTCGGCCCAGCGCAGGGCGAGCGCGGCGGCCTTGCGGGCGGCCTCGGCGACGGCTTCCGGACCACCCCCGGCCTGCGCGGCCGCGTACCCGACGAGAAACGTCGTCAGCGGCGCCGCGGGCCTGGCCACACCATGGGCGGCGTCACGGGCGAGGTCGAGCAGAACGCCGGTGTCGACGTCCAGATCGAGCCCCAGCTCGTCCTTGACAGCGGAAATCCATTCATCCAACACGTGCCCATGCTCCCTGATACGTGCCCTGGCGGCGGCGATGTCGTCCCAGGTGTCGCAGTCGAACGACGCGACGGGGTCGGGGACGCGGGTAAGACGAAGCCCACTGACCAGACGCCGGAGGGGGAGGCCGGTCAGGGGGGAGGGATCGGTGGCGGTGGGATCGGTAGAGGTGAGATCGGTAGAGGTGAGATCGGTAGGAGTGGAATCGGTGGAGGGCGGCGAGCCCGAGGGCGCGGCCGAGCGGGCAGACGTCACCGGGCCGGCGGGGGCCGCGGCAGCGCCGGGCGCGGCGGGCGCAGGCGGGTCCGCGAGCGTTGTCGGGCGCGCATGTGCGGTGGAGGCGTCCGGTCCGGCGGGGCCCACTGCTGCGGACCGGGCGTTCGGAGCGCCGGACCCGTTCGCCTCCGCCCCGGCCAGCGCAGCGAACTCGCGGTGCAGGGCGTCCGCGCGGTACGCGGCGACCAGGGGTTGGTCGCGGCCGTCGGTGTCGGTGAGGAGGGCGCCCTCCGTGTCGCCCGCCCGCAGGACCGCCAACAGCCGCTGCACGGTCGTCGGTTCGAGGAACGGCAGGTCGGCGGAGAGGACGACGACGTGTTCCGCCGTGGTGTGCGCGAGACCGGCGGCGAGCGCGGCGACCGGGCCCCCGCCGGGCGGTTCCTCCCGCGTCCACAGCACGGGCCGGGCGGTGGGGCGGACATCGGCGACGACCACGGTCGTACGCGCGTCGGCACAGGCGGCGAGCACCCGGTCCAGCAGTGCCCGCCCGCCGACCCGCACCCCGGGCTTGTCGGCACCACCGAGCCGCCGAGCGGCACCCCCGGCGAGCACGACGGCGTCGTAGGCCGGGTCGGCACCGGGGCGGCCCGGGGGCTCGTACGAGGTCACCCCCCGAGTATGCGTGCCGTCACGATCACAGGGAACGTGCGGGCGGTGACGCAATCACGGGGTTGCGGGGGTCAGGACGGGACGGGTGGGTCGGGCGCGGGACAGGCATCGGCGCCACGGGCCGCGTCACCGCGCGTGGGACGGGAGGCACGCCTGGGCACAGACCACGCGCCCGCCCGACGCATGCGCCACCGCTCACTACGTGCGGGACGGGAGGCGCGGCCGGACCCGACCACACATCCGCACCCGCACCACTCACCCCGGCTCACCGCGTGCGGGACGCGAGGCGACGGCCCGGCTCAGGCCACGCACCCGCGCCCGCACTCACCCTGATCCTCGCCCAAGCCCCTCGCCCGAGCCCCACGCACGTGCCCCGCTCACAACGTCCGCAGCAGCACCGCCGGTTGTTCCACGCAGTCCGCCACGTAGCGGAGGAAGCCGCCCGCCGTGCCGCCGTCGCAGACGCGGTGGTCGAAGGTGAGGGAGAGCTGGACGACCTGGCGCACCGCCAGTTCGCCCTCGTGCACCCACGGCTTCGGGACGATGCGGCCGACGCCGAGCATCGCGGCCTCGGGGTGGTTGATGATCGGCGTGGAACCGTCGACGCCGAACACCCCGTAGTTGTTCAACGTGAAGGTCCCGCCCGTGAGTTCCGCGGGCGTGAGCGTGCCGGCCCGCGCCGCCTCGGTCAGCCGGGCGAACTCCGCGCTCAGCGACTCGGCGTCCCGCCCGTCGGCGTCCCGCACGACCGGTACGACCAGACCCCGCTCGGTCTGCGCGGCGAAGCCGAGGTGCACGTGCTCCAGTCGGACGATCTCCCTGGCCTCCATGTCGACGGAGGAGTTGAGCTCGGGGAAGCGGGCGAGGGCGGCGGTGCAGACGCGGGCCAGCAGGGCGAGCACGGAGATCTTCGGCCCGCTCCCGGCGTTCATCGCGGCCCGCGCGCGCATGAACTCCGTCGCGTCGGCGTCCACCCAGCAGGTCGCGTCCGGGATCTCGCGCCGGCTGCGGGAGAGCTTGTCGGCGACGGCCCCGCGAACTCCCTTGAGGGGCACGCGAGTTCCCGCGCGCGTGACACCCGACGGGGTGGGTGCGGCGGTCTGCGCGACAGGCGTGGCGGTCTGCGCGAGGGGCGCGGAACCCGTGGCCGTGGCCATGGTCGTCACCGTGCTCGGCGAGACCCCGGTACGCATCGCCTGCTCCACGTCCGCCCGCAGGATCAGCCCGTCGCGGCCGGACCCCGTCATCGCCCGCAGATCCAGACCGTTCTCGCGGGCGAGCCGCCGCACGAGGGGCGAGATGACCGGCACAGGCCCGTCAACCGTCCGGCCGGTCGACCCGTCGGCGGTCTCGACGGTGCCGTCGATCCGCCCCGGTGCGGCCGCGCCATTGCGAACCGGCGCCGTCGAAGCCGTAGAAACCGTGGACACCGCAGGACCCGGCGAAGCCGCGGCGGCACCCGTCGGCTCCGCGGGCCGGACCCGCCGTCGCCGCGCGGGTGCTTCCGAAGTGCCGTACCCCACAAGGACGTTGCCGGAGCCCTCCGCCGAACCACCGGAGGCCTCCGCCGGACCGCCGGACGGCGACCCGCCGACCGCCACCGTCAACAGCGGCGCCCCCACGGGCAGTTCCGCGCCTTCCTCGCCGAAGCGGGCTGTGACCACGCCGCCGTAGGGGCAGGGCACCTCGACCATCGCCTTGGCCGTCTCGACCTCGACGACCGGCTGGTCGATGGCGACGACGTCGCCGACCTGGACCAGCCAGCGCACGATCTCCGCCTCGGTGAGCCCTTCGCCGAGATCGGGCAGTTTGAACTCCAGCACCTGTGCCATCAGCCCTCGGCCTCCCACTGAAGTCGGGCCACCGCGTCCAGGATCCGGTCCACGCCGGGCAGGTGGTGCCGCTCCAGCATCGGCGGCGGGTACGGGATGTCGAACCCGGCCACGCGCAGCACCGGCGCCTCCAGGTGGTGGAAGCAGCGCTCGGTCACACGGGCCGCGATCTCCCCGCCGGGGCCGCCGTAGCCGCCCGACTCGTGCACCACGACCGCGCGCCCGGTCCGCCGGACCGACGCGCACACCGTCTCGTCGTCGAACGGCACCAGGGAGCGCAGGTCGACGACTTCGAGGTCCCAGCCCTCCGCCCGCGCGGCCTCGGCGGCGTCGAGGCAGACGGGCAGGGACGGGCCGTAGGTGATGAGCGTGGCGCTGGTGCCCGGGCGGCGCACGACCGCGCGGCCGATCGGCTCGACGGGGGACGGATCGTCGGGGTTCCAGGAGTCCTTCGACCAGTACAGCCGCTTGGGCTCCATGAAGACGACCGGGTCGTCGGAGGCGATCGCGGCGCGCAGCAGTCCGTAGGCGTCGGCGACGGTCGCGGGCGTGACGACGTGCAGGCCCGGGGTCGCCATGTAGTACGCCTCGGAGGAGTCGCTGTGGTGCTCGACGCCGCCGATGCCGCCGCCGTAGGGGATGCGGACGGTGATCGGCAGGGGCATCGCCCCGCGCGTGCGGTTGCGCATCCGGGAGACGTGGCTGATCAGCTGCTCGAACGCGGGGTAGGCGAACGCGTCGAACTGCATCTCCACGACCGGCCGCAGCCCGTACATGGCCATGCCGACGGCCGCGCCGAGGATGCCCGCCTCGGCCAGAGGGGTGTCCGTGCAGCGGTCCTCGCCGAACTCCTTGGCGAGCCCGTCGGTGACCCGGAAGACCCCGCCGAGGGTGCCGACGTCCTCACCGAGGACGTGCACGGTCGGGTCGGCGGCCATGGAGTCGCGCAGCGCGCGCGTGAGGGCCTGCGCCATGGTGGCCGGCTTGAGGGCGACGGTGGTCATCAGTGCGCCCCTTCCCGCTCGGCCGCCAGCTCCGCCGCCAACTGCTCGCGCTGCTCGCGCAGTTGCGGGGTGGGTTCGGCGTAGACGTGCGCGAAGAGGTCCATCGGGTCGAGCGCCGGGTCCTGGTTCATGCGCTCGCGCAGGTCGGCGGCCATGGTCTCGGCCGCGTCCCGGGCGGCCTGGACACCGGCCTCGTCGAGCAGGCCGCGCTCGGTCAGCTCGTGCTCCAGGAGCGCGATCGGGTCGTGCGCGCGCCAGGCCTCGACCTCGGTGTCACCGCGGTAGCGGGTCGCGTCGTCGGCGTTGGTGTGGGCTTCGATCCGGTACGTGATCGCCTCGACGAGCGTGGGACCGCCGCCCGCGCGTGCGTGCCGTACGGCGTCGGCGAGGACCGCGTGCACGGCCGCCGCGTCGTTGCCGTCGACCAGGCGGCCCGGCATGCCGTAGCCGACCGCCTTGTGGGCCAGGGAGGGGGCCGCGGTCTGCTTGGCGAGCGGGACGGAGATGGCGAAGCCGTTGTTCTGGACCAGGAAGACGACCGGGGCCTGCCAGACGGCGGCGAAGTTCAGCGCCTCGTGGAAGTCGCCCTCGCTGGTGCCGCCGTCGCCGACCATGGCGAGCGCGACCACGTCGTCGCCCTTGAGGCGGGCGGCGTGCGCGAGGCCGACGGCGTGCGGGAGCTGGGTGGCGAGCGGCGTCGAAAGGGGGGCGATGCGGTGCTCGCGCGGGTCGTAGCCGGTGTGCCAGTCGCCGCGCAGCAGGGTGAGCGCCTGCACGGGGTCCAGGCCCCGGGCGACGGCGGCGAGGGTGTCGCGGTAGCTGGGGAAGAGCCAGTCGCGCTCCTCCAGGACGAGCGCGGCGGCGACCTCGCAGGCCTCCTGGCCGGTGCTGGAGGGGTAGACGGCGAGGCGGCCCTGCTTGGTGAGGGCGGTGGCCTGCGTGTTGTATCTGCGCCCGCGGACCAGCTCGGCGTACAGCCGGCGCAGCAGGGCCGGGTCGGCCTGCGCGGCGGCGTCGGTGCCCAGAACGCGGAACGGGTGCGCGTCGGGCAGCAGCGGCGCGGGGTCCGTGCGGGGCTGCCAGGCGGGCGGCGGCGCGGGCCGGTAGGCGCCCCGCTGCTCCAGGACCGTCATGACGGCACCTCCTCGTGCGAACGGCTGTGGACGCGTCACGAGAGTGATGCGCCTCACCTACCGATTGTTCGGTCGTCGGCACATTTTGGCTACAGGCACCTCCAGGCTGTGGACAAACGGTTCTGCACAACCTCAAATGAACGCAGTACGTCCATGGTAGGGAGGCGGGGGGACATGGCACCTGAACAAATGGCCGAAGGATCAGAGGGCAGCGGGAGCGGCGGGGCCGGCGGGCCCCAGCCGCCCGCGCGCCCCCTCGACGCGATCGATCTGGACATCCTTCAGATGCTCCAGGCGGACGGCCGCGCGTCGATACGGTCCGTCGCCGAACGGGTGCATGTCTCGCGCGCCAACGCCTACGCACGGATCAACCGCCTCCTCGAAGACGGCGTCATCCGGGGCTTCGGCGCCCGCGTCGACCACGAACGCGCCGGTCAGGGCACCTCGGCGTACATCACCCTGAAGATCGTCCAGAACTCCTGGCGCACGGTGCGCGAACAGCTCAGACAGCTGCCCGGGGCCTCCCACATCGCGCTGGTGGGCGGGGACTTCGACGTGCTGCTGCTGGTGCACACGCCCGACAACAAGGCGCTGCGCGAGCTGGTGCTCACCCGGCTCCAGAACATGCCGGAGGTGCTCAGCACGCGCACGCTGCTGGTGTTCGAGGAGGAGGACCTGGAGCCGCAGGGCTGACCCGTGTGGCGTGTCAGTCCTGCTTGCGCAGCCCCGAGAAGACCAGCCGTACGACCGCGTCCGCGACCTCGCGTTCGTTCATGCCGCGCCCGTCGGGGCGGTACCACTCGACGATCGAGTTGATCATCCCGAAGACCAGCCGTGTCGCGAGCCGCACCTCCACGTCGCCGCGCACCTCGCCGGCGTCGGCCGCCGCCCGCAGCAGGTCGGCGACCCGGTGGTCGAAGTCCCGGCGCCGGTCCAGGGCCCACCGCTCGGTGCCCGTGTTGCCGCGCACCCGCAGCAGCAGCGTCACGTAGGGCAGCTCGGTGATCAGCACCTCGACCATCCGCCGCACGACGTACTCCAGCCGCCCCTCTGCGCTGCCCACGCGCGCGGGCTCCTCGTCGAGGATCTCGAAGAGGCCGTCCAGGGCCCGGCTCACGGCCCGGCGCAGCAGTTCCTCCTTGCCGGCCACGTGGTGGTAGATCGACGACTTGGAGATGCCGGCCGCCTTGGAGAGGTGCTCCATGGAGGTGCCGTCGTAGCCGCGCTCGTTGAAGACCTGGACGGCGACGGACAGCAGCGTCTCCGGGGTGTACGTGTCGCGCTTGGCGGTGGTCATGACGTGCTGCCCTCCCGCTTGTCGGTGGCGTACGCGTGTCGGTAGAGCGCGAGGGACGGCGCGTAGCGTCCGGACGGGTCGCGCATGTGCAGGTCGTCCAGGAGGGCGTAGGCCCAGTTGCGGCCGAGCCTGCGGCTCCATTCGAACGGGCCCAGGGGGTAGTTGACCCCCTGGCGCATCGCGGTGTCGATGTCCTCCTCGGTGGCCACGCCCTTGGCGACGGCGTCGTGCGCCAGGTCGACGATCCGGGCGACCGTGCGGGCGACGATCATGCCGGGTACGTCCCCGATGAGGCTGACGTCCTTGCCGAGCGCCTGGAAGAGGCCGGTGGCCTCGGTGAGCGTCTGCGGCGAGGTGTCCTGGGAGGCGGACAGGGCGATGCGGGTGGCCTTGCGGTAGTCGAGGGCGAGGTCGAAGTAGACGACGTCGCGGAACTCCACCGAGGTCTGGCCGTCGGCGAGCGCCAACTGGCCGCCGCCGGGCAGCACCAGGCGGGTGCCGTGGTCCTCCTCGTCCTCGCGGACCTGGATGCCCGCCTCGCGCAGCAACGGGAGGAGTTCGGCGGCCGGGCCCAGGTCGCCCTCGACGACGACGTAGGCGGGCGCCCGCTGCGGTTCCGCGGTGTGCGGCTCGGCGGGCTCGGCGTCCTTGCCGTGGTCGTACCAGCCCTGTCCGCTCTTGCGGCCGAGCCGGCCGGACTCCACCAGGCGGCGCTGGGCGAGCGAGGGCGTGAAACGTACGTCCTGGAAGAAGGCCTCCCACACCGAGCGCGTCACCGCTTCGTTGACGTCCTGCCCGATGAGGTCGGTCAGTTCGAACGCGCCCATCCTGAAGCCGCCCGACTCGCGCAGCACGGCGTCGATGGTGGCCGGGTCGGCGCCCTGGGCCTCGTAGACCGCGAACGCCTCGGCGTAGAAGGGCCGGGCGAGCCGGTTGACGATGAAGCCCGGGGTGTCGGCGCAGGCGACCGGCGTCTTGCCCCAGGCGCGGGCCATCTCGTACGCGCGCGTGGCCGACGTGACGTCGGTGGCGAAGCCGGAGACGACCTCGACCAGCGGCAGCAGCGGGGCGGGGTTGAAGAAGTGCAGGCCGACGAGGCGGCCGGGGTTGCGCAGGGCGCCGCCGATGGCGGTGACGGACAGGGACGAGGTGTTGGTGGCGAGCAGACAGTCCTCGTCGACCAGGTCCTCCAGCGCCCGGAACAGGTCCTGCTTGACGTCCAGCCGCTCCAGCACCGCCTCGACGACCAGCGTGCAGTCCGCGAGGTCGGCGAGGTCGGCGGCGGGCAGCAGCCGCGCGCGGGCCGCGTCCCGCTCGTCGGCGGAGAGCCGGTCCTTCGCGACGAGCCGGTCGAGACGGGCGACGATCGCCTCGGCCGCCTCCCGGGCGCGTCCGGGAACGGTGTCGTACAACCGCACGTGGTGGCCGGCGACCAGCGCGACCTGGGCGATGCCCTGGCCCATGGTGCCGGTACCGACGACGGCCACGGGGCTGCTGAGGTCCAGTGCTGTCATGTGCGCGATCCTCCCGCACGGGGTTTTCCACAGATGCGGCGGACCCCCTTGTCCCGACCGATCGTTCGGTTACTCTAACTCTGAGCGGGTGTTCCCGCGCCTTGTTACTGCCCAGGTCATGAGCCCGGCAAAGAGTCACAGTGTTCGCAAGACGAGGAGATGGTCCCCCCATGGCTGCCGAACCGACCGCGCACGAACTGATCGCCAAGCACCGGCCCACACTCGACCAGGCCCTGGAAGCGATCCGTACGCGCGCGTACTGGTCGCCCCACCCCGAACACCCCAAGGCGTACGGGGAGAACGGCAGCCTGGACATGGCGGCGGGCAAGGCCGCCTTCGACGCCCTCCTGGGCACCCGCCTCGACCTGGACCAGCCGGGCACGGACGGCTGGACGGGCGGCGAGGTCTCGCCGTACGGCATCGAGCTGGGCGTCGAGTACCCGCACGCGGACCTCGACGTCCTGCTGCCCGCCATGAAGGCCGGACAGCGCGCCTGGCGGGACGCGGGCCCGGAGGTCCGCGCGGTGGTGAGCCTGGAGATCCTCAAGCGGATCGCCGACCGGACGCACGAGTTCGCGCACGCGGTCATGCACACCAGCGGCCAGGCCTTCATGATGGCGTTCCAGGCGGGCGGCCCGCACGCGCAGGACCGCGCCCTGGAGGCGGTGGCCTACGCGTACGCGGAGCAGGTGCGCACGCCCGACACGGCTCAGTGGACCAAGCCGCAGGGCAAGCGCGACCCGCTGGTCATGACCAAGGAGTTCACGCCGGTCCCGCGCGGGATCGCCCTGGTGATCGGCTGCAACACCTTCCCGACGTGGAACGGCTACCCGGGCCTGTTCGCCTCCCTGGCCACCGGCAACGCGGTCCTGGTCAAGCCCCACCCGCGCGCGGTGCTGCCGCTCGCGCTCACGGTCCAGATCGCGCGCGAGGTGCTCGCCGAGGCGGGCTTCGACCCGAACCTGGTGGCGCTGGCCGCCGAGCGCCCCGGCGAGGGCATCGCCAAGACGCTGGCCACCCGCCCGGAGATCCGGATCATCGACTACACGGGTTCCACGGCGTTCGGCGACTGGCTGGAGACCAACGCCCGCCAGGCGCAGGTCTACACGGAGAAGGCCGGCGTGAACACGGTCCTCGTGGAGTCGGCCGCGAACTACAAGGGCATGCTCGCCAACCTGGCGTTCTCGCTCTCGCTCTACAGCGGCCAGATGTGCACCACCCCGCAGAACCTGCTGATCCCCCGCGACGGCATCGGCACCGACCAGGGCCACAAGACCTTCGACGAGGTGGTCGCGGATCTCGCCCGCGCGGTCGACGGGCTGCTGGGTGACGATGCGCGCGCCAACGGGCTGCTGGGCGCGATCGTCAACCCTGACGTGAAGGCCCGGGTGGAGGCCGCCGCCGGGCTCGGCGAAGTCGCCCTCGCCTCACGGGAGATCACGAACCCCGAGTTCCCGGACGCGGTGGTGCGTACGCCGGTGATCGTGAAGCTGGACGGGGCGAAGCCGGACGACGAGGCCGCGTACATGAACGAGTGCTTCGGTCCTGTCTCCTTCGCCGTCGCCGTCGACTCCGCCGCGGATGCGGTGGCCTTGCTGGGGCGGACGATTCGGGAGAAGGGGGCGATGACTGTCGGGGCGTACACGACCGATGCGGGAGTTGAGGCTGCGGTCGAGGAGGTCTGCCTCGAGGAGGCGGCGCAGTTGTCGCTGAATCTGACGGGTGGGGTGTTCGTCAATCAGACGGCTGCGTTCTCGGACTTCCACGGGTCCGGGGGGAACCCGGCGGCGAATGCTGCGCTGGCCGATGGGGCGTTTGTGGCCAACCGGTTCCGGGTTATTGAGGTGCGTCGGGACGCCTAAGGGGGTGGGGGGTGCGGATTCTGTGCGGCTGACCGTCCGATGTGGCTGGTCGCGCAGTTCCCCGCGCCCCTAAAAACGCTCGGCGCTGCCGTTAAAGGGGTGCCCCTGTTCCGATGCTCCAGTGGTACAAGGTCATCGCCACACTCGTCGCCAAGTTGTAGCTGGAGACCTGCGGGCGCATCGGCAGGGACAGCAAGTGGTCGGCTCGCGTGCGGAGTTCGGGCGAGAGTCCGGCGCGTTCGGAGCCGAAGGCCAGGACGGCGTCGTCCGGGAGTTTGATGCCCCGGATGTCGTCGCCCTCGGGGTCCAGGGCGAACAGCGGGCCCGGCGGCAGTTCTTCGACCGGCAGGTGCTCGACCGTGGTGGCGAAGTGCAGGCCCGCGCCGGCGCGTACCACCGTGGGGTGCCACGGGTCGAGCGTGCCGGTGGTGATCACGCCGGTCGCGCCGAAACCGGCGGCCAGGCGGATGACCGCGCCCGCGTTGCCGAGGTTGCGCGGGTTGTCGAGGACCACGACGGGCGTGGTCCGGGGCAGATGTGCCAGCTTCTCCAGCGCGGCCTCGCGAGACGGTCGTACGGCCAACGCGGCGACCTCGGTCGGATGCGGGCGCGGCACGAGGTTCGCGTACGTCCCCGCCGCCACCTCCGTCAGAAGGCCGGCCAGCGTGTCCCGTACGTCCGGGGCCAGGTCGTCCGCGAGGGCCAGTGCCGCCGCCCGGTCCACCGCGACCGCCATCGGGATGTCGGCCCCGAAGCGCACGGCGTGCTTGAGGGCGTGGAAGCCGTCGAGCAGGACGGAGGCGTCGGCCAGCCGGTGCCAGGTGCTGAGCAGGTCAGGGGCGGAGGCGGTCATGGCGTGAAGCCTACGGGCGCGTGCTCGGGGTTCTCCGGGGCGCGGGGCGCCGGCAGCTCCGTACGACCGGGTCGGACCCGGGCGAGGACGCGGTCACGCGCGCGTGCCGCCCAGCCGCCAGTGCGGAGCAGGAACGTCGTCGGCAGGAAGACCGCGTCCGCCGCGATCATCGCCAGCGAGAAGAACGGCAGCCCCAGGACCACGGCGATCACCGCGTGCTCGAACATCATCGCGGCCAGCAGGACGTTCTTGACCCGTCGGTTGAACAGCGTGAAGGGGAACGCGACCTGCACGATCACGGTCCCGTACGTCACGAGCATCACCATCGTGCCGCTGGAGGAGAGCAGGTCGGCGAGGGCGGGCCAGGGCGAGAAGTAGTCCAGGTGGAGCGGGTAGTAGACAGCGGTGCCGTCCTGCCAGCGCGAGCCCTGGATCTTGTACCAGCCGGCCGTCGCGTAGATCAGACAGGCCTCGGCCATGATCACGAACAGTCCGGCGTTGTGCACGATGTTGCCGATGACGTCGAGCAGGATCCGCGGCTCGCTGCCCTTCGCCAGCCGCCCGACGGCCCACCACACGCCCAGCGCCGACCACATGCCCCACAGGATCACCGGCACGGTCGGGTCGACGCCGTCGAGGCGGCCCCCGGCGGTCACCGCGACCAGCGCGAAGCCGAGCACCGACCACAGGACGGGACCGGTCCGGTCCGTGACGTGCTCGCCGCGCGCGCGTGCCTCGTCCGTGCGCCGCGCCCGTCGCGCGTCCAGCGACCACACCTGGCCGCAGCGGGTGAAGACGAGGTAGATCGACATCAGGTGCAGGACGTTGTCGCCGCCGTCACCCATGAAGACGCTGCGGTTCTGGAGCGAGAGCACGCCGAGCATGAACAGCACGGACATCGTGCGGGTGCGCCAGCCAAGGAGCAGCAGCGCGCCGGTCAGCACGGCGAGCGCGTAGACGATCTCGAACCAGGTCTGTCCGTCCGACCACATCAGGGCCGTGAACGCGTGGTTGTTGGCGATCAGCTGCTGGGCGAGGTCCCAGCTCCAGGGGCTGTCGGGACCGTACAGCTCCTGGCGGTGCGGCAGCTCGCGCAGCAGGAACAGCAGCCAGGTCGCGCTGAAACCGATGCGGACCACGGCGGCCTGGTACGGGCCGAGCGCCGACTCGGTGATCCGGGCGATGGCCGCGGAGACCGACAGGGCGAAGCGGTTCACGCGGCGCCTCCGTCGCTGTCGGCGGCGGTGACCGTCCACCAGGGCAGCACGCGGTACATCGGTTGGTCCGAGATCTTCTCGTCACTCCACTTCGGCGCGGGCACATTGGTGGTACGCGCCCTGACCTGCACGTTCTCTATGACCCCGGTCCGCCCGGCCGCGCCCTCGCGGTCCAGACGCAGCACCACGATCCGCCGCAGATACGTCTCGGACAGGGTGCCGCGCAGACCCGAGGGGCGGTTCTCGGCGTCATGGGTGGAGGCGAAGAAGTCCCAGGCCCGGCGCAGTTCGTTCTGGTCGGTGTGGCTCGGCAGCAGATTGCCGTCTATCGCCCGGCCGTCCTCGGCGGACAGGTCGTACCAGCCGGTGGTGTTCACGTCGCCGTCCTCGGTGTGCACCTCGGCCCGGACCTGGACGGCGATGTTCTGCTGGAGCGGGTTGGGCGCGAAGAGCTTCCAGTTCTGCTCGAACTCCGGGTACACCCAGTCGTCTATCGCGTTGCCGTGCTGCTTGGTGACCGTGTTCGACGGCGCCACGTGCAGAAAGACCAGCGCGAGATGCACGCACACGGTCACCGCGACGACGGCCAGCGCGAGCGCCGCGGCGACCTGATAGCGCGGGGAGAGCGCGGCGACGCCGGTACGGGGATCGGCGGCGGGGGGTATGAAGGCCGGGGGCACCACGACAGAGGGAACAGCGGCGGGGGGTGCGCCTGAAGCCGGCACTGGCGTGGTCGGCACTGACGTAGTCGGCTCGGGCGGGATCGGCTCGGACGTGATCGGCTCTGCCGCCGCGTCGGCAGCGGGAGTCTCCGCCTCGTCCGGACCGCCCGATCCGGCCGGCTCCCGCCGGGCGTCCGAGTCCGTGTCGTACGCGTCCATTCCACCCCGTTTCCCGATCCCGGTCCATCCGCTCCAGCGCGTTCGCACGGGAACGGTACTCAGACCGGCCCGCCCGGCACAGCCCCTCTCGAACGCCTGGTCGTGCCGGTGGTCCACAGCGACTGACACCTTACGGTGCGCGCCCTCCAGCAAATTCAGGACAAACCGGACGATCGGTCGGGACGGGCCGAGCGAAGGCGGACCGGGCAGGAACCGGCCGAGGCGGGTCCACCCTCGACCATTCCCTTCTTCTAGAACCTGTTCTATCTTGACGCACCGTCAGATCAACGGAGCCGCCGAGAGGACTGGACCGTGGACTTCACCTTCACCGAGGAGCAGCAGGCGGCGGCAGAGGCGGCGCGGGGCGTGTTCGCCGGAGTCGCCCCCGACGCGGTGCCGAGTCCCGCGCTCGTCGCGGGCGCCGTCGCCGACGACTTCGACCGCGCGCTGTGGGCCACGCTCGCCGAGGCGGACCTGCTGAGCCTGCTGCTGGACGCGGAGTACGGCGGGGCCGGCCTGGACGCGATCGCGCTGTGCCAGGTGCTGCGCGAGTCCGCGAAGGTGCTGGCCAGGGTGCCGTTGCTGGAGAGCAGCGCGGCCGCGGCCGCCGTACAGACGTACGGCGGCGAGGAGTTGAGGTCGGCCCTGCTCGCGCCGGCGGGCCGCGGCGAACTGGTGCTGACCGTCGCCTCCAGCGGACGTACCGGCCACGACGGGGCCGAACTCGCCGTGACCGCACGGCAGGACGGCGACGCGTGGATCCTGGACGGGGTGCAGACGGCGGTGCCGTGGGCCCAGGTCGCCGACCACATCCTCGTACCCGCGCACACGGCCACGGACCGGACGGTGCTCGCGGTGGTCCCCCGCGTCCACGAGGGCGTCGGCCTGGGAGAGCAGTTCTCCACCAACGGCGAGCGGCTCGGCGAACTGCGCCTGGAGTCCGCCCGGATCGCCGCCCGTGACGTCATCGACGCCGACGGCGCCTGGGAGTGGCTGCGCGAGCTGCTGACCACCGGGACGTGCGCGCTGGCGCTCGGTCTCGGCGAGCGGGTGCTGCGCATGACCAGCGAATACACCGGCAAGCGGGAGCAGTTCGGGTTCCCGGTCGCCACCTTCCAGGCGGTGGCCGTGCAGGCCGCGGACCGTTACATCGACCTGCGGGCGATGGAGGCGACGCTGTGGCAGGCCGCCTGGCGGGTCGCCTCGGGGGCGCCGGGCGCGCTGCCGGTCTCCGGTGACGTGGCCGTCGCCAAGATCTGGGCCTCGGAGGGCGTACGACGGATCGTGCAGACGGCACAGCATCTGCACGGCGGCTTCGGGGCCGACGTCGAGTACCCGCTGCACCGGTACCACGCCTGGGCCAAGCACCTGGAACTGTCGCTCGGCCCCGCTGCGGCGCACGAGGAAGCCCTGGGCGACCTGTTGGCGGCGCACCCGCTCAGCTGACCCGCCCCGATCGGCCGAGACGTCTAGAGAACGAATCCGGTCCCGCCGTCGTCCGTCACGACGGGTCGGCCCGCCGCGGCCCACACCTGCATGCCGCCGTCGACGTTCACGGCGTCGATGCCCTGCTGGACCAGATACGTCGTGACCTGCGCCGAACGCCCGCCGGAACGGCAGATCACATTGACCTTGCCGTCCTGCGGCGCGGCCTCGGTCAGCTCGCCGTACCGGGCCACGAACTCACTGATCGGGATGTGCAGGGCACCTTCCGCGTGCCCCGCCTCCCACTCGTCGTCCTCACGGACGTCGAGCAGGAAGTCGCCGTCCTTGAGATCCCCGACCTCGACCGTGGGCACACCAGCTCCAAAATGCATGCCCCGACGCTACCCGACGCGCCCGACACCATGCCGGGCCGGTTGCTTCGCCCGCCGTCGGGCCGGCCCGGTGGCTACCCGACCAGCTCCGCCAACTCCCGCTCCCGCTCGGCGACCTGCGCCAGCAGCTGCTCGGCGATCTCGTCCAGCAGGTGGTCCGGATCGTCGGGCGCCATCCGCAGCATCGAGCCGATCGGCCCGTCCTCCAGCTCCTTGGCGACCAGGGCGAGGAGTTCCTTGCGGCGGGCGAGCCATTCGAGGCGGGCGTAGAGCTCCTCGCTGGCGCTCGGGCCGCGCTGCTCGGGCTCCGGTCCCTTGGCCCACTCCGCGGCCAGTTCGCGCAGCAGCGGCTCGTCGCCGCGCGCGTAAGCGGCGTTGACGCGGGTGATGAACTCCTCGCGCCGGGCCCGCTCGGACTCGTCCGTCGACAGGTCGGGGTGGGCCTTGCGGGCCAGTTCCCGGTAGAGCTTGCGGGCCTCGTCGCTGGGGCGCACCCGCTGCGGGGGCCGCACCGGCTGGTCGGTGAGCATCGCGGCCGCCTCGGGGAACAGTCCGTCCCCGTCCATCCAGCCGTTGAACAGCTCCTCGACGCCGGGCATCGGCATCACCCGGGCCCGCGCCTCGTCCGCCTTGCGCACATCCTCGGGGTCGCCGGTGCGGGCTGCCTTGGCCTCGGCGATCTCCGCGTCCAGCTCGTCGAGGCGGGTGTACATCGGCCCGAGCTTCTGGTGGTGCAGCCGGGAGAAGTTCTCGACCTCGATACGGAAGGTCTCGACCGCGATCTCGTACTCGATCAATGCCTGTTCGGCGGCCCGCACGGCCCGCTCCAGCCGCTCCTCGGGCCGCGGCGTACCGTCCTCGGGTACCGCCTGCGCCCCACCGGCGGCACCGGCACCCTGCTCAGCGTCTGGGCTCGTCACCCGCTCAGCGTAGGCCACGCGCGGGTCGCCCACGCCGCCCCACCGTCACGGGCCCTCGCGACGGCGGCCCGACACCGGTCCCAGGCCCCCGCAACCACCGTCCGGCACCGGGGCCACGCGCCTCACCCGCGACCACCAACACGGCGAACCGACATGGTCACAGCACTAAGGAGTGCGGATCATCGACATCAGCTGCCCGTGGGTCTCGTCGTCGGCGGCGACTACGAGCCCGCGGCCTCCCTCGCCGATCGGAGCGCCGTCGATCCCGGTGACGACACAGCCGGCAGCCCGGCACACAGCGATGCCGGCGGCGAAGTGCACGCTCCCGGAGAGGTCGCCGCCATCGGTGACGTACGCGGCGCGCTTGCCGGCGGCAACCCAGGCCAGCGCCAGGGTCGTCGACACGACCCGGGGCCGGAACCGCTCGACGAACCCGGGGTGGGCCAGCAGATCCACAGCCCGGAATCCGGGCGCACCCGGGAACGGCTGATCCAGATTGACGTCCACCAATCGGGAGTCGGAAGTGGGCGTCAGTACGTCGTCCGCGCCGTCGTGCCGCACCCAGGCGCTCTCGCCGTCGGTGAAGAAGACCTCGTCGCCGAACGGGTCGGCCACCGCCGCCGCCCCCTCGCGCAGCGCCACGTTGACGGCCACCAGCATGCTGCCGACGGCGTAGTTCAGCGTGCCGCACAGGGGGTCCACCAGCCACTGGCGCACGGCGTCGGCGCCGCCCCGCTGACCGCCCTCCTCACCGAGCACCGCGTCATCGGGCCGTGCGGCACGGATGACGTCGAGGATCACCGCCTCGGCCTCCACGTCGGCCGCGGTGGCAAAGTCCCCGGCACCCTTGTCGATGCGGGTGAGGCGCCGGCCGTACATGTCACGGACCACAGCCGCGCCGGCCCGCGCCCCGGCTATCGCGACCTCGGCATCGTCGGAACTCGCATATGAGTCGATCACGCCGTGCACGCTACCGAGACGAGCCACCACCCCGGCGACCGTATGCGGTCACAGCCCTAGCCCGTCCCCGCCCCGGAGCACCCCGCCTCCACCCACTCCGCCGCCAGGTCCCGGCAGGCGACGACCAGCGTGCCCGGGCGGCAGGCGATCTCGTGGGTGCAGCCCTCGGGGTGCGGCAGGAGTTCGTCGAGGATCACGTCGCCCAGCGCCGAGACGTCGCAGAAGCCCAGGACGTCCACCTGGAAGCGCGAGACACCCGCGTACCGCACCAGGAGGTCCCCCTCGTGCTGCCCGCAGTCGTGGCCGAAGCGGATCTCGATCTCGTCGTCGCCGGTCCGGCGCACCGCCTGCGGCCTGAGATCCTTCACACACCGTCGGCCGGCGAGGTCGTAGTGCCCGGGGTCGGTGGCGAACGCGCGTGCCCCCGGCGGCAGTTGGTCGGCGAGCGCCGGCAACCGCGCGAGATAGGGCCGCGGGTCGACGACCCCGGTCGCCTCACCGTCCCGCCCGTCGAGGTCGACGTACTTCACCCGGCGCTCCTCACATCCGTCACTTCCCTCAGACCCCCATCTCCGCCGGCACCTTCCCGGCCCGCACCGCGGCGACCAGGTCGGCGTGGTCGGCCTCCGTGCGGTCGGCGTAGGCGACGGCGAAGTCGGCCAGGGCCTCGTCCAGCTCCTCGCTCTTGCCGCAGTACCCGGAGATCAGGCGCGGGTCGGCGCTGTGGGAGTGGGCGCGGGCCAGCAGGGCGCCGGTCATGCGGCCGTAGTCGTCGATCTGGTCGGCGGCGAGGGCCGCGGGGTCGACGCTGCCCTTGCGGTTGCGGAACTGCCGTACCTGGAAGGGCAGTCCGTCGACCGTCGTCCAGCCCAGCAGGATGTCGCTGACGACCTGCATGCGCTTCTGGCCCAGGACCACGCGCCGGCCCTCGTGTTCGACGGTGGGTGTCTCGAAGCCGGCCGCCACCAGGTGCGGCACCAGCACGGACGGGCGGGACTCCTTGACCTGGAGCACGAGCGGTTCGCCCCGGTGGTCCAGGAGCAGCACCACGTACGAGCGCGTGCCCACGCTGCCGGTGCCGACGACCCGGAACGCGACGTCGTGCACCGCGTGCCGGGACAGCAGCGGGAGGCGGTCCTCGGAGAGTGTCGTCAGGTAGTGCTCCAGGGAGGAGGCGACCGCGGCGGCCTCCTCGTCCGGCACGCGGCGCAGCACGGGCGGGGCCTCCACGAAGCGGCGGCCGCCGTCCTCGGTGCGCTCCGTCGACTTCGCCGCGAACCGCCCGCTGGTGTTGCCCCGCGCCTTCTCGGAGACCCGCTCCAGGGTGCCGACCAGGTCGTGGGCGTCGGTGTGGGAGACGAGTTCCTCGTCCGCGATGGCGTTCCACGCGTCCAGCACCGGGAGCTTGGCCAGCAGCCGCATGGTGCGGCGGTAGGCGCCGACCGCGCCGTGGGCCGCCTTGCGGCAGGTGTCCTCGTCGGCGCCGGCCTCCCGGCCCGCGAGCACCAGTGAGGCGGCGAGCCGCTTGAGGTCCCACTCCCAGGGGCCGTCGACCGTCTCGTCGAAGTCGTTCAGGTCGATGACCAGGTCGCCGCGCGCGTCCCCGTACAGGCCGAAGTTGGCGGCGTGCGCGTCGCCGCAGATCTGGGCGCGGATCCTCGTCATGGGGGTCCGCGCGAGGTCGTAGGCCATGAGGCCGGCCGAGCCGCGCAGGAAGGCGAAGGGGGTCGCCGCCATCCGGCCCGCCCGTATCGGCGTGAGCCCGGGGATGCGGCCGCGGTTGGACTCCTCGACGGCGGCGACCGCGGTGGGCCGGGAGCCGTCCAGGTCGAACGCGGCGTGCGAGCCGCGCGGGACCAGCCTGCGCAGCGCCTTGCCCTCGTCCTTGGGCGAGCCCTCGGCGGGCCCGTGGGCGAACCCCGGTACCCGCGGCAGCCTGCGCGCCGCGGCGACCGGCACCACGACCACCGTCGGCTCCGCGGCCGCCGGTTCCGCGGCAGCCGTAGGCGCCGCCGAGGCCGCGGCCTCGACTCCCGCCGTGTCTGTCGTCACCGCTCCGTTTTCGGTCACACCGACCGCCTCCCCCGCACGCACACGAACATCAACTCGTGCAGACCGTACAGCCGGTGGCCGAAACGCGTCAGACCCTGTGGACAACTCCACGCCTGTGGAAAACCGGACACCGGTCAGCAGTCCGGCGGCTGTGCCCCTTCGGGCAGGTGCACCTTCGCCCACTCCCCGAGCTCCTTGAGCGCGGGTTCCAGCGCGGCCCCGGCGGGCGTCAGCCGGTAGGAGACGCGCAGCGGCGGACCCTCGTCCACCTCGCGCACCAGCAGGCCGGCGGCGCCGAGTTCGGTGAGCCGGTCGGAGAGCATGCGCTCGCTGATGCCGGGGATGGCGCGGCGCAGGTCGGTGAAGTACGCGGGCCCGCCGGTCAGGACGGCCACGATCGGGCCGGTCCAGCGCTTTCCGAGCAGTTGGAAGACGCGCGTGATGCCGCCGTCCACCCGCTTGCACGCGCCCAGATCGTGACCCTGCTCGACCGCCATGCACCCCAGGGTACTGCCCCCACCGTGAGGGGATGAAAAAAAGTAAGTGACTGTGTTATCAATAGTCCAGTACGAATTCTCACCACCTTACGGGAGCTCCCCATGTCCACACTCCTGCACATCGACTCCTCCGTGTTCCCGGCCGAGGCCTCCGCCTCCCGGGCCGTCACCGAGGCCTTCCGCAAGGCCTGGGAGGAGCAGCACCCGGAGGGCACGGTGATCCACCGCGACCTCTCCGTGAACCCGGTGCCGCACATCACCGCCGACTCCCACACCGCGGGCTTCGCGGATCCGGCCACGCACACCCCCGAGCAGGCCGCCGCGTTCGCCGCGCGGCTGCGGCTGATCGAGGAGCTGGAGGAGGCGGACGCCGTGCTGATCGGCGCCCCGATGTACAACTTCGCGATCCCCTCGACCCTCAAGGCCTGGCTGGACAACGTGATCCTGATGGGCCGCACCGCCGGCACCGAGGACTCGAAGATCGCCGGCACCCCGGTCACCGTGGTCGCCAGCCGCGGCGGTTCCTACGCCCCCGGCACCCCGCGCGAACAGAACGAGTACGTCCAGAACTACCTCGCGGCGGTCCTCACCGGAGCCCTCGCCCTGGACGTCGAGTTCATCGTCCCGGAGCTGACCATGGCCCCGCACAACCCGGCGATGGCCGAGCTGGTCCCCCTCTACGAGGCCTCGCGCGAGCGCGCCCTTGAGGAGGCCGCCACCAAGGCCAAGGCGGTCGCCGAACGCCTCGCCGCGTGACGCCCGCCGGGCGGTGGCGAAGCCGTGTGATTGTCCTCACCAGGTAATACGGCTCACACCGCCCCCGGACAACGCGAAGGCCCCCAAGTCCTGAGACTTGGGGGCCTTCGACTGGTGCGCGAGGGGGGAGTTGAACCCCCACGCCCTTTCGGGCACTGGAACCTGAATCCAGCGCGTCTGCCTATTCCGCCACCCGCGCATTGGGTGTGTCCTCGGGCTTTTCCCCAAGGGGCTGGCGCCTTCCGACATGCAGAAGATTAGCACGGGGGTAGGGGTGGGTTCACATCCCTTATCCGGGGGCAGCCGACGACCAGGGCAGTCGTCGAAGGCACCGCCGGACCGCCACCGGACGGTGTGGTCGGCGAGTGATCCAAAAGTTCCCTGGCTCCGTATCAATGTGCGGCTGTTCACGTATCAACCTCGTACCGGTCCGGCCCGTCTCCCCAGGAGCCGGGCCGGGCGCACAGTCAGGTGCGGGACACTGGTCTGCGGCCGCCTCTACGATCCTTGCCAGAGGATGCGACGAGGAGTACGCGGGAGGAGTTCGCCAGGGGAGTGCACCGCGGGAGTTCGAAACAGGGCTCCGCAGGGAACTTCGCAGGCGTCGACACCCGTCGACAGGGCCGACAGGGGGAACCAGCCGATTCAGCGGCGCGTGGATACGATCAGTAAGCAGTACCAAGTACGCAGTGCCCAGGACGGCAGAGACGGAGGAGGTGCCCCATGGGAGTCCTGAAGAAGTTCGAGCAACGCCTCGAAGGTCTGGTCAACGGCACCTTCGCCAAGGTGTTCAAGTCCGAGGTCCAGCCGGTGGAGATCGCGGGCGCGCTGCAGCGCGAGTGCGACAACAACGCGACCATCTGGAACCGCGACCGGACCGTGGTGCCCAACGACTTCATCGTGGAGCTGAGCGCGCCGGACTTCGAGCGGCTCAGCCCCTACTCCGGCCAGCTCGGCGACGAACTGGCCGGCATGGTGCGCGACTACGCCAAGCAGCAGCGGTACGCCTTCATGGGACCGATCAAGGTCAACCTGGAGAAGGCGGACGACCTCGACACCGGTCTGTACCGGGTGCGCAGCCGTACGCTCGCCTCCTCCACCAACCAGCAGGCCCCCGGCAGCGCCGCCCCGGCGGCTCCGCCCGCGGCCGGCCGGCCCGGCGGCGGTTACGGCTACCCGCCGGCCGCCGCACCCGCGGCCGCCCCGCCGATGCCCGCCGGGCCGCCGCCCGGCGGCGCGCGCCCCGGTGGGTACGGCTCCCCGCAGCAGGCCCCGCGCGCGGGCGGCGGCCCGGTCGGCGCTCCGGCGCCCGGCTCGCGTACCCGCCACTGGATCGAGATCAACGGCACCCGCCATCAGATCTCCCGCGCGACGCTGGTGCTGGGCCGCAGCACCGAGGCCGACGTGCGGATCGACGACCCCGGAGTATCCCGCCGGCACTGCGAGATCCGGACCGGATCGCCCTCTACCGTCCAGGATCTCGGGTCCACCAACGGCATCGTGGTGGACGGGCAGCACACCACCCGCGCTACGCTCCGCGACGGCTCGCGGATCGTCGTGGGCCAGACCACCATCGTTTACCGGCAAGCCGAAGGGTGAAGCGGGGGCAATGTCAGAGCTGACCCTGACGGTCATGCGGCTAGGATTTCTGGCCGTTCTATGGCTGTTCGTGATCGTGGCCGTGCAGGTCATCCGCAGCGACCTGTTCGGAACGCGGGTCACCCAGCGCGGGTCCCGCCGGGAGGCCGGGCGCCAGCAACAGCCCGCCCGCCAGCAGGCCGCGCCCCCACCGCAGCGTCAGCAGGCCGGCGGCCGCCAGCGACGCAACGCACCGACCAAGCTCGTGGTGAGCGAGGGCATCCTCACCGGCACCACCGTCGCGCTGCAGGGCCAGACCATCACCCTGGGCCGGGCGCACGACAGCACGATCGTGCTGGACGACGACTACGCCTCCAGCCGCCATGCCAGGATCTATCCGGACCGCGACGGCCAGTGGATCGTCGAGGACCTGGGCTCCACCAACGGCACGTATCTCGACCGGAGCCGGCTGACTACCCCCACGCCGATTCCGCTGGGCGCGCCGATCCGCATCGGCAAGACCGTCATCGAGCTGCGGAAGTAGATACGACAATGAGCGAGCGGAGCGAGCACGCAGCGGTGGCCCCCACCACGGGCCCCGGCGCGCTCCCGACCGGAGGGTGGGCACCGTGCGGATGTACCCGGAGCCGACGGGCGAGGTGCGCATGAGTCTGTCACTGCGCTTCGCCGCCGGATCGCACAAAGGCATGATCCGGGAGGGCAACGAGGACTCCGGATACGCCGGTCCGCGCCTGCTCGCCATCGCCGACGGCATGGGCGGCGCCGCCGCCGGTGAGGTCGCCTCCTCCGAGGCCATCTCCGTCATCGTGGCGCTCGACGACGACGTACCGGGCTCCGACATCCTCACCTCCCTGGGCACGGCCGTGCAGCGGGCCAACGACCAGCTGCGCATGATGGTCGAGGAGGACCCCCAGCTGGAGGGCATGGGCACCACGCTCACCGCCCTGCTGTGGACCGGCCAGCGGCTGGGCCTCGTCCACGTCGGCGACTCGCGCGCGTACCTGCTGCGCGACGGCGTGCTGACGCAGATCACGCAGGACCACACCTGGGTGCAGCGGCTGGTCGACGAGGGCCGCATCACCGAGGAGGAGGCCACCACCCACCCGCAGCGCTCCCTGCTGATGCGCGCGCTGGGCAGTGGCGACCATGTCGAGCCCGATCTCTCCATCCGTGAAGTCCGGGCCGGCGACCGCTACTTGATCTGCTCCGACGGTCTGTCCGGGGTGGTGTCCCACCAGACCCTGGAGGACACCCTCGCCAGCTACCAGGGCCCCCAGGAGACCGTGCAGGAGCTGATCCAGCTCGCGCTGCGCGGCGGCGGCCCCGACAACATCACGGTGATCATCGCCGACGTCCTCGACCTCGACACCGGGGACACCCTCGCCGGGCAGCTCTCCGACACCCCGGTCGTGGTCGGCGCGGTCGCCGAGAACCAGCATCAGCACCAGCAGCACGACAACGGCATCATGCAGACCCCGGCCGGCCGCGCCTCCGGGCTCGGCCGCCAGGGTCACGGCCAGGGCGGGGGAGGCGAGTTCGGCCCGCCCGGCTCCGGCGACACCACCGGCTACGTGCCCGCGGGCGGCTTCGGCGACTACTCCGACGAGGACTTCGTCAAGCCCGGCAAGGGCCGCAAGTGGCTCAAGAGATCCTTCTACAGCGTGCTCGCGCTCGCCGTCATCGGCGGTGGCCTGTACGGCGGTTACCGCTGGACGCAGAACCAGTACTACGTCGGCACCAAGGGCGAACACGTCGCGCTGTACCGGGGCATCAGCCAGGACCTGGCCTGGGTCTCGCTCTCGAAGGTGCAGAAGGACCACCCCGAGATCGAACTCAAGTACCTGCCGCCCTACCAGCAGAAGCAGGTCAAGGCCACGATCGCCGAAGGCGGGCTGAAGGACGCCCAGTCGAAGGTCGACGAGCTCTCCGTGCAGGCCTCCGCCTGCAAGAAGGAGTCGGAGCGCGAGGCCGCCGAGAGCGAGAACAGCTCGAAGACCGGTACGGGCGAGGCGGGTGGGACCACGGGAACCACAAACACCTCACTCACGTCCAAGGCCACGCCGAGCCCCTCGACCTCACCGAACCCGTCCACATCAGCGACCGCCCCGACCCCCAGCCCCGGCCCCAGCCTCTCGGAGGAGGAGCAGAAGGTCGTCTCGCTGTGCGGTAAGCAGTAGGCAAGCCGTGAGAGGCCCCGTCACACGATGAGCAGTACTACCAACCAACCGACGCACCACACGTCCACGATCGGCGCGATCGGAGCGCCGAGCAGACGCAACACCGAGCTCGCCATGCTCGTGTTCGCCGTCGTCATCCCGGTCTTCGCCTACGCCAACGTGGGCCTGGCCATCGACGACCAGGTGCCGACGGGCCTGCTGAGCTACGGCCTGGGCCTCGGCCTGCTGGCCGGCGTGGCGCATCTCGTCGTACGGAAGTTCGCCCCGTACGCGGACCCGCTGCTGCTGCCGCTGGCCACGCTGCTCAACGGACTCGGACTCGTCGCCATCTGGCGGCTCGACCAGTCCAAGCTGCTGCAGTCGATCGGGGTCGCCGGTGGCAAGGCCACCAACCAGCTGATCTACACCGCGCTGGGCATCGCGCTGTTCGCCGTCGTCCTGGTCTTCCTCAAGGACCACCGCGTGCTCCAGCGCTACACCTACATCTCCATGGTCGGCGCGCTGGTCCTGCTGCTCCTCCCGCTGGTCCCGGGCCTGGGCGCCAACATCACCTACGGCGCCAAGATCTGGATCCAGGTCGGCAGCTTCACCATCCAGCCCGGCGAGTTCGCCAAGATCGTGCTGGCGATCTTCTTCGCCGGCTACCTGATGGTCAAGCGCGACGCCCTCGCCCTGGCCAGCCGCCGCTTCATGGGCCTGTACCTGCCGCGCGGCCGTGACCTCGGCCCGATCATCGTCGTCTGGATGATCTCGATCCTCATCCTGGTCTTCGAGACCGACCTCGGTACGTCGCTGCTGTTCTTCGGAATGTTCGTCATCATGCTGTACGTCGCCACCGAGCGGACCAGCTGGATCGTCTTCGGTCTGCTGATGTCCGCGGCCGGCGCGGTCGGCGTGGCCAGCTTCGAGCCGCACGTCCAGACCCGTGTCCAGGCGTGGCTCGACCCGATGCGCGAGTACATGCTCAGCCGCAACGGCAGCAGCGACGGCCTGGTCCACTCCGAGCAGGCCATGCAGGCGCTGTGGGCCTTCGGCTCCGGCGGCACCCTCGGCACCGGCTGGGGCCAGGGCCACTCCGAGCTGATCCGCTTCGCCGCCAACTCCGACTTCATCCTCGCCACCTTCGGCGAGGAGCTGGGCCTGGCGGGCATCATGGCGATCCTGCTGATCTACGGCCTGATCGTGGAGCGCGGTGTGCGCACCGCGCTGGCCGCCCGCGACCCGTTCGGCAAGCTGCTCGCCGTCGGTCTGTCCGGTGCCTTCGCGCTCCAGGTCTTCGTCGTCGCCGGCGGCGTCATGGGCCTGATCCCGCTGACCGGTATGACGATGCCGTTCCTGGCCTACGGCGGTTCCTCCGTCATCGCCAACTGGGCGCTGATCGGCATCCTCATCCGCATCAGCGACACCGCCCGCCGCCCGGCGCCCGCCCCCGCCGGCAACCCCGACGCCGAGATGACCCAGGTGGTCCGCCCGTCATGAACAAGCCCCTGCGCCGGATCGCGATCTTCTGCGGCCTTCTGGTCCTCGCGCTGCTCGTCCGCGACAACTGGCTCCAGTACGTCCAGGCGGACAGCCTCAAGGACGACCCGAAGAACCGCCGTGTCACCATCGCGCGCTACTCCACCCCGCGCGGCGACATCGTCGTCGACGGCGAGCCGATCACCGGCTCCACGAAGACGAGCAAGTCGGGGCTCAACGACCTTGAGTACAAGCGCACTTACAAGAACGGCGCCATGTGGGCGCCGGTCACGGGGTACGCCTCCCAGGCCTTCGGCGCCAACCAGCTGGAGTCCATCGAGGACGGCATCCTCACCGGCGACGACGACCGGCTCTTCTTCCGCAACACCCTGGACATGATCACGGGCAAGGAGAAGCAGGGCGGCAACGTCGTCACCACGCTTAACGGCGCCGCCCAGAAGGCCGCCTACGACGGTCTGAAGAAGCAGGGCGGCAAGGGCGCGGTCGCCGCGCTCGACCCGGCCACCGGCAAGATCCTGGCGCTGGCCTCGTACCCCTCGTACGACCCGTCGTCGTTCGCCGGGAACTCCACGGACGTGGACTCCAAGAACTGGACCAAGCTCCAGAAGAAGAACAACCCCGACGACCCGATGCTCAACCGGGCGCTGCGCGAGACCTACCCGCCGGGCTCCACCTTCAAGGTGGTCACCGCCGCGGCCGCGCTGGAGAACGGCCTGTACAAGACGGCCGAGGAGAAGACCGACTCGCCGCTGCCCTACATCATGAAGGGCACCACGACCGAGCTGAAGAACGAGGGGAACATCCCCTGCAAGAACGCGACGATGCGGGTCGCGCTGCAGTACTCCTGCAACACCGTCTTCGGCAAGATCGGCTCCGACCTCGGCAACGACAAGATGCTGGCGGAGGCGAAGAAGTTCGGCTTCGACCAGGAGCAGTTCACGCCGGTCCGCTCCAGTGCCTCGGTCTTCTCCGACGACATGAACTCCTCGCAGACCGCGCTCTCCTCGATCGGCCAGTTCAACACCGCCGCGACCCCGCTGCAGATGGCCATGGTCGCCTCCGCGGTCGCCAACGACGGCAAGCTGATGAAGCCGTACATGGTCGACAAGCTCCAGTCCTCCAACGTCGACACGATCGCGCAGACCGACCCCGAGGAGCTGAGCCAGCCCCTGTCGTCGGAGAACGCGCAGATCCTGCAGTCGATGATGGAGACGGTCGTCAAGGACGGCACCGGCAAGAACGCGCAGATCGGCGACGGCGTGACGGTCGGCGGCAAGACCGGTACCGCGCAGCACGGTGTGGAGAACAGCGAGAACCCCTACGCGTGGTTCATCTCCTACGCCAAGCTCGGCGACGGCAGCACGCCGGTCGCCGTCGCGGTCGTGATCGAGGACGACAACGCCGTCCGTGACGACATCTCCGGCGGTGGCCTCGCGGCGCCGATCGCGAAGAGTGTGATGGAGGCGGTCATCAACTCCAAGAAGTGACGCCGCTCACCTCCCCTTCACATCGGTGCACGTTGCGATACCGGTCCTGTATCGGGTGACGGGCTTGGCCAGATCACACAAAGCCAGCCGGGTACGGTAGGCCCGGACGGCAGCCTCCGACCGCACAGCCGTGCCGGTCGGGACCGACGGAGAGGGCTGGTAGGGAACTATGGAAGAGCCGCGTCGCCTAGGCGGCCGGTACGAGCTGGGCCAGGTGCTCGGTCGCGGTGGCATGGCAGAGGTCTACCTCGCCCATGACACCCGCCTCGGCCGCACCGTGGCGGTGAAGACGCTACGCGCCGACCTCGCGCGCGACCCGTCCTTCCAGGCCCGCTTCCGCCGGGAGGCCCAGTCGGCCGCCTCGCTCAACCATCCCGCGATCGTCGCGGTCTACGACACGGGCGAGGACTACATCGACGGGGTCTCGATCCCGTACATCGTGATGGAGTACGTCGACGGGTCCACGCTGCGCGAACTGCTGCACTCGGGCCGCAGGCTGCTGCCCGAGCGCACCCTGGAGATGACCATCGGGATCCTCCAGGCCCTGGAGTACTCCCACCGCGCCGGCATCGTCCACCGCGACATCAAGCCCGCCAACGTCATGCTCACCCGCAACGGCCAGGTCAAGGTCATGGACTTCGGCATCGCCCGCGCGATGGGCGACTCCGGCATGACGATGACCCAGACCTCCGCGGTGATAGGTACGGCTCAGTACCTCTCGCCGGAGCAGGCCAAGGGCGAGCAGGTCGACGCCCGCTCGGACCTCTACTCCACGGGCTGTCTGCTCTACGAACTCCTCACGGTCCGCCCGCCGTTCGTGGGCGACTCCCCGGTCGCGGTCGCGTACCAGCACGTGCGCGAGGAGCCGCAGCCGCCGTCGGTCTTCGACCCCGAGATCACGCCCGAGATGGACGCGATCGTCCTCAAGGCGCTGGTCAAGGACCCGAACTACCGCTACCAGTCGGCCGACGAGATGCGCATGGACATCGAGGCCTGCCTCGACGGCCAGCCGGTCGCGGCCACGGCGGCGATGGGTTCGGTGGGCTACGGCGGTTACGGCGACGACCAGGCGACCACGGCGCTGCGTGCGCAGGACGCCGGCGCGACGTCGATGCTGCCGCCGATGAACCCGGACGACGGTGGCTACGGCTACGACGACCGGCCGGACCGGCGCCGCCAGAAGAAGTCGAACACCTCGACGATCCTGCTGGTCGTGGCGGGTGTTCTGGTGCTGGTGGGCGCGATCCTGATCGGCAAGTGGGCGTTCGGCGGGAACAACGTCGGCAACGACGAGGTGGCCGTACCGAACCTCGTCAGCCTGTCCCAGCCGGACGCCGAGAAACAGCTGACCAACAGTGAGCTGAAGCTCGGGGACGTCACCAAGAAGCCCTGCGCGGACCAGGCCAAGGGCACGGTCTGCTCCTCGAGCCCGGCGAGCGGCACCAACATCAAGAAGGGCACCGCGGTCAGCCTCGTGGTCTCGACCGGCGCCCCGAAGGTCGCCGTCCCCAGCGTTCTCGGCAAGAGCCTCGACGAGGCGACGGAGATCCTTGAGGGCGACGACTACAAGTTCGTCATCAAGACCAAGACCCAGGTGTCCACGGAGGACCCGAACACGGTCCTGAACCAGGACCCGAGGCTCGGCAAGGAAGTCGAGAAGGGCTCCACGATCACACTGACGATCGCGAAGGCCGAGGCGAAGTCCACGGTGCCTGACGTGGTCGGCCAGAGCTGTGACGCGGCCAAGGCCCAGATGACGGCCAACAACCTGGTCGGCACCTGCGTCGACGAGGAGACCGACGACAACAACCAGGTCGGCAAGGTCATCTCGACCGATCCGCAGGTGGGCACCCAGGTCGACAAGAACTCGACGGTCAACATCAAGGTCGGCAAGGCCAAGCAGCAGGAACAGGTCCAGATCCCGCAGGTCCTGGGCCAGCGCCTCGGCGACGTCAAGCAGGCCCTGCAGAACGCCGGCCTTCAGGTCGGCAACATCGACGGCTCCAACGACGACAACGCGATCGTCATCCGTTCGGACCCGGGCCAGGGCAACACCGTCGACAAGGGCACCACGGTCAACCTGACCACCGCAGGCGGAAACGGCAACAACGGCGGAAACGACGGCGGCACCAACTTCTTCGGCGGCACAAGCGGCTAGCGGTTGGCACCACCAGCGAAGAACAGTGGGCCCCTGCCGGGGAATCCGGCGGGGGCCTCTCTGTTGCCCGAGACCGCTGTGAAGGGTCACCGTGAGGAGCTGGCTGCCAACGGCTACCCGGTACTGGCCGGTGCGCCACTGGCCCTCTCAAAGAGGGCCAGTGGGATCCAGTCGCGCTCCAAAGCTCTCGCCTTCAGCGGATCGAGAAGCTCCTTCAGCAGCACCATGCCCGGCTGCGGCGGTTGGAGCATCGTCACAAGTGACTCGGGTCAGCGCAGTTCCTTCGGTGGAGTGCGCTTGTTGTCCACCTTCTCCACCCGGACCAACTCGCCCCAGACCACGTACCGGTACCGCGACGTGTAGACCGGCGTGCACGTCGTCAGCGTGATGTAGTGGCCGGCCTTCTTCTTGCCGGATTCCTTCGGGATCTGGGTGAGGACCTGGACGTTGTACTTCGAGGTCTCCGGGAGGGTGGCGTAGACCTTGTAGACGTACCACTTGTCCTTCGTCTCGAAGACGATCGGGTCGCCCTTGCTCAGCTTGTCGATGTTGTGGAACTTCGCGCCGTGGCCGTCGCGGTGGGCGGCGAGGGTGAAGTTGCCCTTTTTGTTCGACGTGGGAAGCGTGGCCTTGGCGGGGTCCGTGTAGTAGCCGGCCACGCCGTTGTTGAGGATCTTCGTCGAGGTGCCCTTCTCGACCAGGACCTCGCCGTTCTTCATGGCGGGGACGTGCAGGAAGCCGATGCCGTTCTTGGTGTTCAGGGCACCGGGCCCGGTCGCCTCCTGGGACCAGTTGTCACGGACCTTGTCGGCTTCTTTGTCGGCCTTGCGGTCGGCGACGACGTTGGTCCACCACAGCGAGTAGACGACGAACAGGCCGAGCACCAGCCCGCCGGTGATGAGGAGTTCGCCGAGAACGCTGACCGCCTGCGCGACGGGCCCGGGCCCGCGACGGACCTCGGGCGGCGCGGGCGCATCCGTGTGCTCTTCGTGCTGTGTGCCGTCGGTGGTCGCTGCCACGTTCATCCGCCCCTACTCGACGAGCGCATCCGGCTTCCCCTTGCTGCGCGGCCGTTCCTCGACCATCTTGCCCCAGACGATCAACCGGTACTTGCTGGTGAACTCCGGCGTGCAGGTGGTGAGTGTGATGTAGCGGCCCGGCGCCGTGAAACCCGATCCCTTCGGGACGGGGTCGATGACAGTCGTGTTGCTCGGCGCCGTCGACGGCAGCATCGACGCGACCTTGTAGACGTAGTAGTCGTCCTGCGTCTCGACGACGACCTCGTCGCCCGCCTTCAGCCGGTTGATGTACCGGAACGGCTCGCCGTGCGTGTTGCGGTGCCCCGCGAGCGAGAAGTTGCCGGTCTTCGCCGACGGCATCGCCGTCTTCAGCGGGCTCTCGCTGTAGTGACCGACCATGCCCTTGTCGAGCACCTTCTTGTTGCTGACGCCCTCGGCGATCGGCACCACCACGTCGAGCTTGGGGATGTGGAGGATCGCGAAGCCCTGCCCCGGCTCGAAACTGCCCGGCGCCCGCTTGCCGCTGGCCCAGTCGTTCTGGAGGCTGCTCGTCTCCTTGTCCGCCTGCGCGTGCGCCCGGACGTTCGTCCACCACAGCTGGTAGCTGACGAACAGCAGCATCAGCACACCGGTGGTGATGAACACCTCGCCGATCGCCCGGCTGGCCATCACCGCCGCACCCGGCTTACGGGCCTTGGCCTGCCGACGGGCCTCCATCCGGGACAGCGGCGCCCCCGAACCCCCCTCGGCGGCCCCCGCGATCCCCGCGGCCTCCGACGCCGAGGTCGCACCCCCGTGCCGACCGTGTCCGCCGTGCCCTGCGTGGCCGCCATGACCCCCGTGACCCCCACGACGGCCCTTCGCGGCCTTTCTGCGGGCCGCCCGGCCACCCGGGGTGGTTCCTGTGGCAGATGTGGTCGCTGAGGCGGCAGACGGCGATATGAACCCGCCCGGCGGCGGCTCGGGTATCCGCAGCGCCACCGTCTCCTCGTCGATCGGCGGCTGGTACGCCTGCTCGGGCGCCTGCCGACCCACGGTCCAGTCCCCCAACGCCGATGACGCCTCGTACGACTCCTGTCCGTACGAGGCGCCTGACTCGCGCTCGGGGCGCAGCGCGGTCACGCCGAGGCCCTGCCCACCACCGGGGCGAGCCCGGCCGACCTGGCCACCGCGCCCTGGTCGCCGCACTCCACCAGCCAGTTGGCCAGCATCAGGTGGCCGTGCTCGGTGAGCACCGACTCGGGGTGGAACTGCACGCCCTCGACCGGGAGTTCACGGTGCCGCAGCCCCATGACGATGCCGTCGTGGGTGCGCGCCGTGACCTCCAGCTCGGCCGGCACGGTCGCCGGCTCGGCCGCGAGCGAGTGGTACCGGGTCGCCGTGAACGGCGTCGGCAGGCCCGCGAAGACGCCCTTGCCGCCGTGCTCGACCAGGGAGGTCTTGCCGTGCAGCAGCTCCGGCGCGCGGTCCACGACCCCGCCGTACGCCACCTGCATCGACTGCATGCCCAGGCAGACGCCGAAGACAGGGACCCCGGTCGAGGCGCAGTGGCGGACCATCTCGACGCAGACCCCGGCCTCCTCGGGCGTACCGGGGCCCGGGGACAGGAGCACGCCGTGGAAGCCGTCCTGGGCGTGCGCGGTCGACACCTCGTCGTTGCGCAGCACCTCGCACTCGGCGCCCAGCTGGTACAGGTACTGGACCAGGTTGAAGACGAAGCTGTCGTAGTTGTCGACGACGAGAATCCGCGCTGTCACTGGTTGTCCACCGTCACATCGTTGAAGGGAAGCAGCGGTTCGGCCCACGGAAAGACGTACTGGAACAGGACGTAGACCACGACCATCGCCAGCACGAGCGAGATGAGCGCCTTCACCCATGCGTTGCCCGGCAGATGCCGCCAGATCCAGCCGTACATGCCGTCCCTTCCGTTCCACCACGGCACCAGACTCACGCCGTACCGCACCAGACTAACGGCGTAGAGCCTGTGGTCTCCCGGCCTCCACCGGCTGCGTGGAGTCCAGGTGCGCCCACACGATCAGCCGGTGACTGTGTCCCCACTCGGGATCGCACGTGGTCAACGTGAGATACCGGCCTTCACGCGTATACCCCGACTTACGTGGGACAGGGTCGATCACCTCAACGTCCGTGGGGACGGTTTTGTAGGGGCCTTTGTCTATCCGATAGGTGAACCAGGTCGTCCCGTCCGTCAGGACCACCGCGTCGCCCTTGCGCAGCTTGGGGAAGTCCTTGAAGGGATCCCCGTATGTCCGCCGATGCCCGGCGACGGCGAAATTGCCCTCCTGCCCGAGCTGGGCGGTGCCGCGGTAGTGACCGAGGCCCTTCTTGAGGGTGCTCACCGCGGTGTCTTCGAGCACGGGCTTGTTCCACGTGAAACCAAGCCGCGGGATGTACATGATCGCGAAAGGCTTGCCGGGGTGGTAGGCCGCCGGCGCCTTCGGGCTCGCGGGCGCGGAAGCCGTGGGAGCGGCCGTGGTCCGGGGCTCCGTCGTCTGCTTCGCCCACTGCCCCTGGAGGACGTCGATCTGGTGGTTCATCGCGCCGTCCGCCCGGACCCCGGTCCAGAACAGTACGTAGACGACGAAGAGGACGATCAGCGCGCCGACCGTGATGCACAGTTCGCTGACGGTCCTGACGACAACGCGCACCGGCAGCTCCTGAACGGCTCAGTTCACCCCACGGGCTCGGCGTAGTGCAGATCCACTGTGCCCGAGTAGCCGGGCAGAGTCACCGTCCCGTCCTGGGTGACTTTCCAGCCGAGGCCGTAGACATTCACGTAGACCATGTAGTTCTGGATCGCCTTCGAATCGGACAGCGCCTGGTTCAGCTTGTCCGGGTCACCGACCGCGGTGATCTTGTACGGCGGTGAGTAGACCCGGCCCTGGAGGATCAGGGTGTTGCCCACGCAGCGCACGGCGCTGGTGGAGATCAGCCGCTGGTCCATGACCTTGATGCCCTGGGCGCCGCCCTGCCACAGCGCGTTCACCACGGCCTGGAGGTCCTGCTGGTGGATGACCAGGTAGTCGGGCTGCGGCTCGGGATAGCCGGGGAGCTTGGCGGTGGCGTCCGGCGGGGCGTCGTTCAGCGTGACGGTCATCGCCTTGCCGGTCACCTTCTGCGTGCCCGCGCTCTTCTCCAGGCCGGCGAGCTTGTCGTCCTCCGCCTTGGTGCTGCCGTCGTCGCCCTCGGCGAGCGACTCGACGTCGTCGCGCAGCGAACCGTTGGACTCGTCCAGGCCCTTGTTCTTGTGGCTGCGCTCCTGGATGAGGTCGGAGAGCTTCAGCAGGGACGCGTCCGTGCGGATGTTGGTGCCCTTGGCGGTGTCGAAGCTGGTGAAGAAGATGAGCCCCGCGAGGGCGAAGACGGCCACCGTGAGCACCCGCATCGGCCGCAGCCGACGACGCGCGGGTTCGGGCGCGGAACCCGTTGTACCCGTACCGGGGGAGTCGGCAGAATTGGTCAACGTACCCTTATCTCCTTCGGCGCCGCGGAAGCACTACGCTAACGGACGCCCGGGGGAGCACTAAGAGTCCCCTTGTACGCTGCCCCGGAGCCCGATCCAGTTACCTGCGCGGCCACGCAGCGCATCGACAGGAGAGACCCTCGTGCCGAAGTCACGTATCCGCAAGAAGGCCGACTACACGCCGCCACCGGCGAAGCAGGCGACCGCCATCAAACTGAACAGCCGTGCATGGGTGGCACCCGTGATGCTGGCCATGTTCCTCATCGGGCTGGCCTGGATCGTCGTCTTCTACGTGTCCGACGGGTCGATGCCCATCGACAGTCTGGACAACTGGAACATCGTGGTGGGCTTCGGCTTCATCGCCGCCGGATTCGGTGTCTCCACGCAGTGGAAGTAGCGGCCACCGCACGGTGAACGCAGCTCTGCCCACGGCTATCCGCTGAGTTATCCACAGCCGTTGTCCACATGGGGAAAAGAAAGACGATCTGTGGATAACCCATCGGGTGTTGACGCTGGTGTGACAGACCTACCGGCAACCGAAAACTCGTTCGCCCCCTGCCTGACCTGCATAAATGCCGGTCGGTGACAGGGGGCGACGACGTTCCCCCACCGTGTGCACTAGATCCGCCACACGCTGTGGACAACGGTTCGGTATCAGGTGAGCTGTGCGGTCCTGATCAGGGTCATCGCGACCACGACGACGAGGACCACCGCGCACGTCCCGTACTGCACCAGGTTCCGCCGTTCGCGCGGTGCGTGGACCATCGCGTAACCGGTGATCACGCCGGCCACGAGGCCGCCGATGTGGGCCTGCCAGGCGATGTTGCTCCAGCCGAAGGTGAAGATGAGGTTGATCACCAGCAGGGCGATGACCGGCCGCATGTCGTAGTTGAGCCGGCGCATCAGGATGGCCGTGGCGCCGAACAGGCCGAAGATCGCGCCCGAGGCGCCGAGCGAGGGCTGGTTGGGGGCGGCGATCAGATAGGTGAGCGCGCTGCCCGCCAGCCCGGAGACGAAGTAGAGGGCGATATAGCGGGCGCGGCCGAGTGCCGCCTCCAGGGGCCCACCGATCCACCACAGGCTCAGCATGTTGAAGAGGATGTGGATATAGCTGCCGTGCAGGAACATCGCGGTCAGCATCCGGTACCACTGGCCCTCGGCGATCCCCTCGACCGAGCCGAGGACCGGGACGTAGGCCTGGCCGAGCAGCTCGAAGCGGGTGTCGAAGCGGTCGCCGACGGAGAGCTGGACCAGGAAGACCGCGAGGTTCACGCCGACCAGGATCTTGGTGACCAGTCGCGGGTCCGCGGCGACCGTGCCGCCGGCGAGGGTGCGGGGGCGGCTCGCGGCGGGGGCGTGGCCGGTACCGGAGTCGCCGCGGGCGCACTCGGGGCACTGGAAGCCGACGGACGCGTCGACCATGCACTCGGGGCAGATCGGCTTGTCGCAGCGGGTGCAGCGGACGCCGGTCTCGCGGTCCGGGTGGCGGTAGCAGCCGGGCAGACGCTGGGCGTCCTGCGAGCTGTCGGCGGCTCGGTCGTCCATGACATCCCCCAGGTCGTCGCATAGGTGGTCGCGCGCGAGGGCGGGCACGAAATGCACCGCCCCGCCCAATCTTTACGGATGGGCGGGGCGTTTGGTTCCTGCCCTGCGGGGTTCCCGGTCTGTGCGGCTCGCTCTCGCGAGTCGGGTTCAGCTCTCGCGGGTCTCCACGACGACCGTCTCGATGACGACGTCGTCGAGCGGGCGGTCGGTGCGCGGGTTGGTCTGGAGGGCGGCGACGGTGTCGACGACCTTCTGGCTGGCCGGGTCGGTGACCTCGCCGAAGATGCTGTGCTTGCGGTTCAACCAGGTCGTGGGGGCGAGGGTGATGAAGAACTGGGAGCCGTTGGTCGCCGGGCCCGCGTTGGCCATGGCCAGCACGTACGGCTTGTTGAAGGAGAGGTCGGGGTGGAACTCGTCCTCGAACTGGTAGCCGGGCCCACCGGTGCCGTTGCCCAGCGGGTCGCCGCCCTGGATCATGAAGCCGCTGATCACTCGGTGGAAGATCGTGCCGTCGTAGAGCTTGTCCGAGGACTTCTCGCCGGTCTCGGGGTTGGTCCACTCACGCTGGCCCTGGGCGAGCTCGACGAAGTTCCGGACCGTCTTGGGGGCATGGTTCGGCAGGAGCCGGACTTCGATGTCGCCGTGGTTGGTCTTCAGGGTGGCGTAGAGCTGCTCGGCCACGATCTGCCTTCCGTTGTCTTCCTTGTGCCGCCCCGATCCTCCCACGCCCCGTGCCCTGCTCGCGGAAATCGGCCGAGTGCCTCCAGGGCGGGGGCACTCGCCGTCGATCCGTGGCATTGTCGACGACAAGCTCCCGTTGCACCGCATTCATCCTCTATTGGACTTGGCCGACATGCCCCGGGGTGTGCCGGCAGGCATGATCCGTAAAAGGGTGGAAAGTCGAATTACGTACGCCACCGAGGAGGAGGAACCAGTGACCCGCATCGACAGCGTGCGCGCCGCGACCGGTTCGGCGAAGGACAGCGTGCTGCACGCCGCGGAAGTGGTGGCGCCCTACGCCGACACGGCCAAGGACAAGGCCGCCCACTACGCACAGGAGGCCCGCGTCCGGCTCGCGCCGCGAGTCTCGCTCGCCGCCGACCAGGCCCGTGTCCAATACGACGCCCATCTCGCGCCGCGGCTGGAACAGGCGCGTACGCATGTGCCGCCGAAGGTCGACCAGGCCGCCCACGACGCCGCGATCCGTACCCGGCAGGCTGCTCGACAGGCCGCCGAGTACTCGCGGCCGAGGATCGAGCAGGCGGTCGCCGCCGCCGGGCCCGTCCGCGAGGAGGCCACCGCGCGGGGGGCGGCCGCGCTGGCCGCGCTGCGCGGACAGGTCTCGCCGAAGGAGATCCAGAAGCTGGCCCGCAAGCACCAGCGCCGGGCGCGGGCCGGTCGGGCCGCGAAGGCGCTGCTGGTGGTCGGCGTGCTGGCGGGTGGCGCCTTCGCCGCCTGGAAGTGGTGGGACAAGCAGGCCAACCCGGACTGGCTGGTCGAGCCGCCCGCGGCGACCGAGGTCCCCGAGACCGGCCGGCTGACGTCGGTGGACGGCAGCCTCGGCGAGGCGGGCCTCGACCCCGAGGTACAGGTCAAGGAGGCCGAGGAAGAGGCCGCCCAGCGTGACGAGGGCCGGTAGACGTTCGATCGACCCTGACCTGGGGCCCCCGGCGCGGTAGCCGGGGGCCCTTCGTCGTCCTCACGACAGGCCGGACAAAGAAACGGTCCGGGCGGTTTCTTTATGCAGCCGACCCGAGATCCCTTCCCCCTCCATACGTGACGCGTACACGGGAACAGGGCCTCACGGAACCCCTCATCCCGGGTACGACCCCCACCCAGAACGTGACGAAACAGACCGTATGGTCGGGTAGAGTGCTCGTCACACCCTGTTAGACGGCGGTTCGACGAGGCGCCGCCGGCACGGAACGACGCAACGCACGCCTCGAAGGGGACGACATGGCCAAGCAGGCCCGCGCGGTGCAGACCCGGCGCTCGATCGTGGAGGCCGCGGCGAGCGTGTTCGCCGAGTTCGGCTACGAGCGGGCGGCCACGTCGGAGATCCTGCGCCGGGCACATGTCACCAAGGGCGCGATGTACTTCCACTTCCCCTCCAAGGAGTCGCTCGCCCAGGCGGTCATGGACGAGCAGACCTCGCTGGTGAACGTGGAGCCACAGCTCTCGCCCCTGCAGTCGGTCATCGACATCACCCACCAGTTCGCCCACGTGCTGTGCCACGACGCCCTCGCCCGGGCCGGCACGCGACTGTCCATCGAGGGCATGCACGTCGGCGGCACGCATCCGTGGGGCGACTGGTTCGACCTCACCACCCGGCTGCTGGCCGAGGGGCAGGAGCAGGGTGAGGTGCTGGCGCAGGTCGAGCCCCGGGAGACCGCCGAGTTCGTCGTGGCCGCCTTCACCGGCGTCCAGTTGGTCTCCGAGGCCCTCAGCCGACGGGCCGACCTGCGCGTCCGGGTCGCCGGGATGTGGCGCCACATCCTGCCGTCCATCGCCCACCCGGCCACCATCGCCCGGCTCCGCCCGGAGGGCGCCACCGAGATCGCCGAGGTCACCGAGGAAGCCGGGGTCCACGCCGGTACCGCCTGAGGGCCACGGCGCACGGGAACACACCAGAGCGCATGAGAAAACCCCCGCCCGATCGCGTTTCCGCAGGCCGGACGGGGGTTCTCGCTGTGGAGCCTAGGGGAGTCGAACCCCTGACATCTGCCATGCAAAGACAGCGCTCTACCAACTGAGCTAAGGCCCCGGAAAAGTAGCGCCCGCCGGAGGAAACCCACACCGGTCGGCGCCGCAGACCAGAGTACCGGGTCACCCCCCGTATCTCGCAAAAAGATTGGGGGTCCCCGCTGGCGACCACTCTCCGTAAGATGCTCGGCGTGGTTCGCGACAGCGAACCACCGTACTTGGGGAAGCGATGGGGAGACGCAATGGACGCCGCACAGCAGGAAGCGACCGCAAGAGCGCGGGAACTGCAGCGGAACTGGTACGGGGAGCCGCTGGGGGCGCTCTTCCGTAAGCTCATAGAAGATCTCGGCCTCAACCAGGCCAGGCTCGCGGGGGTACTGGGCCTGTCCGCGCCGATGCTGTCCCAGCTGATGAGCGGTCAGCGGGCGAAGATCGGCAACCCGGCCGTCGTACAGCGGGTTCAGCTGCTGCAGGACCTGGCGGGGCAGGTCGCGGACGGCAGCGTCAGCGCCGCCGAGGCCACCGAACGCATGGAGGAGATCAAGAAGTCCCAGGGGGGCTCGGTGCTCAGCAACACCACGACCACGACGAGCAGTTCAGGTGCGCCGACGGTCAAGCGGGTGGTCCGCGAGATCCAGTCGCTGCTCCGCTCGGTGGCCGCCGCCGGCGACATCATCGATGCCGCCGACACCCTCGCCCCGACCCACCCGGAACTGGCAGAGTTCCTCCGGGTCTACGGCGCCGGCCGCACCTCGGACGCGGTCGCGCACTACCAGTCCCACCAGAGCTGAACCGGGGGCCCGGTCGCCGAAGGGGGTTCGGCAGCCGGGCCGACGGCCACCGGCCGAGGAGGACACGAGGCGCGGTTCTCGGGTCACGGAGGCGCGGGACACGGGCTCGTGTCACGAGGGCGAGTCACAGGGATTCAGGTATCGGGGGTTCGGGCCTCGGGGGAGGCTCGAAACACGGAGGCCGGGCTACGGGGGTGCCGGCCACGGGGGCGCGGTGTACGGGGGCGCGGGAACGCAGGGCACGAGAGGGTCGTATCACTCATCACCGGCCGTCAACCGGCCGATATCGACCATCGCTGACCTTCGCCGACCACCGTTGACCATGGCCCGACCCATGCTCGACCGAGGACCGACCGAGAATCCGCGCGAGAGGGAGTCGTATCGCTCATTGAAGGGGAGGTGAGGGGGAAGCAAGAGGGGTAGCCGTAGGGGGAGGAGCGACGCACAGCCATGGGTGAGGTCTTCGCCGGACGGTACGAACTGGTCGACCCGATCGGACGCGGTGGGGTCGGCGCGGTCTGGCGTGCCTGGGACCACCGCCGCCGCCGCTACGTGGCCGCCAAGGTGCTCCAACAGCGCGACGCACACGCCCTGTTGCGCTTCGTGCGTGAGCAGGCCCTGCGTATCGATCACCCCCATGTGCTCGCACCGGCCAGCTGGGCCGCCGACGACGACCAGGTGCTGTTCACCATGGACCTGGTCGCCGGCGGCTCGCTGGTCCACTTGGTGGGGGACTACGGCCCCCTGCCGCCCGTCTTCGTGTGCACGCTGATCGACCAGCTCCTGTCAGGTCTGGCCGCCGTGCACGCTGAAGGCGTCGTCCACCGCGACATCAAGCCCGCCAACGTGCTCCTAGAAGCCACCGGCACCGCCCGACCGCGCCTCAGGCTGTCCGACTTCGGCATCGCCATGCGGCTGGGCGAGCCGCGCCTGACGGAGACCAACCTCGTGGTGGGAACGCCCGGTTATCTCGCGCCCGAGCAGATGATGGGCTCCGAACCCGACTTCCCCGCCGACCTGTTCGCCGTCGGCCTGGTCGCGCTGTATCTGCTGGAGGGCGCGAAGCCGGACGCCAAGGCCCTCGTCCAGTACTTCGCGGAGTACGGCACACCGAGCGCCCCCAAGAGCGTCCCCGAGCCGCTCTGGCAGGTCGTGGCCACCTTGCTGCAGCCCGACCCGGTCGCGCGCTTCCGCACGGCCACGGGGGCGCGCAAGGCCCTCGCCGCCGCCCGTGAACTCCTCCCGGAGCCCGGCCCGGACGACGAACTGATCGAGATCTTCGACCAACTCGGCCCTCTCCCAACGGGGTTCGTACCGGAGGGACCGCTCAAGGCCGCGGCAGGGGTGGACACGAGTCTCAGGACGGGGACCGGAACGGGAACGGGGTCTGGGACAGGATCGAGATCCGGGTCGGGGGCGGGCACGGGGGCAGGCGCGGGGCTTGGCTCGGACAGACACCCCCGCCCGGGCACCGGCGGCGCCGCCGCCTCCGTAAGCGGAGGAAGCCGTCAAGCGCCGTACCGGCCCGGCGATTCCACCACCGACCGAAGCGGGATGACGTCCCGTCCGTCGGACCCTCGCCAGAGCACCGGCTCTCGCCCGCCGTCCGACACCTCCGCGCCCTCCACCCCTTCCCCGTCCACCTCGTCCTCCTCCCAGCAGCCCAGCATGTCGGACACGGGCAGCTTCCATCTGCCGCCTCCGCAGGCCACCGGCTCCTCCCCTCACATCCCTGCCTCCGCCCCGGCCGCACCTGCTCCCCACACGCACCCCGACCAGGGCGCCCAGCACCAGCCACACCAACCGAACCAGCCCGCGCACGTCTCCCCCCACGACCCCACGCATGTGCTCTTCTCCCCCCAGCCACTCGTCCAGCGTGCTGAACCCTCTACTGCTTCGTACACCGCCCAAGTCCCGCAGGTTCCACCTCCCGCGCAGAAAACTTCGCGCCGGAGCCACCGGGCCACCCGCGCCGCACGCCGGCCCGGCCCACCCGCGAAGGTCGCGATCCCGCTCCTGCTGCTGGCGCTGACCTGCTACGCGGTCGGCTTCTGGGCCCTGACCCAGATCTGAACCGCCGCTCCGGCAACCGTCGCCGTCACAAGGCCCCGGCCCGGCGCCGAGCCACGACGGTCCACGCCCCCAGCCCCACCAGCACCGCCGTGCCACCGCCGATACCGGCCACGGCGAGAGCCGTCATCGCGGTGTCGCCGTCTCCCCCCGCACCGTCTCCCCCGTCCCCACCGTCCGCAGGCGCGTCCGCTCCCTGCCCCGCGACCTCGAACATGTTCCGCGGCACGGACTGCCCCGCGTATCCGGGCCCGCCCCGCACCTCCCCCTTCACCCCGACCCGCAGGTTCAGTCCGAACGGTCCGTCGCCGAAGTCGTCGGCGACACCCTCGGCGAGGTGCACGACCAGGTAGTACGTGCCGGCGAAGCGCATTCCGTTCACCCGGTCGGAGAACGCGTAGCGGTTGACGTAGTCGACCGGCGGCACCGCGTCGAGGGAGGCGGTCTTCTGGCGGCCGTCGTAGCTGACGCTCGCGTCCTCGACGTCGGCGCGCACGGGGTTGTAGAGGGCGAGGTCCAGCGCGCCCGGCGCGAGCCCCGTGGGGCCGTCGGAGCTGCCCAGTTCGGCGGCGGCGGAGAGCTGTTGGCCCCAGCCGACCGGCACTTCGTAGAAGAGCGTCTGTCCGGGCGCGATGTCGGTGCGCCACACGCCCCGCCCCACGGCGGCGGCCTGAGCGAATCCGGCGCCTCCTCGGCGCTCCTCGGCTTCGCCCGTGGGGACGCTGGGCGAGGCGGAGTCCCACACCTTGGGCGCGCTCGTGGCGCCGACCGCCTTCAGGCGCGGCTCGGTCGCGGCGGTGAGCTCCAGGTCCCAGGCGCCGGGCGAGGTGTCCGTCGTACCGGAACGTTCGACGACGACGTAGTACGCGCCGGCGTCCTCGCACACCGCGTCGCGGGGGGCGGTCGTACGGGCGCCCCAGGTGGTGATGGGGTGTGGGCTGCGGGACGCGCCGAAGCTCGCGGTCTCGAAGGAGCAGGAGCGGCCGTCGGCGTTCTGCATCCACACCTTGATGCCGGAGGTGACGGAGAGTTCGCCGCCGGTGCGCGGGACGGCGGTGACGGAGACGTACGCGTTGGAGGTGTCGTCGAGGTCGAGGCGGTAGTAGACCTTCTCGCTCTCGGGGAGGGAACTGCGGTATGTCCTGCCGGACTCGACGAGGGGCGCGTCCGCGGTGCCCGACGCCCCGTCGACGGGCAGGGCTCCCGGCGCGAAGGCGTAGCCCGAGGGGGAGGCGTCACCCGAGGCGGAGGTGGTGGCCGAGGGGGAGGTGGTGGCCAGGGAGGACGTGGTCGTCGAGGAGGAGGCGTCCGGGTCCGGTGTGCCGGCCGCCGTCGCGGTCCCCGTCGGCCAGGACGTGAGCGCCGCGGCCGTGCACAGCACCACCGCGGCCGCCACACGCGCGCGTGCCGACGGACGACCGCGCCGTGCCCCGGCACGCCACCACGCCGTACGCCGCCCCATCCCGCGTCACCCCTAGTCGTCACGTCGTCACCCGGACCCGCAAGGCCGTGGCCCATCCTGCCCCGCACGGCCGCGCGTCATCCGCGCATTCCGTACGAGCGTCCGAAACGCCCTGCTCCGGCCCTGATGTGACGCCCCCTCCAGCCCCCGTCGACACCCCTCGATGCCCCCGGGAAACGCAAAACCCCGACCGCGGGGCGGCCGGGGTTTTCAGTATCGGTTGTCGGTGCTCAGGAACCCGTGGGCACGGAGTCGGTTGCCTCCGTCCACAGGTCCTGCTCCGCGCGATCCGCCTGGATCTGGCGGTACACGAGGAGCCCGCCGATGGCGGCCAGTGCGACCAGGAGAAGCTTCTTCACCGCGCGACCTCGTCTTTCTTTGACGTAGGGGACCTCTGGCGCCCGACTATACACACCGCCCGATATCGATCGGTGACCTGCGTGGACCCCCTCAACTCCCCTCCCACGCACCGCAGTAGAACCGGAGTTCACCACTCCGATCGGAGGGTGATCACACCTCCACAGCCGGTCACTTTGGGTCCTCCCGACCCCTTTTCAAGCCGCTTGCACCCATCCGGGTGGTGTTCATCAGAAGATCGACGCGCCATGGGCGTCGGTCCACCACTTCGCGGCCTCCATACACATCATGAGGAAAGTACGCAAATCGCCCAACCCGAAAGTGAGGGGCCATGGCCCAGAACCAGGTCACGAAGCTGTGGACCACCATCGTCACCGCCTTCCTGGCGCTGTGCACGACGCTCGGACTCATCACGACGACCGCCGTCGCGGCCGTACCCCAGACCGGGACGACCAGCAACAGCAGCGCGTACACGATGACGCCGGCCACAGCCCACGAGCCCTGGGCCCTCACCAGGTCACTGCCCCCCACGATGAAGCAGCGCATCCGCGCCGAGGCCCACGGCAAGTCCCCCAGCTGCCGCCACCGCACCCCTGCGGACGCCGACGCGGAGACAAGCACGGACATGGACACGACGCTCACCGAGGCGACCGCCGCCTCCCCCGAGGAGACAGCTCCCCTTCAGCTCTGAGACTCCGGCCCTGCCCTGACACCACGGCGAACTGGCGAACTTGCGTACCCAATCGCCCACTTGAAGTGTCTCCGCAGACCCCTGACCGTGAATCGGTCAGGGGTCTCACTGTTGAGTCACGCATATACGAAGTTATCTTCACTTGACGAACCGGGGATTACGCCCCATTCTTCCCGATGTGACGACCTGACCGGCCCGGTCGGCCCGACCACCCGCACTGACCGTTCCGCACCAGAGGACTGCCGATGGACGCCAGACCGACCCCCCTGCTCCTCGTCCACGGCTACTGGCACGGTTCCTGGTGCTGGAGCGAGGTCATCGCCCCCTTGGCGGCAGGCGGCCGTACGACTCTCGCGGTGGACCTCGCCGGCCATGGGCTGCGCGCCCTGCGGCCTGCGTGCCTCAGCGCGCGCCCGTTCGACTCCGCCGCCCTGGCCACGGAGGTCTCGCCGGTCGCCGAGGTCGACCTCGACCAGGCAGCCGACCTGCTCGTCGCACAGATCGAGCAGTTCGGGCACGGGGCGCCGGTCACCGTGGTGGCCCACAGCATGGGCGGCACGGTCCTGACGCGGGCCGCACAGCAGCGCCCCGAACTCATCGCCCACGCCGTGTACTTGACCGCGTTCATGCCGGCTTCGGACACTCCGGCCGCCGCCTACATCCAGAGCCCGGAGAACGCCGGTGAGCTCGTCGGCCCCTCTCTCCGGGCCGATCCCGCCGCGATCGGAGCACTGCGCCTCGACGTCGCGTCGGACGACCCCGCCTACCGGCAACAGTTGCGGGACGCGTTCTTCGGAGACGTCGACCAGGCCGTCGCCGACGCCGCCATCGGGCTGCTGACGCCCGACGCCCCGGTCGGCATCGCGCTGGGCACCACGGGCCTGACCCGTGAGGGCTGGGGCTCCGTTCCGCGCACCTACGTCACCTGCGCACAGGACATGGCGGTCCGGCCGCCCCTCCAGCAGAAGTTCATCGCGGACGCCGACGCGGCCTTCCCGGACAACCCGACCTCCGTCGTGGCACTCGACGCCTCCCACTCGCCGTTCCTGTCGATGCCCGGACGAGTGGCGGAGATCATCACGAAACTGGCCTGACCGCGGGCGGAATGCCGTCGTGGTCCGGCCGACCGGGCACACATCCCGACAGACCCGGCACACATGCAAGAGACCCCCAACCGCGATCGGTTGGGGGTCTTCTGGCTGGTGGGGCTAACAGGATTTGAACCTGTGGCCTCATCCTTATCAGGGATGCGCTCTAACCAACTGAGCTATAGCCCCGCCGCGCTCTGCGGTGTGTGTCCCGCGCGCTGACCCCTGAAGATTAGCGCACGACGTGGGCAGTCCCAAAATCGATAGTCGCCGGACCGTCCGCGGAGGTTTGAACCCGTGCCGGGCTCCCTGCGGACGGCCGGTCACTCGTCCTCGGCGAGCGTCAGCTCGATGCCTCCGACGAAGCCCGCGGAGAGGTTGTAGATGAACGCGCCGAGGGTCGCGAGAGCCGTCGCGAGGACGACGTCGATGACAGCGATGACCGACGCGAACGTCAGGACGTGCGGGAGGGACAGGAACGACTGCAGGTCGAACCCGTTCGACTCGTTCGAGCCGGTCGCCTCGGAGATGGTGCCGCCGACCGTCGAGAAGACGCCCATCGCGTCCATGACCATCCACAGCACGGCGGACGCGACGATCGTGCAGATGCCCAGGGCGATGGAGAGCAGGAAGCTCACCTTCATCACGGACCACGGATCGGCCTTCGAGACGCGCAGGCGTGCCTTGCGGATCCGCGGCGTGGTGCGTGCCCCGGTGCGCGGCCGGCGGACTGCGCCGGCCGGAGCGGGGGCCTGGGGCGCGGCCGGAGCCGCCGGGTTCTGGTAGGCCTGCGGCGGGTGGTACGGCCCGGCGGCCTGCTGCTGCGGCTGCCGCTCACCGGGGAGCGGGGAGGCCGGCTGCTGCGGCGGTGCGGGCGGTGCAGCGGCCTGCGAGTGCGGCTGGGCGCCCGGGGCTGCCGGACCCGTCCCAGCCGCGTGCTGCTGGGTCTGCGGGCCTCGGGTGTCCGTCACAGTTCCCCCCTGGGATCCATGAGTGTCCGGCGAGCGCGGCTCGTTCGCGGGTGGCTTGATCGCTTTGAGCTGGGTCGTATGCGAGTCCGTCACCTGCGCGGCGGAGCCACGGCCGCCGCCGTCAGTTTCAGTACCCCTGGGGGTACCGGCCGACCCGGCGCCCGTGGCTCCGCTCACGATGTCTCTCTCCTCGTGCTACTCGGAGGAGGGCGACTCGCCCTCTTCCGTGCCGGTGGTCGTGACGTCCTCCGCGGCCTCGTCCACGGCGTCCTCGCCGTCGACTTCCTCCGCCTCGCGCCCCGCCTCGGCGTTACGAGCGATACCGACGACGGCATCGCGCTTGCCCAGGTTGATCAGTTGGACGCCCATGGTGTCACGGCCCGTCTCCCTGACCTCGTTGACTCGCGTACGAATCACACCGCCCGACAGCGAGATGGCGAGGATCTCGTCGAGCTCCTCGACCACCAGCGCGCCGACGAGAGAGCCGCGATCCTCGACGATCTTGGCGGCCTTGATACCCAGGCCGCCGCGACCTTGGACGCGGTACTCGTCGACAGCGGTCCGCTTCGCGTACCCACCGTCTGTGGCAGTGAACACGAACGTACCGGGTCGAACAACATTCATCGACAGAAGTTCATCGCCTGAGCGGAAACTCATGCCCTTGACACCCGAGGTAGCACGCCCCATGGGGCGCAGAGTCTCGTCGGAGGCGGTGAACCTGATCGACTGTGCCTTCTTGCTGATCAGAAGCAGATCACTGTCGGACGAAACGAGTTCGGCTCCGATCAGTTCGTCGTCGGAACCGTCCTCGCGCTCCCGCAGGTTGATCGCGATCACACCGCCGGAGCGGGGCGAATCGTAATCCTTCAGAGGCGTCTTCTTGACCAGACCGCCCTTCGTGGCCAGCACCAGGTACGGCGCCGCCTCGTAGTCGCGGATCGCGAGGATCTCGGCGATCGACTCGTCCGGCTGGAAGGCCAGCAGGTTCGCGACGTGCTGCCCGCGCGCGTCACGGCCGGCGTCCGGCAGCTCGTACGCCTTCGCGCGGTACACCCGGCCCTTGTTGGTGAAGAACAGCAGCCAGTGGTGCGTCGTCGACACGAAGAAGTGGTCGACGATGTCGTCTTCCTTCAGCTTCGCGCCGCGTACGCCCTTGCCGCCGCGCTTCTGGGAGCGGTAGTCGTCCGTCTTGGTGCGCTTGACGTAGCCGCCGCGCGAGATGGTGACGACGATGTCCTCTTCGGCGATCAGGTCCTCGATGGACATGTCACCGTCGAAGGGCACCAGCATCGTCTTGCGGTCGTCGCCGAACTTCTCGACGATCGCGGCGAGTTCCTCGCTGACGATGCCGCGCTGGCGGACCGGGGAGGCCAGGATCGCGTTGTACTCGGCGATCTTCGCCTGGAGTTCGTCGTGCTCCTGGATGATCTTCTGGCGCTCCAGGGCGGCCAGTCGGCGCAGCTGCATCTCCAGGATGGCGTTCGCCTGGATCTCGTCGATCTCCAGGAGGCCCATCAGGCCCGTACGCGCGATCTCCACGGTGTCGCTGCGCCGGATCAGCGCGATGACCTCGTCGATGGCGTCCAGGGCCTTCAGGAGGCCGCGCAGGATGTGCGCCCGCTCCTCGGCCTTGCGCAGCCGGAACTTCGTACGGCGGACGATGACCTCGATCTGGTGCGCCACCCAGTGCCGGATGAACGCGTCCAGGGAGAGGGTCCGCGGCACACCGTCGACCAGCGCCAGCATGTTGGCGCTGAAGTTGGACTGCAGATCCGTGTGCTTGTAGAGGTTGTTCAGTACGACCTTGGCGACCGCGTCCCTCTTGAGGACGATGACGAGGCGCTGGCCGGTGCGGGACGACGTCTCGTCGCGGACGTCGGCGATGCCGCCGACCTTGCCGTCCTTCACCAGGTCGGCGATCTTCTGCGCGAGGTTGTCGGGGTTGGTCTGGTAGGGGAGTTCGGTGACCACCAGGCACTGGCGGTTCTGGATCTCCTCGACCTCGACGACCGCGCGCATGGTGATCGAGCCGCGGCCGGTGCGGTACGCCTCTTCGATGCCCTTGCGGCCGACGACGAGCGCGCCGGTCGGGAAGTCGGGGCCCTTGATGCGCTCGATCAGCGCGTCCAGGAGCTCCTCCTGCGAGGCCTCCGGGTTCTCCAGGCACCACTGGGCGCCCGCCGCGACCTCACGGAGGTTGTGCGGCGGGATGTTGGTGGCCATGCCGACCGCGATGCCCGCCGAGCCGTTGATCAGCAGGTTCGGGAAGCGGGCCGGCAGGACGGTCGGCTCCTGGGAGCGGCCGTCGTAGTTGTCCGTGAAGTCGACGGTCTCCTCGTCGATGTCACGGACCATCTCCATCGACAGCGGCGCCATCTTGCACTCGGTGTAGCGCATGGCGGCCGCCGGGTCGTTGCCCGGGGAGCCGAAGTTGCCGTTGGAGTCCACCAGCGGCATCCGCATCGACCACGGCTGCGCGAGGCGGACCAGCGCGTCGTAGATCGAGGAGTCGCCGTGCGGGTGGTAGTTGCCCATGACGTCGCCGACGACACGGGCGCACTTGTAGAAGCCCTTCTCGGGCCGGTAGCCGCCGTCGTACATCGCGTACAGGACGCGGCGGTGCACGGGCTTGAGGCCGTCACGGACGTCGGGCAGGGCTCGCGACACGATGACGGACATCGCGTAGTCGAGGTACGAGCGCTGCATCTCCGTCTCGAGCCCGACGGGCTCGACGCGCTGGGCGATGACGCCCTCTTCAGGCGTACTGGGAGTGTTCTCGTCGGTCATTGCTGGTGAGGATCCTTCCTGATGCGGTCAGCTGAGACCGACTCAGATGTCGAGGAAGCGGACGTCCTTGGCGTTGCGCTGGATGAACTGGCGGCGTGCCTCGACGTCCTCGCCCATCAGGACCGAGAACAGGTCGTCGGCCTGCGCGGCGTCGTCCAGGGTGACCTGGCCGAGGACGCGGTGCTCCTGGTCCATCGTGGTGACGCGCAGCTCCTCGGCGTTCATCTCGCCGAGACCCTTGAAGCGCTGGATCGAGTCTTCCTTGATGCGCTTGCCGCTCTGCCGGCCCAGCTCGATCAGCGCGTCGCGCTCACGGTCCGAGTACGCGTACTCGAAGTCGTCACGGCCCCACTTGATCTTGTACAGCGGGGGACGGGACAGGAACACGTGCCCGGCCTCGACCAGCGGCCGCATGAAGCGGAACAGGAAGGTCAGCAGCAGGGTGCTGATGTGCTGACCGTCGACGTCGGCGTCCGCCATCAGGATGATCTTGTGATAGCGCAGCCTGGCGATGTCGAAGTCCTCGTGGACTCCGGTGCCGAAGGCGGAGATCAGTGCCTGGATCTCCTGGTTCTGCAGGATCTTGTCGATCCTGGCCTTCTCGACGTTGAGGATCTTGCCTCGGATCGGGAGGATCGCCTGGTACTGCGGGTTCCGGCCGGACTTGGCCGAGCCGCCGGCGGAGTCGCCCTCGACGATGAAGATCTCGCACTTGGTGGGGTCGTTCGACTGGCAGTCGGACAGCTTGCCCGGCAGGGACGCGGTCTCGAGGAGGCCCTTGCGACGGGTGAGGTCGCGGGCCTTGCGGGCGGCCACGCGCGCGGTGGCGGCCTGGATGCCCTTGCGGATGATGTCCGCGGCCTCGTTCGGGTTGCGGTCGAGCCAGTCGTTGAGGTGCTCGTAGACCGCCTTCTGTACGAAGGTCTTCGCCTCGGTGTTGCCGAGCTTGGTCTTGGTCTGACCCTCGAACTGCGGCTCGGCCAGCTTCACCGAGATGATCGCGGTCAGACCCTCGCGGATGTCGTCGCCCGTGAGGTTGTCGTCCTTCTCGCGGAGCAGCTTCTTGTCGCGCGCGTACTTGTTGATCAGCGACGTCAGCGCGGCCCGGAAGCCCTCTTCGTGCGTACCGCCCTCGTGCGTGTGGATGATGTTGGCGAAGGAGTACACACCCTCGCTGTAACCGCTGTTCCACTGCATCGCGACCTCGAGGGACAGGCTCTTGTCCTTGTCCTCCGCCTCCAGGTCGATGATCGTCGGATGCACCACTTCTCCCTTGCGGGAGTTGAGGTACTTCACGTAGTCGACGATGCCGCCCTCGTAGTGGTACGTGACGGACTTGACCTCGTCCTTCTCGTCCGCACCCGCCTCGTCGGCACCGACCGTGGCCTTCGCCACCTCGCGCTCGTCAGTGAGTTTGATCGTCAAACCCTTGTTGAGGAACGCCATCTCCTGGAAGCGCCGCGAGAGCGTCTCGAAGGAGTACTCGGTCGTCTCGAAGACGTCCGGGTCGGCCCAGAAGGTGACCGACGTACCGGTCTCGTCCGTGGCCTCGTGCTGCACGAGCGGGGCCGTCGGCACGCCCAGCTTGTAGTCCTGCGTCCAGCGGTGTCCGTCGGTCCTGATCTCGACGGCGACCTTGCTGGACAGCGCGTTCACCACGGAGACGCCCACGCCGTGCAGGCCACCGGAGACCGCGTAGCCGCCGCCCCCGAACTTGCCGCCCGCGTGCAGCACCGTCAGCACGACCTCGACGGCGGGCTTGCCCTCGGACGGGACGATGCCCACCGGGATGCCTCGGCCGTTGTCGATGACGCGCACGCCGCCGTCGTGAAGGATCGTCACGTCGATCGTGTCCGCGTGGCCGGCCAGCGCCTCGTCGACGGAGTTGTCGACGACTTCCTGCACCAGGTGGTGCAGGCCTCGCTCACCGGTCGAACCGATGTACATACCGGGTCGCTTGCGGACCGCGTCCAGACCCTCGAGGACGGTGATGGCGCTGGCGTCGTACGAGGCGGTGACCTCACCGTTCGACGAGGTCACCGCGCCGTTGTCGCCGGCGTCGCTGGACGGGATGTTCTCGTTGGGGTTGCCGGAATCGGCCACGAAGCGCCCTTTCTGGCACAGCACCAGCCAGGCTCGTCGGCGGGTTGCCGGAGCGGCTGCGGCATGTTGCGTTGGTAAGCCTTGATCAGCGTTGCTCAGCTTTTCCCGGGCGGTCCCCATCAGTGGGGCGGGATTAGCTCCCAGTCTACCGGTAGCACCGACAGTGATGGGGGTTTGCCGGTACCTGAGTCCTCATGTGCCGCCCTCAACCGGCGTCTTCCGGGTCCCCATATACGGAGCGGGGCTCCAAGAGGCTCACAGCGGCACTCAGCGCTTCCGGCTGTCAACCCTTGGCTACTTGGGAGTCAGATCGCGATTCGCAACCGCACGCCGTTGCGCGACCCGGCCGTCACGCACCCACATATGTGATGTCAGTCACCCATAGGTGTCGCCGGGTCCCTTGCTGCCCGGAGCACGCAGCGGACCGTAATTACGGGCGGGTCCGCTGGGGCCGAGCACCTTGATCACCTTCACCGTGCCGTGGCCGAGATCCTCGTTCAGCCGGGCCACCAGGGTGGGCGCCAGCAGGCGCAGATTCGTCGCCCAGGCCGTCGAGTCGCAGCGCACGACCAGTACCTGCTCGTCCTCGTCGTACCGCTCCGGCACGCAGTGCTTGGCCACGTCCTCGCCGACGATCTGCGGCCAGCGCCCCATCACCCCGCCCACCGCGGCCGGGGCCTCCCAACCGCGCTCGGTGATCAGCCGGTTGATCGCCGCACCGAACGCCATGGGGTCGCGACCGTCGGCGCGCGCGCCGGAGCGCAGGCCCCCGCGCCGCGCCTGCTTCTTCTGCCGCGCCGCGTCCCCACGCGCGCGTGCCTGTTCCTTGGCCGCCCTGAGCGCCACGCGCGCGAGGTCGACGCCGGACGGCTCCGCGGCCTTCTCCGGGACGACGGGCTCTTCGTCCGTCATACGCGCTCCACCGCCCCGTCCGACACCGAGAACCGCGTCCCCGCCAGCACGTGCGGTACGTCGTCGTCGACCGCGGCCGTCACCAGGACCTGCTCCCCGGGCGCGACCAGCTCCGCCAGCCGCTCGCGCCGCCGGGTGTCCAGCTCGGCGAACACGTCGTCGAGCACCAGCACCGGCTCATTGCCCTCGGCCCGCAACAGGTCGTACGACGCCAGCCGCAGCGCCAGCGCATAGGACCAGGACTCCCCGTGCGAGGCGTACCCCTTGGCCGGCAACTGCCCCAGCTTGAGCACCAGATCGTCCCGATGGGGTCCTACGAGGGTGATGCCCCGCTCGATCTCCTGCTTGCGCGCCTCCGCGAGCGCCCCCATGAGCTGCTCGTAGAGATCCTCGCGCGTGTGTGCCTCACCGGGCGCGGACGGCTTGTACTCCAGGGCGATCGGGCCGCCGCCGGGCGCCAGTTGCTCGTACGCCTTGTCGGTCAGCGGCTGGACGGCCGCGATCAGGTCCAGGCGCTGGGCGAGCAACTCGGCGCCCACGCGCGCGAGATGCTGATCCCAGACGTCGAGCGTCGAGAGGTCCATCGAGCGGCCGCCGTGCCGCCGGGCCAGGGCCGCGCTCTTGAGGAGCGTGTTGCGCTGCTTGAGAACACGCTCGTAGTCGGAGCGCACGCCGGCCATGCGCGGGGAGCGGGCGGTGATCAGCTCGTCGAGGAACCGGCGCCGCTCACCGGGGTCGCCCTTGACCAGGGCGAGATCCTCGGGCGCGAACAGCACGGTCCGCACGATGCCGAGCACGTCTCGCGGCCTGACCTGCGAAGACCTGTTGATCCGGGCACGGTTGGCGCGGCCCGGGTTCAGCTCCAGCTCGATCAGCTGCTGCCGCTCGCCCTGTTTGACCTGCGCCCGGATGACCGCGCGTTCGGCGCCCATGCGCACCAGGGGGGCGTCGGAGGCGACGCGGTGGCTGCCGAGGGTGGCGAGGTAGCCGACGGCCTCGACGAGGTTCGTCTTCCCCTGCCCGTTGGGGCCCACGAACGCGGTGACGCCGGGGTCGAGCGGGACCTCGACCCCGGCGTACGAGCGGAAGTCGGCCAGCGACAGATGCGTGACGTGCATGGTCGTTCGCCGACCTCCCCCGGGTTGTGGACTGCCGGGCAGCCCTGTGGATTACTTCGTCTCTACCGCGTGGCCGCCGAACTGGTTGCGCAGCGCCGCGATCATCTTCATCTGGGGCGAGTCGTCCTGGCGGGAGGCGAACCGCGCGAACAGCGACGCGGTGATCGTCGGCAACGGCACCGCGTTGTCGATGGCGGCCTCCACGGTCCAGCGGCCCTCACCGGAGTCCTGTGCGTAGCCCTTGAGCTTGTCGAGGTGCTCGTCGCTGTCGAGCGCGTTCACCGCGAGGTCCAGCAGCCAGGACCGGATCACCGTGCCCTCCTGCCAGGAGCGGAAGACCTCGCGCACGTCCGTGACGGAGTCGACCTTCTCCAGCAGTTCCCAGCCCTCGGCGTAGGCCTGCATCATCGCGTACTCGATGCCGTTGTGGACCATCTTGGCGAAGTGCCCGGCGCCGACCTTGCCGGCGTGCACGGAGCCGAACTCGCCCTCGGGCTTGAGGGCGTCGAAGACCGGCTGCACCTTGGCGACGTTCTCCGCGTCGCCGCCGTACATCAGCGCATAGCCGTTCTCCAGGCCCCAGACGCCTCCGGAGACGCCGCAGTCGACGAATCCGATGCCCTTGGCGGCCAGTTCCTCGGCGTGCTTCTCGTCGTCCGTCCAGCGGGAGTTGCCGCCGTCCACGACGACATCGCCCGGCTCCAGGAGCTCCGCCAGCTCGTCGACGGTCGACTGGGTGGGGGCACCGGCCGGGACCATCACCCAGACCACGCGCGGACCTTGGAGTTTGCCCACAAGCTCTTCCAGGCTGTGGACATCGGCGAGGTCCGGGTTGCGGTCGAATCCGACGACGGTGTGGCCTGCGCGGCGGATCCGCTCGCGCATGTTGCCGCCCATCTTGCCGAGGCCGACGAGACCGAGCTCCATCAGTTGTTCCTTAGGTTGCCGAGTGTCGTGTGGGGCACGTGATTCGTACCCACGTCCGAGCCTAAACCCGGACGCTCACGCACACCTGTGGGCATACGCGCTCAAACGTACGCCCCGACCTGCGGGTTTCCGAAGGCGCGCTCAGCCGCTCAGCCGCACCGGCATGATCAGGTACTTGTAGGCCTCGTCCGCCTCGGCGTCCAGCGCCGGCTTGCCGCTGAGCAGCGCGGGCTTCGTGGACGTCGTGAACGACAGCTGGGCGACCGGGGAGTCGATGGCGCTCAGGCCGTCCAGCAGGAAGGTCGGGTTGAAGGCGATCGACACGTCGTCGCCCTCCAGCTGGGCGTCGACCCTTTCCACAGCCTGTGCGTCGTCGCTGGAGCCGGCCTCCAGGATCAGCACGCCCTGCTCGAAGCTGAGCCGCACCGGGGTGTTGCGCTCGGCGACCAGGGCCACGCGCTTGACGGCCTCCACGAAGGGGGCGGTCTCGATCACGGCGATGGAGTTGAACTCCGTCGGGAACAGCGAGCGGTACTTCGGGAGGTCGCCCTCCAGGAGCCGGGTCGTCGTACGGCGGCCCGCGCCCTCGAAGCCGATGAGGCCCTCGCCCGCGCCGGAGCCGGACAGCGCCAGGATCACGCTGTCGCCGCTCGTGAGGGCCTTGGCGGTGTCCAGGAGCGTCTTGGCGGGCACCAGGGCGACCGCGGACGCCTCCGGGTTCTCCGGCTTCCACAGGAACTCGCGGACCGCGAAGCGGTAGCGGTCGGTGGAGGCCAGCGTGACCGTGTCGCCCTCGATCTCGATGCGCACACCGGTGAGCACGGGCAGCGTGTCGTCGCGTCCGGCGGCGATGGCCACCTGGGCGGCGGCGGCAGCGAAGACCTCGCCGGGGACCGTGCCCGTCGCGTTCGGCATCTGCGGCAGGGCCGGGTACTCCTCCACAGGCAGGGTGTGGAGTGTGAAGCGGGAGGAGCCGCAGACCACCGTCGCCCGTACACCGTCTGTGGAAATCTCCACCGGGCGGTTGGGGAGCGCGCGGCAGATGTCCGCGAGCAGGCGGCCGGAGACCAGGACCGTGCCCTCTTCCTCGACCTCGGTCTCCACCGACACGCGTGCGGAGACCTCGTAGTCGAAGCTGGACAGGCTCAGCTGGCCGTCCTCGGCCTTCAGCAGAAGGCCGGCGAGGACAGGCGCCGGCGGACGGGCCGGGAGGCTGCGTGCCGCCCAGGCAACTGCCTCCGCGAGTACGTCGCGTTCCACCCGGATCTTCACTGTTGCCGCCTCCTGCTGTTGCCGGCGCTTCTCGGCCTGCCTGGCTTCGTCGTCTGTCTCGGTGTTGTCAGCCCCTGTGAAGGGAAGGACACCGGGGAACAGTCTGACGCACCCCACTGACAGTAGGTGCCGCTCGGGGTCAAGTCGTGACGAGGGGCAGTCGGGAGCGAGACAGCGAGTTGTGCACAGGGCCCACTTCGAAACGGTTTCCCAGCTCTCTCTAGTTGCTAGTAGTAGTAGGGCCTGTGGAAACCGTGGATAACCTCGTTTTCCCAGCTCAGAGCGGGAATTTTGTCCACTGGCCCTGTGGGCGGAGGCGGTGGACAACCGGGCGCTTCTGTGGAGAACGGAAAGTTCTGCACACTCCATGCACAGCCGAGGGGCACTTCTCCCCAGCGCCGTCCCCAGCTTTACCCACGTTTCCCACAGCCCAACCCGGCACCTTCGTGTGACGCCTTTCACTCGACCCGGTGATCAGGCGCGTCGCGTTGCCGAACAGTGGACAGGGATGTGGAGAAGCTGGTGATCTCTGGGGACAACCGGCCCTGGCCTGTGGGTTGTCGGTGGACAACTTCGTGCACAGCTTGTGGATCATTCGGCTGTCCACAGTCTGTGGAGATCGTTCGTCCACTAATCCACAGGCACCTGACCTGGCCTGACGGTCTTTCGGCAGGGGCGCCTGTGGACACGATCTGGACAACTTCCCAGTCCCCAGGGTGTGGACGGGAGAAAGTCACCGAATCTGTGGAGAGAGGCCGTAACCCGGCGCGTATTCGAACAGCGGGTTGCCGCGACACGAAGAAGGGCGCCCTCGGGAACTCGTCCCGGGGCGCCCTCAGCGGTCCTCCGCGCGGCTGTCAGCCGTTCTTGATGCGGTTCGTCAGCTCGGTCACCTGGTTGTAGATGGAGCGCCGCTCGGCCATCAGATTGCGGATCTTGCGGTCCGCGTGCATGACGGTGGTGTGGTCGCGGCCGCCGAACAGCGCGCCGATCTTCGGCAGCGACAGGTCGGTCAGCTCCCGGCACAGGTACATGGCGATCTGCCGTGCCGTCACCAGCGCGCGCCCGCGCGAGGTGCCGCACAGGTCCTCGACGGTGAGCCCGAAGTAGTCGGCGGTCGCGCTCATGATGGCCGTCGAGGTGATCTCGGGGGCCGAGTCGTCGCCGCCGGGGATCAGGTCCTTGAGGACGATCTCCGTCAGGCCCAGGTCCACCGGCTGCCGGTTGAGCGATGCGAACGCCGTCACCCGGATCAGCGCGCCCTCCAGCTCGCGGATGTTGCGCGAGATGCGGGACGCGATGAACTCCAGGACCTCCGGCGGGGCGTTGAGCTGCTCCTGCACCGCCTTCTTACGAAGGATGGCGATCCGGGTCTCCAGCTCGGGCGGCTGGACGTCGGTGATCAGACCCCACTCGAAACGGTTCCGCAGCCGGTCCTCCAGCGTCACCAGCTGCTTGGGCGGCCGGTCGCTGGAGAGCACGATCTGCTTGTTCGCGTTGTGGAGCGTGTTGAACGTGTGGAAGAACTCCTCCTGCGTCGACTCCTTGTCCGCGAGGAACTGGATGTCGTCGACCAGGAGGATGTCCATCTCGCGGTACCGCTTGCGGAAGCTGTCGCCCTTGCCGTCGCGGATGGAGTTGATGAACTCGTTGGTGAACTCCTCCGAGCTCACGTACCGCACGCGCGTGCCCGGGTAGAGGCTCCGCGCGTAGTGTCCGATCGCGTGCAGCAGGTGCGTCTTGCCGAGCCCCGACTCCCCATAGATGAACAGGGGGTTGTACGCCTTCGCTGGCGCCTCGGCGACGGCCACCGCGGCCGCGTGCGCGAAGCGGTTGGAGGCGCCGATGACGAACGTGTCGAAGAGGTACTTCGGGTTCAGTCGCGCGGTCGGCTCGCCGGGGCGGGTCGCCGGCGCGGGCTGTGCGGCCAGCGGGCCGGGAGCACCGGGGCTCATGGAGCCGCCGCGGTGGCCGTGCCCGGAGTTCGACGGCGGCTCGGACCGGTCCCGGCGCCCGTCGCGCTGGTCGTAGTCGGACCGGGGCGCGTCGTAGTCGGGACGCGGCTGGTCGTACTCGGAGCGCTGACCGTCGTACGGCGGACGCTCCATCGACTGCGGGCGGTAGTCCTGGGAGGGCGGCGCGTAGGAGTCCTGCGGGTTGTACGGCTCCTGCTGCTGGCCGTAGGTGTCCTGGGACGGCGAGGCGTAGGGGTCGCGTTCCGGGAAGCCGAGCCGCGGCTGCTGCCAGCTGTACTCGTCCTGGGAAGGGCGCGGCCAGGCGCCGGGCTCGGGGCGCTGGTACTCGGAGGGGTAGGCGGGGCGGGCCGTGGGCAGCTGGTCCTGGCGTGAGGGGGGCAGCTGGTCGCTCGGGGCGCCGGGCAGTTGGTCGGGGCGGTTCGACCGGCGGTCGTCGGCGCGGTGGCGGCCGTAGCCCTCGTACTGGCCGGAGGAGAGCTCGGGCTCCTCGTAGCGCTGCTGGGGGCGGGGCTGCGGGGCCGGGGGGCCGGGAGGCTCGCCCGCGGAGTCGTCGACGGTGATCGCGATCCGGATCGGGCGGCCGCATTCGCGGGTCAGTGATTCGGCGACGATGGGAGCGAGGCGGCCTTCGAGGACGCCCTTCGCAAACTCGTTCGGTACGGCGAGCAGGGCGGTGTCGGCCACCAGCGCGAGGGGCTGGCAGCGCCGGATCCAGTGCTCGTCCTTTGCCTCGACCCCCTGCGCACGGCCCTCACCGAGGAGCTGCTCCAGTACTCGTGGCCACACTGCGGCAAGATCGGCAGGCACGTCAGCCACAGGGCACGCTCTCTCGTGGGTCCCACGAACGTGTGGTTGCGGGACGGATCGGGTGGTAAATGGGGTGGCGGTGGGGACAAGGGAACGAATCGGAGTCCAGCCACGGTAGTCAGGGCGACGGGTGCGGTTCAAGTTGTTGTCCCCAGGCTGTGGATAGTGTCTCCCGGTGACCCCTGGTTTGACCGGATGGCTCAGCCGCGCGTACCGTAACCAGGTCGAGTTGTCGATGGCTGCTGCCGCCTGCCTCCGATGGGCACAGATCGCTGAAGGTGATCGGGAAGCGGTGCAATCGGGCGTGACGCGAGCTTCTCGTGGGCGCACGGTGACAGCCAGGACGGCACCCGCCAAACCCCGATTGATTTCTGGAGCCCCCGAGTGAGCAAGCGCACCTTCCAGCCGAACAACCGTCGCCGCGCCAAGACCCACGGCTTCCGCCTGCGGATGCGTACCCGTGCCGGCCGCGCGATTCTCGCGAACCGTCGTGGCAAGGGTCGCGCCAGCCTGTCCGCCTGATCCCGGTCAGGTCATGCCGTCGTGCTGCCCACCGAGAACCGGCTGAGGCGGCGCGAGGACTTCGCGACCGCGGTACGACGAGGGCGCCGGGCCGGACGCCCGTCCCTAGTCGTCCATCTTCGTAGCGGTGCCACGGACCCGCACGCGCCAGGGGAGAGCGCTCCCCCGACGCGTGCGGGTTTCGTCGTGAGCAAAGCCGTGGGTGGTGCGGTGGTGCGCAACAAGGTGAAGCGCAGGCTGCGTCACCTGATGCGCGATCGAGTCGCCCTGCTGCCCCCCGGTAGCCTGGTAGTCGTACGAGCGCTGCCCGGTGCGGGTGACGCCGACCATGCACAGCTGGCCCGAGACCTGGATGCCGCCCTGGAGCGGCTGCTGGGAGGGGGCGCGCGATGAAGTACCCGCTGCTTGCACTGATCAAGCTGTACCAGTGGACGATCAGTCCGCTGCTCGGCCCGGTGTGCAAGTACTACCCGTCGTGCTCTCACTACGGCTACACGGCCATCGACCGGCACGGTGCGATCAAGGGCACGGCACTTACCGCCTGGCGCATCCTGCGGTGCAATCCGTGGTCGCTGGGCGGTGTGGACCATGTGCCGCCCCGCAAGCGTCCGCGGTGGCACGAAATGCTGCGCGGCGCCCGGCGTGCACGCAAGGGCGGGACCTCCGCCGCCGAACAGGCCATCGAGGGACAGACTCCTTCGAGCCCGGCCGCCGAGACCCCGTCCCATGTCCAAGGAGCATGATTAGTGGACACGATTGCCAGTCTTTTCAGCTTCATCACGACACCCGTTTCCTGGGTCATCGTCCAGTTCCACTCCGTCTACGGGAAGATCTTCGGTCCCGATACGGGCTGGGCCTGGGGCCTGTCGATCGTGTCTCTCGTGATCCTGATCCGCATCTGCCTGATCCCGCTCTTCGTGAAGCAGATCAAGGCGACCCGGGCCATGCAGACGCTGCAGCCCGAGATGAAGAAGATCCAGGAGCGCTACAAGAACGACAAGCAGCGCCAGTCCGAAGAGATGATGAAGCTGTACAAGGAGACGGGCACCAACCCGCTCTCCTCGTGCCTTCCGATCCTGGCGCAGTCCCCGTTCTTCTTCGCGCTGTACCACGTGCTCAACGGCATCGCGACGGGCAAGACGATCGGTGTCATCAACGACCCGCTGCTCGCCAGCGCGCGTAAGGCGCACATCTTCGGTGCCCCGCTGGCGGCGAAGTTCACCGACAGCGCCGACAAGGTCGGCCAGCTCGGTGCCACGCTGACCGACGTCCGCGTCGTCACCGCGATCATGATCGTGATGATGTCGGCGTCGCAGTTCTACACGCAGCGCCAGCTGATGACGAAGAACGTCGACACCACGGTGAAGACGCCGTTCATGCAGCAGCAGAAGATGCTGATGTACGTCTTCCCCGTCATGTTCGCCATCTTCGGCATCAACTTCCCCGTCGGTGTCCTCGTCTACTGGCTGACCACCAACGTGTGGACCATGGGCCAGCAGATGTACGTCATCCGCAACAACCCGACGCCGGGTTCCAAGGCCCAGGCCGCCTACCTGGAGCGCCTGACCAAGCACGTCACGCACCACGGCAGGACCCGCAGGCGGAGCGAGAAGACCATCGTCAAGGCGATCGTCGCCAAGGGCAGGGACCGCAACGAGTTCGAGCGCAAGTTCATCAACGCGCTGAACAAGGCGGGTCTCGCGGCCCAGGCGGACGGCACCGTGGCGAAGGGCGAGGCCGAGGTCACCACGCTGACCGAGGACGGCACGCCCACCGCCGGCGGTGCTCCCAAGCGCCAGCAGCCCAAGCGTCAGTCGAAGGCCCAGCGCCAGGGCGGCCCCAGGGTGGCCGGCGAGTCCACCGCCTCCGCCTCCTCGACGCCGTCGACGTCGCTGGAGAAGTCCGACGAGCCACAGGACGCCAAGCCTGCGGACAAGCCTGCGGACAAGCCCGCTCCGAAGTCCGGTGCGAGCGGTCGCAGCAAGGCCCAGTCCGGGCAGCGCAAGGGCGGTCCGCAGCGCCCCAAGTCCCCCTCCAAGAAGTAAGAAGGAGCCCATCCCGTGACGGAAGGCACCACCTCCGCTCCCGCCGAGGGTGTAGACACCCTGTCCCGCCTGGAGCAGGAGGGTGAGATCGCGGCGGACTACCTCGAGGGTCTGCTGGACATCGCCGACCTCGACGGCGACATCGACATGGACGTCGAGGCCGACCGCGCCGCTGTCTCGATCATCAGCGACTCGGGTGGCCGAGACCTGAACAAGCTGGTCGGCCGTGACGGTGAGGTGCTGGAGGCGCTCCAGGAGCTCACACGCCTCGCCGTACACCGGGAGACCGGGGACCGCAGCCGCCTGATGCTGGACGTCGCCGGCTACCGCGCCAAGAAGCGCGCCGAGCTCTCCGAGCTGGGCGCCAAGGCCGCCTCCGACGTGAAGAACACCGGCGAGCCGGTGAAGCTCGACCCGATGACACCGTTCGAGCGCAAGGTCGTGCACGACGCGGTCAAGGCCGCGGGCCTGCGCAGCGAGTCCGAGGGCGAGGAGCCACAGCGCTTCGTCGTCGTGCTTCCCGCCTGATCGGTCCTACGTTCCTCCGGCCCCGTCTGTAGCGCAGACGGGGCCGAAGTTTGTCAGCCTGATAGCTCTGGTGGTCGGCGCCCGGTGCGCTGATGCGGTACGGAAGGACGGTCCCCGTGACGGAGGCAGCGGAACTCCCCCCTGCGCCCGAGCAGGCGCGTGAGGTGTTCGGCGATCGGTTCTCGGATGCGGTCCGGTATGCGGAGCTGCTCGCCGAGGCGGGCGTGCAGCGCGGCCTGATCGGTCCGCGTGAGGTGCCCCGGCTGTGGGAGCGGCACCTGTTGAACTGTGCGGTCCTCTCGGAGGTGGTGCCCGAGAACGTGACCGTGTGCGATGTCGGCTCCGGGGCAGGCCTGCCGGGCATTCCCCTGGCGCTGGTCCGGCCGGATCTGAAGATCACGCTGCTGGAGCCCCTGCTGCGCCGGACGAACTTCCTCACCGAGGTCGTCGAGCTGCTGGGCCTGGATCATGTGACGGTCATGCGTGGCCGGGCCGAGGAGGTCATGGGGAAGCTGCCGCCCGTGCACGTGGTGACGGCCCGGGCCGTGGCACCGCTGGACCGGCTGGCCGCCTGGGGGATCCCGCTCCTTCGCCCGTACGGAGAGATGCTCGCCCTCAAGGGAGACACCGCCGAGGAGGAGCTGAAGGCGGCCGCCACGGCGCTGAGCAAGCTCGGTGCGGTGGAGACGTCGATCCTCCATGTGGGCGACGGCGTAGTGGATCCGCTGTCCACGGTGGTCCGGGTCGAGGTCGGGGAGAGCCCCGGTGGTGTGCGTTTCGCGGCCAAGAAGGCGAAGGCGGCCCGGACCGGACGGGTTCGTCGCCGTCGCTGATCCGTCCTGACGACGAGACGTACTCCACACAAGCTGTCAAACCTACGCATGCCGGAGTGTCGCGACAGTTTGGGTCACCACTGCTGTGCATCGTGTTTCACGTGAAACGTCGCTCCTTGTTGCACGGCATCATCAGCCGGGGCCGCGCCGCGGAACCGCGCGACCGAAAACCCCTAGGTTCGCTGAGAGAAGACGCTTCGGATGACGCTCCGTCCCCCTTCAGGGGCACGGAGTTGTCCACAGAGGTGGATTTCTCCACAGAACACCAGGCCTCACTGGTTCACGACCCCGAAGACATGGGAGGCTCTGTTCATTGCGAGCCTGAAGTCGAGGAGAGTGAATCCTTGCGGTCCGACGCCAACATCGCGGGACCGATGACCGATCCGGTCCCCGGTCCCCGTACCGAGTCGATGGGGGAGGATGTTTCACGTGAAACACCGCCTCCGATGGACGACACTCCGATCGGTCGTGCTGCCCAATTGGCTGTAGAGGCTCTTGGCCGTGCCGGCGAGGGGCTGCCCCGCCCCGAGCAGACACGCGTCATGGTGGTCGCCAACCAGAAGGGTGGCGTGGGCAAGACGACGACGACCGTCAATCTTGCCGCTTCCCTTGCTCTGCACGGTGGCCGTGTCCTGGTGATCGACCTCGACCCTCAGGGCAACGCATCCACTGCGCTGGGGATCGACCATCACGCCGAAGTCCCGTCTATCTATGACGTCCTGGTCGAGAGCAGGCCGCTGGCGGAAGTCGTTCAGCCTGTACCTGACGTCGAGGGTCTCTTCTGTGCCCCCGCCACGATCGATCTCGCCGGTGCGGAGATCGAGCTGGTGTCGCTGGTGGCCCGGGAGAGCAGACTGCAGCGGGCCATCCAGGCCTACGAGCAGCCACTCGACTACATCCTCATCGACTGCCCGCCCTCGCTCGGCCTGTTGACGGTCAACGCCCTGGTGGCCGGTGCGGAGGTCCTCATCCCGATCCAGTGCGAGTACTACGCGCTGGAGGGACTGGGTCAACTGCTGCGCAACGTCGACCTGGTGCGGGGTCACCTCAACCCCAATCTGCATGTATCGACGATCCTGCTCACCATGTACGACGGCCGGACGCGTCTCGCGTCCCAGGTCGCCGACGAGGTGCGCAGCCACTTCGGTGACGAGGTGTTGAGGACGAGCATTCCCCGTTCGGTCCGGATCTCCGAGGCACCGAGCTACGGGCAGACGGTACTGACGTACGATCCGGGGTCCAGCGGTGCCCTGTCTTATCTTGAGGCGGCACGAGAACTCGCTCTGAAGGGTGTCGGCGTCAGCTATGACCCGACGCAGGCCCACATCGGTGCCCAGAGCAACCCGAGCATGGTGGAGGGCATTCAGTGAGTGAGCGACGGAGGGGTTTGGGCCGTGGTCTCGGCGCACTGATCCCCGCTGCCCCGACGGAGAAGACGCCGGCCCCCGCCGCGGTGGGAGGCAGCGGTTCCGCGTCGCCGACGTCGGTGCCGCTGCTGACGACCGACCGTGGTGTGGCCGCGGCGAAGGTGGCATCGCTGCCGCCTGTTTCACATGAAACCGAGGAGCCGTTCCTCAACGGTGTGGAGACGCCGGCACCTCCCATCGGTGCCCACTTCGCGGAACTCCCCATCGACTCCATCACGGCGAACCCGCGTCAGCCGCGTGAGGTCTTCGACGAGGACGCGCTGCAGGAACTTGTCACCTCCATCAAGGAGGTCGGCCTCCTCCAGCCGGTCGTCGTACGGCAGACGGGTCCGACCCACTACGAGCTCATCATGGGTGAGCGGCGTTGGCGGGCCTGCCGTGAGGCGGGGCTCGAAGCGATCCCGGCGATCGTGCGGGCCACGGACGACGAGAAGCTTCTCCTGGATGCCCTCCTGGAGAACCTGCACCGCGCACAGCTGAACCCGCTGGAAGAGGCCGCCGCCTACGACCAGTTGCTGAAGGACTTCAACTGCACGCACGACCAGCTGGCGGATCGCATCGGTCGGTCTCGTCCGCAGGTCTCCAACACCCTGCGTCTGCTGAAGCTGTCGCCGGCCGTTCAGCGCCGGGTCGCGGCAGGAGTCCTCTCGGCGGGCCACGCACGGGCACTGCTCTCCGTGGACGACTCGGAGGAGCAGGACCGGCTGGCTCACCGCATCGTGGCCGAGGGCCTCTCGGTACGGGCGGTCGAGGAGATCGTGACCCTCATGGGGTCACGTCCGCAGTCGGCTCAGCGCTCCAAGGGACCGCGGGCCGGTGCCCTCGTTTCCCCGGCGCTCACCGATCTCGCGGGGCGTCTCTCGGACCGCTTCGAGACCCGGGTGAAGGTCGACCTGGGTCAGAAGAAGGGCAAGATCACTGTCGAGTTCGCTTCGATGGAGGACCTTGAGCGGATCCTCAGCTCCCTCGCCCCGGGCGAGGGACCGGTCCTGCAGAAGAGCCTTATGGACGGCGACTCCGAGGAGACCGAGGACTGAGTTCCTCCGTGGTCGGCCGGGCACTTTCGCCCGATCGGCCACCGGAGCGGGCCGTGTCCGGTGTGCACCGGAACACGGCCCGCTCTTTGCTTTCAGGCAGTATCGATGGAATCGCATCGTCGATACGATGCGTTCGGGTATGGCACATCCACCTGGCAGCACCTCTTGGGGAGGCAGGGCCATGCGAACGATGAGCCGGACCGGACTGGTGGGCGCAGCCCTGGGACTGGGCGCGGTCGGCGGCTTCGTCGGCAGCCTGCTCAGGGAACACAGCGCTCTGACGGCCGCCCGCGGCGCCGCGGGCGAAGGAAGCGAGGAACAGCCTTCATGGGGCGCCGGCTCGTACCGCTCACGCTGGACAACCTCCCGGACCTTCCCAAGCGGTGCAGGTCGTGTGTCTTCTGGGAGTTGGACCCCGTCAGCGGAGAAGCCGCGGTAAGAGGGGGCACGCCCGCTCTGGAGAAGGAAGGGTGGATCTCGGCAGTCCTGCTGGACTGGGGATCCTGCGGCCGGGTCGTCTACGTCGACGACGTGCCGGCGGGCTTCGTGCTCTACGCTCCTCCCGCTTATGTGCCGCGAGCGACGGCATTCCCCACGAGCCCGGTGTCGCCGGACGCCGTCCAGCTGATGACCGGCTTCATCATGCCGGGCTACCAGGGACAGGGGCTGGGCCGCGTGATGGTCCAGACGGTCGCCAAAGATGTGCTGCGCCGAGGCTTCAAGGCGATCGAGGCCTTCGGTGACGCGCGCTGGAAAGAGCCCGGCTGTGTGCTGCCCGCCGACCACTTGTTGGCCGTCGGCTTCAAGACCGTTCGCCAGCACCCCACTTATCCGCGGTTGCGGCTGGAACTACGAACGACGCTCTCCTGGAAGGAGGACGTCGAGATGGCGTTGGACCGGCTGCTGGGGGCCGTACAGAAGGAGCCGGTGCTGCGTCCGCTCTAGCAGCGAGTGGGCCGCACACGAGGGCTCAAAGGGGCTCCACGAACACGAATGGGCCGACCCGGACGGGTCGGCCCATTCGTGTTTCACGTGAAACATCACTCAGCGATGAAGTCCTCGAGGTCGCGGACGATCGCGGCCTTCGGCTTCGCACCGACGATGGTCTTGGCGACCTCGCCGTTCTGGTAGACGTTCAGCGTCGGGATCGACATGACGCCGTACTTGGCGGCCGTACCCGGGTTCTCGTCGATGTTCAGCTTGACGATCTCGATCTTGTCGCCGTACTCGGCGGCGATCGCCTCGAGGGACGGAGCGATCTGGCGGCACGGACCGCACCAGGCGGCCCAGAAGTCCACGAGGACGGGCTTGTCGCTCTTGAGGACGTCCTGCTCGAAGGAATCGTCGGTCACGTGCTTCAGGGTGCCGGCCACGGCGGGCTCCTTAACTGGTTGGTGCGGTGGGGCGGGATGGAGGTCAGACAGCGGTCTTCTCGGGCTCGGCGTTCTCCTCGTCCGCCAGTGCGGCGAGGAAACGCTCGGCGTCGAGGGCGGACGAGCAGCCGGTGCCGGCCGCGGTGATCGCCTGCCGGTAGGTGTGGTCGACGACGTCGCCGGCGCCGAAGACACCGGTCAGGTTGGTCTGGGTCGAGGGGGCGTCCACCTTGAGGTAGCCCTCCTCGTCCAGGTCCAGCTGACCCTTGAAGAGCTCGGTGCGCGGGTCGTGGCCGATCGCGATGAAGAGGCCCGTGACCGCCAGGTCGGAGAGCTCACCGGTCTTGAGGTTGCGCAGCTTCAGACCCGCGAGCTTCTGGTCGCCCTGAATCTCCGCGACCTCGCTGTCCCAGACGAACTTGATCTTCGGGTCGGCGAAGGCGCGATCCTGCATCGCCTTAGAGGCGCGCAGGGTGTCCCGGCGGTGGACGATCGTCACGGACTTGGCGAAGCGGGAGAGGAAGGTGGCCTCCTCCATCGCGGTGTCACCGCCGCCGATCACGGCGATGTCCTGGTCCTTGAAGAAGAACCCGTCACAGGTGGCACACCAGGAGACTCCGCGTCCGGAGAGCACGTCCTCCTTGGGCAGACCGAGCTTGCGGTGCTGGGAGCCCGTGGTGACGATGACGGCCTTCGCCTTGTGGACGACGCCCGCGGTGTCGGTGACGGTCTTGATGTCGCCGGTCAGGTCGACGGAGACGATGTCGTCCGGAACGAGCTCGGCGCCGAAACGCTCGGCCTGGGCGCGCATGTTGTCCATGAGGTCCGGGCCCATGATGCCGTCCCGGAACCCGGGGAAGTTCTCCACGTCGGTGGTGTTCATCAGCGCACCGCCGGCGGTGACGGCGCCCTCGAAGACCAGCGGCTTCAACGACGCGCGCGCGGTGTAGAGCGCCGCCGTGTAGCCGGCGGGCCCGGAGCCGATGATGATCACGTTACGGACGTCGCTCACGACTGGATTCCTCGTCTCTGGACTGCATCGTCAGACCGGTGGGAGCTCCTTTCAGAACTCTCACCCCACCCAACGGATCCTAAGGGGCGTGCATTCCCGCTGTGTCCGGGCACACGGGGGCGAACACAGTGTGCGGGGACGCGGCGGAGAACACCACGGAGCACGCAGACGAAACGCGGGCGGTCAGGGCTGGGCGTAGGACTTCGTCAGCAGGACCTTCGCCTGGGTGGACGGAGCCTTGGTCGCGCAGGTCGCGTCCATGACGTACGCGGTCACCTTGGCGCTGTCGGAAGCGTCGGTCAGGACGACCAGCAGGACGGGAGTCCCCTTGTAGGTGCCTTGCTTCGTGGCGAGGGCCGCGTCGGACCGGCCGATGCCCCTCTGGATGCACGCGGGAACGTCGGGCACGTTGAAGATCTTGGGAGAGACGGTGTCGGCGCTGGGATCTCCCGCGATCCCGAAGCTGTGGTTGGTGCCGGAGCTGCTTCCTGAGCGGTCGTTCTTGCCGAGGAGATCGGCCACCTGCTTCTGAAGCCCGCCCTCGGAGAAGGTGTCCGCAGCAGTGGGCCGGCCCGCCTCCGTGTCGGAGGGCTTGCCGTCGTTGTGCGTGGCGACCAGGACACCACCGAGCCCGAGAGCGGCGACCGCGAAGACACTGCCGAGGACGGCGACCCGTCGACGCGCGGCCGGCTTCCGGTCCTTGCGACCCGGCCCAGTAGTCCTGACTCGGGCGTGACCCGCCGGCCGGTCAGCCGTTGCCGATGTTTCACGTGAAACATGTGCGCTGTCGCTGTCGCCCTGGGTGGACAGGGACGAAGACGCACCCACGAGCACAGGGGTGGCAGGGATGTCCGTGTGATCGGGCGCCGATGCGTCGAGCAGCGCCTCGGCCGCGAGGGCCGCGTCGATCCGTTCCGCGACATCGTCGGGCATGCGCTGTGCCACTGGCACCGTGCCGAGCAGTCCCCGGATCTCCTCCAGGGAGGCGTACACGTCCGTGCAGAGTTCGCACCCGTCCAGATGCCGTCGTACGTCGGCGCTCCGGGACGGCGGGAGCAGTCCTTCGGTGAGGTCGGAGATCTCGGCGACGTCCGGGTGCCCGGCCATGTCCGTCGTGGATGTCACGCTCGCCCACCTCCGCCCTTCACTGCAGCTGGATCGCTTGGCCCTGTATCGCGTGGACCGGTGCTTGGCGGTCCCGCTGCGGGTGGGACGGATGTCCCCTGCGTCCGGTTCCGCCCCTGGCCCCCTTCCTTTCCGTCACCCGCGTTTTCCGACCGCAGGTGAGTGAGGAGGGGGAGCAGTCTGGCTCTGCCCCGCGCGCAGCGGCTCTTCACTGTCCCGGTGGGGACGTCGAGCACGCGGGCGGCTTCGGCGACGGGGTATCCCTGCATGTCCACCAGGACGAGGGCCGCGCGCTGGTCGGGCGGCAGTGTGCCGAGGGCTTTGAGGAGCTGGCGGTGCAGGTCGTTGCGCTCGGCCGGCGCCTCTGCCGACTCGTGCGGTTCCAGGAGCTGCTCGAGCCGTTCGTTGTCGTCGACGGGAGAGGTCTTGCGGGAGGCAGCCTTGCGGGCCCGGTCGAGACAGGCGTTCACGGTGATCCGGTGCAGCCACGTCGTGACGGCCGACTGGCCGCGGAAGGTGTGGGCGGCCCGGTAGGCGGAGACGAGGGCGTCCTGCACGGCGTCAGCGGCCTCCTCGCGGTCGCCCAGCGTCCGCAGGGCGACAGCCCAGAGCCGATCACGATGCCGCCGCACGAGCTCACCGAAGGCGTCGGGGTCGCCCTCCACGTGGCGGGCGAGCAACTCCTGGTCACTCGCTCCCGCGTATCCGGCGCCTTCCGCCATCTGACCCCCTCTGCCTTGCCGTCAGCCTCAGCTGGTCACCTTGATGTCCGCCACCCGGCCGCGGTTGCCGTCGTCCGTGAGCGGCAGCTTGGTCAACCAGACCAACAGGTAGCGGGACTTGAGGGACTCGTTCGGCTTGAGGGTGACGCTCGTACCCGAACCGCCGGCGACCTTCTCGTAGGAGTCGAAGGACGTCGGCTCCGAACTCGCGTCACTGGATGCGGCGCGCAGTTCGACGGACGTGTCCCCGATGAAGGTAACCGTCACCTTGCCGACCTGCTGGACCTTGCCGAGATCGAGGATGATGCCGAGGCCCGGTTTCAGGTTCCCGAAGGTGGCGCCCTTGTAGTAGTCCGTCTGCCAGTAGGTCGAGAGGCTGTTGTCGTAGGTCTTGCCTATGTCGCCCGGCTTCTCGGACCCGTCGCCGAACGGGTCGAAGTCGCGGGCACCGCTGATGGCGATCGGCTTGCTGACCGTCTTCTGCGGGTTCTTGTCGTTGCCGTCCGTCGTCTGGGTCTGGTTCGTGTCGTCGGACTTGTTGCCCTTGTCCATGAGGGCGTCAGCCAACTGCCAGCTGCCGAGGCCGAGCGCGGCGATCAGGAGGGCCGAGACGGCCCACTTGAGGGCCTTGCCGGTGCGGCTCTGCAGTGGGGCCGGCGGTGTCGGCAGCTGCTGAGTGGCGCCAGGGTGCGGCGCGGGGCGGCCGTACGAGCCCTGTTGGTACGTCGTGCGCTGGTACTCCGGCGGAGCCGTGAACGCGGGCTCCGGTGGCCGGATGCGCGGCATCTCGCCGACGGCCTTGACCAGTTCCTCCGGCGTCGTGCACGGAGCCTCGTGACGGGAGGCGGTCGCCCCGTCGTTGGCGAGCGCCCGCATGGAGAGCTCGGACAGGCCCCGGTGGACATGGGCACGCACCTGGTCGGGCGCGATCAGGCCGACGTCCTTGGGCAGCCCGGCCAGACCGTAGGCGTCGTCCTCGTACGGCCAGCGCTGTGTGAGCGCCGCGTACAGGAGGGCGCCGACGGACTCCGTGTCGGTGCGCTGCGGGGTCTCGGACGTGATGCCGCGCAGCGCGGCGTTCACGGCGAGGCCGCGGATACGCCACTGACCGCTGGAGGTGCGCAGCACGGCGTTCGGGTTCAGCCGCAGATGCGCCAGACCCTCGCGGTGCGCGGCGGCCATCGCCGAGGCGATCTGACTGACCATCTGGTACGCGTCATGCGGTTCCAGCGGGCCGGGGGCGAGCAGCGACGTCAGCTCGACCGCGTCGGGCAGCCACTCGTGGACGACGTAGACGAGGTCGTCCTCCTCGACGGCGTCGAGGACCTGGACGAAGCGTGGGTCGCCCAGCAGCGCCGACGAACGGGCCGCGGCCAGGACGGAACGTGCCCGCGCATGGTCCGCGGGCAGGAGGTGGACGCCGACGGCGCGGCGCAGTTTCTCGTCGACGGCGCGCCAACTGCTGAATCCGTCCAGACGGGTGACGCACTCTTCGAGCCGATACCGCTTGGCGAGCTTGTGACCGCTGTGCAGCTCGGGCGGTGAGGCCTTCTCGGGACTCTCGGTCCCGCCACTCCCCTGTGCCTCGTCGTTCTCCGTGTCCCGCTCCCGGTTCTGGGCCACGCCGTCGGCCGTGGACTGGTCCGCCTCGGCGGTCAGCGGCTCATCGCCACTGTTGTCTGCCACGTCGACGGCAGCCGTGCTCCGTTCCGCCACCGTCGTCCCTGCCTCCCCACTCATCGCGCGCCGACCGACTTCCGTGCGCGCCGTCCGACGCCGAACCCAATTGTGCCCACAGTCCGCCGCTATGCACGACACACGATGGCGGACGATGGTTGTGCGCGTACCCCCGCCTCAGCGACCCAGACGTCCACGGACCATGCCTACCAGCGAGTTCAACTCCTCGATCCGCATGCGCCGGGCCGCGACGAAGAAGATCCCGAGCAGCACCGCCCCACCGGCCAGCAGTGCAGCGAAGGACCCGACGACGCCCTGGCCGAGCGTGTGGCCGATCCCGTAGCAGGCCGCGCCGCTGAGCAGCGCCGCGGGCACCGACGCGATGCAGAGCCGCGCGTACGTCCGCAGGACGCGGTTGCCGTCCAGGTCGCCGTTGAGCCGCTTGCGCAGCCGGTTCCAGGCGACCCCGACGCCGATGGCGTAGGCGAGGCCGTACGAGGCGGCCATGCCGACCACGGCCCAGCGGGCCGGCAGGAGGTAGTAACAGAGCACCGAGGCCCCGGCGTTGACCGCGGCAACGATGACCGTGTTGTAGAAGGGCGTCCGGGTGTCCTCGTAGGCGTAGAAGGCGCGCAGGACGACGTACTGCACCGAGTACGGGATCAGGCCGAGAGCGAAGGCCATCAGCATGAAGCCCATGTTCGTGGCCTCGCTGGTGCCCGAGGAGCCGAAGATCAGCGTGCACATCGGGATGCCGAGGGAGAGGAGACCGAAGGCGATGGGCACGATCGCCACGGCGGTGGTGCGCAGTCCTTGGGAGATGTCGTCGCGTACGGCGCCGCCGTCACCCTCGGCCGCGGAGCGGGAGATGCGCGGCAGCAGCGCGGCCATGAGGGAGACGGTGATGATCGCCTGCGGCAGACCCCAGATCAACTGGGCGTTGGCGTAGGCGGCGAAGCCGGTGCCGTCGACGGGCGAGGACTTGCCGGCCGCCGTGGACAGCTGCGTCACCACGATCGCACCGGCCTGGTTGGCGAGGACGAACAGGACCGTCCACTTGGCGAGCGTCGCCGCCTTGCCGAGCCCGTGGCCTTTCCAGTCGAACCGCAACCGCATCCGGAACCCGGTCTCCCGGAGATACGGGATCATCGCGAGCGCTTGGACGACGAGACCGAGCAGCACACCGATGCCAAGAAGCCGCTCACCCTCCGGTGGGATCGTCCCGACCTTCATGCCGGAGTGAGCCGCGGTGCCGTAGACCCAGATGAACGCGCCGAGCGTCACGATGATGACGATGTTGTTCAGGACCGGCGTCCACATCATTGCGCCGAACTTGCCGCGCGCGTTGAGGATCTGGCCCATGACCACATGGATGCCCATGAAGAAGATCGAGGGCAGGAAGTAGCGGGCGAAGGTGACGCTCACCTCGTTGGCCACCGGGTCACTGGCGACCGGGTCGGACAGCAGGCGGATCAGGAGCGGCGCCGCGAAGACACCAAGCGCGGTGAGTACGCCGAGCACCACCATGACGAGAGTCAGCAGCCGGTTGGCGAACGCCTCACCGCCGTCGTCGTCCTCCTTCATGGCCCGCACGAGCTGGGGCACGAAGACGGAGTTGAGTCCGCCGCCGACGGTGAGGATGTAGAGCATGGTCGGCAACTGGTAGGCGATCTGGAAGGTGTCGCCGAGCAGACCCACACCCAGCGCCGAGACGATCAGCGCCGAGCGGACGAAGCCGGTGAGGCGGGAGACCATCGTGCCCGCGGCCATCACGGCGCTGGACTTCAGGAGTCCCGTGGCTTTCCCGCCGGCCTTCTTCGCGGCCGGAGGAGCGGTCGCGGCAGGTGCGGCGGCGAGGTTCATGGTCCGGTCGTCCACGGGCGGCGGAGCCTGGTAAGCGGGCACCGGTCCGGGCCCGCCGGGGGCTTGCGCCGGACCCGGGACCGCGGGGGAACCCGACGCGGGGAAGCCGCCGCCCTGTTCCTGGTCGCGGAAGAGGTGCGCGAAGGCGTCCGGCTCGTGGCGCTCCTCGCCGGCCTGCGTGACCAGGTCGTCGACGCCGACGTACTGGGTGGTCCGGGGATCGTCGCCGTACGGCAGGTACTGGGTCGCTCCGTCCGGCTCGGGCGCCGGGGTCTGGGCCCACACACGGGGGTCGGGTGCGTAGGGGGACTGGGGCGGCTGGCCGTAGAGAGGCTGTTGAGGCTGGTACGTGCCCGGGGGCGGCGGGGGATGCGCGGCGCGGTCGTAGAGCGCCTCGGCGACCGGGTCCTGGGCGGTGAGGTCCTGGGCCCGGTAGGGGTCCTGGTCGTAGGCGTCCTGGAGGTACATGTCGGCGGGGGGCTGCGGCGGTACCTGGCCGTGCTCGGGCGGCGGGCCCTCGGGGTGACCCGAGCTGCCCGCGCCCTGGCCGCGATCACCGTCGTACGGCGCGTTCATGACTTACTCCACCTCATCGTCCCGGGCCCACCGGCCACGACATCCTCAACGGTCCACTCTCTCACCCGTGCCGGACGGGTCGGCGCTTTCCGCTGCGGTGTCCGGTGTCGGGTCACTCGGCTGCTCCGGGTCGTCTGCCCGGGTGCCGGTGCCGGACTCCTCCGTGAGACGGTCCTCGGGGTCCTCGGGGTTCTCCGGGCCGTCGGCGGGATCCGCCGCCTCGTCGGGGCCGTCCTCCTGGGCCTCGCGGGCGGCCGCCCTCTTGCGCTGCGTGTACATCCGGAAACCGGCGAGGACGAGCAGGAGGAAGCCGCCGCCGATGACCAGCATCACGGTGGCCGTGAACTCGGTGACCTTGACGTCGAAGGTGACCGGGGCGCCGTACGGCTGGCCGTCCTGCGTGTACAGCTGGGCGATCACCGTCGCCTGGCCGTTGGCCTTGGCCGAGGTGGTGAACTTCACCGTCTGGCTGTGCCCGCCGGACACCGCGATGGGCTGCTCGAAATAGTCGTGGCCGTGGATCTGCAGGCGGGTCGGGCTCGTCGACGTCAGGCGCAGCATCAGGTGGTCCACGCCCTGCACCAGGTTGTTCTGCACGGTGACCGGGATCGTGGCGCTGCGTCCTGACAGCTTGGTGTCGGACTTGTCGATCAGTCTGACCTGGCCGGTGATGTCGTAGAGGTAGGCCTCCACACCGGTGCGGAAGCTGGTGGCGGCGTTCGCCCGGCCCCGCCACGACGTCGACATCTCACGGTTCATGGCCCGCCCGAAGGGGGTCACCACGCGGGCCTGGTCGGTGAGGACCACCTTGAAGCTCTCGAGGCTGCTCTGCGTCCTCGCGATCTGCTCGAAGGCCGACCGCGGCAGCTCCTGCTTGCGCAGAGAGGAGGGGTACGAGGACGCCGACGGGACCTTCGTCGTGGCGCCGGGGTCGGGCTTGGCCTTCGCGGCCGCCGTGAGGTCCTGGGACGCGGACCAGTTGCCGCCTTGCAGAGCGGTCAGCGCGCTGGCCATCGCCTGGGCCTGGCGGGCCGACGGCATCCGCTGCGGGGCGACGACGATGCTGCGCTGGTCGTCCGTCTGGAGGTTGAGCGAGAGGCTCTGCGCGAGGAACTCCTGCACGGCGAGCGTGGCACCGGAAGCCTTCGTCAGGTCGCCCTGGAACGCCTTGGACAGCCGGGCGTCCGCGACGACCGCCGTGGTGCCGCCGCCGATCGGGCGGGCCGCCGAGGGGGTGTAGGACAGGCCGCCGGTCTCCTGGAGGCTGTCGCTGCGCGCGATCACCTTGTCGGCCCCCGCGGAGGTGGCGACCTTGACGATCGACGGGTCGACGGCGCCGTCGACGGGCCACGCGAAGTCGGTGCTCGGCGTCACGTGCAGGATCGTGTCCACCGTGGTGGCGGCGACGTCGGTCGCCTCGTTGAGGTGGTTCAACGAACCGGTGACGCTCGTGCCGTTGTGGGCGAGGGAGGCCAGGTCGGGGTCGGCGAAGGGAAGCGCAACGACGTCCTTCTCCGCCACCGCGCTCTGCAGCTCGTCGAGGAACGCCTTGGCGACCGCCTGGTGGGTGCCCGCCGTCGTGGTGGTGCCGTCGGCGGACCGGATCCGGTAGCTGCCCGTCATGGCGTCGATCGAGGCCAGCAGGTCCGGATCGATCACCCACGTGACGTCCAGGTCCTTGCCCAGGGACAGCATCTGGTCCAGGCGGCCGCCGGCGGAGATCTCCTTGGCCAGGTCGTCGTTGAGGAAGACCGGCGTCTGCTGCTCGTTCGATCCCGTCTCCGCCGTCATGTGCACGGTCGAGATCAGCGGCCACAGGAACGTGGTCTTCGTCTTCGTGTCCGCCTCTTCGGGCTGCCACGGCAGGAAGGTCCGCTGGATGCCGAGGACCTGGTCCCAGGGCTGCGCGGACGTCTGACCGGACAGGGAGACGGCGAACGGGTAGACGCCGTCGTCGCCGAGGTCCAGCTTGTCGACCGGCACGGAGATGCTGAAGTGCTCGGCGACGCCGGGAGTGAGTTTGGAGAACTTCTGGACGTACTTGCCGCCGACCTCGGAGCCGGTCGCCGCCTGGGTGTCGGTGCTGCTCTTCGCGGCGTCCTCGATGGCCGACCGTGTGGTCAGCGGAGATCCCAGAGAAAGCCCTACGTGCGCCCCGGTGACCGCCTGCTTGCCGTTGTTGGTCACCGTGCCGGTCACGGTCACCGTGTCGCCGTCCGTGGGGGCGCTGGGGCTGAGGGAATCCAGGGCCACGGACACCGAGCCCGAATCGGCCGCCTGAGCGGGCGTGGCGGCGGGCAGCTGGAACAGACCGGCCAGCAGAGGCGCACCGGCGAGCAGCGCTCCGGTGCGCCGCAGCCACCGGCGGGCAGGTGAGGGACTCGTCCCCGGGAAGTCTGCCGCCTCGGCCACGCGTTCGCCCGTCCCTAGTCGTCGTCAGTGGTCGTCGGAATGTGCGTCCACGCATGGTAACGATGCGCGCGGAGGGGAAGTGCCGCGGACTGGTCCACAAGATCGGCAGACTGGGGCAGGTGCCCTGTATGTGTGGGTATGCAATACCGGCCGCCGCGCATGTCCGGCGAAGCTCATTGTGGACGTTTAATGGAGACGCCCGCGGTCGTCCGCGCCACGTACCCTCTTCTGTTGTGCCGAACGCCAACGAAGACACCTCCAGCGCCCTCCGTCAGGTGCCGCACCGCGCGGCGAGCGAACCACTCTGGGTCGCCCCTGTCGCCGAGGACCTCGCCCGCCGCTTCCAGGAGGCCGGGTTCTCACTCGCCCTGGTCGGCGGCCCGGTCCGGGACGCGTTGCTCGGCCGGCTCAGCAACGACCTCGACTTCACGACCGATGCCCGCCCCGAGGACGTCCTCAAGATCGTCCGGCCGTGGGCGGACGCCGTGTGGGAGGTCGGCATCGCCTTCGGCACGGTCGGGGTGCAGAAGGACGGCCACCAACTGGAGGTGACCACCTACCGGTCGGAGGCCTACGACCGGACCTCCCGCAAGCCCGAGGTGTCCTACGGCGACTCCATCGAGGAGGACCTCGTCCGGCGGGACTTCACCGTCAACGCGATGGCCCTCGCGCTCCCCGAGAAGAAGTTCATCGATCCGCACGGCGGACTCGACGACCTCGCGGCAGGGGTCCTGCGCACCCCGGGCACTCCCGAGGCGTCCTTCTCGGACGACCCGCTGCGCATGATGCGCGCGGCACGCTTCGCCGCCCAGCTCGACTTCGAGGTGGCTCCCGAGGTCGTCGCGGCCATGAAGGACATGGCCGGGCGGATCGACATCGTCTCGGCGGAGCGGGTACGGGACGAGCTGAACAAGCTCATCCTGTCTCCGCACCCCCGCAAGGGACTGACCCTGCTCGTCGACTCCGGCATCGCCGACCACGTCCTGCCCGAGCTGCCGGCCCTGCGCCTGGAGCGCGACGAGCACCACCGGCACAAGGACGTCTACGACCACACCCTGATCGTCCTGGAGCAGGCGATCGAGCTGGAGCAGGACGGCCCCGACCTGACTCTCCGGCTCGCCGCACTCCTGCACGACATCGGCAAGCCGCGTACGCGCCGGTTCGAGGACGACGGCCGGGTCTCGTTCCACCACCACGAGGTGGTCGGCGCGAAGATGACGAAGAAGCGTATGACGGCGCTCAAGTACTCCAACGAGCTCGTGAAGGACGTCTCACATCTGGTCGAACTCCACCTGCGCTTCCATGGATACGGGACCGGCGAGTGGACGGACTCGGCGGTCCGCCGCTACGTCCGTGACGCGGGCCCGCTCCTCGACCGCCTCCACAAGCTGACCCGCTCGGACTGCACGACGCGGAACAAGCGGAAGGCCGCGGCGCTCTCCCGGGCGTACGACGGTCTGGAGGAGCGGATCGCTCAGCTGCAGGAGCAGGAGGAGCTGGACGCGATCCGTCCGGACCTCGACGGCAACCAGATCATGGAGCTCCTCGGAGTCGGCCCCGGCCCGGCCGTCGGTCGCGCCTACAAGCAGATGCTGGAATTCCGTCTGGAGAACGGGCCGATGGGGCACGACGCCGCGGTGGCCGCGCTCAAGGAGTGGTGGGCCCAGCAGGACTGAGTCCGTGGAGCGGGGTCATGTTTCACGTGAAACATGACCCCCACTGCGAACGACCGATGGCAGCGCGTCGGAGGCGCCAAGGGGCCGGGACGCGCCAAGGGGCGATGTTTCACGTGAAACATCGCCCCTTCTGGGTCCTGCTCGTTCCTACTTGTCCTTCAGGCAGAGCAGGAAGTCACTGCCGTCGCCGGACTCCGTGTACGAGTACTGGAAGTCCTTCGCCTGCTCCTCGCACTTGCTCTCCGCCGTCACGGCCGAGTAGTTGCCCTTGATCTTGGCCAGCACCACGTACTGGGCCTTCGCGTCGTCACAGCCCACGACCTCAAGGTCCGGGTTGGTGTCGCTCGTGCTGCCGCGGTGCATGCAGTCGCCGACCTTCGCCGTGTCGGCGTCGTCGCGGCTGGTTATGTAGCCGCCGATGGCCACGCCCGCGACGACCAGGACGATGACGATGTTCTTGATCGTCTTGAAGCTGAGCTTGCGACCCTGCGGCGGGGCCGGAGCGAACGGAGCGGCTCCCTGCGGGGGGAACCCGGGCTGGCCAGGCTGCTGCGGGTAGCCGGGCTGCGGCGGGTAAGGAGCCTGGCCCTGGGGCTGGCCGGCAGGCTGCTGGGCCTGCGCGAACGGGTTCTGGCCCTGGGGCGGCGGAGTTGTCACTTGGGGGTCCCCCTCAAACATGGATGCGTGTCGCGCGTAAGAAGCGCGTAAGACGGACGTAAATTACCGGCCGTCACTGACATCTCTGTAGCCCCATCGAACTCTGTTTCTTTGATGTGACACTTACTGGCGCTCAAAGCGGGCCATAGCAGCCGCAACTGCCCCGTAGACAACGGCGATTGCGAGGACCAGCGTCACCGAGCGGCCGTCGGGCGGCAGCATCAGGGCGGCCACCGCTGCCGCGCCCACGAAGGCGATGTTGAAGAGGACGTCGTAGACGGAGAAGACCCGCCCGCGGAATCCGTCCTCCACCGAGGACTGCACGATCGTGTCCGTCGCGATCTTCGCGCCCTGGGTGGTGAGGCCCAGGACGAACGCCGCGACCAGCATCGGGGCGGTGGCGAACGGGAGGCCCAGCGCGGGCTCCAGGACCGCGGCCGACGCGGCGCAGACGGCGATCCAGGGGCCCGGTCCGAGGCGTCCGGCCGCCCAGGGGGTCAGCACGGCCGCCACGAAGAAGCCGGCGCCGGAGATCCCCAACGCCAGTCCCAGCAGGGCGAGTCCGTCGTCCGTGGTCGAGGAGAAGGCGTAGCGGCAGAGCATCAGCACCATGACCAGCAGGGCGCCGTAGCAGAACCGCATCAGCGTCATCGTCAGGAGCGCCCAGGCGGCCTGCCGGCGCGGTGGTGCGGCGAGGTGCCGTACGGCCGCCGCCAGGTCGCGAGCGGTGCCCGAGAGGGCCGTCGTCAGCCTCTGCCGGACCAACTCGCGGTCAGGCCCCAGCAGTTCGGGAGCAAGACGCAGTGACGCGAGTGCCGCGCACAGGTACAGGGCGGCGCCCAGCAGCACCACTGCCGCGTCGGAGTCCGCGAACACCAGCCGTACGACGAAGGCGAGACCGCCGCCCGCGGTCGCGGCGAGCGTGCCGGCGGTCGGGGAAAGGGAGTTGGCCATCACGAGGCGCTCGGTGTCCACCACGCGTGGCAGCGCGGCGGACAGGCCCGCGAGCACGAAACGGTTGACGGCGGTGACGCACAGGGCGGAGACGTAGAAGAGCCAGTCCGGGACATGGACGAGGATCAGGACGGCCGTCGCCGTCGCCATCAGCGCGCGCAGCAGATTGCCGTACAGGAAGACCTGGCGGCGGCGCCAGCGGTCAAGCAGGACGCCGGCGAAGGGGCCGACGAGGGAGTACGGGAGCAGCAGGACCGCCATGGCGGAGGCGATCGCGGTGGCCGAGGTCTGTTTCTCCGGGGAGAAGACGACGTACGACGCGAGCGCGACCTGGAAGACGCCGTCGGCTCCCTGTGAAAGCAGGCGTACGGCGAGCAGACGCCGGAAGTTCCCGAGGCGCAGGAGAGCGCGCAGGTCCCGGACGACAGCCATGGGCACAGCCTCACATACGGGGAGGGTCCCCGGGTCGGTGACCCGGGGACCCTCTCAGCCCTGGCAGGAGCGTTCTCAGTGCCGCGCGCCGGTGGTGCTCAGCGCTCGACCTCGCCCTTGATGAACTTCTCGACGTTCGCGTACGCCTCGTCGTCGAAGTACTGGACCGGCGGGGACTTCATGAAGTAGCTCGACGCGGAGAGGATCGGGCCGCCGATGCCGCGGTCCTTGGCGATCTTCGCGGCGCGCAGGGCGTCGATGATGACACCCGCGGAGTTCGGGGAGTCCCAGACCTCGAGCTTGTACTCCAGGTTCAGCGGGACGTCGCCGAAGGCACGGCCCTCGAGGCGGACGTATGCCCACTTGCGGTCGTCGAGCCAGGCCACGTAGTCCGAGGGACCGATGTGGACGTTCTTCGCGCCCATGTCGCGGTCCGGGATCTGCGAGGTGACGGCCTGCGTCTTCGAGATCTTCTTGGACTCCAGGCGGTCGCGCTCCAACATGTTCTTGAAGTCCATGTTGCCGCCGACGTTGAGCTGCATGGTGCGCTCGAGACGGACACCGCGGTCCTCGAACAGCTTCGCCATCACGCGGTGCGTGATGGTGGCGCCGACCTGCGACTTGATGTCGTCACCGACGATCGGGACACCGGCCTCGGTGAACTTGTCCGCCCACTCCTTGGTGCCGGCGATGAAGACCGGAAGGGCGTTGACGAAGGCGACCTTGGCGTCGATGGCGCACTGGGCGTAGAACTTCGCCGCGTCCTCGGAGCCGACGGGCAGGTAGCAGATGAGGACGTCGACCTGCTTGTCCCTGAGGATCTGGACGACGTCGACCGGCGCCTCGGCGGACTCCTCGATGGTCTCTCGGTAGTACTTACCGAGACCGTCGAGGGTGTGGCCGCGCTGGACCGTGACGCCCTTGTTCGGGACGTCGCAGATCTTGATGGTGTTGTTCTCGCTGGCACCGATGGCGTCCGAGAGGTCGAGGCCGACCTTCTTCGCGTCGACGTCGAAGGCGGCGACGAACTCGACGTCACCGACGTGGTATTCGCCGAACTGGACGTGCATCAGGCCGGGCACCTTGGACGCCGGGTCGGCGTCCTTGTAGTACTCGACTCCCTGTACCAGCGACGCGGCGCAGTTGCCCACGCCGACGATGGCTACGCGAACCGAACCCATTCCGGTTGCTCCCTGTGTGTACGAGTGAGGTCCTGGCAGGGACCTCACGTGGTGGTGTCGCCGGGCGTATCCGGCCCGGGGGTGTCCCCGGGCCGGGGCAGGACGCCCGGCGCTCCCTCTGTGGTGTCGCGAGCGGGTTCTCCGTGGGCGGGACCCTTCAGGTCCCGGCCCGCCCGCTCACTTTCGATGAGCTCGTTCAGCCAGCGCACTTCGCGCTCCACGGACTCCATCCCGTGGCGCTGGAGCTCAAGCGTGTAGTCGTCGAGGCGCTCTCGGGTGCGTGCCAGGGAGGCGCCCATCTTCTCCAGGCGCTCCTCCAGCCGGCTGCGACGGCCCTCCAGCACGCGCATCCGTACGTCCCGGGACGTCTGCCCGAAAAAGGCGAAACGAGCGGCGAAGGTCTCGTCCTCGTACGCGTCGGGGCCGGTCTGCGAGAGCAGTTCCTCGAAGTGTTCCTTACCTTCCGCCGTCAACCGATAGACGATCTTGGCGCGACGCCCTGCGAGTGGAGCTGCGAGGGCGTCTTCAGGGGCGTTCCCCGGTTCCTCGATCAACCAGCCGCTCGCGACCAGCGTCTTGAGGCACGGGTACAACGTTCCGTAGCTGAAAGCCCGGAACACGCCCAGTGATGTATTGAGTCGTTTGCGCAGCTCATAGCCGTGCATCGGGGACTCGCGCAACAGGCCGAGGATGGCGAACTCGAGGATCCCGGCACGCCGGCTCATCCGCTCGCCTCCTCGTCTTATGTCGCTCCGATGTATCGACTCGATACATCATGACGATAGAACGGCCTTCCGGATGCGACAAGTGGGGAGACGGTGAACGGGATCACATCACTTATTCACCCGAGGCAAGTTGCCTGATTTGGGGTGAACTTCGGGGCTAGGCAGGTTTTGACGGTGCGTAGTCTGTGCGCCATGGACACCACCGGGAACCGAGTGACGCGAGGGGGCGTCATCGTGCTCGGTGCAGTACGGATGAATGCAGGATCGACCGCATCCGTACTTCGGGGGGACCGGAAACCAGCCGCCGTTTCCAGGCGCGCACGGGTGCGCCTGCCCGAGGAGTAGTCGTTCGATGAGCGAGCACCGTCGCAAACCGCCGCAGCCGCAGGGAGGCGGACGTGCCGAATCCCGACGCGGCCAGTCCGGTGCGTCCTCCGGCCGCCGTGCGGCACCGCGAGGCGCCACCGGATCTCCTGCCGACGCGTACGGGTCTGATTCATACGGTTCGGGAGGCGAGGAGCCGTCGTACGGCGGCCGCGCCGAGGCCCGCCGCGCTGCACAGAGAAGCGGGGGCGGTCGCCGCAGGGCGCCCGAACCCGGTGGCCCCAGCGGACCCGGGCGCGGCAGGGGTCGCGCCGTACCCGCCAAGAAGAGGCTGATCGACTATCCGCGCGCGGGCAAGTACGGCGCCGCGCGCTGGGTGCCGTCGTGGAAGCTCATGGCCGGCATGTTCATCGGCTTCTTCGGCAGCCTCGTCGCCGTCGCGGGCGTCGCCTACGCCCTCGTGGGCGTCCCGGACATCGCCAAGACCGCCGAAGCGCAGAACAACGTCTACTACTGGGCCGACGGCAGCGAGATGGTCGCGACGGGTGGTGAGACCAACCGTCAGATCGTCAACCTCTCGCAGATCCCCGAAGCGATGCGGTACGCCGTCATCTCCCAGGAGAACAAGACCTTCTACACCGACAGCGGCATCGACCCCAAGGGCATCGCCCGCGCCGTGTTCAACATGGCCAGGGGCGGTGAGACGCAGGGTGGCTCCACCATCACCCAGCAGTACGTGAAGAACGCCATGCTGGACGACCAGTCGCAGACGATCTCCCGGAAGTTCAAGGAGATCTTCGTCTCGATCAAGGTGGGCACCACGGTCAAGAAGGACCAGATCATGGCCGGCTACCTGAACTCCGCGTACTACGGGCGCAGCGCCTACGGGATCCAGGCCGCCGCCCGCGCGTACTTCAACAAGGACGCCGTCGATCTCAACCCGGGCGAGTGCGCCTTCCTGTCGGCGATGCTGAAGGGCGCCACGTACTACGACCCGGCCGGTGCGACGTCCATCGACTCGGCCGCCACCCCTGAAGCCAACAGCAAGCGTGCTCTGGTCCAGATGCAGGACACCCTGGACAAGATGGTCGAGTACGGCCATCTGGACAACGCGGAGCGGCAGAAGTACACCCAGCTGCCCAAGGTGCAGAACCCGCGGTCGAACGCCGCGCTCAGCGGGCAGGTCGGCTACCTCGTCGACCTCTCCAAGGCGTACCTGATCAACAACACGAACATCACCGCCGACGACCTGCAGACGGGCGGCTACTCGATCTACACGACCTTCGACAAGAAGAAGGTCAAGGAGCTCGAGGACTCCGTCAAGAAGGTCCAGAAGGCCAACATCAAGCCCAAGCAACGCCCGGACACGGACACGCACGTCCAGTTCGGTGGTGCTTCCGTGAATCCGACCACCGGGGCCATCGAGGCCATCTACGGCGGTGAGGATGCGACCAAGCACTTCACCAACAACGCGGATGTGACCGGTGCTCAGGTCGGTTCGACCTTCAAGCCGTTCGTTCTCGCGGCCGCGATGAAGTGGGGTGTGCGGGACCCGGACCTGGGCGAGGAACAGGCGCAGGACGAACGCACTCAGGTGTCCCCGAAGAGCCTGTTCAGCGGCAAGAACAAGCTCAAGATCGAGGACTACAAGGGCGACATCTGGAAGAACGAGAAGGGCCAGGAGTGGCTGCAGACCAACGACGGCAACGAGTCGTACGGTAGTGCGCCCGACTACGACATCGACCTCCGCGAGGCGATGCGTGAGTCGGTGAACTCCGCCTTCGTGCAGCTCGGCATGGATGTCGGCCTGGACAAGGTCAAGGAGGCGGCCGTGGACGCCGGTCTGAAGTCGGACAGCCTCGCCGGCACCAGCTTCCCGTCCTTCTCCATCGGCATCTCCGACCCGAGCGCGATCCGCATGGCGGGCGCGTACGGCACCTTCGCCGCCAGCGGTGAGCAGCGTGACCCGTTCTCCGTCCAGAAGGTCACCAGCAAGGACGGCACGGTCTTCACGCACAAGGACAAGCCCAAGCAGGTGTTCACCCGGGCGGTCGCCGACAACGTCACCGACGTGCTGAAGACCGTGGTCGACAAGGGCACGGGCACCAACGCCAAGCTGGACGACCGGGAGGTGGCCGGCAAGACCGGTACCACCGACGGCAACAAGTCCGCCTGGTTCGTGGGCTACACGCCGCAGCTGTCCACGTCGATCACGATGTTCCGGTACGACGACGACGAGACCAAGAAGAACCGCACCTTCCTGGAGATGTACGGAACGGGTGGCCAGAAGAAGATCCACGGTGCCTCGTTCCCGTCCGAGATCTGGCACGACTACATGGAACAGGCGATGAAGGGCCAGAAGGTGCTGTCCTTCCCGACGCCCGAGCCCATCGGTGAGATCGTCAACGAGGAGCCGAGCCCGACGCCCACTCCGACGCCCACCGAGACCGAGGAAGCCACTCCGACCCCGACGCCGACACCGACCGAGACGGTCGAGAGTCCGACGCCCACGGTGAGCGAGTCCTGCCGGTTCGAGTTCCAGTGCGGTGGCGACGACGGAGGTACCGACGACGGCGGAACGGACGGAGGCGCGTCCTCGACGCCGACGGCCACGGAATCGACAGGCACCGGCACCAGCAGAGGCGAGGACAACGGAGGCATCTTCGGAGGTCCGAACGGTTAGCTGCCAAAACGCCCAGCACGGGTGTTTCACGTGAAACATGCATATGTTTCACGTGAAACAGGGGCCGTCACATCCACCGGATGTGGCGGCCCTCGGCGTATTGCCAGGCTCGTACGGCAGGATGTGCGGCATGCCCAGCGCAGAATCGACGCAAGCGAGCGAGCACGAGTCAGACATGGTGCGGCCCACCAAGGAGGACGAGGTCGCCCGGTCCGGCAGTGAGCTGATCGGCGGTCCCCTCGGGCGACGTGCCCTGCTCGGGACGTCCTGGTGGACTCCCGTCCGGGTCGTCGCGCTCGTCGCGATCGGCATGTTCGCCCTCGGCCTGATCCAGAAGGCCCCCTGCTACAACGGCGCCTGGTTCTTCGGCGCCAGCTCCCAGTACACGAAGGCGTGCTACTCGGACATCCCGCACCTGTACCAGGGGCGTGGTTTCGCCGACGGACTCGTGCCGTACTTCGACAAGCTCTCCGGCGACATGCCGTACCTCGAATACCCGGTGCTGACCGGCGTGTTCATGGAGGTGGCCTCCTGGCTCACGCCGGGCAGCGGCACCATCCAGGACCAGGAACAGTGGTACTGGATGGTCAACGCCGGGATGCTGATGGTGTGCGCGGCCGTCATCGCCGTCTGCGTGGCCCGTACGCACCGGCGGCGGCCCTGGGACGGTCTGTTGGTCGCCTTGGCGCCCGCCTTCGCGCTGACCGCCACCATCAACTGGGACCTCCTGGCGGTCGCTCTGACGGCCGCGGCGATGCTGATGTGGTCCCGAGGTCGCTCGCTCGCTTTCGGCGTCCTCCTGGGGCTCGCCACGGCCGCCAAGCTGTACCCCGTCTTTCTCCTGGGCCCGCTGTTCCTGCTGTGCTGGCGCGCCGGCAAGTGGCGGGACTTCGGAAAGGCCTTCGGTGGAGCGGCCGTCGCCTGGCTGGTCGTGAATCTGCCGGTGATGTACTTCGCCTGGGACGGCTGGGCGCAGTTCTACCGGTTCAGCCAGGAACGAGGCGTGGACTTCGGGTCGTTCTGGCTGATCATGGCCCAGAACTCGTCCGACCCGCTGGACACCGAAACCGTCAACACCCTTGCCACGCTGCTGGTGTTGCTGTCCTGCGTGGGCATCGCGGCCCTCACCCTGACCGCCCCGCGCCGACCGCGTTTCGCCCAGCTGGCGTTCCTGATCGTCGCGGCGTTCATCCTCACCAACAAGGTCTACTCACCGCAGTACGTGCTGTGGTTGGTGCCGCTGGCGGTCCTGGCGCGCCCCAAGTGGCGGGACTTCCTGATCTGGCAGGTCTGCGAGGTCGCGTACTTCCTGGGCATCTGGATGTACCTCGCCTACACGACCAGCGGAGACGCTCACAAGGGCCTGCCGCAGGACGGCTATCACTGGGCCATCGCCGTGCACCTGCTGGGGACGCTGTACTTCTGCGGCATGGTGGTGCGCGACATCCTCATGCCCGACCGGGACCCCGTGCGCAGGTCCGGGGACGACGACCCCTCGGGGGGCGTGCTCGACGGCGCGGAGGACGTCTTCGTCCTTGGACCGGCGGCGAATCCGCCGCGGCACGCCGCCTACTACGAGGGTCCGCAGGTGGAGTGGGGCAGCGGCGGAACGGATTCTTCCACGGACCGTTCGCTCTGAGCGAACAGGCTGTCCGGACGAGCAAGCAGAAGGCCGGGTACGGAGGTTTCCGTACCCGGCCTTTCGCATGTCGGGAGAGGCTGGGCCCAGCGTGTGCAGAGGGGCTGGGCCGCCGTGTGGCAGAGAGCCTCGCTCAGCGGTCGACGATCCGGTCGAACTGCGTGGTGGTGTGCCGCAGATGGGCCACGAGCTCGTCACCGACCGTCGGCTCGGCTGCTTCTGACGGCACGAACAGGATCGAGACCTGCATGTGCGGAGGCTCGGCGAACCAGCGCTGCTTGGCGTCCCAGACGAATGGAGAAAGGTTCCGGTTGACCGTGGCCAGGCCGGCCCGGGCGACGCCCTTGGCGCGCGGCATGACGCCGTGCAGGGCCTTCGGGGCCTCCAGGCCCACCCCGTGCGACGTACCGCCCGCCACGACCACCAGGAAGCCGTCGGAGGCCGCCTTCTGCTGCCGGTAGCCGAACCGGTCGCCCTTGGTGACGCGAGTGACGTCCAGGACCGCCCCGCGGTACTCGGTGGCCTCGTGGTCCCCGAGCCACAGCCGCGTGCCGATACGGGCGCGGAAGCGGGTCTGCGGGAACTGCTGCTGAAGCCGGGCGAGATCCTCGGCCTTGAGGTGGCTGACGAACATCGTGTGCAGCGGCAGCCGGGCCGCGCGCAGCCGGTCCATCCAGCCGATGACCTCCTCGACGGCGTCCGAGCCGTCGGTGCGGTCCAGCGGCAGGTGGATGGCGAAGCCCTCCAGGCGGACGTTCTCTATGGCCTGGTGCAGCATCGGCAGGTCCTGCTCGCTGATGCCGTGCCGCTTCATCGAGGACATCACCTCGATGACCACCCGGGCCCCCACGAGGCCGTACACGCCGTCCACCGACGACACCGAGCGGATCACCCGGTCGGGCAGCGGGACGGGCTCCTCACCGCGCCGGTACGGCGTCAGCACCAGCAGGTCACCGCCGAACCAGTCCTTGATCCGCGCGGCCTCGTACGTCGTACCGACGGCGAGGACGTCCGATCCCAGACGCGTGGCCTCCTCCGCCAGCCGCTCGTGCCCGAAGCCGTAGCCGTTGCCCTTGCAGACCGGGACGAGCCCCGGGAACTGCTCCTGCACGTGCTTGTGATGCGCCCGCCAGCGCGCGGTGTCGACGTAGAGCGTGAGCGCCATGGCCGGACCTGGAACCTTTCTCGTGGCTGCGGTGTATCAGAGGTATGGAATCACTGAACGTGACGTCAGCGGCGCGACATGTAGATGTCGAGGGCCTTGTGGAGCAGTTTGTTCAGCGGGAAGTCCCACTCGCCCAGGTATTCGGCGGCCTGTCCGCCCGTGCCCACCTTGAACTGGATCAGACCGAAGAGGTGGTCGGTCTCGTCCAGCGAGTCGGAAATGCCCCGCAGGTCGTAGACGGTGGCACCGAGCGCGTACGCGTCGCGCAGCATCCGCCACTGCATCGCGTTCGAGGGCCGGACCTCACGGCCGATGTTGTCGGAGGCGCCGTAGGAGTACCAGACGTGCCCGCCGACGATCAGCATCGTCGCCGCCGACAGGTTCACGCCGTTGTGCTGGGCGAAGTACAGCCGCATGCGGTTGGGGTCCTCGGAGTTGAGGGCCGTCCACATGCGCTGGAAGTAGGAGAGCGGGCGGGGCCTGAAGTGGTCGCGCAGGGCCGTGATCTCGTACAGCCGCTGCCATTCCTCGAGGTCGTGGTAGCCGCCCTGGACGACCTCGACACCGGCCTTCTCGGCCTTCTTGATGTTGCGGCGCCACAGCTGGTTGAAGTTCTTGTGGACCTCTTCCAACGACCGGTTGGCGAGGGGCACTTGGTAGACGTAGCGGGGCTGTACGTCACCGAAGCCGGCGCCGCCGTCCTCGCCCTGCTGCCAGCCCATCCGACGGAGCTTGTCGGCGACCTCGAAGGCACGCGGCTCGATGAAGTCGGCCTCGATGTCGCGCAGTCGCTTCACGTCCGGGTTCTGGATGCCGGCCTTGATGGAGGTGGCCTCCCAGCGCCGGATGATGACCGGCGGGCCCATCTTCACCGAGAAGGCGCCCTGGTGCTTGAGATGCGCGAGCATCGGCTCAAGCCACTCGGTGAGATTCGGCGCGTACCAGTTGATGACCGGGCCCTCGGGGAGATAGGCGAGGTAGCGCTTGATCTTGGGGAGCTGCCGGTAGAGGACGAGGCCCGCGCCGACCAGCTCGCCGGTGCGGTCGTCGAACCAGCCGAGGCTCTCGGAGCGCCACTCCGCCTTGACGTCAGCCCATGCAGGGACCTGCATGTGGCTCGCCGAGGGCAGGGTCTGGATGTACGCCAGATGCTGCTCGCGGCTGATCGTCCTCAGGGTCAGGCTCATTCGGGGCGCTCCTCGGGCTGGTGTGTCCCCATGGGTACAGGGGCTCCGGCTCTCGCGCCGAAGCCTACTGCGCCTTGCGAGCGCCCCGACTGGGCGTACAGAACCTGCGCCCCGGCCTGTGGCCCGTCGAGGCGTTCCGTGGTGCTTTGTGCGGTGTTGGGGAGCGGACTCCCTTGGCGTCAGCCGCCGATGACCCCACCGAAGAGGCCGCCGTGCGCCATGCCGAGGAAGAAGCCGACCCCCGCGGCGCCGAGACCCAGGATGAGTCCGAAGCGTTCGCGTGTCGTCTCCGAGATCCACTGGCCGTACGCGCCGGTGGCGAGGCCGATCAGGCCGGCCCAGGAGCTGAGCAGATGCAGGTTGTGGAACATCGACGAGACGAAAGCCGTGATGCCGAGCACCAGGGTCACCGCGAGCAAGGTGTCCTGGAGCGGGTGGGGCTTGCCGTCCGTGGCGAAAAGGCCGCCGACGGTATTGGGTCGCAATGCCTGTGCCATAGGGCACCTCCTGCGGAAGACGGCGCACCGTAGCGCCATACACACCCGATGTGTACAGACTGACGGTCCCCCGGGCCGGATTTCAACCGGAAGCGGGTGTGCGGGTAGTCTGTACCGTCTGCACGGTGTCTGCCCTTGTCGCGGCGGTGTCTCCGACAAGGAGCCCCCGATTGTCAGTGGTGGCCGATACCGTTGCTTACGCATCACAACCCTCCTGCCACGGAACGACCGTGGCCGCTGAGTCCGAAGGAGGTGGGTTCCACATGCGTCACTACGAGGTGATGGTCATCCTCGACCCCGATCTGGAGGAGCGCGCTGTCGCCCCCCTGATCGAGAACTTCCTCTCCGTCGTCCGTGAGGGCAACGGAAAGGTCGAGAAGGTCGACACCTGGGGCCGTCGTCGTCTCTCGTACGAGATCAAGAAGAAGCCCGAGGGCATCTACTCGGTCATCGACCTGCAGGCCGAGCCTGCGGTCGTCAAGGAGCTCGACCGCCAGATGAACCTGAACGAGTCGGTCCTCCGGACCAAGGTCCTCCGCCCCGAGACCCACTGAGCATCTAGCTCAGCTGATCTCGGGATTCGAGTAGCAGCACCAAGCAGCCAGCAGCAAACCCGCCGAGAGGTTCCCCCATGGCAGGCGAGACCGTCATCACGGTCGTCGGCAATCTTGTCGATGACCCCGAGCTGCGTTTCACCCCGTCCGGTGCGGCGGTCGCGAAGTTCCGTGTCGCGTCCACTCCCCGCACCTTCGACCGTCAGACGAACGAGTGGAAGGACGGCGAGAGCCTGTTCCTGACCTGCTCGGTCTGGCGTCAGGCGGCGGAGAACGTCGCGGAGTCGCTCCAGCGAGGCATGCGCGTCATCGTGCAGGGCCGGCTGAAGCAGCGGTCCTACGAGGACCGTGAGGGCGTCAAGCGCACGGTCTACGAGCTGGACGTCGAGGAAGTCGGCGCCAGCCTGCGCAGTGCCACGGCCAAGGTCACCAAGACCGCCGGTGGCGGTCGCAGTGGCCAGGGCGGCGGTTTCGGCGGTGGCGGTGGCGGTGGCCAGGGTGGCGGCGGCTGGGGTGGAAACTCCGGCGGCGGTCAGCCGGCCGGCGGCGCTCCCGCCGACGACCCGTGGGCAACCGGCGCTCCCGCCGGTGGCAACCAGGGCGGCGGCGCGAGCGGTGGCGGTGGCGGCGGCTGGGGTGGAAACTCCGGCGGCAGCGGCGGTGGCGGCGGCTACTCGGACGAGCCCCCCTTCTAGGCCCTTGGGCCGAGGGGCGGGTCGTACCCAAACTTCTTGATCACACAGGAGAAACACCATGGCGAAGCCGCCTGTGCGCAAGCCTAAGAAGAAGGTCTGCGCTTTCTGCAAGGACAAGGTCACGTACGTGGACTACAAGGACACGAACATGCTGCGGAAGTTCATTTCCGACCGCGGCAAGATTCGCGCCCGCCGCGTGACCGGCAACTGCACGCAGCACCAGCGTGACGTCGCCACGGCTGTCAAGAACAGCCGTGAGATGGCGCTGCTGCCCTACACCTCCACCGCGCGCTAAGGGAAGGGTGACCGACAAATGAAGATCATCCTCACCCACGAGGTCTCCGGCCTCGGTGCCGCGGGCGACGTCGTCGACGTCAAGGACGGTTACGCTCGCAACTACCTGATCCCGCGGAAGTTCGCTATCCGCTGGACCAAGGGTGGCGAGAAGGACGTCGAGCAGATCCGTCGTGCTCGCAAGATCCACGAGATCCAGACCATCGAGCAGGCCAACAGCATCAAGGCCCAGCTCGAGGGTGTGAAGGTCCGTCTGGCCGTCCGCTCCGGCGACGCCGGCCGTCTCTTCGGTTCCGTCACCCCGGCCGACGTCGCTTCGGCGATCGAGGCTGCCGGTGGTCCGAAGGTCGACAAGCGTCGTGTCGAGCTGGGTTCGCCCATCAAGACGCTGGGCGCCCACGAGACGACCGTTCGTCTGCACCCCGAGGTTGCCGCCAAGGTCAACATCGAGGTCATCGCAGCCTGACCGCTGCGCTCGGCTTGAGCCGTTGAGAGAAGGGGCCGCACCTGCCGGGTGCGGCCCCTTCTTCGCGCCCGACGACGGTGGGGCGGTGACGGGTCGGGCGCGGTGTTTCACGTGAAACACCGTGTTTCACGTGAAACCGTCGGCCTCGAACCCGCCGTTTCACGTGAAACACTCAGCGCGTCGCCCCCGTGACGAGCCAGCGGCCGGAGCGGGTGCGCAGCCACAGGGTCAGCATCCGTACGGTCATCATCAGCGTCATGGCCGCCCAGAGAGCGGTGAGTCCTCCGCCGAGCGCCGGAACGAGCAGAGCGACCGGCGTGAAGACCGCCAGGGTGATCAGCATCGCCCACGCCAGGTAGGGTCCGTCTCCCGCGCCCATCAGGACTCCGTCCAGGACGAAGACGATGCCGCTGATCGGCTGTGCGGCAGCCACGATCAGCAGGGCGGGCAGTGCGGTGTCCTTGACCGAGGGGTCGCCGGTGAACAAGGACAGGAACACCGGGCGGGTGACCAGCACCAGCAAGCCGAGGACGACGCCGGTGGCGATGCCCCACTGCACCATGCGGCGGCAGGCGGCGCGGGCGCCCTGGGTGTCTCCAGCGCCGAGATAGCGGCCGATGATGGCCTGTCCGGCGATGGCGATGGCGTCGAGAGCGAAGGCCAGCAGGCTCCACAGCGACAGGATGATCTGGTGGGCCGCGATATCGGCGTCACCGAGCCGGGCGGCGATCGCGGTGGCGATCATCAGAATCGCCCGCAAGGACAGTGTGCGCACGAGCAGAGGCGCGCCGGCCTGGGCCGAAGCTCTGATGCCGGCCGCATCGGGACGCAGCGAGGCGCCGTGCCGACGGGCACCGCGGACGACCACGACCAGATAGACGGCGGCCATGCCCCACTGGGCGATGACCGTGCCCCAGGCGGAGCCCGCGATGCCGAGGTCGGCGCCGTAGACGAGGCCGGCGTTGAGGGCGCCGTTGGCGACGAAGCCCGCGACGGCGACGTAGAGCGGAGTCCTGGTGTCCTGGAGGCCGCGCAGGACACCGGTCGCGGCGAGGACGACGAGCATGGCGGGGATGCCCAGGGCGGAGATGCGGAGGTAGGTGGTCGCGTAGGGGGCGGCGGTGTCCGAGGCGCCGAAGAGCTCGACCAGGGCCGGTGCGGTGGGAAGGGTGACGGCGATGACGGCGGCACCGAGCAGGAGCGCCAGCCAGATGCCGTCCATGCCCTGCCGGATGGCGGCCTGGAGGTCACCGGCGCCGACGCGACGGGCGACGGCCGCCGTGGTGGCGTAGGCGAGGAAGACGAAGACGCTGACCGCTGTCATGAGGAGGGCCGAGGCGACGCCGAGTCCGGCGAGTTGGGCCGTGCCGAGATGGCCCACGATCGCGCTGTCGGCCATGACGAACAGAGGCTCGGCGACGAGTGCGCCGAAGGCCGGGACGGCCAGTGCGACGATCTCTCGATCGTGCTGTCGCCGGTCGGCCTTGGGGGTCGCGGGAGCCTGTGTCATGAGCACTAATGTAATCGTCCACAGGTAAGAGATGCAATGCAGTTTGGACCCTTACTCCGCTTCGCGGCCCGTGCTCTTTCGTGCACCGTTCGAAGTGATCTTGGTCCAACTGGAAAAGTTTTTCTTCTGCACAGCCGGTGGACGGGAGAGTCGCAGGTCAGGATGGGTGCCGCGGCGAAGATCGGAGCTTGTTCACAGGGCTGTCCACCGGGTCGTGCACAGGTTTTGCGGAGTTCTCCACAGCATCCGGGCCGTCGTCCACATGGCCTGTGGATAACCAGATTGGCTGACGGTGCCCACAGGCCTACGGTGGTGCGGCGCCCGCTCCGTTCGTCGGCTGGGAAACCATCACAAAACCGACGCGCCATAACCGGAGTTGGGCGTCTTGTTTGTCAGTGCCGTGCCGTAGAAAAGAGAGGCACGGCTAGGTCCGCTCTCGGCGGACGGGAGGAGGTGTCTCGGTGAGCATTTCCGAGCCCTTGGACGATCCGTGGGCCGACAGTGGTCCGAGTGATCGTCTGCCTGCCCGCCGGCGCGGTGAAGGCGGCCGCGGGCGCGACGAGCAGCACGACCGCGGCCGGGAGAACGGCCAGTGGGAGAGCGGCGGAACGTCGTTCGAGCGCGTACCGCCGCAGGATCTCGACGCCGAGCAGTCGGTTCTCGGCGGCATGCTCCTGTCCAAGGACGCCATCGCCGATGTCGTGGAGGTGCTCAAGGGCCACGACTTCTACAAGCCCGCGCACGAGACGGTCTTCCAGGCGATCCTCGACGTCTACGCGAAGGGCGAACCGGCCGACCCGATCACGATCGCCGCCGAGCTCACCAAACGCGGCGAGATCAACAAGGTCGGTGGCGCATCGTATCTGCACACCCTCGTCCAGACGGTGCCGACGGCGGCCAACGCGGAGTACTACGCGGAGATCGTCCACGAGCGGGCGGTGCTGCGCAGGCTGGTCGAGGCCGGAACCCGTATCACCCAGATGGGGTACGCGGCGGACGACGACGTCGACGAGATCGTCAACCGCGCGCAGGCCGAGATCTACGCGGTCACCGAGCAGCGCACCAGCGAGGACTACCTCCCGCTCGGCGACATCATGGAGGGCGCGCTCGACGAGATCGAGGCGATCGGCTCCCGCAGCGGTGAGATGACCGGCGTACCGACCGGGTTCACGGACCTCGACTCGCTCACCAACGGTCTGCACCCCGGCCAGATGATCGTCATCGCGGCCCGACCCGCCATGGGCAAGTCCACGCTCGCACTGGACTTCGCGCGCGCGGCGTCGATCAAGCACAACCTGCCGAGCGTCATCTTCTCCCTGGAAATGGGCCGCAACGAGATCGCGATGCGTCTGCTGTCCGCCGAGGCGCGGGTGGCCCTGCACCACATGCGTTCCGGCACCATGACCGACGAGGACTGGACCAGGCTGGCGCGCCGGATGCCCGAGGTGTCGTCCGCGCCGCTCTACATCGACGACTCCCCGAACCTGTCGATGATGGAGATCCGCGCGAAGTGCCGTCGGCTCAAGCAGCGCAGCGACATCAAGCTGGTGATCATCGACTATCTGCAACTGATGCAGGCGGGTGGCTCCAAGCGCTCCGAGAGCCGTCAGCAGGAGGTCTCGGACATGTCCCGAAACCTCAAGCTCCTGGCCAAGGAGCTGGAGGTCCCGGTGATCGCGCTTTCGCAGCTGAACCGTGGTCCCGAGCAGCGCACGGACAAGAAGCCGATGGTGTCCGACCTGCGTGAGTCCGGTTCCATCGAGCAGGACGCCGACATGGTGATCCTGCTGCACCGCGAGGACGCCTACGAGAAGGAGTCACCGCGCGCGGGCGAGGCGGACATCATCGTCGGCAAGCACCGTAACGGCCCCACGGCGACGATCACCGTCGCCTTCCAGGGCCACTATTCGCGGTTCGTGGACATGGCGCAGACCTGATCCGTTCGCCCTGAGACCAGCGCGGTGGTGCTGCTGTTCAGCGCCTCGTCTCGTACCTGGTCACGATCACGCCGCCGGGGAACATCCGCGTCTCCACCAGGTTCAGGTTCACCCAGCTGTCCAGGGCGGTGAAGAACGGCGTGCCGCCGCCCACCAGGACCGGCGCGGTGGCCAGCACGTACTCGTCGATCAGCCCGGCCCGCATGGCCGCCGCAGCGACCGTCGCGCCGCCGATGTCCATCGGGCCGCCGTCCTCGGCCTTGAGCCGGGTGATCTCGGCGACCGCGTCCCCGGTGACCAGGCGGGTGTTCCAGTCGACCTTGTCGATCGTCGAGGAGAACACGACCTTCGACATGTCCCGCCAACGGCGCGCGAACTCGACGTCCGCCGGGGTGGCGCCCGGTTGCTGGTCGGCGGTGGGCCAGTGGGAGCTCATCGTCTGCCACAGCTTGCGCCCGTAGAACGACAGGTCGGTCGCCTGCAACTGGTCGGACCAGAACTGGAACAGCTCGTCGCTCGGCGGTCCGCCCCAGCCGATGTCGTCGCCGGGCGCGGCGATGTAGCCGTCCAGAGTCAGGTTCATGCCGTAGATCAGTTTCCGCATGGCGCCAGCCTTCCGTGAGTCGGTCTCACGCGTACGGACCGGCGCGGCGCGGGAAACTCATCGCTGCGCGATCCGAACCCACATGCGGTCATCGTGCCCGGTGGTGGCGCTGACGGTCGGCACAACCGAAGGAGCCCGGGTCAGACGGACTTGACGACGATGCCGGTGTCTTCGAGCGCCGCGACCTCGTCGGCTGGTGCCCCGGTGTCGGTGACGAGGGTGTGCAGGAGGGTGGCGGGGCCGACGTGGGCGTACGCGGTGTGGCCGAGCTTGGTGGCGTCGGTGGCCACGATGATGCGGCGCGCGCCGGCGATGGCGGCTTTCTTCACGGCCGCGTCGTCGAGGTCGTAGGCGGTCAGGCCCTCGGCCGCGCTCAGCCCGCAGCAGCCCATGACGGCGGTGTCGAAGCGCAGGGCCGCCAGGGACGCGAGGGTGAGCGGGCCGGTGAGGGCTCCCTCGGCGGCCCGGGGCTGCCCGCCGGGCACCATCAGGGTGGCCGGGCCCGGGCCCTCGCCGAGTACCTGGATGGCCTGCAACGACAGGGGCATCACCGTGACCGGCCGTCGGCGCAGCAGGTGGGCGACCTCCAGGCACGTGGTGCCGCTGTCGAGGAGGACGGTCTCGCCGTCGGCGATGAGCGAGGACACCTCGGCCGCGATGCGTCGCTTGGCGTCGACGGAGTCGTGGGAGCGCAGGGCGAAGGGCGGCTCCTCGCCCCTGAGCAGCAGGGTGCGCGCCCCGCCGCGGACCCGCTCCAGGACGCCGTGCGCGGCCAGCGCGTCGAGGTCACGCCGGATGGTCATCTCGGAGGCGCCGGTCAGTTCGACGAGCTCCTGGACCGTGCTCCGCCCCGACTCCCTGACGGCCTGCGCGATCATCCCGTGCCGGTCTGCGTTGCTCATACCGCGATTGAACACCTCACCAAACGAACATGCAATGTGTGCGAAGTGCCAGTATTCAACCATCGCCGGTGTTCGTTACGGTCGTCGGCATGAGTCATCCGCTGCGTGCCGCCCGAGTCGCGACCTTCGTCTACTTCAGTCTGTGCGGCACCTTGATGGGCACCTGGGTGGTGAACATCCCCGCCATCGAGGAGCGCGTGGACATCAGCCACGCGACGCTCGGAGCTCTGCTGGTGCTGCTGGGTCTGGGCGCCTTCATCGGGATGCAGGTGGCCGGGAGCCTGACCGACCGTCTCGGGGCGCGCACGGTCGTCCCCGCCACCGCCGTCCTGTGCAGCGCGGCTCTGGTGCTGCCCGGCCTGCCCCGTGAACCGTGGACGCTGGCAGCCGCCCTGCTGGTCTTCGGCTTCTGCAACGGCTGTCTGGACGTGAGCATGAACGCCCACGCCGTGCACGTGGAGAAGGCGTACGGCCGCCCCGTCATGTCGGCCTTCCACGCCACGTTCTCGGTCGGTGGCGTCCTCGCCGCACTCGTCGGAGCGGCCACGGCGAGCGCCGGTCTGAGCCCGGCGGCGGGCATGGCCGCCATGGGAGCCCTGGGCATCGCGGTCGCCCTGGTGTCGGCACGCGCCCTGCTGCCGGCCGCACCCGCCGCTGCCGCCACCGACTCCGTGGGGGAGACCGAGCAGCCGCCGGCCGCCGGGCGCCGCGGCACCAGCAGGCGCATCTGGATCCTCGCCGCCCTGGCACTGCTGGTCATGCTGTGCGAGGGAGCCGCCAACGACTGGAGCGCGCTGCACCTCAAGGACGTCCTCGGCGCACCCGCGAGCACGGCCGCCTTCGCCTACGGCACCTTCGCGGCGACCATGACCATCGGCCGACTGCTCGCCGACCGCCTCGTCGCCGGGTTCGGGTCCATGGCGATCCTGAGGTACGGCGCGGCGACGGCCGGCGTCGGCATCACGATCGTGACCGTCTCCCCGTGGATCTGGGCCGCGTTCGCGGGGTGGGCGCTGTTCGGCCTGGGGCTGTCCGGCTGTGTCCCGCAGTTGTTCAGTGCGGCTGGGCACGCCGACCCCGCCGCCGCGGGGGCCAATGTCTCCCGGGTCGCCGGGCTCGGCTACGTCGGCATGCTCGCGGGCCCGGCGGTCATCGGCTGGCTGACCCACTTCGTCGCCCTGAACCACGCCTTCGTCCTGCTGATCCTGCTGTGCGCGATCACCACCGTGGCCGCCGGAGTCCTGCGCACCGGATCCGACCGCACGAGCGAGGAGATGGCGCACAGCAGCCACTGACCGCCGGTGCGGCACAGCTCACTCCCTGCCGCACAGGCTTCTCCTCCCGCCCCGGCCACCAGAACCCGGAGGAACCCCACCATGCCCACCGACCGCGGCATCGTCCTGTTCGACCTCTTCGGCGTCATCGCCCGCCACCAACGCCCTGGTGCCCTGGGAAAGATGGCCGCCCGCTGCCACACACCCACGGACGCCTTCACCACGGCCTACTGGGCCTGCCGCCCGCCCTACGACGCCGGTCGGCAGTCCGCGCCCGAGTACTGGACCGCCGTCCTGCGCTGGCTGTCCCGGCCCGTCGACGCCGACACGATCGAGGACCTGCGCCTGATCGACATCGACAGCTGGTCGCGTGTCGACACCGCGATGGTCGCCTACGTCCAGTCCCTGCGCGGTGTCGCCGAGGTCGCCCTGCTGTCCAACATCCCCTCGGACCACGCGGACGCCTTCCTCGCCGCGCAGCCCTGGCTGCGGGAACTGGACCACGTCGCCTTCTCCGGGAAGATCGGAGCGGCGAAGCCGGACCCGGCGGCCTTCCGGCACTGCGTCGTCGCCATGGGGGCCGCTCCGAACGACTTCCTCTTCGTCGACGACCGCGAGGAGAACGTACGCGCCGCCCGGGCCACGGGGATGAACGGACACGTCTTCACCGGTCGTGACGCACTGGCGGCCGTCGTCGACACCTGGCTGCCGACCCGACGCCCGCGCCCCCGGGGCAAATACGCTCGACGCCCGAGCGGCTCGCGGGGTGGACTGGGGGAATGACGACACCTCAGGAAGAGCTGCTCCCCGCCACGCGACGGGCGCTGCTGCACCGGATCGCCGTGGCCCAGGCCGAAGGGCGCGCGCCGTCGCTGGTCGCGGCGGTGGTACGGGGCGGGCGGACCGTGTGGCACGGGGCGCGGACCTCGGTGGACGGGCACGGTCCTGACGAGAACGTGCAGTACCGGATCGGCTCGATCACCAAGACCTTCACGGCCGTTCTGGTGCTGCGGCTGCGGGACGAGGGCGCGCTCGACCTCGGTGACCCGGTGGAGAAGCATCTGCCGGGCACGGGCGTGGGGGAGGCCACCGTCGCCGACCTCCTCGCGCACACCAGCGGGCTGGCCGCCGAGTCGCCCGCGCCCTGGTGGGAGCGGACTCCGGGCTCGCTGCGCCCCGAACTCGCCGACGTCCTGGGCGAACAGCCCCTCCGGCACCCGGTGGGCCGCCGCTTCCACTACTCCAACCCGGGCTACACCGTGCTGGGCACGCTCGTCGAGAAGCTGCGCGGCGCTCCCTGGGAGGAGGTGCTGCGGCGGGAAGTGCTCGAACCCCTGGGCCTGGACCGCACGAGCGGTCGTCCGAAGGCGCCCCACGCGGGCGGCTGGGCCGTGCATCCCTGGGCCGACGTCATGCTGCCGGAGCCGTCCGAGGACCTCGGACGCATGGCACCCGCCGGTCAACTCTGGTCCACCACCGGCGACTTGGCGCGGTTCGCGATCTTCCTGGCGCAGGGGGACGACCGGGTCCTGAGCGCCGAGACCGTACGGGAGATGCGTGCGCCGGCGGCGCCGGGCGAGGCCGTGGACGTCGCGGACGGCGTCTCGTACGGACTCGGGCTGCAGATCCAGCAGAGCCACGGGCGGCTGCTCGTGGGCCACTCCGGTTCGCTGCCGGGCTTTCTGGCGAACCTCAGCATCAGCGTCGAGGACGACGTCGCCGCGGTGGTGCTGGCCAACTGCACCTCCGGCCTCCTGCTGTCCACGGTCGGCGCGGACCTCGTGCGCATCGTCGCCGAGGCCGAGCCCCGGATCCCCGCCCCGTGGCGGCCACTGCCCGAAGTGGACGCGTCCGTACTGGAGTTGGCGGGCCCGTGGTACTGGGGAACGCACGCGTTCGCCCTCCGTCTGACGGCCGCCGACGGGCTCTCCCTGGGGCCCCTGTCCGGCGGTGGCCGTCGGTCCCGCTTCCGGGCCAACGCCGACGGCACCTGGACCGGACGGGAGGGTTACTACGCCGGAGAGCTCCTGAAGGCCGTACGACGGCCCGACGGGACCGTGAGCCATCTGGACCTCGGGTCCTTCGTGTTCACGCGTCAGCCGTACGACGAGGGGGCTTCCGTGCCGGGTGGAGTCGACCCGGAGGGGTGGCGAGGCATCGGATAGCCGACGTGTCGGCAGGTGGGTGTCGTGTTTCACGTGAAACACGACACCCACCCGACCTCATAGCTGCAGCTTGAAGCCCACGTGCGAGGCGGTGAAGCCGAGCCGCTCGTAGAAGCGGTGGGCGTCGGTGCGGGTGCTGTCGGAGGTCAACTGGACCAACTGGCAGTTCTGGCGCCGGGATTCGTCGACCGCCCACTCGATGAGCTGCGTGCCCAGGCCGCTGCCGCGCTCATCGGCATGGATGCGGACGCCCTCGATGATCGACCTGGTGGCACCCCGGCGTGACAGGCCGGGGATGACCGTGAGCTGAAGCGTGCCGACGACCCGGTCCTCACGAACGGCGACGACCAGATGCTGGTTCGGGTCGGCCGCGAGGCGTTCCCAGGCGGCCAGGTACGGGGCCGGATCGTCCGGAGACTCGCGCTGGGCGCCGAGCGGGTCGTCGGCGAGCATCGCGACGATCACGGGCACGTCGTCCGCCGTGGCGGGCCGTATCTCAAGATCTCCCATACCCGCAGCCTATGCACAGGGGCGCGCGGTCCGGCTCAGCCGGCGGCCACCGTCAGCGGGGCGAAGCGCCTGGTCCAGTCCCCGGAGAGCTCCGCGATGCCGTAGGTCATGACCGCGTTGTCGGCGACGCGGGCCAGACCGCGTTCCTTGACCCACGCCAGCAGTTCTTCGTGGCGTGCGTCGATGTCGGTGCGCAGGGGGCGGTCGGTGTGGGCGGCCAGGGAGGCGAGCAGTGCCTGTGCGGTCTCGGTGTCCTGGGCGATCAGCGGGCCGACGACATGGGTGTCCATGTTGGGCCAGGCCGCCGCGTAGCCGATGAGCCGGCCGTTCTGTTCGGCGACGCGCAACTGGTCCGCGAAGGCGGGGAGTCGGGTGAGGATGTGCGTCCGGTCCAGGCCGAACACCTCCTCGTCGAGCCGGAGGATCGAGGTGAGGTCCTCCGCGGTGGCCGCGCGGGTGACGACCTTGGATTCCGGTCCGCCGGGCGTGAAGTGCCCGAGCAGCATCTCCGCCCGGCCGATGACCTTGAAGCCGAGTTCCTCGTAGAGCGGCCGGCCGTACGGCGTCGCGTGCAGGGTCAGCGGAGTGGTGCCCATCGCCGAGACGAGGTGTCGCATCAGCCGGCGTCCCACGCCCTGACGGGCATGCCGTTCGGCGACCAGCACCATGCCGACGGCTCCCAGGCCGGGGCGGTCCTGCGGTCCGTACTCGGTGACGACACAGGCGCTGACGAGACCGCCGTCGGGGTCGTCGATCCCGTAACCCTTCCCGGATGCGAGGAGGAAGCCCCACTTGTGTTCCTCGCGCGGCCACCCCCGGTCCTCGGACAAGTCGGCGCAGGCGGTGAGATCGCGAAGCGTCAGACGGCGGATCGGAAGAGCGGCGAGAGAAGGAGTCGGCACGCAGGTCAGGCTGTCTGACGGGTGGCCTCGTCGTCCACCGCTTTCCGGTTCTTCTCAGGCGGGGACGCGAGCTTTTGGCCATGTCGTGGACAGCCGTACACGGAGCCGACAACGGCCGGTGTTTCACGTGAAACACCGTCGCCGAAGAGCCGCCGCGTCGCCGGACTAGTCTCGGTGACCATGGCGCGACTTCATCTCTTCGATCTCGACGGCACGTTGCTGTACGGCACCTCGGCGCCCGTGGAGATCTCACGGCAGTTGGGTCTGGAAGCCGAGACGGTGGCTCTGGACAAGGCGATCTCGGCGGGACTGATCGGACCGCCGGAGTACGCGGCCGGCGTGCGTGAACTCTGGGCGGATCTCACCGAGGCCCATGTGGCGGCGGCCTTCGAGCAGGCACCGTGGCTGGGCCGGATCCGGGAGGTCTGGGCGGCGATCCGGCAGGAGGGCGACTACTGCGCCGTCGTCTCGCTCTCTCCCTCCTTCTTCGTGGAGCGGCTCACCAGCTGGGGTGCGCACGCGGCGCATGGATCCCTGTTCCCCGCCGTGCCGTTCACCGAGCCCGTGGATCCCGCCGGGGTGCTCAACGCCGCGGCCAAAGTGAAGATCGCCGGGCGACTGTGTGAGGAGTTCGGAGTGACGTCCGCCGACTGCGTCGCTTATGGCGACTCATTCTCGGACAAGGACCTGTTCGGTGCGGTGTCGACTTCCGTGGCGGTCAATGCGGACCTCCACCTGACCGGTCTCGCGACACACTCGTACATGGGCATGGATCTGTGGGAAGCCTATGAATTGGTGCGCCACGCCCGGTAATTGAAGGAATTGATGGTTCGACCCGCTCCATTCGTGGTGATGGAAGGCCGGACTTGTGATCGAGGCGGTGGCCGGTATGGTCGACTCCGGTTCGCCGGGAGCAGGGGCGCGGAGCGCACTGCGGCCAATGTCACACTCTCGGCTTACTTGTCCGTACGGAATGTGAACGCGGTTTGAATGTGGCTGCATTGGCCGCTGGGCGAAACGGGGAAAGCAAGCCGTCTGCGGGGGAAGCAGGCATCTTCCGATCGAGGAGGTGCGCAGACCGACCGAAAGATGTTCGAGGCGAGGCACACCATGGACGCTCCGACCACCACGTCGGGCGACAACGGCACGTCCGGCGGCAGGGCCGGCTGGTTCGCGTCGCACACACCGCCGGAGACCCCCCAGGGCAGTGAGCGCGAGGCATCCGAGGGCAATCGCCTCGCCGCGATGCGACCGGTCGGCAGACCCACCGCGGACATCGACCCGGGCCGACAGCGGGAGCCCGCCGGGCAACCGGTCGCGCCGGCCCCCGCAGCCGACCCGTACGTCCCCGCCCAGCGCTCCACCTCCTTCGCCCCGCAGCCCGCCCCCGCCGCCCCGCAGACGGCCGTACCGACCCGTGCGGAGCAGGCCTCGCCGGACGCCGTCCTCATCCGCAGGACGATGGCGGAGGTCGCGCCGGTCGCCGACAAGGTCACCTCGTACTTCTACGCGCTGCTCTTCGTCCGCCACCCCGACCTCCGGTCGCTGTTCCCGGCGGCGATGGACACCCAGCGGGACCGGCTGCTGAAGGCGCTGCTCACCGCGGCCGAGCACGTCGACAACACCCCCGTCCTCGTCGACTACCTGCAGAATCTCGGCCGCGGCCACCGCAAGTACGGCACGCGCCCCGAGCACTACCCGGCTGTCGGCGAGTGCCTCATCGGCGCGCTGAGCAAGTACGCGTCGGCCGTCTGGTACCCGGAGATGGAGGCGGCCTGGGTGCGGACGTACACGACGATCTCGCAGGTCATGATCGACGCGGCCGCCGCGGACGAACTGCGCGCCCCGGCCTGGTGGTACGCCGAGATCGTCACGCACGACCTCAGGACCCGGGACGTCGCCGTCCTCACGGTCCGCCCCAACCAGCCGTATCCCTTCCTCGCCGGCCAGTACGCGAGCGTGGAGACACCGTGGTGGCCGCGGATCTGGCGGCATTTCTCCTTCGCCTCGGCGCCTCGCCACGACGGTCTGCTCACGTTCCACGTGAAGGCCGTCCCGGCGGGCTGGGTCTCCAACGCGCTCGTGCACCGCTCCCGGCCCGGTGACATCCTCCGCCTGGGCCCGCCCGCGGGCTCGATGACCGTCGACCACACGACCGACAGCGGCCTGCTCTGCCTGGGCGGCGGCACCGGCATCGCGCCCATCAGGGCGATGGTCGAGGACGTCGCCGAACACGGCGAACGGCGTCCGGTCGAGGTGTTCTACGGCGCCCGCACCGACCACGACCTGTACGACATCGACACGATGCTCAGGCTCCAGCAGACCCACCCGTGGCTCACGGTCCGCGCGATCATCGACGAGCAGGCGCATCTCCAACTGCCGGACGCCATCCGCCAGTACGCGCCCTGGAGCGGCTACGACGCCTACCTCTCCGGCCCGCCCGGCATGATCCGCAGCGGTGTGGACGCGCTCAGGAGCGTCGGGATCCCGCCGGAGCGCATCCGGCACGACTCGGTGGAGGAACTCGTCGGAGCCGGCGACTGAGACGGCACGAACGGCTGCCTCGGCGTCGCCGACCGACGCGGCGCCAGGCTCAGCCGAGGTCGGGCGCGTGCATCGCGCGTACGCCCTCGATGTTCCCGTCCAGGTAGTGCCGCAGTGACAGCGGCACGAGATGGACGGAGGCGATGCCGACCCGGGTGAACGGCACCCGGACGATCTCGTACTCCCCGGCCGGCTCGTCCACTTCCGGGCCATGCCGCAGGGACGTGTCCATGGACTCCAGGTGGCAGACGAAGAAGTGCTGCACCTTCACGCCGGTCGTGGCGGCGTCCTTGCCGATGTGTTCGACGGTGTCCACGAAGCAGGGCACCACATCGGTGATCTTGGCGCCGAGTTCCTCGTCCACTTCGCGATGGAGGGCTTCGACGACGGTTGTGTCCTCGGGCTCGACTCCGCCACCGGGGGTTACCCAGTAAGGATCGACGCCTGGTTTGGTGCGTTTGATCAGGATCAGGTAGTCACCGTCGAGCAGAACGGCACGGGCGGTGCGCTTGACCACGGGTCGGACGGTCATGGGAGAAATGTGGCCCGGCTGGTTCCACGTGAAACATCGCAGGGCGTCACCGACCGAGCTCCCCGAGTAGTCGCGACAAAAGGCCAGGTCAGCACCAGTCGGCCGCCGACCGCAACAGCCAGTCGTGCGCCCGCGCGATATGGGGCATCGCCAACGTGCCGGTGCGGACCACCAAGAAGTACGTCCGCAGCGGTGGGACCGCGGGCTCGTGCAGGGCCAGGACGTCACCGCGCGCCAGGGCGGCGGCGCACAGATAGCGGGGCAGCACCGCGAGTCCCGCGCCCGCGACGGCACAGGCGAGGACCGCCCGCAGATCGGGCACGATGACCGTGCCCGGGGTGGCCGGACGGGAGTCGAAGACGGCGGCCCAGTAGCGGGAGACGAAGGGCAGCGACTCGTGCACCTCGATCACGGGGACGTTCTCCAGCGCGGGCGCCCCCTTGCGGCGCGGCTTGCCGGGGATCCGCTCCGCCCGGCTCGGGGCGGCGACCAGGACGTGCTCCTCGTCGCAGAGCGGAGTCGCCGTGAGCAGCGCGCCCCGTGGCCGGGCCGTACTGATGGCCAGATCGTGATGCCCGGCGGCAAGCCCTTCCAGGGTCTCCTCCGCGTTCCCGAACGAGGTGCGCAGCGCGAAGCCCTGGCTGTCCTCGCCGGTCAGCCCGGTGAGGGCGGGCAGCGCGCGCTCGGCGGTGAACTCCGGGGGACCGGCGAGGTGCAGGGTGCGCAGGGAGGAGTCCTCGTCGAGGCCGGTCTCGGTGATCTCCACGAGGGCGTCGAGGTGCGGGGCGGCCTTGTGCGCGAGTTCGTCGCCGATGCTCGTCGGCGTCACCCCACGGGCCTGCCGCAGGAACAGCGGGCGGCCCAGTTGCCGCTCCAGCGTGCGGATCTGCGAGGTCACGGCCGGCTGCGACAGACCGAGCAGCGCGGCGGCCCGAGTGAAGGAGCCGGCCCGGTGCACGGTCACGAAAGTGCGCAGCAAGGCCAGATCCATGGCACGCCCTCCCCTTTCCCTGCCCCACTCCCGGCCCCGGGCAGGGCCCAACTATAAATAAGTCGATAGGTCTCTGTCGCTACTGTGATTGGACACTGACACAGAGTCAACTAGCCTTGGTCGCGCGGTTCTTCGCGCGCGGAACCGGGGGCGGTCCGAGCCACGAGGGGGGAGGCTCGGACCGTCCTTCGTCCGTAGGCGGCCGTCGACGGGAGGACCGTAAACCGGTCACCGCGCCGACTCGTCCAGGGCACGGAGCACGTCCGCCACCAGGTCCTCGGGATCCTCGGCGCCGACCGACAGCCGGATGAAGCCCTCCGGCACCGCGTCCCCGCCCCAGCGACCGCGCCGCTCGGCCGTGGACCGCACCCCGCCGAAGCTCGTCGCGTCGTCCACGAGCCGCAGCGCGTCCAGGAAGGCGTCGGCACGCGTGCGCGTAGGCAGCGTGAAGGAGACCACGCACCCGTAGCGGTGCATCTGCCGTGCGGCCACCTTGTGGGAGGGATCGTCGGGCAGCCCCGGATAACGCAGCCCGGTCACCTCGGTCCGCTCCCGCAGCGCCTCGGCGACCACGAGGGCCGTCGCGCACTGCCGGTCGACACGGAGCTGGAGGGTGGCGATCGAACGGTGGGCGAGCCAGGCCTCCATGGGGCCCGGAATCGCGCCGACGACCTTCCGCCACCGGCGTACGGCGGTCATCGCCTCGCCGTCGCGGCCGACCACGTACCCGAGGAGCACGTCACCGTGCCCGGTGAGCTGCTTGGTGCCGCTGGCCACGGCGAAGTCGGCGCCGAGCTCCAGCGGGCGCTGCCCCAGCGGCGTCGCGAGGGTGTTGTCGACGGCGACCAGGGCGCCACGCGCGTGTGCCGCCTCGACGAGCCGACGGATGTCGCACACGTCGAGCCCGGGGTTCGAGGGCGACTCGATCCACAGCAGCTTGGCGCCGTCCAGCACGTCCAGTTGGGCGTCGCCGCCCGTCGGCGCCGTGCGCACCTCGATGCCGTACGCCTCCAACTGTTCGCGCACCAGGGGCAGTACCTGGTAGCCGTCGTTGGGCAGGACGACCGTGTCGCCGGCGCGCAGCTGGGAGAAGAGCACCGACGAGATGGCGGCCATCCCGGAGGCGAAGACGAGCGTCTCGACGTCGTCCCGCCCGGGCGCCTCCAGCTCGCCGATGGCGCGCTCCAGATGCGTCCAGGTCGGGTTCTCGTCCCGGCCGTACTTGTACGGTCCGGTCGCCTCGCCCGGCAGATGGAAGTGGGCGGCGAACACCGGACCGGGCAGGGTCGGCTCGTGCCTGACCGGCTCGGGCAGCCCCGCCCTCACCGCGCGCGTGCCGTCACCGGCGCCGTGTATCGGCGCTCCCGCAGCGGAATCACTCATGCCGCCTGTCCCTCCACTTGCTCGCGAACTACGGCGAGCAGGCCCTCGCTCGCCGCCTCCACCATCTCAAGGCACTCCTCGAAGCCGTCCAGGCCCCCGTAGTACGGGTCCGGCACGTCGAGGTCGTCGCCTGCGGCGGGGTCGTACGAGCGGAGCAGACGCACCTTCGCCGCGTCCTCCGGAGTGGGCGCGAGGCGGCGCAGGGCCCTGAGGTGGCCGGCGTCGAGGGCGACCACCAGGTCGAGGCGGTCGAACCACGACGACAGGAACTGCCGGGCCGTGTGCTCGCCCTCGTAGCCGTGCTCCTCCAGGACCGCGACGGTGCGCGGGTCGGCGCCGTCGCCCTCGTGCCAGCCGCCGGTACCGGCGCTGTCGACCTCGACCCGGTCCGCGAGACCGGCCTCCGCTATGCGGGCGCGGAAGACGGACTCCGCCATCGGGGACCGGCAGATGTTGCCGGTACAGACGAAACAGACGCGATACGTCATCGCCTGCTCAGTCCCCGTCGGGCAGGACGACGTTGAGCGCCCAGGAGACGATGGAGATGATCAGACCGCCCAGGACGGCTGTCCAGAAGCCTTCCACGTGGAAACTCAGGTCCAGCTTGTCGGCCAGCCACGAGGTGAGCAGCAGCATCAGCGCGTTGATGACCAGCGTGAACAGGCCCAGCGTCAGGATGAACAGCGGGAAGGTCAGCACCTGCAGAACCGGCTTCACCAGGAAGTTCACCACCCCGAAGACCAGTGCGACCAGGAGCAGGGTCCAGACCTTCTTGCCCGTGCTGTCACCGGTCAGGGTGATCTTGTCGAGCAGCCAGACGGCGACCGCCAGGGCCCCCGCGTTGGCGATCGTCTTGACTACGAAATTCTTCATGTGTCTGATCGTGGCAGACGAGATCGGAAACGAGCAGTGGGACGAGGGCGACAAGAGCGATGAAGGCATTCCGGTTGGACGAACTGGAGGCGGAGCGCGCCGCCAACGACGGCGCTTACCTGCAGTTTCTGCGCGAGCGGAATATGTCGGTCGGCTTGTACGCGCTCGACGCGGGCAGCCAGGACCCGCAGCAGCCGCACCAGCAGGACGAGGTGTACTTCGTGGTCAGCGGCCGGGCCGCGATCACGGTCGGCATGGAGACGACCCAGGTGGCGCGCGGCAGCGTGGTGTACGTGCCCGCCGGGGTGGCCCACAAGTTCCACCACATCAGCGAGGATCTGCGGGTCGTGGTGGTGTTCTCTCCGCCCGAGAGCTGAGGCCGCGCCTCGGGGTTCCCTAGGGGATCGATCAGGGGAGGACAAGGGATGCCGGGCCTCCGCCGGGGCCCCTGCCGGCTCTAGCATCGAATGCAGGACGACAGGCAGGACAACAGAAGGATCCGGCGTCACAAGCCCGGGTCATCGACGGACCCGGCACCAGCGACGGGCGGAGAGGTAAGGACGACAGCTATGGGAGAGATCTTCTCGACACTGCCCTGGTGGGTGAAGTGGATCGCGGTGCCGGTCATCGCCCTGGTCGTGTTCGGCGGACTGATAGCGACCGTGGTCGGCTTCGTCATCGGACTGCTCTTCAAGGCACTGGTCTTCGTGGCACTGGTCGGCGGACTGATCTACGTCGTACGGAAGTTCACGTCGAGCTCCTCGTCGCGCAGCGACTGGTGAGGCTCGTGGGACACGGGTGATCGGTAACCCGTGGGACACCGGTGATCGGTAACAGGAATCACCGGTTCCCTCGCGCGAGGGAAGTTTTCCGGCGGGCCGTCCGCGCGCGGTGACGGACGGTTAGAGTCCGGAATTCGACGCGGGGACGACCCCGCGAGCGGCGTACACCCCCACCCGTGTTCCCCCGCACGGGCTGCCCCCTCGCGCTCCGGGAGTGACCTTTGGCCACGGTAGACACCGGCACCGCAACGACAACCCCCCACGCATCCCCAGCCACACCCCCGCCGGCGGCCCCGCCCCCGGTACGCCCGATCCCGATCCGCCCACCCGAGCAGCCGGGCCCGTCGACACAGGAACGCGCGCCGATGCCTCCGGCGGTTGAACAGGAGACTGCGCATCCGGCGTCCGGGCACGGAAGTCCTCCGGGGTCCGCGCCCGCCGGTCCTGCGGGACCCGGGGCCGCGGGGTCTTCGGTATCCGGGCCCGCCGGTCCTCCGGGATTCGGGCACGTCAGGCCTTTGGGACCTGGGCGCGCGGGGTCTTCGGACTCCGGGCCTGCCAGTCCTCCGGACTCCGGGCCCGCCGGTCCTCCGGGATCCGGGCACGTCAGGCCTTTGGGACCTGGGCGCGCGGGATCTCCGGACTCCGGGGCCGCCAGCCCTCCGGGACCCGGGCATGCCAAGCCTCCGGGACCTGGGCCCGCCAGTTTTTCGGAACCTGGGCACCCCAATCCTCTGGGACCTGTGCACACGGGATCCCCGGAATCCGAGCGCGCAGGGTCCCCGCGATCGGGGCACGCGCCCACCGCACCGCCGGCCCCGCACCCACACCCCCAGGCCGCCGCCACCCTCATCGGATCCGTCCAGCGGGCGATGCGACTCCTGGAATGCGTCGCGGACCACCCGCACGGAGCCCCCGCCAAGCAACTCGCCCGCGAGACCTTCCTCGCCCTCCCGACGGCGTATCACCTGCTGCGCACCCTCGTGCACGAGGGCTATCTGCGCCGGGACAAGGGGCTGTTCTTCCTCGGTGACGCGGCCGAGCGGCTGAGCAGCAGCGCGGCCCAGCAGAAACGTCGCAGCACGATCGTCGACGCGCTGGCCCACTGGCGGGACGCGATCGGCGTGCCCGTGTACTACGCCGTGTACCGGGACGGCGAGATCGAGGTCATGTGCGTCTCCGACACCCCGGGCAATCCGGCGGTCGAGGAGTGGGCCGACTTCCGCGAGACCGCGCACGCGCACGCGATCGGGCAGTGCCTGCTGTCCCAACTGGACGAGGACGCCCGCCGCGATCACCTCGGCCGCTACCCCGTGCAGTCGATCACCCCGTACACGGTGCGTGACGACCACACCCTGCTGAGGCGGCTCGAACGGACGCGGCGGATGGAACCGCTCGTCGAGCGGCAGGAGTACGCGCTGGGCACGGTCTGCGCGGCGGTCCCCATCACCGTGGGCACGACGGCGGCCACGATGGCCATTTCCCTGCCCTCGCACCAGGCCGGTCGGCTGGCGGCCGCGACACGGCAACTGCAGAGCGAGGTAGGGCGGTTGCTGGGGTCACTGGCGATCTCTATCAGTATCTGAAAACTCACTCCTTGTGATCTGTCGCCTACTTTAAGCAAGATGCCAGCAGTGTCAGAGGGATCATTCCTGGCCAATCGGTGGCATATGACGGGGTAGTGACGGGGTAGGCGATGCGCGAGTCCGTACAGGCAGAGGTCATGATGAGCTTCCTCGTCTCCGAGGAGCTCTCCTTCCGTATCCCGGTGGAGCTGAGTTACGAATCCTGTGATCCCTATGCCGTGCGGCTGACCTTCCATCTGCCGGGCGACGCCCCGGTGACGTGGGCCTTCGGCCGCGAGCTGCTGATCGACGGGGTGGGCCGGCCGACCGGAGAAGGGGACGTACGGGTCTCGCCCGCCGACCCCGACTCCCTGGGCGAGCTGCTGATCCGGCTTCAGGTCGGCGGCGACCACGCGCTGTTCCGGTCGTCGACGGCGCCGGTCATCGCCTTCCTCGACCGCACCGACAAGCTGGTGCCGCTCGGCCAGGAGGGTGCGCTCGCCGACTTCGACGCCCATCTCGACGAGGCGCTGGACCGGATCCTGGCGGAGGAGCAGAGCGCGGGCTGATCGGTGACTCGGTGTCAGCGTGTCTCGGTGTCAGGGTGCGCGGTGGGTGGGATGCGTTCGGACAGCCCAGCGCTGCGGGGTTGTGCAGTAACGCTTCTTCTCTGCCCGTCTGCCCGCCTGCCTGCTCCGGCCCGGCTTCGCCGCGAAGGCGTTTCTCGGCCACTCAGCGCTTGCGGCGCCGTCCGTGTCCCGTGCGGGTCTGGATGGGGGCGGTGTCGGTGGTCGCCGGATTCGGAGCCGAGGAGGGCACCGGACCCGTGGCAGGAGCCGTCACCGCGGCCTTCTCCGCCGTCGGGCGGTCCGCCGAGACCACCAGGGCCGCCAGCAGCGTGGTGACCGGCACCGAGGCGACCAGGCCGATCGAGCCGACCAGGGTCCGCACGATCTCCTCGGCCACCAACTCGCTGTTGGCGACCGCCCCGACGCTGCTCTGCGCGATCGAGAAGAGCAGCAGCAGCGGCAGCGCGGCGCCTGCGTAGGCGAGGACGAGGGTGTTGACCACGGACGCGATGTGGTCGCGGCCGATACGGATGCCCGCCCGGTACAGCCCGCGCCAGCCCATCGAGGGGTTGGCCTCGTGCAGCTCCCAGACCGCGGAGGTCTGGGTGACCGTCACGTCGTCGAGGACACCGAGCGAGCCGATGATGACGCCCGCGAGCAGCAGACCGCTCATGTCGATCGACGGATACAGGCCATGGATCAGACCCGTGTTGTCATCGGTGTTGCCGGTGAGCGCGGCCCAGCCGATGAACTGCGAGCCCAGGACGCCGATCAGCACCAGTGAGATCAGCGTGCCCAGCACCGCCACGGATGTTCGGGCGGACAGACCGTGGCACATGTACAGGGCGATCAGCATGATGGCGCTGGACCCGATCACCGCCACGAGCAGCGGGTTCGAGCCCTGGAGGATCGCGGGCAGGATGAAGAAGTTCAGGATCATGAAGCTGATCGCCAGGGCGACCAGGGCCATGATGCCGCGCAGTCGGCCCACCACCACGACGGCGAGCGCGAAGATGCCGGCGAGCACGCCCATCGGGATCCGGCGGTTGACGTCGGTGACCGAGTACTGGAGGTCCTTGGGCGCCGAGGGCTCGTAGGCGACGACGACCTTCTCGCCCTTGTGCAACTGGCGTGACTGGTCCGGCTGCACGATCTCGGTGAACGTACGGCCCTTGTCCTTGCCGGTGTCGATGCGGATGGTCGCCTTCTTGCAGGTGCCGTTCTCCTCCTGCTGGGCGGAGCTGCCCTCGGCGGTGGAGGTGTCGCCGGTCGACGAACCGGACGAGGCGTTCACCGACTTGCAGCTCAGGCTCTGCATCTTGGTGACCGTCGCCTGCTGGGTCTGCCGGTCGAAGCCGACGCCGGTGCGCTCGTGCGCGGGGGCGCCGCCGGGCCACAGCACCACGAGCCCGACCACCACGGCCGCGGTGAACGGGATCAGGATCGCGGCGATGACCTTGCGCAGGTGCTTGGAGACGGGGGCCGCGGGGCCGTGGCTGTGACTGTGTCCGTGACCACCGCCGGAGCCGGATCCGGAGCCGGGCCCGTGCCCATCGCCGGGATTGGGCCCGTGCCCGTGTCCATCACCTGAACCCTGGCCGTGACTGTGGTCGTGGCCGTCCCCGGCGCCATGCCCGTGGCCGTGCCCTTGGCCGTGCCCGCCGTCCGGGTGAGGTCTCTGCTCGCGGCCGTCTCCCGAGGAGGGCCGCTGACCGCGCCCACCACCCGAGTTGGGCCCCTGACCAGGCCTCCCGCCGAAGTCGCCGCCGGTGCCTTCACTGAAGCCGCCACCGGAATTGCCGTCGAAACCACCACCGTATCCACGGCCGTTGGTGCCCTCGCTGTACCCCCGCCCGGGGCCACCGCCGGGGCCATGACCGGGGCCCGGGCCGCGGCGCGGGTCCGGTGGCGGGTATGGAGGCTGATTCGTGGTGGTCACCGCCCGATCATCGCAAGAACGAAAGAGGCCCTCTGTTCACCGCGCCCGAATTGACGCTAGCGTGGAGGCACCTTTGCACACGCGGGAGCTCGGAGCACCGGGCTGAGAGGGCGCTGACCTTCGTCCCAGCGATGTTTCACGTGGAACGTCAGTCGACGGAAATCGAGTCGAGTGATGTTTCACACGAAGCGTCGACAGACGGAAGCCGCTGCGTCGACCGCTGAACCTGTTACCGGGTAATGCCGGCGTAGGGAGTAGGTCTCATGACCATCAAGGACGCAAGCACGCCTGTCTCCAGCCAGGACGAACCGCCCGTTCAGGGCCAAAAGTCCACGGAGACCGGGAAGTCCATCGGCTGGCACAAGGGGTACGTCGAGGGCTCGCGCCCCGATCTGCGCGTGCCGGTCCGTCAGGTGCACCTCACCAACGGGCAGTCGGTCACCCTGTACGACACCTCCGGCCCGTACACCGATCCGCTCGTCGACACCGACGTGCGCCGCGGACTGGCGCCACTGCGGGAGAACTGGGTCATCGCCCGCGGCGACACCGAGGAGTACGCGGGTCGTCCCGTCCGTCCCGAGGACGACGGGATCAAGCACACCTCCCCGCGGGGCGGTCTGCGCAACCTCGACGCGGTCTTCCCCGGGCGACCGCGCCAGCCGCGCCGCAGCCGGGACGGCAGCGCGGTCACCCAGCTCGCCTACGCGCGACGGGGCGAGATCACACCCGAGATGGAGTACGTGGCCATCCGGGAGAAGGTCGAGCCCGAGGTGGTCCGCGAGGAGATCGCGGCGGGCCGCGCGGTGCTGCCGGCCAACGTCAACCACCCGGAGATCGAGCCGATGATCATCGGCAAGCGGTTCCTGGTGAAGGTCAACGCCAACATCGGCAATTCGGCGGTCACTTCCTCGATCGAGGAGGAGGTCGAGAAGATGACCTGGGCGACCCGCTGGGGCGCCGACACGGTCATGGACCTGTCCACCGGCCGCAACATCCACACCACCCGCGAGTGGGTGCTGCGCAACTCCCCCGTCCCCATCGGCACGGTGCCGCTCTACCAGGCGCTGGAGAAGGTCGACGGCCGGGCCGAGGAGCTGACCTGGGAGATCTACAAGGACACGGTCGTCGAGCAGGCCGAGCAGGGCGTGGACTACATGACGGTCCACGCGGGCGTGCGCCTCCCGTACGTCCCGCTGACCGCCAACCGCAAGACCGGCATCGTCTCGCGCGGCGGCTCGATCATGGCCGCGTGGTGCCTGGCGCACCACAAGGAGTCGTTCCTCTACGAGAACTTCGAGGAACTGTGCGAGATCCTCGCCGCCTACGACGTCACGTACTCGCTGGGCGACGGCCTGCGGCCCGGCTCGATCGCGGACGCCAACGACGAGGCGCAGTTCGCCGAGTTGAGGACGCTCGGGGAACTCAACACGATCGCGAAGCGTTTCAACGTACAGACCATGATCGAGGGCCCGGGACATGTCCCGATGCACAAGATCAAGGAGAACATCGACCTTCAGCAGGAGATCTGCGATGAAGCTCCGTTCTATACGCTCGGCCCGCTGACCACGGACGTCGCGCCCGCGTACGACCACATCACCTCCGGTATCGGTGCGGCGATGATCGCCTGGTGGGGGACGGCGATGCTCTGCTACGTCACGCCCAAGGAGCATCTCGGTCTGCCCAACCGTGACGACGTCAAGACCGGCGTCATCACCTACAAGATCGCCGCCCATGCCGCCGACGTCGCCAAGGGACACCCCGGCGCGCAGGACTGGGACGACGCGCTGTCCGACGCCCGCTTCGAGTTCCGGTGGGAGGACCAGTTCAACCTCGCCCTGGACCCGGTCACCGCGCGGGAGTTCCACGACGAGACGCTGCCGGCGGAGCCTGCCAAGACGGCCCACTTCTGCTCGATGTGCGGGCCGAAGTTCTGCTCGATGAAGATCTCCCAGGACATCCGCCGCGAACACGGCGGGACCAGGGCGGAGGTCGAGGAGGGCATGGCCCAGAAGTCGAAGGAGTTCGCGGCGGCGGGCAACCGGGTCTACCTGCCGATCGCCGACTGAGGCTCAGGGCTGAGGAGTCAGGGCTGAAGGTTCAAGGCTGAGCCCTGACGGCCACAGGGTGACGAGGGGGCGGACCGCGTGGGCTGCCCCCTCGTCACCGGCACCACCGCAGCGGTATCCGACCGCCCATCGGGCTGTCGGTCATTCGGCCGACACCGGATCGGACCCGCGCTCCTACGCTGAACCGCGTGGACTGGAAACGCCTGCTCAACCCGGCCGCCGGTCGGCTGCTCAAGGTCAGCAGCCTGATCGCGTTCGTGCTCACCTGGACCGCGGACCTCGCCCTGCTCAGCAGGAGCGCCGATCCCTACGGATCGCCCACCACCTGGCTGCCCGTGTACGTCACCGGTCCGCTGGTCGGGCTGCTCGCCCTCGGCCTGCCGCGCTCGGCAGGCCTGGTCAGGCGCGTCGCCGCCGCGGTGGCGATCTCTCTCGCGATGACCGTCTGGACCATGATCGAACCCTCCGACCTGGGGTGGTGGGGGACGCTGGAGACAGCCGGGTTGCTCGTCCTCGTCGTGCACACCACGGGGCACTCCTGGCGGCCGGGAATCGCGACCGCGTACACCCTCACCGTGATCGTCGCGATCCTCGCGGTGCCGCTGCGCAGCGGGTCATGGGAGGTGTTCGTCGCCGGCGGCTATGTCCTGACCATCGCCCTGGCGATCTGCGTCGTCGTGGGCTGTGCCATCCGTTCCCTGGAGGTCCGCAGGGAACGCGCCGTGCACGACGTACGCCAGACCGAACGCCTGGCCCTGGCCCGCGATCTGCACGACCTGATCGCCCATCACATGACCGGCATCATCGTCCAGGCCAACGCGGCGCTGACCATCAGGGCCACCGCCCCCGCCAAGGTGGAGCCCATCCTGCGCGAGATAGCCCGGTCGGGGACGGAGACCCTGGAGTCGATGCGCCGCCTGGTACGCGTCCTGCGCGAGGACAACCACGCCGCCCTGCGCCCCGGCGACCTGCTCACCGAACTCGCCGACCTGGTCTCCGCCCACTCCACCGCCGCCGGCGAGGGCACACCGGCCCGGCTGGAGGTCACGGCGGCGGCCCGCACCGCCCGCCTGAGCCCCGAGGTCGAACTCTCGGTGCAGCGGCTGGTCCAGGAGGCCCTCACCAACGTCCGCCGCCACGCCCCCGGCGCCCGCACGGCCGTCCACCTGAACGCCGACCCCGCCTGGCTGGAGGTGACGGTCACCAACACCGCCCCCGGTCACCGGGCCGCCGTACCCGCCGGAGGCCGCGGCGGCTTCGGACTGCTGGGTCTGCGCGAACGCGTCGAGGCACTCGACGGCACGCTCACCACCGGCGCCCTCCCCCACGGCGGCTGGCAGGTCCAGGCCGCCTTCCCCCTGGCCGTGCCCGCCGCCGACACCCTCCGGGCCGACCGGCTCAGGCGCTGACAGCCGGCGTCACCGGGGCCGGTGCACCGCGCCGTGCTCCCAGGCCCACGCGGCGACCTCCACCCGGTTGCGGGCGTCGAGCTTGGCCTGAATGCGCGCCAGATACGTCTTCACCGTCGACAGCGACAGGAACAGCTCGTCGCAGATCTCCTGGTTCGTCCGCCCCACCGCGACCAGCCGCACGATGTCCAGCTCACGCCCACTGAGCCCACCGACCCCCGCGTCCCCCGACGCCGAGCCGCGCTCGTTCTCCTCCAGCCGCCGCAGCAGCCGCACCGTCACCGCCGGCGACACCAGCGCGTCCCCCCGGGCCGCCGCCTGCACCGCCTCCACCAGCAACCCCGGTGAGGCGTCCTTCAGCAGAAACCCGCACGCGCCGTTCCGCAGCCCGGTCCGTACGTAGTCGTCCTGGTCGAAGGTGGTGATCAGGACGACGTTCAGCGGATCGACCACTCCCGGCCCCGCCAACTGCCGCACCACGTCCAGGCCGTCCAGGCGCGGCATGCGGATGTCGGTCAGCACGACGTCCGGGCGCAGCCTGCGGGCCAGTTCGACGCACTCCACGCCGTCGGCCGCCTCGCCGACGACGTCGATGTCCGGCTGCGCCCCCAGGATCAGACTGAATCCGGTGCGCACCAGCTGCTGGTCGTCGGCGATCACCACAGTGATCCGTGTATCGGCCACTGCCCGTTCCTACCACGGCGTGAGCGACGGCCACGTCGACCGTGCCCACGGTTCTCACGCACGGTTGTCGGTCATTCGGCCGACAGAACGAGTGTTCGGCTTGCGCTCCCCCGAAGGGGTCTGTCGAGGCGGAGGGCGCAAGCCGAGGGTTACTCCGGCTGGTGGTCCGGGCCTCCGAAGTCCGGGCTGGTGTAGTCCGGGCTCGTGAAGCTCGGGCGTGGGCCGGCGGCCGGGCCGTCGTCCGGGCTGGTGAAGCCCGGGCGGTCGTAGCCGAGGTGCGGGATGCGGCCGGTCGGTGCCGACGGTGCCGTGGGGTGCAGGGCCACGGCGGTGCCGGGATCGGCCAGCGCGTCTCGCAGGAAGGGCAGGATGCCGCGCTCCAGGAGGGCCTCGCGCCAGGCTTCCCTGGCTCGGGTCACCTCCTCGCCGAGTTCGCCGTAGAGGCCGGTCTCGAGCGAGGGCCTGTTGCGCAGTGCGGTGAGCAGCAGCCCGACGGCGGCGACGAGGATCGCGGCCGCGGTCATGGCGCCGAACACCCATCCGGCGGTGAGCATGGTCTGGGCGAAGGCCGGTTCGGGGGTGAGCATCTTGAGGATGTAGCCCACGAGCAGGAAGATCGCCGCGGCCGTGCCGGCGAGGACGGGGGTGAGGACCGCGGCGACGGCGACGGCGCCCGCCCCTTCGGCTGCCTCCCCCAGGGTGGTGGCGAGCCCCATCGCACCCACGCCCGACTCGGCCGAGCCGGTCTCGCGGGTGGACGACGGGGTGGACGACGCCGGCTGGCGCAGTTCCTCGCGGACCTTCACGTAGTGCTGGTACTCGGTCGCGGCGGCCACCGTGATGAGGGCGGTGGCGTTCAGCGCCATGGTGCGCAGCTGTTCGGGGTTCAGCCGCTGTCCGACAGCGGCCAGTTCCGGGCGGGTAGGGGCGGAGCGCAGCGCCTCGTCGAGGATCCGCTCGTACTCTTGGCGGTCCTCGCTGTGCAGGTGCTGCGGAACGCTGTTCATGTGCATCCCCCGATGCTCCGTAGGGCTTGGGGCTCGCATGCCAACGAGCCGTCGGGCAGAAACGGAGGGGAGCCTGCTACGGATAAGCCGATGGTAGAGCGGCGACGGCACAGGGTGACAGGGGGTTTCCAGAAATTGGGCCCTGGCCTGCGCTGTTCTTCGCGGTCGCGATGTGGGCGGCTGCCTGCCCTGTGAACGTCTAGTTTTCCAGCGGCAGTTGCTGGACCAGCAGTTTTCCGGCCATGGTCACGCCGCCGTCCATCGCGATGGCCAGTCCGTCGGCGTAGATGTGCGGTCCCTCGACCAACGGCCGGGGCTCCTCCTCGCTCTCCTCGGAGCCGACTTCGCCCAGCAGGTAGGGGATCGGGCTGTGGCCGTGCACGATGCGGGTGCCGCCGTACATGTCCAGCAGCGAGCGCACGGCGTCCGCGCCGCCCTCGTCGCGGAAGGAGAACCGCTTGGTGAACTTGCGGAACAGGTCCCAGCATTCGTCCGCGTCGTTGCGGGTGAGGGTCTCGCGGACGGTGTCGTTGACCGCCTCGATCGAGTCGCCGTAGTCGAGGTAGGCGGTGGTGTCCGAGTGGACGAGGAGATAGCCGTCCACCTCCTCGACGGCGTCGAGGCGGGCCATCCACTGCAGATGGTGGTCCTGGAGGCGGTCCATGTCGGTCTTCTGGCCGCCGTTGAGCAGCCAGGCCGCCTGGAAGGTGGCGGTGCCCGCGCCGGAGTTGACGGGGGTGTCGGAGAACCGCTTGGCGCCGAGCAGCAGCAACTCGTGGTTGCCCATGAGGGCCTTGCAGTAGCCGCCGGCCGCCGCCGCCTCGGCGGACAGCCGCATCACGAGGTCGATGACGCCGATGCCGTCGGGGCCGCGGTCGGTGAAGTCGCCGAGGAACCACAGCCGGGCGGTGCCCGCGCTCCAGTTGCCCGCGGAGTCGATCAGACCCCGCTCCTGGAGGGCGGCCAGCAGTTCGTCGAGGTAGCCGTGCACGTCACCGACGACGAAGAGCGGCCCCGCGGCGCCTTCCTCGCGGTCCGGGGCGGCCAGCAAGGCGGGGTCGACAGGCACCTGAAGCGTGTCACCGCGGTTGATGACGGGCAGGTCCCGCCGGGTCGGCGTGTACCCGTCGGGGTGGTCGGCCGCCTCCTCGACGGGTACGGCGACATCACCCGGGTGCGTGGTGTCGCCGTACGGACCGGTCTCGTGGACGTACGCCGGCACCCGGAAGTCGCGCAGCGTCGCCGCCCGCTCCGCCTCGGGTCCCTGACCGGCCCCCTGAGTCATCAGACCCCTCCACCATCACGCCGCATCTGAACCGCTTCGGACTGCCTGGTCGCAGCGGCCCGCGGTGTCGTGGGCCCATCATAGGAATGCCGATCGCGCCATGTGATGACCCAGGGGTGGTGAATCGGAGCAAGAGGCCGGTTCACCGCGGCTTTCGCCCCGATTGGGCAGGGCTTGGACCACCCCGGGTGACGGGCGACCTACCCCTTCTCGGGTGACCTCGGAGGGCTGACCGTCGTGCGCGGGGGACGCCGCTGGGACGAGGTGCGCACGATCAGCTCCGTCGGTATCACCTGCTCGACCGGTTGGTCCGATTCGACCCCCTCGATCGCGTCGATGAGGAGCTGCACCACGGCGGTGCCGATGCGACGAGGCTTCAGCGAGAGCGTGGTGACCGGCGGCTCGGTGTTGGCGTACACGGTGGACTCGCTGCAGCAGACCAGAAGCAGGTCGTCCGGTACGCGCAGTCCGTAGCGCCGGGCCGCGGCGAGCAGATCGGTGCCGTTGGGATCGAACAGGCCGTAGACGGCGTCGGGACGGTCCGGGCGGGCGAGCAGCCGGTCGGCGGCGACGGCGCCCGCGCACGGGTCGTGCGCCGGGTACTCCTCGTACACCGGGTCCTGGCCGACGCGTTCGCACCAGCGCAGGTACGCCGTGGTCGACAGCCGGGTGTAGGTGTCCGTGGTCGTGCCGGTCAGCAGACCGATGCGGCGGGCGCCGGCGTCGGCGAGGTGGTCGAGGATGCCGAGTACGGCGGCCTCGTGGTCGTTGTCGACCCACGCGGTGACCGGGAGCGAGCCGGCCGGGCGGCCGTCGGAGACGACCGGTAAACCCTGCCGGACCAGTTCGCTGACCACCGGGTCCTGGTCGGAGGGGTCGATGACGACCGTGCCGTCCAGGGCGACGTTCGACCACACGTCGTGGCGCGAGGTCGCAGGGAGGATCACCAGCGCGTAGCCGCGGGCGAGCGCGGCCGAGGTGGCGGCTCTGGCCATCTCCGCGAAGTAAGCGAACTCGGTGAAGGTGAAAGGTTCATCCCCGTATGTCGTCACGGTCAGGCCGATGAGACCCGACTTGCCGGTACGGAGCGTGCGGGCGGCGGCCGACGGGCGGTAGCCCAGCCGGTCGGCGACCTCGCGGACGTGGCGACGGGTGGCGTCCGGGAGCCTGCCCTTGCCGTTCAGGGCGTCGGAGACGGTCGTGATGGAGACTCCGGCGGCGGCGGCCACGTCTCTGATGCCCGCCCGGCCCGGCCTGCTCCCTCGACGTGAGGTTTCCGCGCGGCTCACCTGGTGCTTCCCTGCTGCTGTCATGGCGAGCCGATAGTAGGGCTCATGCGGTCGGGTAGGGCGGACGCATATGCACGCGTTGACAGGCACGTTTCTGCATGGTCATTTAGCGTCAACTACCTTTGAAACAAAGTCAGTTGAACGATCCAATGGCACTACGTGACTTGTCGGCACGCATGAGCCTGCCAACTCCCCGATGTCTCGAAGAGGTCTCAACTCACCTGCACGGGTGATGCGCGCCACGGCGTGAGCCACCGGTGCATAGATATATGTATTTGCGCCCCCCGATTCGTCATCCTTCGTGCCCTGATGCCCGTGATGCGGATGTGGCGGATGAGGTCTGATCAGGAAGAGCCTCGGCTGTACGCACCGGCGGCGAATCCTCATAAGGTGAGAAGTATTGGAAGCCGGTGGTGGCGACGGGTCCGCCGGTGGTCGCGAGGAGGACTGCGGTGAGCGAGACGAGCCCCAAGCTGCGCGCCGAGCTGGCGGGTATCCCCACCTACAAGCCGGGCAAGCCCGCGGCCGCCGGCGGGCCGGTGGCGTACAAGCTGTCCTCCAACGAGAACCCGTATCCGCCGCTGCCCGGTGTGCTGGAGAGCGTGACGGCCGCGGCCTCCTCCTTCAACCGCTACCCGGACATGGCCTGCACGGGTCTGATGAACGAGTTGTCGGACCGGTTCGGCGTCCCGCTGACCGACCTGGCCACCGGCACCGGCTCGGTCGGTGTCGCCCAGCAGCTGCTGCAGGCGACCGCGGGCCCCGGTGACGAGGTCATCTACGCCTGGCGGTCCTTCGAGGCGTACCCGATCATCACGCAGATCAGCGGTGCCACGGCGGTGCCGGTGCCGCTGACCCCGGGCGATGTGCACGACCTGGACGCGATGGCGGACGCGATCACCGAGCGGACCCGGCTGATCTTCGTCTGCAACCCCAACAACCCGACGGGCACGGTCGTACGGCGGGCCGAGCTGGAGCGGTTCCTGGACCGGGTGCCCGGTGACGTGCTCGTCGTCCTGGACGAGGCCTACCGCGAGTTCATCCGGGACATCGAGGTGCCGGACGGGGTGGAGCTGTACCGGCAGCGGCCCAACGTCTGCGTGCTGCGGACCTTCTCCAAGGCGTACGGGCTCGCCGGTCTGCGCGTCGGCTTCGCGATCGCCCATGAGCCGGTGGCGGCGGCGCTGCGCAAGACGGCGGTGCCCTTCGGCGTGAGCCAGCTCGCCCAGGACGCGGCGGTCGCCTCGCTGCGGGCCGAGGACGAACTGCTCGGCCGGGTCGGCTCGTTGGTCGGCGAGCGCCACCGCGTGGTCGAGACGCTGCGGGGCCAGGGCTGGACGGTGCCCGAGACCCAGGCCAACTTCGTGTGGCTGCGGCTGGGGGAGCGCACGCTCGACTTCGCGGCGGCCGCCGAGCAGCACGGGGTCGTGGTCCGGCCGTTCGCCGGCGAGGGCGCGCGGATCACGGTGGGGGAGACCGAGGCGAACGACATCTTCCTGAAGGTGGCGGAGGCGTTCCGCAAGGAGCTCTAGCCTCCGGCGGTGTCCGGAACCCCAGCCTCCCGTAGTGGTCCGCCGATGTGATGTGGGTCCCCTTTGCCCGTCAGGGGGCCCCACCCGCCCGGAGTCGAACTGTCATGCGTCATACTTGCTTGTGAATGTGAACGCGTTCACAAGCGTGTCCCATTGCTCCACTTTGTATGTGACAAAGGGGGCAAACTGCCGCTGTGACCACGGCGACATAAGGAGACTGACGACGTGGAATTGGCTCTGGCGCCGGAGACACTGGCGCGCTGGCAGTTCGGCATCACCACCGTCTACCACTTCCTCTTCGTCCCCCTGACGATCTCGCTCGCCGCGCTCACGGCCGGCCTGCAGACCGCCTGGGTGCGCACGGAGAAGGAGAAGTACCTCAGGGCGACGAAGTTCTGGGGCAAGCTCTTCCTGATCAACATCGCGATGGGTGTCGTCACCGGCATCGTGCAGGAGTTCCAGTTCGGTATGAACTGGTCCGACTACTCGCGCTTCGTCGGTGACATCTTCGGCGCCCCGCTCGCCTTCGAGGCGCTGATCGCCTTCTTCTTCGAGTCGACCTTCATCGGTCTGTGGATCTTCGGCTGGGACAAGCTGCCCAAGAAGATCCACCTGGCCTGCATCTGGATGGTCTCGATCGGCACGATCCTGTCGGCGTACTTCATCCTCGCCGCCAACTCGTGGATGCAGCACCCGGTGGGCTACAGGATCAACGAGGCCAAGGGGCGTGCCGAACTCACCGACTTCTGGCTCGTCCTGACCCAGAACACCGCGCTGGCCCAGGCCTTCCACACGCTCAGCGCGTCCTTCCTGACCGGTGGCGCGTTCATGGTCGGCATCGCCGCCTTCCACCTGTTCCGCAAGAAGCACATCTCCGTGATGAAGAGCTCGCTGCGGCTCGGCCTGATCACGGTCGCCATCGCCGGCCTGCTCACCGCGGTCAGCGGCGACACCCTCGGCAAGGTCATGTTCAAGCAGCAGCCGATGAAGATGGCCGCCGCCGAGGCGCTGTGGGACGGCCAGGACTCCGCGCCGTTCTCGATCTTCGCGTACGGCGACGTCAGCAAGGGCCACAACTCCGTCGAGCTGTCCGTCCCCGGGATACTGTCCTTCCTCGCCGACGACGACTTCACCTCCTACGTGCCCGGCATCAACGACACCAACAAGGCCGAGCAGGAGAAGTACGGTCCCGGCGACTACCGGCCCAACATCCCGGTCGCCTTCTGGGCGTTCCGCTGGATGATCGGCTTCGGCATGGCGTCCTTCGCCATCGGCCTGGTCGGACTCTGGCTGACCCGCAAGAAGTTCCTGCTGCCGCAACACCTGCGGGTCGCCGACGACGAGATCCCGAACCTGGTCCTCTTCCGCAACAAGGCCCTCAGCCCCAAGCTCGGCCGCCTGTACTGGCTCGTGGCCATCTGGACCCTCGGCTTCCCGCTGATCGCCAACTCCTGGGGCTGGATCTTCACCGAGACGGGCCGCCAGCCCTGGGTCGTCTATGGCGTCCTGCAGACCCGGCACGCGGTCTCCCCCGGGGTCTCCCAGTGGGAGGTCCTCACCTCGATGATCGTCTTCACCTCGCTCTACGCGATCCTCGCCGTCATCGAGGTCAAGCTGCTCGTGAAGTACGTCAAGGCCGGACCGCCCGAACTCACCGAGGCCGACCTCAACCCGCCCACGAAGATCGGCGGCGACACCCGTGACGCCGACAAGCCGATGGCCTTCTCGTACTAGGCCCAGGGAGATCGAGTCATGGAACTTCACGACGTCTGGTTCGTCCTCATCGCCGTCCTGTGGACCGGCTACTTCTTCCTGGAGGGCTTCGACTTCGGGGTCGGCATCCTCACCAAGCTGCTCGCCCGGAACCGCACCGAGAAGCGCGTGCTGATCAACACCATCGGGCCGGTCTGGGACGGCAACGAGGTGTGGCTGCTCACGGCCGGCGGCGCGACCTTCGCCGCCTTCCCCGAGTGGTACGCCACCCTGTTCTCCGGCTTCTACCTGCCCCTGCTGCTCATCCTGGTCTGCCTGATCGTGCGCGGAGTCGCCTTCGAGTACCGCGCCAAGCGGCCCGAGGAGAACTGGCAGCGCAACTGGGAGACCGCGATCTTCTGGACCTCGCTGCTCCCCGCCTTCCTGTGGGGCGTGGCCTTCGGCAACATCGTCCGGGGCGTGAAGATCGACAAGGACTTCGAGTACGTCGGCAACCTCGGCGACCTGCTCAACCCCTACGCCCTGCTCGGCGGGTTGGTGACGCTGACGCTGTTCACCTTCCACGGGGCGGTGTTCACGGGGCTCAAGACCGTGGGGGACATCCGGGAGCGGGCGCGGCGACTGGCCCTGAAGGTCGGCGTCCTGACTGCTGCCCTCGCGCTGGTCTTCCTGCTCTGGACGCAGGTCGACAACGGTGACGGCAAGAGCCTGGTCGCGCTCGTCGTGGCGGTGGTGGCGCTGCTCGCCGCGCTGGGGGCGACCGCGGCCGGGCGTGAGGGCTGGGCGTTCGCGCTGTCCGGCGTCACGATCGTGGCAGCCGTCGCGATGCTCTTCCTGTCGCTCTTCCCGAACGTCATGCCGTCCTCGCTCAACGCGGACTGGAGCCTCACGGTCACCAACGCCTCGTCGAGCCCGTACACCCTGAAGATCATGACCTGGTGCGCGGGGATCGCCACCCCGATCGTGCTGCTCTACCAGAGCTGGACCTACTGGGTGTTCCGTAAGCGGATCGGTACGCAGCACATCGCGGACGCCGCGCACTGAGTCCGAGGTGGGGCATGTTTCACGTGAAACATGCCCCTTGAGAAGAGGGTGTGTTTCACGTGAAACCGATCGACCCACGTCTGCTGCGATACGCCCGCGCCACCCGCGCGTTCATGACGGCGGTCGTCGGACTGGGCGCCGTCGGGGCGGCGTTGGTGATCGCCCAGGCGATGCTCATCGCCGAGATCGTGGTCGGTGCCTTCCAGCACGGGATGTCGGTCGCCGAACTCCGCACTCCCCTGCTGCTGTTGGCGGCCGTCGCCGCCGGCCGTGCCCTGGTCGCCTGGCTCACGGAACTCGCCGCGCACCGGGCCAGCGCGGCGGTGAAGTCGGAGCTGCGGGGGCGGCTGCTGGAGCGGTCCGTGGCACTGGGCCCGGGATGGCTGAGCGGGCAGCGGACCGGATCACTGGTCGCCCTCGCCACTCGCGGGGTCGACGCCCTCGACGACTACTTCTCGCGCTATCTCCCGCAGTTGGGCCTCGCGGTGGTCGTCCCGGTGGCGCTGCTGGCCCGGATCGTCACCGAGGACTGGGTCTCGGCGGCGATCATCGTCGGCACCCTCCCACTGATCCCCGTCTTCATGATCCTGATCGGCTGGGCCACGCAGTCCCGGATGGACCGTCAGTGGCGGCTGCTGTCCCGGCTGTCCGGGCACTTCCTGGACGTCGTCGCGGGACTGCCGACCCTCAAGGTCTTCGGACGGGCCAAGGCGCAGGCCGACTCGATCCGCCGCATCACCGGCGAGTACCGGCAGGCGACCATGCGCACCCTCCGCATCGCCTTCATCTCGTCCTTCGCGCTGGAACTGCTCGCGACCCTGTCGGTGGCGCTGGTCGCTGTGACGATCGGCATGCGGCTGGTCCACGGCGACATGGATCTCTACGTCGGTCTGGTCGTCCTCGTCCTCGCACCCGAGGCGTATCTGCCGTTGCGCCAGGTCGGCGCCCAGTACCACGCGGCGGCCGAGGGGCTGGCCGCGGCCGAGGAGATCTTCGCGGTGCTGGAGACACCGGTGCCGGACTCGGGGACGGAGTCCGTGCCGGCCGGGGGCATCACCTTCCAGGGGGTCACGGTCCGGTATCCCGGGCGGGCCGAGGACGCCGTCTCGGACGCGTCCTTCACCGTCGAGCCCGGGGAGACGGTCGCCCTCGTCGGACCGAGCGGCGCGGGCAAGACGACGCTGCTGAACGTGCTGCTGGGCTTCGTGCCCGCCACCGAGGGGCGGGTCCTGGTCGGCGGCACCGACCTCGCCGACCTCGACCCGGAGCAATGGCGGTCGCGGATCGCCTGGGTGCCGCAGCGCCCGCAGCTGTTCGCCGGCACGATCGCCGAGAACGTACGCCTCGCCCGTCCCGACGCCGACGAGGCCGCCGTGCGGCGGGCGTTGGCGGATGCCGGGGCGCTGGAGTTCGTGGACGCGCTGCCCGAGGGCGTCGACACCGCGCTCGGTGAGGACGGGTCGGGGCTGTCGGCCGGACAGCGGCAACGGCTCGCGCTGGCCCGGGCGTTCCTCGCGGACCGGCCCGTGCTCCTGCTCGACGAGCCGACGGCGGCGCTGGACGGGGCCACCGAGGCCGAGGTCGTGGCGGCGGTACGGCGGCTCGCGGTGGGGCGGACCGTGCTGCTGGTCGTGCACCGCCCGGCGCTCCTCGGCGTGGCCGACCGGGTGGTGCGGCTGGCGGCACCCGTGGCCGCCGCTCCCCTGGACGCCGGACCCAGGACCGCCGAGCCCCGGCCGATCGAGACCGCTGCCGGCAGCGACGAAGCCGACCTGGAGACGACCAGGCCGACCACCCGACCGACGACGGGCACCCGCCGTGTCCTCGCCCGCGTCCGTGCCATGTCCGGCCCCCGCCGTGGCCGTCTCCTGCTCGCCCTGCTGCTGGGAAGTCTCGCCACCGGCAGTGCCGTCGGGCTCATGGCGACCTCCGGCTGGCTGATCTCGCGGGCCTCGCAGCAGCCGCCGGTGCTGTATCTGATGGTGGCCGTGACGGCGACCAGGGCGTTCGGGATCGGCCGGGCCGTCTTCCGGTACGCCGAGCGGCTCGTGTCGCACGACGCCGTGCTGCGGATGCTCGCCGACACCCGGGTCGCCGTCTACCGGCGCCTGGAGCGGCTGGCGCCCGCCGGGCTGCGCCGCACCCGCCGTGGCGACCTGCTGTCGCGCCTTGTCGCCGACGTGGACGCCCTCCAGGACTACTGGCTGCGCTGGCTGTTGCCCGCCGGTGCCGCCGTCGCGGTGTCCGCCGCGTCCGTCGGCTTCACGGCCTGGCTGCTGCCGGAGGCCGGTGCCGTGCTCGCCGTCGGACTGCTCGCGGCCGGCGCCGGAGTCCCCCTGCTCACCGGCGCGGTCGCCCGGCGCGCCGAGCACCGGCTGGCCCCCGCCCGCGGAGCGCTGGCGACCCGGGTGACCGATCTGCTCACCGGCACTGCCGAGTTGACCGTCGCCGGCGCCCTGCCCGCACGTACCGCCGCGACCCGGCGGGCCGACGGCACCCTCACCCGTATCGCCTCACGCGCCGCGGCCGCCACCGCTCTCGGCGACGGACTCACCGCCCTGATCTCGGGCCTGACCGTCACCGCCACCGCCCTGGTCGGCGCCCAGGCCGTCGCCGACGGACGACTCGGCGGCGTCACGATGGCCGTGGTCGTCCTCACCCCGCTCGCCGCCTTCGAGGCCGTCCTCGGCCTCCCACTCGCCGTCCGCTACCGGCAACGCGTGCACCGCAGCGCGGAGCGCGTGTACGAGGTCCTCGACGCCCCCGAGCCGGTACGGGAGCCGGAGCGGCCCCGGCAGGCGCCCGCCTCACCGTTCCCGGTCGCCCTCAAGGGCCTGGCCGCCCGGCACGACGGACAGGACCGGGACGCCCTCGCAGGCCTCGACCTGACCCTCGACGAGGGGCGCCGGATCGCCGTGGTCGGACCGTCCGGCTCCGGCAAGACGACACTCGCCCAGGTGCTGCTGCGGTTCCTGGACCCGGAGGCCGGCTCGTACACGCTGGCCGGCGTGGACGCGTACGCCCTCGACGGCGACGACGTACGACGGCTGGTGGGACTGTGCGCGCAGGACGCGCACCTCTTCGACAGTTCGGTGCGCGAGAACCTGCTGCTGGCCAGGAAGGACGCCACCGAGGACGAGCTGCGGGACGCCCTGCGGCGGGCCCGGCTCCTCGACTGGGCCGACGGCCTGCCCGACGGGCTCGACACGCTGGTCGGCGAGCACGGGGCCCGGCTGTCGGGCGGCCAGCGGCAGCGGCTGGCGCTGGCCCGCGCGCTGCTCGCCGACTTCCCCGTCCTCGTGCTCGACGAGCCCGCCGAACACCTCGACCTGCCCACCGCCGACGCCCTCACCGCCGACCTGCTGGCCGCCACCGAGGGCCGTACGACTCTCCTCATCACCCACCGTCTCGCCGGACTGGAAGCCGTGGACGAGGTCGTCGTCCTGGGTGAGGGACGGGTCGTACAACGCGGGACCTACGGGGAACTGGCCGCGGCGGAGGGGCCGTTGCGGGCGATGGCGGAACGGGAGGCGGAGACGGAGCTGTTGGTGGGGGCCGGATAGCGGTCTGCCGGGGGCTCGGCTCGACTTTCCGTAACAAACACGACTAATTACGCTCAGGTCATGTCCCGAGACCTGTCTCCCGACCCGTCCGTCGGCCTGGCCGCGCGCGTGCCGCAGCTGCTGGCGGCGATGCGGTCCGTCGGGAGCGGTCTCGAACTGCACTCCACGCTCGACCGCATCTGCGCGACCGCGGCGGCCCTGACCGGTGCCCGGTACGCGGCCATCGGTGTCGTGGACGGGGAGCGCGCGGGGCTCACCGACTTCGTCTGGTACGGCGTCGACGAGGCGACCGCCCGCCGGATCGGCCGGCCGCCCGACGGGCGGAAGGGCCTGCTGGGGGCGCTCATCCAGGAGCCGGAACCGGATCCGGTGCGGCTCACGGAGCTGACGACGGATCCGCGCTGCTGCGGCTTTCCCGAGCACCATCCGTCGATGCACGCCTTCCTGGGCCTGCCCATCCGCGTCCAGGGCGAGATCTTCGGCAACCTCTATCTGGCCGAGAAGTCGGACGGGGAGCCGTTCGACGACGGCGACCTCGACCTGGTGCGGGTGCTGGCCACGGAGGCCGGTATCGCCATCGGCAATGCCCGGCTGTACGAGGCCGCCCAGCAGCGGGAGCGCTGGATCGACGGCTCGGTCGCCGTCACCACGGCCCTGCTCTCCGGCGGCGACACGGAGGACGCGCTCCAGGTCGTCGCGGAGCAGGCCCGTCGGCTGTCCGGGGCCGCGGCCGGGATCGTGCTGCTGCCCGCCGACGAGGGCGGCCTGGAGATCGTCGCCGTGGCCTCCGAGAAGCCGTCGGGCCAACTCGGCCGGGTCATCCCGCCCGAGAGCGAGGTCGTCGCCGAACTCCTCGCCGGGCGGCCCGTGTTCGTGGCGGACGCCGGCACCGACCCGCGCATCCTGTCGTCGCTCGCGCGCGCCTACGGGCCGATCATGATGCTGCCGCTGCAGAGCGACGGCCGGGTGCTGGGCAGCCTCGTCATGCCCCGGGCGCGTGGCGAGCAGCCGTTCACGGAGAGCGAGCGCGTCCTCGGCGCCCAGTTCGCCGCGCAGGCCGCGCTCGCGCTGAAGATGGCCGACGCGCAGCGCGACCGGGAGCGGCTGGCGGTCTACGAGGACCGCGACCGTATCGCCCGTGACCTGCACGATCTCGTCATCCAGCGGCTGTTCGCGACGGGCATGATGCTGGAGAGCGCCCAGCGCGGGGCGGTCGTGCCCGAGGTGCGGGACGGTGTCGGCAAGGCCGTCGGTGAACTCGACGTCACCATCCAGGAGATCCGCACCGCGATCTTCGCGCTCCAACAGGGCCCCGCCGAGGCGCCGTCGGGGTTGCGCACGCGGGTGCTGCGCGAGATCAACATGGCGGCGGTGCCGCTCGGCTTCCGGCCCGCGCACCGCTTCGTCGGCCCGGTCGACACCGTCGTGGGCGACCTGACCGGCAAGAACATCGTCGCCGCCCTGCGCGAGGCCCTCTCCAACGCGTTCCGGCATGCCGGGGCCTCCCGGATCGACGTCGTGGTCGACGCGACGGCGACGCTGCCGGACGGGCGTCCCGGCGTGCGGCTGACGGTCGCGGACGACGGCGTCGGTATCCCCGAGGGCGGTCGCCGCAGCGGCCTGAAGAACCTCAAGCGCCGGGCCGAGTCCCTCGGTGGCGACAGCCGCCACGGGCCGGGCATCGGCGAGAACGGCGGCGGCACGACGGTGGTGTGGCAGGCGCCGTACTGACTCCGGCGCGAGACGGTCGCACGGATTCCCGTCACCCCTCCCCGGACGCCCGTCAGTGACCCGTCCGCAGCAACCTGTCCCCCAGGCGTACGACTTGAACAGGCCAGGTACCCGAGGTTCGGGTCACGATCGCTGACATGGGCTCACCTCGCCGTCCCCCCTTGTTCGTTCCGGCTCTGCTGTGCGCGTTGGCGGTGCTGGCGGCGCGGGCCACGGCTGCCGACGGCGGATCGGGCGACGGCGCGTCCGGCGCCGGAGCGAGCGCCGGTGACATGAGCGTCGGTGAGCAGGTGGCCCGGCTCTACGAGGACGCGGCGCTGGCCACACGGCAGTACGAGGCGGGCCGGCAGCAGGCGGAGGTGCAGCGGGCGCGGGCGCAGCGGGCCGAGGAACTGCTGGACCGGGAACGGCGGGAGATCGCCGTACTGCACGAGGACCTGGGCCGGATCGCGCGCGCCCAGTACCGCGACGGCGGGGGTCTGCCGATGGCCGCGCAGATCGTCCTGGCGAGCAGCGCGGACGAGCTGATGCGCGGTCAGCACGTCTTCTCGCAGGTGAACCTGGCCGTCGGCAACGCGCTCGACAAGAGCCGCCGTGCCGAGGCCCGGCTCGCCGCCGACCGGACGAAGGCGGCGACTGCCTGGCGGTCGCTGGAGCGGCGCAGCACCGAACTCGCCGCCGTGAAGAACACCATCCAGGGCAAACTCGACGAGGCCCGGGGGCAGTTGCAGGGCCAGGCGGACGTCTCGGTCGCGGCGGGCGCCTGCCGGGGCGCGGTCCGGCTCGACCAGCCCCGGACGCAGGTGACGGGCGCGTGGGTGACACCCGTGGAGAGCTACGAACTGTCCGCGGGCTTCGGCAGCGGTGGCGCCCGCTGGGCCAACCGGCACACCGGGCAGGACTTCGCGGTACCGATCGGGACGCCGGTGCGCGCGGCCGGCGCCGGGCGGGTGGTGAAGGTGTCGTGCGGGGGAGCCTTCGGGATCGAGATCGTGATCGGACACCCGGGCGGCTACTACACGCAGTACGCCCATCTCGCCGCCGTCGCCGTCGACCAGGGCGAACGCGTGGCCGCCGGCCAGTGGATCGGCCAGTCGGGCACGTCCGGCAACTCCACCGGCCCGCACCTGCACTTCGAGGTCCGCGTCACCCCGGAACTGGGCTCGGCGGTGGACCCGGTGCCGTGGCTGGCGGCACGGGGCGTGCCCGTCGGCTGACCGGCGGGGCGCCTACGGCAGACGCTCCAGCAGCTCCTCGATGACGACCGCCACGCCGTCCTCGTTGTTGGCGACCGTCCGCCCCGAGGCGGCGGCGACGACGTCCGGGTGGGCGTTGCCCATGGCGTACGACCGGCCGGCCCAGGTGAGCATCTCCACGTCGTTGGGCATGTCGCCGAAGGCGACGACCTCCTCGTGCGAGATCCCGCGCTCGGCGCAGCACAGGGCGAGCGTGCTGGCCTTGGAGACGTCCGGGCCGCTGATCTCCAGCAGGGCGCTGGGGCTGGAGCGGGTGACGTTGGCGCGGTCGCCGATGGCGAGCCGGGACAGCGTGAGGAAGGCGTCCGGGTCGAGGGTCGGGTGGTACGCGAGGATCTTCAGCACCGGCTCCCCGGCCCCCGGCGCGTCCGGCGCCAGGAGTCGCTCGGCGGGCGCGAGGGTGTCCGGGGTCTCCATGTGCAGCTTGGGATAGTCGGGCTCCTGGTAGAAGCCGTACGTCTGCTCGACCGCGTACACCGTGCCCGGCGCCGCGTCCCGCAGCAGTCGTACGGCGTCCAGCGCGTTGTCCCGTGCCAGCTCCCGCACCTTCACGAACCGGTGGGCGCCGGGGCCGCCGTGCAGGTCGACCACGGCGGCGCCGTTGCCGCAGATCGCCAGGCCGTGGCCGTGCACGTGTTCGCTGACGACGTCCATCCAGCGGGCCGGGCGGCCGGTGACGAAGAAGACCTCGATGCCCGCCTCCTCGGCGGCGGCGAGGGCGGCGACCGTGCGCGGGGAGACCGATTTGTCGTCCCGCAGCAGGGTGCCGTCGAGATCGGTGGCTATGAGCCGCGGTGGGGCGGCGGATGCCGGGGTCTCGGGCTGTCGAGTCGCTGAGGTCACCGGCCCATTCTCCCGCATATGCGCGCACGCCCGTGCGCCGGAGTGCACAGATGAGACATAGATGACCCTCAGCCCAGGTCAGCCCAGCTGGGCCGTCGCCTCCATGGCGATCTGCTCGAAGACCTTCTCGTCGGCGGCGAAGTCGGAGTCGGGGATCGGCCAGTGGATCACGATCTCGGTGAAGCCGAGGTCCCGGTGGCGGCCCGCGAAGTCGACGAACGCGTCGAGGGAGGCCAGCGGGCGGGCGCGGTCCGGGGTGAAGCCGGTGAGCAGGATCTTGTCCAGCTCGTCCGCGTCCCGGCCGAGCTCCGCGCAGGCGTCGGTGAGCTTGTCGAGCTGGCCGCGCAGGGCCCGCACCGACTGCTCCGGCGTGCCCTCCTCGTACAGCTTGGGGTCGCCGGTGGTCACCCACGCCTGGCCGTACCGGGCGGCGAGCCGCAGTCCGCGCGGGCCGGTCGCGGCGACCGCGAAGGGCAGCCGGGGGCGCTGCACGCACCCGGGGATGTCGCGCGCCTCGTGCGCCGAGTAGAAGTCGCCCTCGTACGAGACCGAGTCCTCGGTGAGCAGGCGGTCCAGGAGCGGTACGAACTCGGCGAGCCGGTTGGCGCGCTCGCGCGGGGTCCAGGGTTCCTGGCCGAGCGCGGTGGCGTCGAAGCCGGTGCCGCCGGCGCCGATGCCGAGGGTGATCCGGCCGCCGGAGATGTCGTCGAGGGAGATCAGCTCCTTGGCGAGGGTCACCGGGTGCCGGAAGTTCGGCGAGGTGACCAGCGTGCCGAGGCGCACCCGCTCGGTCACGGCCGCGGCGGCGGTCAGTGTCGGCACGGCCCCGAACCACGGGCCGTCGCGGAAGGTGCGCCAGGACAGGTGGTCGTAGGTGTAGGCGGTGTGGAAGCCGAGCTGCTCGGCCCGCTGCCAGGTCGCACGCCCGCCCTCGTGCCAGCGGAGGTACGGGAGGATCACGGTGCTCAGACGCAGACTCATGCGATCGAGCCTACGGGTCCGCACCGACAACGGACGAAACGGTCACCGGCCGCGGCACACGTACACGCACACGCACCCGTGCCCGGGGTGAGCGGCAGGCCTCAGCGTGCCTCGGGAGACCGCAGGCCTCAGTGCCCCTCGGGAAACCGCAGGTACTCCGCCGGCACCGCCTTCGTCAGCCACACCCCGTTCGCGCTGACCTGGAACTCGTGGCCGTCTCGGTGCATCGCGGCGGTGTCGACGGAGAGCACCACCGGGCGGCCGCGGCGGGCGCCGACGCGGGTGGCCGTCTCGCGGTCGGGCGAGAGGTGCACGTCGTGCCGGTTCATGGGCCGCAGGCCCTCGGCGCGGATCGCGTCCAGGTTGGCGGCCACGGTCCCGTGGTAGAGGTACGGCGGCGGGGTCGCCGTGGGCAGTCCGAGGTCGACCTCGACGCTGTGGCCCTGGCTGGCGCGGATCCGGGTGCCGTCGACGGCGAAGCGCTGCTTGTCGTTGGCGGCGACCACGTGGTCCAGCTCGTCCCGGGTGAACCGGAATCCGTGCGCGGCGGCTGCGGCGATCAGTACGTCGATCTCGACCCAGCCGGCCTCGTCGAGGGTCAGCCCGATCCGCTCCGGCTGATGCCGCAGGTGCTTCGAGAGGTACTTCGACACCTTCACGGTGCGTCGCTCGTCTTTGTCTCGTTCTTTGGGTCTTTCTTCCATCCGGTCAGCATGACGGGCGAGACGTGCGTCACGCATTTTCTTTTGGAGTGAGGTTTGGTCCACAACCAACTGTAGTTATCCACAGGCTATTTGGCGGTTCTGTGGACAACTTCCGTCCCTGTCACACCCCTTCGTCAAGATCAGCTGGGGGAAGGCCCTTTGGCATGAGCGCATCCAACCCCCTTGCCCGCACCTCCCGTTCAGCCGCCAACGCGATGAACTCACCCACCCGCTCCACCCCAACCAGCTCCTCCACCGCCCGAATTGTCCCCTCGGGCAACACCACGGAGCGTGACGCGCCACGGGACTCGACACCCGTCTCCTCCGCACCACCGTCCCCCAACTGCCGCCGCAGCTGCCGCACCGCCAACAGCCGCATCGCCCGCGCCAGTTCGGCGTCCACCGTCTGCTGCGCCAGTGGTCGCAGCCGCCGCACCAGCGAGGCCGCCTCGGCCGCGTCCGCGTCGCTGGCCAGGTGCGTTCCGTGCAGGTAACGCGCGAAGACGTGCTCGGTCGTGAACTCCAGGAACCTGGCGGCGATGTGCTCGACCTGACCCCTCAACTCCCGCAGATGACCCGCGATCGCGGACAACGGCACGCCCGCCTCGTACAACTCCACCGCCACCGCCAGCTCTTGGGGGCTCGGCACGAGGAACGAGTCCGTGTCCCCCGGCACCGGCTCCAGCACCCCCAGCTCGACCGCGTCCGCGACCGCCGCGTCGTCCGGCGACCCGCCGAACCGCTCGTCGAGTTCGGCCCGCGAGATCCGTACCGCCTCCTCGTCCGTCCACGGCCCGTCGACCTCGGCGACCAGACCCAGCACGCCACCGAGGCCCCGGCCGGCGTCCCACGCGGCCAGCAACTCCTTGATGGAGGCGAGGGTGTAGCCGCGGTCGAGCAGGTCGGCGATCTGGCGCAGCCGGACGAGATGGGCGTCGGAGTAGAGGTTGGCCCGCCCGCGCCGCTCGGGGCGGGGGAGCAGGCCGCGGTCCTGGTAGGCGCGGATGGTGCGGACGGTGGCGCCGCTGACGTGCGCGAGGTCCTCTATGCGATAGCCGGCCGGGGCGTTCACGCCACCGACCTCGCCGCCGGTGACCTGCGCAGATACTCCACCGCCCGGCTCATCGAACCCTCCTGGGAGGGGTGGTAGGAGCGCCGCAGATAGCGGGGGATCGCCGCGCCGAGGTCCCGCCACGCGGGCAACAGGCCTTTGCGTACGGCTCGTTCGTGCGCGACGAGGGAGTAGCGCAGTCGGCCCGCGAGCTTCGGGTCGTGGCGGATCAGGTAGGCCGATCCCCACAGCCACATGTAGAGCATCACGGGCGCGGTGACGGCCATGCCCGCGACGCGGAAGGCGTAGCGGGGCGCGCCGGTGCCGGCGCAGTGCTGGAACATGTCGAAGGCGACCGCGCGGTGTTCGACCTCCTCGGCGCCGTGCCAGCGCAGCAGGTCGAGCATGACCTCGTCGGCGCCGGCCGCGTCCAGGGCGTCGGCGGCCAGGATCCAGTCGCCGAGCACCGCGGTGAACTGCTCGATCGCCGCGACCACCGAGAGCCGGAAGCGCAGCCATTCGCGCCGGGGGATCGGGATGCCGAGCGGCGGGCGTTCGCCGAGCAGCCGCTCGAAGAGGAAGTCGACGTACTTGGTGAAGTCCTCGGTGTCGAGGTGCTGCGCGGCCAGGTGGTCGAGGACGTGCGAGTGCTGGACGCTGTGCGTGGCCTCCTGGCCCATGAACCCCTTGACGTCCACGAGCAGTTCGGGGTCCTTGACGCGTGGCAGGCCTTCCTTGAAGACCTGCACGAACCACCGCTCCCCCGCCGGCAGCAGCAGATGCAGCACGTTGATGACGTGGGTCGCGGTCGGCTCGCGCGGGATCCAGTGCAGGGGTGTGCGCGACCAGTCGAAGGACACCCGGCGCGGCGCGATCCGCCCGCTCACAGCGGCGACCCCGGCTGCGAGACCCACACGCTCCGCCCGCTCACAGCGGCGGCTCCATCCGCGCGATCGCCCGCAGCGCACCCGGCGCGAACCGGCCGAGGAGCCGGGCGCCGCGCGCCTCCGGGGTGACCGGCACGACCGCCTCGTTGCGCACGACCGCCCGCAGGATCGCGTCGGCGACCTTCTCCGGCGGGTAGTTGCGCAGCCCGTACAGCCGCGCCGACCTCTTCTGCCGCCGCTTCTCCTCGTCGGCGTCGACCCCGGCGAAGCGCGCTGTGGAGGTGATGTTGGTGTTGACGAAGCCGGGGCAGATGGCGCTCACCCCGATGCCCTGCCCGGCGAGTTCGGCGCGCAGGCACTCGCTGAGCATCAGCACGGCCGCCTTGGAGGTGCTGTAGGCGGGCAGCGCCTTGGAGGGCTGATAGGCCGCCGCCGAGGCGGTGTTGACGATGTGGCCGCCCTGGCCGCGCTCGGCCATCTGCTTCCCGAAGAGCCGGCAGCCGTGGATGACGCCCCACAGGTTGACGTCGAGGACCTTCTTCCAGTCCTCGGGGCTGGTGTCGAAGAAGGAGCCGGACAGACCGATCCCGGCGTTGTTCACCAGCACGTCCACCACCCCGTACTCGGCGGCGACCTTCGCGGCGAGTTTCTCCATGGCCTGCTCGTCGGAGACATCGGTGGCCTCGGCCCAGGCCCGGGGGGCGCCGAGCAGCCGGGACAGCTCGGCGGTGCGCTCCGCGGCCTCCTGGTCACGGTCGACGGCGATCACGCGCGCGCCGGACTCGGCGAACGCGAACGCCGTCGCCCGCCCGATGCCGCTGCCCGCGCCGGTGACCAGGACGAGCTGCCCGCCGAAGCGCTCGGCGTACTTGCCGTCGGCCTTCGTCTGCGTCCTGCCGTCCGCCGTGCTCTCCGTGGTCGTCACGAACTCTCCGATCCAGGCGGCCAGTTGGTCGGGCCGGGTGCGCGGGATCCAGTGCTTGGCCGGGATCGTGCGCCGGGTCAACCGCGGGGCCCACTCCTCCAGTTCGTCGTAGAGCCGCTCGGACAGGAACGCGTCCCCGAGGGGCGTGATGAGCTGCACGGGCGCGTGCGCGTAGGCGTCGGCGCGGGGCCTGCGCAGCCGGGCGCGGACGTTGTCCCGGTACAGCCACGCCCCGTGGGCCGCGTCCTGGGGCAGCGAGGAGGTCGGGTAGGCGCCGCGGGGCACCTTCTCGACGCGCTCCAGGATGCGCGGCCAGCGCTTGCCGAGGGGGCCGCGCCAGGCCAGTTCGGGCAGCACGGGCGTGTGCAGCAGGTACACGTACCAGGACTTGGCGCCCTGGCCCAGGAGCTGGCCGACCCGGCGCGGGGTGGGCTTGCGCAGGCGTTTGTTGATCCAGTGCCCGAAGTGGTCGAGGGAGGGTCCGGACATCGAGGTGAAGGAGGCGATGCGGCCCTCGGTGCGTCCGACGGTGACGAACTCCCAGGACTGCACCGAGCCCCAGTCGTGCCCCACCAGATGCACCGGCTCGTCCGGGCTGACCGCGTCGATCACCGCGAGGAAGTCGTCCGTGAGCTTCTCCAGGGTGAAGCCCCCGCGCAGCGGTTGCGGCGCGCTGGAGCGGCCGTGGCCGCGGACGTCGTAGAGGACGACGTGGAAGCGGTCGGCGAGCCGGGCGGCGACCTCGGACCACACCTCCTTGCTGTCCGGGTAGCCGTGCACCAGGACCACCGTCGGCCGCCCGGGGTCCCCCAGCTCGGCGACGCACAGTTCGACGTCACCGGTCAGCACGCGGCGCTCGCGGGCGCCCTGGAGCACCTCCGCCTGGCCGCGGTCCGCCGCTGTGCCCTTCTTCCCGGACTTCTCAGTCTTCCCGGGTTCCCTCGCCACCGTCACTTCTCCTCCGCCCAGCGCCGCACATGCGGCAGATCGTCGTCCAGCCAGAAGGCGCTCTCCTCGGGATCGCTCGAGTCGGTGACCACGAGGATCTCCTCGAACTTGGCGCCCGTGCCCCGGAAACCGAGGTGGGGTTCGACCGCCCACAGGCCCGGCTGCGGGGGGTGGTCGGAGAAGCGGTACGGCGACCACAGCGGGGACCAGCCGTCCCGGTGGCCGTGCAGCGCGTCGCTCGCCAGGCCCTTGAGGGACTGGGTGCCGAACCCGAACAGGTGGGGCGAGAAGCGGCGCGGCTTGACCTGGTCGACCTTGTGGGCGATCACGCCGAAGGGGTAGGCGCGGTGCCGGTTGGCGTAGCCCTGGCGGACCATGAGGCGGTCCACGTCCTCGTAGATCGTGCGCAGCGGGCGCCTCTCGCGGACCTCGCGCAGGATCAGCTCGCGGTGCGCCTCCAGGTCGGCCATGAGCCGGTCCTGCACCGGGTTCACACCGAGGGAGCCCGAGTAGCCGATGTCGGCCGTGTAGCCCTCGTAGACCGGGGCCATGTCGAGGATGAAGGGCATGCCGGGCGCAAGGCGGCGGTCGGTGGGGAAGAACTGGAGCGGGACGCGGAAGTTCACGAACGCCGTGCGGTCCCCGAACCAGGCGAAGGGGAGGTGGAACCAGTCCCGCACTCCCCGGGCGCGCAGCCAGTCGCGCTGCATCCGCGCGGCCTGCCGCTCCGACACGCCCGGCTCCAGGCGGGCCGCGACCGCCTCCGCGCACTCGTACGCGAGCTGCTGGACCTGCCTGAACCCCCGCAATCGCGTGGAGAGTTCGCTCGTCACCGCCGTCGTCATGCCGACCCCGCCCCACCGTCTCCATCGACTGCGCTACGTGTCCGTAACTTGACACCAGCGAATGTGACAGTAGTTAGAGGCTGCGTCAATAGGCGGGCTCCGGGCTGTGGACAACCCCGCGTTGTGGATAACTCTGCGTAGCTCTCAGGTAGGGGTATCCCCTAAGGATCCGTACATCTGGAGTGTGAGACGAAGACAGCTCTTCGGTCTGACGACCGACGTGGTCCGCGTCACTACCTTCTTAAACGTGACTGTGATCGCGACCGAAAGCCTGAGCAAGCGGTTCCCCAGGGTGACCGCGCTTGACCGGCTGTCCGTCGACGTCGGGCCCGGTGTGACCGGGCTCGTCGGCGCGAACGGAGCCGGCAAGTCCACGTTGATCAAGATCCTTCTGGGTCTGTCCCCCGCCACCGAGGGCCGTGCCGAAGTGCTCGGCCTCGACGTCGCGACCAAGGGAGCCGCCATCCGCGAGCGGGTCGGCTACATGCCGGAGCACGACTGCCTGCCGCCGGACGTGTCGGCGACCGAGTTCGTCGTGCACATGGCCCGCATGTCCGGCCTGCCGCCGGCCGCGGCGCGTGAGCGCACCGCGGACACGCTGCGCCACGTCGGCCTGTACGAGGAGCGATACCGCCCCATCGGCGGCTACTCCACCGGCATGAAGCAGCGCGTGAAGCTGGCCCAGGCCCTGGTCCACGACCCGCAGCTGGTCTTCCTCGACGAGCCGACCAACGGCCTCGACCCGGTCGGCCGCGACGAGATGCTCGGCCTCATCCGCCGTATCCACACCGACTTCGGCATCTCGGTCCTGGTCACCTCCCACCTGCTTGGCGAGCTGGAGCGCACCTGCGACCACGTGATCGTGGTCGACGGCGGCAAGCTCCTGCGCTCCAGTTCCACCACGGACTTCACCCAGATCACCACCACCCTCGCCGTCGAGGTCACCGACTCCGACACGCACCCGGACGGCACGCGCGTGGTGCGCGAGGCGCTCCACGCGCGCGGGGTCGAGGTCCTCGACGGCACCAACGGCCTGCCCGGCGCCGGCCACATCCTGCTGCTGACCGCGCAGGGCGAGGAGACGTACGACGTGGTCCGCGACATCGTCGCCGACCTCGGACTCGGCCTGGTGCGCATGGAGCAGCGCCGGCACCACATCTCCGAGGTCTTCACGAACGAGGCCGACGAGGCAGAGCAGCGGAAGGAGGCGGTCGGCCATGGCAGTTGAGCAGCCCCTCCAGACATCCGTACCGGCCCCGGGTGACCAGACCCGCATCCACAACATCGGGTACCGCAACTACGACGGCCCCCGCCTGGGCCGTTCCTACGCCACCCGCTCGCTGTACTCGCAGTCCCTGCGCGGCTCCTACGGCCTCGGCCGTTCGGTGAAGTCCAAGGTGCTGCCGATGCTGCTCTTCGTGGTGATGTGCGTGCCCGCGGCCATCATGGTCGCCGTCGCGGTCGCCACGAAGGCCAAGGACCTCCCGGTCGACTACACGCGCTACGCGATCATCATGCAGGCCGTCATCAGCCTGTACGTCGCCTCCCAGGCGCCCCAGTCCGTCTCGCGCGACCTGCGCTTCAAGACCGTGCCGCTGTACTTCTCGCGGCCGATCGAGACCGCCGACTACGTGCGCGCCAAATACGCGGCGCTGGCCTCCGCGATGTTCATCCTGACCGCGGCCCCGCTGCTCGTCCTCTATGTGGGCGCCCTGCTGGCCAAACTCGACTTCGCCGACCAGACCAAGGGGTTCGCCCAGGGGCTCGTCTCCGTGGCCCTCCTCTCGGTGCTCTTCGCCGGCATCGGCCTGGTCATCGCCTCGATCACCCCGCGGCGCGGCTTCGGCATCGCGGCCGTCATCGCCGTGATGACGATCTCCTACGGCGCGGTCTCCACGCTCCAGGCGATCGCCGAGACGCAGGACAGCACCGGCGCCATCCCGTGGATGGGCCTCTTCTCGCCCGTCACGCTCATCGACGGCGTGCAATCGGCCTTCCTGGGCGCGGAGTCGGCCTTCCCCGGCGCCGTCGGACCCAGCAACGGTGAGGGCGTGGTCTACGTCCTCGTCCTCCTGGGCCTGATCGCCGCGTGCTACGGCCTCCTGATGCGCCGCTACCGAAAGGTCGGACTGTGACCACGCTCTCCATCGACCACGTCTCCCGCTGGTTCGGCAACGTGGTCGCCGTCAACGACGTCACCATGACCATCGGTCCCGGCGTCACCGGCCTGCTCGGCCCCAACGGCGCCGGCAAGTCCACCCTGATCAACATGATGGGCGGCTTCCTGGCCCCCTCCACCGGCACCGTCACCCTCGACGGCGAGCAGGTCTGGCGCAACGAACAGATCTACAAGCACATCGGCATCGTCCCCGAGCGCGAGGCGATGTACGACTTCCTCACCGGCCGCGAATTCGTCGTCGCCAACGCCGAGTTGCACGGCCTCGGCGCCAAGGCCGCCCAGAAGGCCCTGGCCACGGTCGAGATGGAGTACGCGCAGGACCGCAAGATCTCGACGTACTCCAAGGGCATGCGCCAGCGCGTGAAGATGGCGAGCGCCCTGGTGCACAACCCCTCGCTCCTCCTGCTCGACGAGCCCTTCAACGGCATGGACCCGCGCCAGCGCATGCAACTGATGGACCTGCTGCGGAAGATGGGCGACGAGGGCCGCACGGTGCTCTTCTCGTCCCACATCCTCGAAGAGGTCGAGCAGCTCGCCTGGCACATCGAGGTCGTCGTCGCCGGACGACACGCGGCCAGCGGCGACTTCCGCAAGATCCGCCGCCTGATGACCGACCGCCCGCACCGCTACCTGGTGCGCTCCAGCGACGACCGCGCCCTCGCGGCCGCCCTGATCGCCGACCCGTCGACCGCCGGCATCGAAGTCGACCTGGCCGAGGGCGCGTTGCGCATCCAGGCCGTCGACTTCGGCCGGTTCACGGCCCTGCTGCCCAAGGTGGCCAGGGACCACGGCATCCGGCTGCTCACGGTCTCGCCGTCGGACGAGTCCCTCGAGTCCGTCTTCTCGTATCTCGTCGCGGCGTAGGAGGCCAAGAGATGTACGACCCCACAGTCGCCCGACTCACCTACCGGGCCCTGCTCGGCCGCCGCCGGGCCCTCATCCTGGGCGCCCTGCCGCTGCTGCTGATCGTGATCTCGGTCGTCGTCCGCGGCCTCGCCGGCGCCGACGACCAGACCGCCGCCGACCTGCTCGGCGGCCTCGCGCTGGCCACGATGGTGCCGATCATCGGCGTCATCGCGGGCACCGGCGCGATCGGCCCGGAGATCGACGACGGCTCCGTCGTCTACCTCCTGTCCAAGCCGCTCAAGCGCCCCACGATCATCTTCACGAAACTCATCGTGGCGATCGGCGTGACGATGGTCTTCTCGGCCCTGCCGACGCTCATCGCGGGCTTCATCCTCAACGGCAACGGCCAGCAGATCGCCGTCGCCTACACGGTGGCCGCGCTGGTCGCCTCGATCGCCTACGCGTCGATGTTCCTGCTTCTGGGCACGGTGTCCCGGCACGCGGTGGTCTTCGGCCTGGTCTACGCCCTGGTCTGGGAGGCCCTGTTCGGCTCCCTGGTCTCCGGCGCCCGCACCCTGAGCGTCCAGCAGTGGTCGCTCGCCGTGGCCCACAAGGTGGCCGGCGGCGACCTGGTCACCTCGGACGTCGGACTGACCACGGCGGTCGTCCTGCTGGTCGTGGTGACGGTCCTGGCGACCTGGTACGCCGGCCAGAAGCTGCGCACGCTGACGCTCGCCGGCGAGGAGTGACCCGTAAGACAGACCCTGTGCCCGGACAGCTCCGGATCTTGACGGAGGCTTCACCTCTGTCCGGGCACACTGGGGTAAAGGGGACGGACGGCTAGGAGGAACGGGGATGGCGGAGAAGGCCTCGCAGTACGGGGACGGCGCCTGGGACGACCTGGTCCTGGACGATGACTTCATACGGTCCGCGGAGACGTCCGAGCCGTCCGCCCGGGCCCGTATGCTCGCCGCGCGCTGGCGCCGTGAGGAGCCCGAGCCGCAGCCCTGGCGCTCCGACGAGCCGCCGGCGGGCTGGTTCTTCAGCAAGAGCCGTCGACGCAGGTGGCGCCGCCGGTAGTGCGCAGGTCGGCGCGGCGGTTCGCTGAATTATTCGGTGGCGCCCAACTCGTTCTCCCGGCACAGTGGTTGTCGTCCACCACAAGCTGGGAGAGGAGCCGGACGATGTCCATGCACGGCAGTCCGTCCAGCTCCCGACAGGGCAGTTCACGGCGGACTCCGGTGTAGTTACCCCACCGTCGAGTCCACCCACCCGAACTGTCCGGGGCGGCCGCTTCGAGCACGCGACGTCGCTCTCGCGTGGGCCGCCTTCCCAGTCGTCGCCCCTTTGACCAGGCCGAGTTCACCGGTGAGCGCTGTCGAAGAGGCACCGCACGCTGGGGTGGCCGGGTCGGTCGCGCAACTCGGCGCCGTGAGGTGCCGCTGCGCCCACCCGTGCCGCCCCAGCGGCACGACTGCCCGCAGCTACGCGGATTCGCGCCGGCTACGCCAGCAGTCGCTCCAGGACCACCGCGATCCCGTCGTCCTCGTTCGACGAAGTCACCTCGTCCGCCACGGCCTTCAGCTCCTCATGAGCGTTGGCCATCGCCACTCCCCGAGCCGCCCAGGCGAACATCGCGATGTCGTTCGGCATATCGCCGAAGGCGATCGTGTCGGCGGCCTTGATGCCGAGACGCCGGGCCGCCAATGACAGCCCCGTCGCCTTCGACAACCCCAGTGGCAACAGCTCGACGATCCCCTCACCGGCCATCGCCACCGTGACGAAACCGCCGGCGGCACGCGTTGCCGCCTCGGCGAGTTCGTCGTCCGTGAGGGTCGGGTGCTGGATGTAGATCTTGTTCAGCGGCGCCGCCCACAGCTCGGACACGTCCGAGAGCGGGGTCGAGGGCAGTGAGCCCGTGACCGCGTACCCGTCGCCGACCAGCACCTCCCCGTCCAGCCCGTCCCGGCTCGCCGCCAGATACAGCGGACCGACCTCCGCCTCGATCTTGGCCAGGGCCACCGCCGCCAGCTGCCGGTCCAGCGTCACCGAGGTCAGCAGGCGGTGCGCGCCGGCGTCGTAGACCTGTGCGCCCTGGCCGCAGACCGCGAGGCCCTCGTAGCCGAGGTCGTCGAGGATGTGCCGGGTCCAGGGGACCGCGCGGCCGGTCACCACGATGTGCGCGGCACCGGCCTCCGTGGCCGCCGCGAGGGCGGCACGGGTGCGCGGGGAGACCGACTCGTCGGAACGCAGCAGCGTCCCGTCGAGGTCGGTCGCGATCAGCTTGTACGGGAAGCCGGTGCTCACTTGGCGACCGGCTCCAGCAGCTCCCGGCCGCCGAGGTACGGGCGCAGCACCTCCGGCACGCGCACGGAGCCGTCGGCCAGCTGGTGGTTCTCCAGGATCGCCACGATCGTGCGCGGTACGGCGCACAGCGTGCCGTTGAGCGTCGCCAGCGGCTGCACCTTGTTCTTGCCGTCGCTGGTGTCGCGCATCCGCACGGACAGGCGTCGGGCCTGGAAGCCGTCGCAGTTGGAGGCCGAGGTCAGCTCGCGGTACTTGCCCTGGGTCGGGATCCACGCCTCGCAGTCGTACTTGCGGGACGCCGACGCACCGAGGTCGCCCGAGGCCACGTCGATGACCTGGAAGGGCAGCTCGAGGCCGTCGAGCCACTGCTTCTCCCAGTCCAGGAGCCGCTTGTGCTCGTTCTCCGCGTCCGCCGGGTCGACGTACGAGAACATCTCGACCTTGTCGAACTGGTGCACGCGGAAGATGCCGCGGGTGTCCTTGCCGTAGGTGCCGGCCTCGCGGCGGAAGCAGGGCGAGAAGCCCGCGTAGCGCAGCGGCAGCTTGTCGGCGTCGAGGATCTCGTCCATGTGGTACGCGGCGAGGGGGACCTCGGAGGTGCCGACCAGGTAGTAGTCGTCCTTCTCCAGGTGGTACACGTTCTCCGCGGCCTGGCCGAGGAAGCCGGTGCCCTCCATGGCGCGCGGGCGGACCAGCGCGGGGGTCAGCATCGGGGTGAAGCCGGCCTCGGTGGCCTGGGCGATCGCCGCGTTGACGAGGGCCAGTTCCAGGAGGGCGCCGACGCCCGTCAGGTAGTAGAAGCGCGAGCCGGAGACCTTGGCGCCGCGCTCGACGTCGATGGCGCCCAGCGCCTCGCCGAGCTCCAGGTGGTCCTTGGGCTCGAAGCCCTCGGCGGCGAAGTCGCGGATCGTGCCGTGCGTCTCCAGGACGACGAAGTCCTCCTCGCCGCCCACGGGGACGTCGGGGTGCACGAGGTTGCCGAGCTGGAGGAGGAGCCGCTTGGTCTCCTCGTCCGCCTCGTGCTGCTCCGCGTCGGCCGCCCTGACGTCGGCGGCGAGCTGACCGGTCTTCTTGAGCAGCTCGGCCTTCTCGTCGCCGGAGGCCTTGGGGATGAGCTTGCCGAGTGCCTTCTGCTCGGAACGCAGCTCGTCGAAGCGGACGCCGGACGACCTGCGCCGCTCGTCGGCGGACAGGAGAGAGTCGACGAGCGCGACGTCCTCTCCACGGGCGCGCTGGGACGCGCGCACACGGTCGGGGTCCTCACGAAGCAGGCGAAGGTCAATCACGCGGTCAAGGCTACCGGTGCGGGGATACGCCTCACGACTCACTATTCGCGACTGCCCCGAAGCCGCACCGAATAGCGGCTTACGTTCCGTTATGCGTCAATTGCGAAGCGTGTCAATAAAGTGCGTCTCACTCCCCGGGACGGGGCAGGCGTGAGGCGCCGCGTTGACTCGATTTCCTTGTGGGGAACGGGATTTGAGGCGGGTGTTGTCCACAGGGAGACACCCTCTCCGCAGAGTTATCCACAGGGTGTGTGGTGGATCTGTGGATTTCGGAATCGATCACTCCGAAACCCGTCCGTCACACCCGAGTTTCATGGGTCAAACCCACCTTTACCACTACTTTCGAGTGGAAAGGGGTCGCCCCAAAGAGTTGCCTAATGGAAAAGAGTGGACGAACGGTGATGTGCGCGCCGGTGGACGCCGTAACGGCCTGAGGACCGATTTGTCGACAAGGTAGTGCTTCACTGTCGACTTGTCCCCAGGTCGAGAAGCGGACCTGTGGATAACTCCTGTGGATAACTAAAATCTGCAGGTAGGACCGGCCGGAAACGTGCCCTGGGACACGTTCCTCAGAAGCGTCCGTCCTGGCACCGCGCCACCCAGTCGGACGCCGAGAGGAACTCCTCGTCCGAGGTCCCCGGTCGCGGCGCGCGCACGTCCTCGACGCCGATGTCCGCACGCGGGTACGAGCCCAGGAAGCGCACCTCCAGGCAGATCCGCTTCAGCCCCATCAGGGTCTCGGCCACCCGGCGGTCGGAGATATGGCCCTCGGCGTCGAGACAGAAGCAGTAGTTGCCGATGCCGGCGCCGGTGGGGCGGGACTGGAGCAGCATCAGGTTGACGCCACGGGTCGCGAACTCGCCCAGCAGGTCGCGCAGTCCACCGGGGTGGTCGTCGCGCTGCCACAGCACGACGGACGTCTTGTCGGCGCCGGTCGGCGCCGCGGGCCGGGCGGGCCTGCCCACCAGGACGAACCGCGTCTGCGCGTTCTCGGCGTCGTGGATGTTGGTCTCAAGGGCCTCGAGTCCGTACCGGGCGGCGGCGAACTCACCGGCGAAGGCGGCGTCGTACTGGCCCTCCTGGACCAGCCGGGCCGCGTCCGCGTTCGAGGCGGCCGACTCCCACAGCGCGTCCGGGAGGTTGGCCTTCAGCCAGTTGCGCACCTGCGGCTGGGCGGCCGGATGCGCGGAGACCGTCTTGATGTCCGAGATCTTCGTGCCCGGCCTGACCAGCAGCGCGAAGGTGATCGACAGCAGCACCTCGCGGTAGATCATCAGCGGGGCGCCCGCGACCAGTTCGTCGAGGGTCGTCGTGATGCCGCCCTCGACGGAGTTCTCGATCGGCACGAAGGCGGCCTCGGCCTCGCCGGTGCGGACCGCGTCCAGCGCGGACTGCACGGACACGTACGGGATCAGCTCCCGGGTGGCCGTCTCCGGAAGAGTGCGCAGGGCGACTTCGGTGAAGGTGCCCTCGGGGCCGAGATAGGCGTAACTCGCTGGCATGACCTCACCCTAATGGCCCTTGCGGGGGCGCCGTGCGCGTGTCTCACGACCGGGTGAATCAGCGTGACCTCAGCTCTCCAGCAGCCGTTGCCCCACGTACTCGCCGTCCGCCGCCCCGCCCGGCACCGCGAAGAGCCCGCTGGCCTCGTGGCGGATGTACTTCGAGAGGGCGTCGCCGCGGTCCAGCTTGCGCTGGAGCGGCACGAAGCCGCGCAGCGGATCGGCCTGCCAGCACACGAAGAGCAGCCCGGCGTCCGGGACACCGTCCGCCTCGAAGCCGTCGTGGTAGGAGAACGGTCGCCGCAGGATCGCCGCCCCGCCGTTCTGGTCGGGCCTGGTGATCCGGGCGTGCGCGTTGACCGGGACGACCAACTCGCCGTTCGCGTCGGTCTTCTCCAGGTCCATCGCGGTCGTCTCGGTGCCGCCGGTCAGCGCCGCCCCGGTCGACTTGCGGCGCCCCACGACGTTCTCCTGGGCGGTGAGCGAGAGCTTCTCCCAGTCGTCGAGGAGCATGCGGATCCGGCGTACGACCGCGTAGGAGCCGTTCGCCATCCACGACGGGTCCTTCGTGCCGGACGCGGGCACGAAGATCCGCCGGTCGAAGTCGGACTCGGTCGGCTTGGGATTGCGGGTGCCGTCGAGCTGGCCCATGAGGTTGCGGGCGGTCATGCGGTGGGCCGTGGCGCCCGGGGTGCGGTTGAAGCCGTTCATCTGCCAGCGGACCCGGGCCGCGCTGCCCGCCTCCTTCTGGATCGCGCGCAGGGCGTGGAAGGCCACCAGGGCGTCGTCGGCGCCGATCTGCACCCACAGGTCGCCGTCGCTGCGCGCCTTGTCGAGCTGGTCGGAGGAGAAGTCGGGCAAGGGGTCGAGGGAGACCGGGCGCTGCTTCTCCAGACCGGTGCGGGAGAAGAAGCTGTGGCCGAATCCGAAGGTCACCGTCAGCGAGGACGGTCCGGCGTCCCGGGCCACGTCCGTGTCGTCGTGCGCCGCCGCCTCGCCCGCCATGAGCCGCTCGGCAGTTGCCGACCAGCGGCGCAGCAGCGCGGCGGCCTCCTTGCGGCCCGCGCCCGCCGCCAGGTCGAAGGCGACGAGGTGGCCGCGGGCCTGGAGGCCCTCGGTGATGCCCGGCTGATGTGTCCCGTGAAACATCGCCCGGTCGCTGCCGAGCGAGGTGAGCGGGGTCGCCCCGGCGGGCGCGGCGGCATAGCCCACGCCCGCACCGGCTGCGCCCAGCACGAGCCCGGTCGCGCCGGCGCTGCCGAGCAGGGCGCGCCGCGAAACGCCCCTCCCTGGGGTGACGTTCTCGGAATCGCCCTCCTTGTCGCTCTCCTTGAGGACGACGTTTCCGGAATCGGCCTCCTTGAGGACGACGTTTTCGGAAACAGCCTCCTCGGGGGAGGCCTCGGAGGTGCGGGCCTCGGGGACGGACTGGTCGGTCATGGCGTGGTTCAGCCGATCTGAGCGTTCTTGGAGACGGTCACCTGGTCGATGTCGGAGGTGCGCACGGTCACGGCGACCTTCCAGTCACCGGCCATGGGGATCTGCACCCCGCTCGCCGACCAGTGTCCGGTGGCGACGTGGTCCGGGGCGACCGGCAGCGGCCCGATCTTCTTCGCCTCCAGGGTGAAGGCGACCTTCACCTCGGGGATGTCGAAGGCGCGGCCGTTGGGCCGGGTGACGTAGACGTGCATCTCGTTGCCGCCCACGCGCGCGGGGTCGAAGTCGACCGACACGACACCCTTGCCGTCGGTGCCGCCGGTGTCGAACGACATGGTCAGGGTCAGCGCCCCCGACGAGGAGTCGGACGCGGCGGAAGAGGACGACGAGGAGGCGTTGGCCGCCTTGGCGTCCTCCTCGGTGCGCCCCGGCTCGGTCTGCGTCAACACCGTGGTGACGGCGAGCAGCACGACGGCCACACCGGCCTCGGCGAGCACCGACCGGCGCAGCCCGAAGCGGCGCGGATCGGCGTCCCGCTGCCGCTTCTGCAGTGCGGTGGCGACGGCGGCCTTCTGCCGGGCGAGCTGAGCGGCCCGCTTGGAGCCGGAGGCGGTCTTCGAGCCACCGGAACCCGAACCCGAACCCGAACCCGAGCCTGAATCCGCGCCCTTGGCGCCCTTGCCGGCGGAGCCACCGGCCCGTGCGGCGGCGGGCTCCTTCTCACTGAGGACGCCCTCCTCAGCCGTATCCGTGTCGGTGGCGGTCGTGGCCGTCCCCGCCAGCTGCCCGGTCCACCGCCGCGAGATGAACGCGATACCGACCAGCACCGCCACGAGGCCGATCTTGACCAGCAGCAGCTGCCCGTACCCCGTGTCGGTGAAGGCCGACCAGGAGCCGAGCTGGCGCCAGGACTGGTAGATGCCGGTCGCGACGACCGCGACCACACTGCCGAAGGCGACCTGGGAGAACCGGCGTACGGCCGGGGCCTCGATCGGGACCTCGGACCGGTACAGCGCGACGAGCAGCGCGGACAGCCCGCCCAGCCAGGTGGCGACGGCCAGCAGGTGGATGACGTCGACCGGCATCGCGATGCCCGGCTGAAGGCCGGTCGAGGCGTGCTCGGCCAGCGCCCAGCTCGCCGCGAGCCCGGCGGCCACCACGGACCCGCCGATCGCGAGCCCGAAGGTCAGGTCCTGCTTCTCCTCGGCCTCCCGCTTCTCGTACGCGCCGAAGAGCACCGCGATGAAGAGGGCCGCCGCGGCGAGCAGCAGCAGCCGGGAGATCAGGGCCGCGCCCGTCTTGGTCTGGAGCACCTGCCCGAGCAGGTTCAGGTCGAAGATCGCGCCGACCTTGCCGGAACTGGTGTAGGAGCCGCGCAGGAGCAGCAGCAGAAGGGTGGACGCCGTGATCGTCAGCCACCCGGAGACCACAAGCCGCTGCACGGGCCGTACCCCGGCCCCGCGCTGCCAGCAGGCCAGTACGAAGGCGCCCCCGCCGACCATGAGGATGAAACCGGCGTACGACATGTACCGCCCGAAGCCGTACAGCCAGCCGACGACTCCGCCGCCGACGGTCTCGTCGGAGACCGAGACGGTGGTAGTGGAGGGGGCGCCGATGGAGAAGGTGAACGCGCCGGCGACGGGGTGGCTGTCGGCCGAGACGACCTGCCAGGACACCGTGTAGGTGCCGTCGGGCAGGCCGCTGTGCAGCGGTACGGCGTACGTCGTGCCGCTGGTCTCGGTCGGTTTGCCGGTGTCGACGCGTTTGCCCTTGGGGTCAAGGACACGCAGGGAGTCGCTGGAGGTGGCCACCTTCTCGGAGAAGGTGAGCGCCACCTCGGTGGGCGCCTTGTCGACCACCACCCCCTGAGCGGGGTCGCTGCCGGTCAGCGCGGCGTGCGCGGAGGCCGGTCCGGCGCCGGCGAGCAGCGCGCCGAAGACGGCCAGGAACAGCAGCACCAGCGTGCGCGTGCGGCGGGCGGTGATGGTCGGTGTCACGGTCGTGCCTCCCTCAGTGGCCGGTCGCAGGGTTGTACGTGGCCGACTTCACCGGCATCTCGACCGTGATCGGGCCGGATTTGGCGAAGTGCAGTTCGACGGTCACGTTCTCGCCCTGCTTCGGCTTCCGCTTCAGCTTCTCGAACATCAGGTGATTACCGCCGCTCTTGAACACGAGTTGACCGTGTGCGGGCACATCGAGGGACGTGACCTCCTCCATCGACTGCCCGACCGTCTCGTGCACGGAGACGCTGCCCGCGGCGGCGCTGGTGACCGAGGTCAGTTCGTCCTTCGCGCCGCCCTTGTTGGCGATGGTCAGGAAGCCGGCCGCCATGTCCGAGACCGGCTGGGGCATGTACGAGGAGCTGACGGACAGTTCGGCCTTGCTGTCGCCGGAGCCTCCGCACCCGGTCAGGACGACCGCCCCCGCCAGCACCGCGGCGGGCAGCGCGAGGCGCCGCACGGGAAGGACGAGGTGCCTCACGGGTTCTCACCCTTGATCAGCTTGGGGAGGTCCTTGGTGTAGTCGTCGACGGTCGCGTCCTCGCCGTACAGGACGTAACCGCCGTCGGTCTTCGGCGAGAAGGCGATGACCTGGGTGCCGTGCACCGAGACGACCTTGCCGGTCTTCTTGTCCTTGTGGGTCGGCTCGATGGAGATGCCCAGGGTGCGGGCGCCGGCCTGGATGGTGGCGAAGTCGCCGGTCAGACCGACGATCTGGGAGTCGATGCCCTTGAGCCACTTGCCCAGTTCGGCCGGGGTGTCACGGCCCGGGTCGGTGGTCACGAACACGATCCGCAGCTTGTCCTGCTCCGCCTTCGGCAGCTGCTTCTTGGCGACGGCGAGGTTGTTCATCGTCAGCGGGCAGATGTCGGGGCAGTGGGTGTAGCCGAAGTAGACCAGGGTCGGCCGGCCCGCGGTCTCCTTGCGGAGGTCGTACTTCTCGCCCTTGGTGTCGGTCAGGACGAGGTCGGGCTTCTCGAACGGCTTGTCCAGCACGGTCGCGGCCTTCTGCGAGGTGTCCTCGGAGACCACGGCGACCGGTGAGTTGTCGCTGTCGCCGCTGCCGCAGGCGGAGAGAGTGAAGGAGGCGGCGGCGAGCAGCGCGGCCGCGGCGAACGTCTTCTTGCGCATAGAAAAATGTCCCAGATGTGAGAGCTCCGCCGTGCACCGGGGTCGCCCGGACCCCGGTGCACGCGGACCGGAGTGGCCTCAGGCGTCGGTACGCCGACGGCCGGCCAGTACGCCGTACGCCACGCCCAGCGCGCCCACCACGATCCCGACGACGCCGAGCACGCGCGCGGTGGTGTCGCTGCTGTCGGAGGAGGAGGCGGTGGTCTCGGCGGCCGTCTTCTCGGTCGCCTCGGTGTCGTCGGAGGCGTCCTCGGCGGTCGTCGAGCCGTGGTGGTCCTCGGTGGCGGCCGAGAGGGCGAGCACCGGGGCCGGGTTCTCCGGCTCCTCCTGGCCGTCCTCCTGGACCTCGATCCAGCGCACGACCTCCTTGTTGGAGTACGTCTGGATCGCCTTGAAGACCAGTTCGTCGGCGTCCTCGGGCAGCGCGCCCACGGAGACCGGGAACTTCTGGAAGTAGCCGGGCTCGACGCCCTTGCCCGTGGCGGTCCAGGTGATCTTGGAGACCGCCTCGCTGATCTTCTCGCCGTGCATCTCCAGCGGCTTGGCCAGCTTCGCCTTGGTGACCTGGATCTTCCAGCCGGCCATCGGCTCCGGCATCGCCGAGGCCAGCGGGTGGTCGGTCGGGAAGGAGACCTCCAGCTTGGTCGTCGAGGCGTCGTCGCGCTCGTTGGGGACCTTGAAGTCCACGACGGCGTAACCGCCCTTGGCGGCGGTGCCTTCGGCGGCCACGCTGACGTGCGCGAAGGCGGGCGAGGACAGTACGAAGACAGAAGCGACAGCGGCGGCGGCGACGGCGCCGGTGGCGGCGAGACGGGAAGACTTCATGGCAGGGAGCACTCCGATTCGAGCGTGGTTCCGGTGATCCGGATGGTCTGAGGGGCGCGGGTGCCGAACGGGCACGCACGCGTGCGCCGCACGACGGCGGCCCCTCTCCGGTCCCGGTGGATGTCCCCAGGGGTGCATCCAGCCGGAGGTGTCCCGCTGGATACGGAGTGGCGGTCGCGTCGCGTCAGGCGGCGAGGGCGAGAACGCGTGCGTCGGCGGCCGGCGGACCGCGCCTGATCACCGTGTGCTGGAGCGCGGCGGTACGCGGCCGGGGCGGCGCGAGCAGTGCGGTGCGCGGCGGCCCCGGGACCGTCGCGGGCGTGGCCGGGAGCCCGGCACGCAGGGCGCGCACCAGGGCGAGCGCCGCGCGCAGGGACCGTACGAGCGCCCCCTCGGTCAGGGAGAGGGCGGACAGTTCGACGAGCCGTCGCACGGCCAGGTCCCCGCGGCGCAGCAGCCAGCCGGCGGCGATCCCCGCGAGGACGTGCGCGAGCAGCATCGGCAGGGACGGCAGCAGCGAGGCGGCCGAACCGGCACTGGACAGGGCGTCCGCGGGGTGGTGCATGGAGCCCATGTCCATGCCCGACATGCCCGTGGCCGGATCGGTGGTGAGCCGCGCGTCGGAGAGGATCTGACGCGCCTGGGTGGGGCTGATGGCCGCCGCGGTGGTGCCGCAGACGATCCGGGCCGCCCGCTCCACGAGGGACAGGTCCGTCGTCGACATCGACGCCATCGAGGACGCCGAACCGGACGTCGTGCCCGCCATGTTCGTCATGCCGTGCTGTCCGAGTCCGAACAGCGTGTGCAGGACGGTCTGGCCGAGGGCGAGGAGGGCCGCGATCCCGGGCAGCGAGCGCTCGCGTCCGGCGAGCGGGGCCGCGACCAGGACGACGCCCAGGAAGCCCGCGAGGAGCGTCCACGGCGGGACGGTGGCGCAGGAGGCGAACGCGTGACCTGCCCCGGCCAGCACGACGCAGACCGCGGCGAACACCGCGGCCCGCAGGATCCGGAGGTCTCTTCCGGAACGCGCCGTACGCTCGTGGGGGGCAGTCATGGCGGGCTCATCATCGCACTGGGCTTACGGGTCCCATACGGCAGGTCCGCAAGATGACATAACAACCGGAAGATCACTCTCTGGACCGGGCCGCCCCCACATACACCGATTCCACCCGAGGCACATCGACCGTATGGGCGGTATCACGTCAACTCCACGCTTATACCCGGGCACTGGCGGCAATAGGTAACGGTATGTCGAGCCGCGGCCAGAGAGGCTGGAGCATGAGCATCTGGTGGTCACTCCATCTGCGCCGCGAGGCCGCGAGCGTGCCGCTCGCGCGGCGCCTGCTGCTCGGCACCATGGAGACCGCGGGCGTCGACCCGGACGTCTCCTACGACCTCTCGGTCGCCCTCAGCGAGGCCTGTGCGAACGCCGTCGAGCACGGCGGTTCCGCCGCGTCCGGCGGCTCCTCGGAGGCGTACCGGGTCACCGCGTACCTGGACGGCGTCAAGTGCCGTATCGAGGTGACCGATTCGGGCCCCGGCTTCACCGCCCCGGCCGTCCTGGCCCGCCCCGCCCGCACGGACGCCGAGCACGGCCGGGGTCTGACCCTGATCCAGGAACTCGCCGACCACGTCCACATCGGCAACAAGCCGGGCCGCGCGGGCACGGTGGTCAGCTTCGACAAGATCCTGAAGTGGCAGGAGGACGCACCGCTGATGGCGGTGTAGATCCACCGCGCTCGGCTTCGGGCCCACCTCACTTCTGCGGGCGCTGTCTCGTCACTGGGGCATGAACACGAAAATCCGGTACGCGGCTCTCGGCCTGTTGGCCGTGGTGGCCCTGTACACAGGCTTCTGGGCGTACTTCTCCCCGACGGGTTGGTACGCGAACTTCCCCGGCCTCGGACTGAGCTGGCTGCCTCAGCTGGGCCCCTACAACGAACACCTCGCCAAGGACGCCGGTGCCATGTTCCTGGCGCTGGGCGCCCTGACACTCATCGCCCTGCGGTCCGTGCGCAACACCCGGCTGGTGCAGACGACGGGCGCGGTGTGGCTGGTCTTCAACGTCCTGCACTTCAGCTATCACGTGCAGCACCTCGACATGTACGGGACGCGTGACCAGGTGCTCAACGTGGTGTTCCTGGCCGCGCTGGTGCTGCTGGCGATCGCCCTGCTGCTGCCGGTCCGGTCCGTCCGAGAGGGCGGCACCCGATGACGTACGGGACGATGAGCGCGAAGGAGAGGCGCGGTATGCGGATCGCGGTGGCAGGCGGGACCGGGCTGGTCGGACGGCTGGTGGTCGAGGAACTGACCGCGGCGGGGCAGGAGCCGGTGGTGCTGTCCCGGTCGCGCGGGGTGGACCTCGTCGCCGGTACGGGACTCGACGCGGCCCTCGCGGGCGTGGACGCGGTCGTCGACGTGAGCAACGTGATGACGACGAGCGCAAAGAACTCCGTCGCGTTCTTCGAGAGCGCGAGCCGCAATCTCCTGGACGCCGAAGCGCGGGCCGGCGTACGGCACCACGTGGCGCTGTCGATCGTCGGCATCGACCGGGTCGGCCTCGGCTACTACCAGGGCAAACTCCGTCAGGAGGAGATCGTCAGGAGCGGTCCGACACCGTGGACGGTGCTGCGCGCCACGCAGTTCCACGAGTTCGCGGAGCAGACCCTCGACCGGATCCCGAAGCCCCTCGCCGTGGTGCCCCGGATGCGCACCCAGCCGGTCGCGGCCCGCGAGGTCGCCCAGGATCTCGTGCGACTCGTGCTGGCCCCGGCCCAGGGCATGGCCCCCGACCTCGCCGGACCGCGGGTCGAACAGCTCGTCGACATGGTGCGGCGGCTGCTGAAGGCCCGGCACCAGCGTCGCCTGCTCGTGCCGGTCAGGCTCCCCGGCGCCACGGGCGCGGCCATGATCGGCGGCGGCCAGCTGCCGACCGGACCGGGCACGCGAGGGACCCAGACCTTCGACGCCTGGCTCGCCGAGAACGTCGTACAGGGAGGCTGACCGCGCCGTGCCCCCGCCGACCGGACCCGACCAGGACCCCACCCTCGGCTCGCTCAGGACCGAGCGGCGCCGGCTGCTCAACCTCGGCTACCGGATGCTCGGTTCGGTGCAGGACGCCGAGGACGTGGTCCAGGAGACGTACGCCCGCTGGTACGCCCTGCCCGAGGAGAAGCAGCGGGAGATCGCCGTACCGCTGGCCTGGCTGACCCGGGTCGCCTCGCGCATCTGCCTCGACCAGCTCGCCTCGGCCCGGGTGCGCCGAGAGCGCTACACCGGCGAGTGGCTGCCCGAGCCCGTCCGGCACGGCGCCACCTGGACCAGCACCGGCGAGGACGCGGCCGGCGACGATCCCGCCGACCGGATCACCCTCGACGAGTCGGTCAGCATGGGGATGCTCGTGGTCCTGGACTCGGTCACGCCCGCGGAGCGCGTCGCCTTCGTGCTCCACGACGTCTTCGGCATGCCCTTCGCGGAGATCGCCGAGACGGTGGGCCGCAGCTCCGCGGCCTGCCGCCAGCTCGCCGCGTCCGCGCGCCGCCGGCTGGCCGACCAACGGCCCGGCGGCAGTACGGCGCAGGAGCACCGGCGGGTCGTCTCCGCGTTCCGTGCGGCGTGCGAGACGGGCGACCTCGACGCGCTCGTCGCCCTGCTCGATCCCGCCGTCGAGTCGCGCAGCGACGGCGGCGGCAAGGTGCGGGCCGCCCTGCGCCCGATCGTCGGCCGCGACAAGGTGGCCCGGCTCTTCCTCGGCCTCATGCGCCGCGAACCCGAGGTGGAACTCGTCGACGAGGACGTCAACGGCACACCCGGTGTGGTGGTCAACATCCACGGCACCACCTTCGCCGTCCTCGCCGCGGAGGTCCGCGACGGCCTGATCACCGACCTCTGGCTGGTGGTCAACCCGGACAAGCTGCACGCGTGGACCGCCTGACGGAGTTCGTGGCAGGCGCCCCCGCCACCCAGCTCTCCCACCGCTCACAGGTTGCTCTTATCCCGACCCAACATCCTTGACGGCCGGGGTACTTACCTTCCCGCTGATGACGGGAAGCAGAGGAGGCATCCATGAGCAGCCGTGCGGACGAGACGCTGGCGAGGACCGCGGTGGCCGCGCTGACCGGGCAGTTGGCGCTGGCTCCCAAGCCGGGCCTGCCCGATCCGCGCGACCTGGGCGCGCGTGCCCGCTGCCGGGACCACGGTTCGCTGCGCTGGTCGGCCAAGGCGCTCGCCCCCGGCCTCGCGGCGATGGCCGCCGCCGCCCGCCGCATCGGCGAACCCACGCCCGCGTTACGGGCCGAACTGGGCGCGATCGGCAGATCCACCGAGCACTCGGTGGGCCTCACGGGCGGCGGCCACAAGGGCGCCCTGTGGGCGCTCGGCTTCCTCGTCGCGGCCGCCGCGCTCACCCCCGGCGCCGGTGGCCGCGAGACGGCCGCGGTGGCCAAGCGGATCGCCGCCTTCAACGACAAGGGCGCCCCGCGCCGGCCCTCGCGCGGCTCGTCGATCTCCGTGAAATACGGCGCCGCGGGCGCCCGGGGCGAGGCCCGCGCCGGATTCCCGCACGTACGCCGGGCGTTGGACGCCCTCGCGACGGCCCGCTCGGCCGGCGCCACGGAGGCCGAGGCCCGCCTGGACGCCCTGTGCACCGTGATGTCCACCCTCCAGGACACGGAACTGCTGTACACCGCGGGCCCGTTGGGCCTGCGGCACGTGCAGGCGGGCGCCCGCGGAGTGCTCGAAGCAGGCGGTACGTCGACGGCGGCGGGCGCCGAAGCCCTCGCGAGCCTCGACGCCGATCTGCACGCACGCGCGTGGAGCCCGCGGGGGAGCGCAGGCCTGCTGGCGGGGGCGCTCTTCCTGGACGCCCTGCCCGTCAGCTCGCGAGCACGGGCCGCCTGACCGGCTCCGGCTCTGGGTCCGCGCCCGCCGCCCGCCCGGCCGCCCGCCGGGTCGCGGGGCCCATCGCGTACGACGCCACCACGGTCGCCCCGCCCAGCAGCAGCCACCCGGGCGTCCCCCAGCCCACGAGCAGCGAGGTCAGCACCAGCGGCCCCATCGTGCGGGCCACCGTGACGCCGGTCCCGAAGAACCCCTGGTACTCGCCGACCCGGTCGGCGGGCGCCAGGTCGAAGGACAGCTGCCAGGACCCGGCCGACTGCCCCATCTCGGCGACCACCTGAAGCACCGCCCCGACCACGAGCACGCCCACCGCGACCCACGGCGACACCCCGGCCGACAGCGCGAACACCGCGCACGCCGCGAGCATGATCCACCCCGACCGCCGCACCGCGCGCGTGGCCGACGCGAGCCCGCTGATCCCGCGCGCGGTCCGCACCTGGAACAGCATCACGACCCCGGTGTTGAGCACGAACAGCGCGGAGACCAGCCAGGTCGGCGCCTCGGTCCGCTCGGCGATCCACAGCGGCAACCCGAGGCTCAGCAACGGCATCCGCAGCAGCAGCACGGTGTTGAGGAGGGTGATCACGGCGTACGGGCGGTCCCGCAGCACGCCGAGCGAGTCCCGCCGGCGGGCGGCGACGGGCGCCGGCGACGGCAGCCGCAGCAGCACCCCGGCGCACAGCAGGAAGCTCAGCGCATCCAGCGCGAACACTCCGAGATACGCGCCCCGGGTCCCCGCCTGCAGCGCCAGTCCGCCCAGACCCGCGCCCACCGCGAGCCCGGCGTTGAGCGTCGACTGGAGATGCGCGAGCAGTCCGGTCCGCTCCCCGGCGGACACCAGCCCCGCCAGCAGCGCCTGCCGGGCCGCGGCAAGGCCCGACTGCGCCGTCGCGTACGCGCACGCGGCCGCCACGAACGGCACGAAGTCCCGTACGACCAGGAAGGACGCCACCGCCAGGCCGGTCGCGAGGGCCAGCAGCACCGCCGTGCCGCGCGGCCCGCGCCGGTCGGCGAGCCGCCCCAGCGGCACCCCGGCCAGCGAGCCGACGGCCCAGGCGACGGTCAGCCCGAGGCCCACGCGCGCGGGGGCGAGCCCGACGACGTGGGTGAAGTAGAGCGCCGAGGTCACGTAGTAGGCGCCGTCACCGACGGAGTTGGTCAACTGGGCGAGCGCCAGGGTCCGTTGGGGGCCGGCGGGCGGGACGAGGCGAGAGCTGCGGCGAGGGGTCATGAGTACGACGGTAGGGTCTTATTGGGTCGTCGAGCAGGCCCAATTATCGACCGTCTCATTGGTCCAATTACGGACCTCGGTCGTCCTCGGTCGTCCTCGCTGTCCTCGGTCGTCCTCAGTCGTCCGCCAGCACCTTCCCCAGCGCCTCCAAGGCCTCGGGATAGACCCGCTCCCGGGGCGTCCCGTACCCCACGACCAGTCCCTGCGGGCGCCCGTCCCCGGGTGCGTGCCAGTGGTCGCCGAGGCGGCCCACCGCGAGGCCCTCCGCCTCGGCCCGTGCCAGCACCTCCGTCTCGTCGCCGACCTCCACGAGCGCGTGCAGCCCGGCCGCGATGCCGCGCACCCCGCGCCGGTTGCCGAGCCGGTCCAGGAGCTGGTCGCGGCGGCGCCGGTATCTGAGCCGGCACGCGCGCACGTGACGGTCGTAGGCGTGGCTCTCGATCAGTTCGGCGAGCGCCAACTGGCCGATGGTCTCGGTGTGGTGGTCGCTGTGCAGCTTGGCGTCGGCGACCGCGTCGACCAGGTGCGGCGGCAGGACCATCCAGCCGAGGCGCAGTGCGGGGCCGAGGGTCTTGGAGGCGGTGCCCAGGTAGACGGCCTGCCCGGGGGCCATGCCCTGGAGCGCGCCGACGGGCTGCCGGTCGTAGCGGAACTCCCCGTCGTAGTCGTCCTCGATGATCAGCGCTCCACGCGCGCGTGCCCAGTCCGTGAGCGCCCGCCGCCGCGTGGGGTGCAGGGTCACGCCGGTCGGGTACTGGTGGGCCGGTGTCACGACCACGGCGGCGACCTCGCCCAACTGCTCGGGGCACACTCCCCGTTCGTCCACCGCGACCGGCACCACGGTCCCGCCGTTGCGCCGGACCACCTCGCGGTGGAAGGGCAGCCCCGGGTCCTCCATCGCGATGTCGGCGCCGTCCAGCACGCGCGTGAGGAGCGCGAGCCCCTGCACATAGCCGGAGGTGATCACGATCCGCTCGGGCGGCGCGATCACCCCCCGCGTGCGCCCCAGGTACCCCGACAGCGCCGTCCGCAGCTCGATCCGCCCGCGCGGATCCCCGTAGTCGTACGCCAGCAGGGGAGCCGTCGCGATGGCCCGGCGCAGCGCCCGCAGCCAGGCCGCCGCCGGGAACGCCCCGACGTCCGGGCTCCCGGGCCGCAGGTCGAAACGGGGCGCACGCGCGTGTGCCGCCGCGTCCGGGGCCTCGGTGTCGGTCGAGGGCAGCTGCGCGACCTGCGTGCCCGAGCCCTGCCGTGCGGTCAGATAGCCCTCGGCGACGAGCTGGTCGTAGGCGGCCTTGGCGGTGCCCCGCGAGATCCCGAGCTCACCGGCCAGCCGTCTGGTCGCCGGCAACCGGGTCCCGGGCGACAACCGCCCGTCCCGCACGGCGTCCCGCAGCGCCCGCTCGAGACCGACCCGGCGCCCGTCACCGGCCTCCGGCTCCAGATGCAGATCGACACCGACACCGGACCAGAAGTCCCCCACGAAAACCTTCCCCCTCAGGTACGTGAATCACGGCGCATGCGTCGAGGCATGCGCACCGGGCATACGCATCACGGCACGTGAATGGCCGGGCACCGCACTGGTACCCGGCCATCCTTCGTGTGTCAGCCCTTGAGCGAGGCCATCCACGCCTCGACGTCGTCGGACCGCCTGGGCAGCCCGTCCGACAGGTTCCTGTTGCCGTTCTCCGTCACCAGGATGTCGTCCTCGATGCGGACGCCGATCCCGCGGTACTCCTCGGGCACGGTCAGGTCGTCGGCCTGGAAGTACAGCCCCGGCTCGACGGTCAGCACCACGCCCGGCTCCAGCGTCCCGTCGACGTACGACTCCACGCGCGCGGCGGCGCAGTCGTGGACGTCCATGCCGAGCATGTGACCGGTGCCGTGCAGCGTCCAGCGCCGCTGGAGCCCCAGCTCCAGGACTCGCTCGACGGGTCCCTCGACCAGGCCCCACTCGACGAGCTTCGTGGCCAGCACGTGCTGCGCCGCGTCGTGGAAGTCGCGGTACTTGGCGCCCGGCTGCACCGCCGCGATGCCGGCCTCCTGGGCCTCGTACACGGCGTCGTAGACCCGCTTCTGGACCTCGCTGAAGCGGCCGTTGACCGGCAGCGTGCGCGTGACGTCGGCCGTGTAGTAGGTGTGCGTCTCTACGCCCGCGTCCAGGAGGAGCAGGTCGCCGGAGCGCACCGGGCCGTCGTTGCGCACCCAGTGCAGCGTGCACGCGTGCGCGCCCGCGGCGGCGATGGTGCCGTAGCCGATGTCGTTGCCCTCCACGCGCGCGCGGAGGAAGAAGGTGCCCTCGATGTAGCGCTCGCTGGTCGCCTCGGCCTTGTCGAGGACCTTCACGACGTCCTCGAAGCCGCGGACCGTCGAGTCGACGGCCTTCTGCAGCTCGCCGATCTCGAACGCGTCCTTGACCAGCCGCGCCTCGGAGAGGAAGACCCGCAGTTCCTCGTCGCGCTCGGCGGTGACCTTGTCGGTCAGGGCCGCCTCGACGCCGGCGTCGTAGCCGCGCACGACCCGCACCGGGCCGGTCGCCTCGCGCAGCTTGTCCGCCAGCTCGCGCACGTCGGAGGCGGGGATGCCGTGGAGCGTGCCGGCCTCGGTCAGCGAGTGGCGGCGGCCGACCCACAGCTCGCCCTGGCCGGAGAGCCAGAACTCGCCGTTGTCCCGGTCGGAGCGCGGCAGCAGGTAGATCGTCGCCTCGTGGCCGCCGGCCGTGGGCTCCAGGACCAGGACGCCGTCCTCGGTCTGGTTGCCGGTGAGGTACGCGTACTCGACCGACGCCCGGAAGGGGTAATCGGTGTCGTTCGAGCGGGTCTTGAGATTGCCGGACGGGATCACCAGACGGTCGCCCGGGAAGCGGGCGGAGAGCGCGGCCCGGCGGGCGGCGGTCTCGGCGACCTGGGCGATCGGCTCCAGGTCACGCAACTCGGTGTCGGCCCAACCGGACTTCATGATCTCGGCCAGCTCGTCGGACACGCCCGGGTACAGGCCGTTCTTGCGCTGCTTGATCGGCTCTTCGCTCTCTTCCGGGGTCGCCGGTGTGAGCTCCTCCGCCACGGTCATCCTCCTAGATACGGCACTGGACCCCCTCCATCGTACGGTCGTACGGAAGGGGTCCCAGGGCCGGAAGGCCTGTTACCGACGGCAGCGGCGCACTCCGTGAGAACGCACGCCCTGAACTCACACCGCGCGCCCCGGCAGTCGGCACCGGTTCCGCCCCCAGACTCCGGTTCCGACGTCGGCCGACGCCTCGCCCACCTGCGTGGACTCACGCCGGCTCCACGCCCGAGCCGCACGCGGTGGCGGTCACTCGAAGCGGGCCGCCAGCAACACCACGTCCTCCGCGCTGTCCTGCGTGTCCAGGCCGTCCGGCAGCATCGTGCGCAGGACGTGCTCGGCGATCGCGTCCGGGTCGTGGCGCACCGCCTTGGGGACGCCGGCCGCCGCCGCGTGCAGGCGGGCGAAGGCGCGGTCGGTGGCGTCGCCGGTGCGGTGCAGCAGGCCGTCGGTGTAGAGGAGCACGGTCTCGCCGGGCTCGGCCTGGAGCTCCACGCTCGGCGCCTCCCAGCAGGCCAGCATGCCCAGCGGCGCGGAGACGGAGGTCTCCACGAACTCCGTGCGCCGCTCGCCGACCAGCAGCGGCGGACAGTGCCCGGCACCGGCGAGGGTGATCTTGCGCAGCGCGGGTTCGCAGAAGGCGAACAGGGCGGTGGCCGAGCGGGCGGGCTCGGTCAGCCGCATCAGCAGCTCCAGGTCGGACAGGACGGCGACCGGGTCCTCGCCCTCCATCACGGCGTACGCCCGCAGGCTCGCCCGCAGCCGGCCCATCGCGGCGACCGCGCTCGGCCCGGATCCGGTGACCGAGCCGACCGCGAGGCCCAGCGCCGCGTCCGGCAGCGGCAGCGCGTCGTACCAGTCGCCGCCCCCGCGCGGGCCGGTACGGTGCCGGGCTGCGAGCTGGACGCCGGCCACCCGGGGGAGCCGGGACGGCAGCAGTTCCTCGGAGATCGTCGCCACGCACGCGCGCGTGCGCTCCACCTCGACCAGCAGGGCCAGGTGCTCGGCGGCACAGCGGGCGTAGAGGCCGATCAGGTGCCGCTGCCGCTCGACCGGCTCGGCGGGCTCGTCGTAGAGCCACACGGCGGCGCCGATCCGGCCCGCGCTCTCGGCGGTCAGCGGGAGGGCGTAGCAGGCCGCGTAGCCCAGGCGCGCGGCGACCTCGCGGTGGCGGGGGTCCAGGCCGTCCTCGGCGAGTAGGTCCGGCTCGGCGATCTCGCCGTCCGCGCCCGGCAGTCCGTCGAGGATGCGGCCGTAGGACATCGCGCTGCGCGGCACGGTCTCGATGTGACCGAGGTCGGCCCGGGCCAGGCCCAGGCCGATCGTCGTGTCGGGGCCCAGGCCGTCGCCCGGTTCCAGGACGACGAGTCCGCGCCGGGCGCCCACGAGGGCGGCTCCGGCGTGCAGGAGTTCCTGGAGCGCGCCGTCGAGTGTGTCGGTGCGGGCGAGCCGTTCCGTGAGTTCGTGGAGGGTCGTGAGGTCCGAGACCCAACCGGCGAGACGGTCCTGGAGCAGGGCGCTCGGGGCGCCTGGAGAGGTGCCCGGGACGGCAGGCGCGGGCGCGACAGTGTGTGCGGGCGAGGGAACCGTTGAATCGATTCCGGCCACTTTCGGAGGGTGAGGGGCGTTCATGGCGTCCGGCTTTCCGACCGGTGCGTATTGCTCAAAAGCATCGCAAACCCCCATGTCATTCTGCGCCGCTAGCAGTGTCTCCACATGTACACGCACTCGTGAGGGGATGTCCAGCATTGTCCTGCCGGGATTCCTGGTGTCCATGGGCAACCAGTGCACCCCTTGCGGAAAAGCAAAGTTGGCTTAAAACTGACTCGGGTAACGGGGTATTGCGGTCGACTGGCCTTGCTCCACGGAGCGTCACACCGGTCGTGATGGGTACGTACTCGGAGAAGGCCAGGGGTGGTTGACAGTCACCCGGAACCTGGTGACCGACCCGAGCGTCTTAGCCACCGACGACCGTGCCCCATCCTCCCGTGGCGGAGGCGAAGAGAAAAATGCGGGACGGCAAAACGCCAGACTTCGCCACCCCCACGCCACGCCCATGCTTTTGATGGATCCAGCGATACGGCATGGACGAGGCTGCCGAGGAAGCAGCCGACGCTCGGCCCATATGGGGTTCCCCCTGGTTTTCACAGGGGTGTGATGCGCCAACAGGTACGCACAGTGAAGTGATCGACACATGATGTGATGTGGCCCACGGTGTTGCCAGCGGTGCAACGGAAAGGAACGAGCGCTCATGCGCGAGATCCTCGGAAAGCGACGCAGGCTCCTGTCCCAGCGCAGCGACGGGGGGCCTGAACTGATCAGCGCGGCCCTGACCTTCGCGACCCAATGGCAGTGGCCCGTACTCCCGGGCGTGGCGGCGGACCCACAGGGTCGCTGCGGCTGCCCGGACCCGGAGTGCACGGTGCCCGGTGCCCACCCCTTCGACCCCGGCCTGCTGGCCGGCACCACCGACGCCCGCATGGTGCGCTGGTGGTGGACCAACCGACCCACCGCGCCGATCATCCTGGCCACCGGTGGCAAGGCGCCCTGCGCGGTCAGCCTGCCGGCCCTCGCGGCCTCGCACGCCCTGGCCGCACTCGACCGCAGGGGCATGCGGCTCGGCCCGGTCGTCGCGACGGCCAGCCGTTGGGCGTTCCTCGTGAAGCCGTACTCCATGGAGCAGTTGGGCGAACTGCTCTACGCCAAGGACTTCGTCCCCGGCTCCCTGCGCTTCCACGGCGAGGGCGGCTACCTCGCCCTGCCCCCGTCCGAGTCGGGCGAGGGCGAGATCCGCTGGGAGCGCGCGCCACTGCCCGGCACCGCCTCTCCCTGGGTGCCCGACGTCGAGGCCGTGGTGGACGCGGTCGTCGAGGCCCTCACTCGTACGGGTGTGAGCGCCCCCGAGTTGTAGGGGTGTCCGGCGCGCGCGGGACTGCCCACCCGCGCGCGGAAGTTATCTTCCGTCCATGCTGCGCGAATCCGGGGGACACAGCGCCCCACAGCCGCCTCACGGCGGGCCTGACCCCCGAAGAGTTCGTCTCCTCGCCCTCGCGGGCGTCGTGGTCGCCGCGGTCGTACTGCCGCTGGCCGTGGCGTCCGCGGGCCCGGTGGGCGACGCGGGCCACGCGGTCGTCCGCGCCCCCGCCGCCGTACGCTCCTCCCCGGCCGACGACGCCAAGGCGGCGCCCTCCGTCGAGCCCACCCGCTCCCCCCTCCTGCTCGGCCTCGGTCTGGCCACCGCCGCGCGCTGCGGCCCCCAACTCACCTCGCCCGACGGCATCGAGGCGCAGACCTGCGTCCTCACCCAGGGTGAGGAGACCTGGGCGCGCACCTACTACCGCAACGCCACCGGTGACGCCCTGGACGCCGTCCTGACCCTCATGGCCCCCGCCGACCGCACGGTGCGGATGAACTGCGCGGTGGGCGCGGGGGACGATCCGGGGACGTGCGAGACCCCTCGGGAGCGCAGTCAGGGCGGACCCGACGCCTACACGGCGGTCGCGGAGTTCGCGGCGCGAGCCGGACGCGGGCCTTTGCTGCTGCGCTCGGGCAGCGACTCGAGTGGCGACCCCGCGGCACATCCGGAAGCCGACTCGGCGGGCAACTCCGGGGCCTCTACGGGCAGTTGACAGAGGCCTGCGCTCCGTAAACGAAGGGCGGGCATGCAAAGACCCGGTTGCTGGCGACGGGGGATGCACCAGCAACCGGGCTACTCGAACGGTAACAAGAGATCGGCGGTTCGCAAATTCGATCCGGGCTTTCCAGTCACGGATTTGCTTGTGGAGAGCGGGACTTGTGACCGGATTCACCGATTCCGAGTCTGCGGGTCGAGCTGACCGATCGGCCGGCTCGACCCGCACTCGTCACGTCCTGTCAACTGAGCGTGACCTGCCGGTTGGTGAGCCCGCCGCGCGCGCGGCGCTCGTCGGCGGTCAGCGGCACGCCCGCCGCGAGGGCCCCGGCGAGCCGCTCGGCGAACTCGGCGGCCGGCTTCTCCACGTCCTCCGCACCGACTCCGCTCGGCAGATCCCACACCGGGACGGTGAGGCCGTGAGCGCGGAAGGAACCCACGAGGCGCGTGCCGTCACCGAGGTTGGACCGGCCCGCCGCGTGCAGCCGCGCGAGTGCGTCCAGAAGCAGCTCCTCCTCGTGCGGCATGACCCAGCGCAGGTGGTTCTTGTCCGGCGTCTCGCACCAGTACGCCGCGTCCACGCCCGTGAGCTTCGCGGTCGGGATCGCCGCGGCGTTCGCCCGCTCCAGGGAGGCGGTCACTTCCGGAGTGGCGTTCTCCGCGTCCGGAACCCAGAATTCGAAGCCGCTGTGCACAACTGGCTCGAACGCGCCTTCGGGATCGAGCAGATCCTGCAGCCGCGGACCCTCGGCGGGCGCCCGGCGGCTCTGGACCGGATTGCCCGGCTCCGCGGCGAGGGCGCGCTGGAGGGTGTCGGCGAGGTCGCGGCTGATGTCGCCCGACGCCGTGTCGTTCTGAAGGCCGATCAGCACCGAGCCGTCCTCGCGGCGCAGCGCCGGCCAGGCCATCGGCAGCACCGTCGCGAGCGTGACCGACGGAACGCCCTCGGGCAGACCGCCCTTCAGCGGCAGTTCGGCCGTGGCCGCGGGGACCAGCTCGCGCAGGGCCACCCAGTCGCCCTCGCCGGGCAGCCCCTCGAAGGGGCGGTGCACCAGTTCGGTCACCGCGTGCGCGGCGGCCCGGCCGTGGCAGGCCTTGTAACGCCGGCCGCTGCCGCAGGGGCAGGGCTCGCGCGCGCCGACGACCGGGACCTCTCCGTCGGTGATCCGAGGCTGGTTGGCCTTGGTAAGGGGTCGCTTCTTGGCCATCGTGGGTGTCTCCCGGTTACGGCTCGTCTGGTACGGGCGGGAGCCTAGCCGTTCATGCCATGACCGGCCGGAGCCTGTGGACAACGTGGCTGTCCGTGCCGACCTGTGGACAACGCACCGGCTCGTCCCGGAACCGGAGGTTCGCTCCCGCCGGATCAGCGGGTCGGTCCGGCCGTACCAGAGGTTCAGTCCAGCTCGTCGAACGCGTCCGTGAAGCCCAGTGCGGGCAGCGCGCGGACCGAGGGCGCCGTGACGCGCGTAGCGAAGTCGTCACGACGGCGTCCGGCATCCGGATCATGAACGTCGACGTGCACGACGACCCACACCGTGACCTCGCCGCGGGTGTCGTCGCGCACACCCCAGTCGTCCGCGAGCGCCGTGATGATGTTCAGCCCCCGGCCGCCGTGCGCGGTGACCGACGGAGTGGCCGGAGCCGGGCGGGTGGGTCCGCCACCGTCCGTCACCTCCACCGTGAGCCGGCCGCCCGTGTCGACGCGCCAGGCGGCGCGGACATCACCGTCCCCGGCGAGGGCGTCGCCCAGAGGCCGACCGTGCTTGCACGCGTTGCTCAACAGCTCGGAAAGGATCAGCACGGCATCGTCGATGACCGCGTCCGACACCCCTCCTCCGCGCAGCTGCTCGCGCATGCGGTGTCTCGCCTCACCCACGCCCGCAGGGCCATGGGGTACGGCCATGCTCGACGACGTGGGCACCTCCTGTGCCACCACCAACGCCACCCCCGAGACCTCCTTCGCCCCACGCCACGGTGTGGATGCCCCATTGGCCTGAACCGGAAACCGGCCAACTCACGTTCGGTGACGCATTCGCAGTGATCGAACACGGACCGAACGCGCCGGTGCACTCCCCGTAGTCACGTGGCTGGAATTCGCCGGTGTGACTGAGATTCGGAGGATGTCGTCAGTGGGGCGGGTGGGTCAAGGGTTTCTTCACAGGTCTTTACCAGTCTCCTGTGTAAAGCCGGTCTTCTGTGTAAAGAGGGCGCGGTTTCCTGTGCGAGAAGGGGCTCAGCGCCCGAGCTGGCGCAGCACCGCGCGCGGGCGGTTGGTGATGATGGCGTCGATGCCCGACTCGACGCAGAGGTCCACGTCCTCCGGCTCGTTCACGGTCCACACGTGCACCTGGTTCCCGGCCCGCTTCAGGCGCTCGACGTACGTCGGGTGGTTGCGCACGATGCGGATCGAGGGGCCCGCGATCCCGACGCCCGCGGGCAGCCGCCCGTCGCGCAACCGCGGCGAGAGGAACTGCAGCAGATAGACCGTCGGCAGCGTCGGTGACGCGGCACGCACGCGATGGAGCGAGCGCGCCGAGAAACTCATCACGCGCACCGGCGACTCCTCGGGCGCGGCCGGCGCGTCGAGGCCGAACCGCTTCAGGAGCAGCAGCAGCCGCTCCTCCACCTGCCCCGCCCAGCGCGTGGGGTGCTTGGTCTCGATCGCCAGCTCCACCCGCCGCCCCGCGTCCGCGACGAGCTCGAGCAGCCGCTCCAGGGTCAGTACGGAGGTGTCGGCGCGGTCCTCGGGCCGGAACTCCCAGTCGGGCTCCTCGTCGCGCGTGCGCCACCCCTCCCGGGTCTTCCAGGCGCCGAAGTCCAGGGCGGCGAGATCGGCGAGCTCCAGCGCCGACACCGCCCCGCGCCCGTTGGACGTACGGTTGACGCGACGGTCGTGGACGCAGACGAGGTGTCCGTCGGCGGTCAGACGTACATCGCACTCGAGGGCGTCCGCACCGTCCTCGATCGCCTTCTTGTACGCGGCCAGGGTGTGCTCGGGGGCCTCCTCGGAGGCTCCGCGGTGGGCGACGACTTGGATCCGGGGCTGCCGTGCGTGGGTCACCGCGTCATGGTGCCACCGCCCGGGGGTAGTCGTGCGATCGGAGGAGCAGAGATTGCGTCCCTTTTGCCCCTCATGACCTATATAAGGAATAGCCCCGGACACACAGGCGCCGCTTATGGTGCCCTGACGGCTCATGGGAAAAGCTGACGGCATACAAAAGGACATGCACAGCTGCAGCGCACCGGACCGTCGAACAACGTGAACGGGCATGCCCGAGTGCGACCGAGAAGACCAGCCGTGGACCGAGGAGACAAGCTGTGAGCACCGAGAACGAGGGCACCCCGGTACCCCCGGCCCCGTCCGCACCCCCCGTGCCGGTGGATGCTCCCGCCCCCTCGGCACGCGTCGCCCCCGAGGGGGGCGCACCCACGACTCCGCTCCCACCGACGCCTTCGAGCGCCCCCGGCGCACCGGAGCAGGACCTGCTGCACTCCGGCCACGCGCCCACGTACGCGTCCGCAGGCGCCCCCCAGGGGCCCGGCTACGGCTCGGCGGACGCCGACCACCTCCAGGGCCCCGCGTCCCAGGGTTCGGCCCCCGACGCGGCCTGGCCGCCCCCGCCCCCGGCCACCCCCTCGTACGCCGACGGCGGCGCGGGCGGCGGCTCAGGAGCCGGCTGGGGCGACTCCTACCAGCAGCAGCCCGCCCCCGCCCCCTCCCACAGGTCCGGCAGCGGGCGCGGCGGACTGATCGCCGCCATCCTGGTGGCCGCACTGGTCGCCGGCGGCCTGGGCGGCGGCCTCGGCTACACCCTGGCCAAGGACAACGACGACAGCAGCGGCTCCACCACCGTCTCCGCCTCCACCAGCGGCGGAGACGTCAAGCGCGACGCCGGCACGGTCGCGGGCGTGGCCGCCAAGGCCGTACCCAGCACCGTCACCATCGAGGCCGAGTCCACCAGCGGCGAGGGCGGCACCGGCACCGGCTTCGTCTTCGACACCCAGGGCCACATCGTCACCAACAACCACGTCGTCGCGGACGCCATCGACGGCGGCAAGCTGACGGCCACCTTCCCGAACGGCAAGAAGTACGACGCCGAAGTGGTCGGCCACGCACAGGGCTACGACGTCGCGGTCATCAAGCTCAAGAACCCGCCGTCCGACCTCAAGCCCCTCGCCCTCGGCGACTCCGACAAGGTCGCCGTCGGCGACTCCACGATCGCCATCGGCGCGCCCTTCGGGCTGTCCAACACCGTCACGACCGGCATCATCAGCGCGAAGAACCGCCCCGTGGCCTCCAGCGACGGCACCGGCTCCAACGCCTCCTACATGAGCGCCCTCCAGACGGACGCCTCGATCAACCCGGGCAACTCCGGCGGCCCCCTCCTGGACGCCCAGGGCAACGTGATCGGCATCAACTCCGCGATCCAGTCCACCGGCAGCGGCGGCCTCGGCGGCACCAGCCAGTCCGGCTCGATCGGCCTCGGCTTCGCCATCCCGATCAACCAGGCCAAGTACGTCGCCCAGCAGCTGATCAAGACCGGCAAGCCGGTCTACGCGAAGATCGGCGCGTCCGTCTCCCTGGAGGACTCCACCGGCGGCGCGAAGATCAGCGAACAGGGCGCCGGCAGCTCCGACGCCGTCGAGTCGGGCGGCCCCGCCGCGGACGCCGGCCTCAAGCCCGGCGACGTCATCACCAAGCTCGACGACCACGTGATCGACTCCGGCCCCACCCTGATCGGCGAGATCTGGACCCACAAGCCGGGCGACAAGGTCACGATCACCTACGAGCGCGGCGGCAAGACCCACACGGTGGATCTGACGCTGGGCTCCCGCGAGGGCGACAGCTGAGCCCGAGGGTCCAACTGACGCGCACGCGTGCGTGAAGCGCGATGACCCGGGTGCTGGAGCTCCCCCTCCGACACCCGGCTCAGTTATGGGCCTTGTGGGCCGACCGGGCTCAATGGGTCGACCGGGCTCAATGGGCCGCCCGGGCTTTGTGGGCCGACTCTTGACTCACTTCTCGAAGAGGCTGTTGAGCTCCCCCTGGGACATCTGGTCCTCGGCGTACGAGAACGTCCCCGACTCGGCCAACTCCCGCGCGGCGAGCACCAGTCGCCGATACATCGCCCGCGCGATGCTGCCCCCCACGGTGACCCGCCGTACCCCCAACTCGCGCAACTCCGCCATCCCCAGCGCGTTCCCAGTCAGCCCCATGACCACGTTGAGCGGCCCGTCGAGCTCGCGCACGAGCGTCCCGATGGTCGCCGCGTCAGCAGCCCCCGGCACGAACGCGCAGTCCGCGCCGGCCGCCAGATACGCGTTGGCCCGCCGCACACACTCGGGGAGCGAACCGCCCACCAGGAGCACATCGGTCCGCCCCACGAGCACGAACAGCTCCCCGTGGCCGTCAACAGCCTCCCGCGCGGCCCGAATCCGCTCCACGGCGAGGTCGTGCTCGTAGAGCGGCCGGTCCCGCTCCCCGGTGAAGTCCTCGACATTGCCGCCGGCCACACCGGTGGCGAGCGCCGCCGCGACGGTCTCGGCGACCACTTCGGGCGCCTCCCCGTACCCGTCCTCCAGATCGGCGCTGACGGGCACGGACACCCCACGGGCGATCTCCCCGACCCGCCCGAGCATGGTCCCCCGATCAACGCGCCCGGCGCCCCCGGCCTCGGCCTTCGCTCCCGCCCCCGCCTCCGCGTCGGCGAAGAAGTCATGATCCGGCCGCCCAAGGGAGAACGCGACCCCCGCGCTGGTGGTGGCCAGTGCGGAGAACCCGGCGGCCTCCAGCACCTTGGCACTCCCCACGTCCCAGGCATTGGGCAGGAGAAAGCACCCTTCCTTGTGCAACTCGACGAAGTGTTCCGCCAGTTGGCGACGATTACTGTCCACGTCCCGCAGCCCTTCCTCGACGGTCCCTGTGCCCGACCCTCCCACACACCCCCTCCCGCCCCACGCTCCCCGCGAACCAACCAAGCCGGGTAGTCTGTACCCGCTCCGTCCCAGGTGGGCGGCGCGGGGTGGGTTGCCCGAGCGGCCTAAGGGAACGGTCTTGAAAACCGTCGTGGCGGCGACGTCACCGTGAGTTCGAATCTCACACCCACCGCCCTTGTGAGCTGGGGTGCCGGAGCTGTCGCGGCACCCCAGCTGTATTGATGCCGTCGTGTGCGCATCTCAGGCCGTCTCCCACCCGTACCTCACGCCTTCGGCTTCTCGCCCTGGAACAACGCGGACTGGATCACCTGTTCGGGTGAATGCTGCCAATTGGCGAGGCGAGACGAGGAGTAGCGCTTAGTTTGATGAATTGTGAAGCTGGTGGTGCGGGTCAAACTGCTGCCAACGCCCGAGCAGGCGGAGGCGCTTGAAGCGACCCTCCGTACGTGTAATTCCGCAGCGAACTGGTTGTCGGTTGAAGCGTTCAGTCGGCGGGTGACCTCTCGTCAGGGTCTACAGGGGTTCGCCTACAGGAATCTGCGAGAGCGCGGACTGTCCGCGCAACCCGCTTTGCACGTGGTGCGAAAGGTTGCTGACGCTTACTCAGCCCTCAGGGCGAATCTCGCTGCGGGAAATCTGGGCGACGCGAATTCCAAGCGGCAGAGCAGAGTCACGAGCAAGCCGATCGTCTTCAGGACGGACGCGGCCCAACCCTTCGACGACCGCTGCCTCTCGTGGCAGACACAGCAGCACACGGTCTCGATCTGGACGACTGCGGGCCGGTTGAAGGGTGTGGCGTTCACCGGCCAGGTCGACCAGTTGGGGTTGCTGGGCCAGTACCGGAAAGGTGAGTCGGACCTCGTCCGACGGAACGGGTGCTGGTACTTGATCGCGACGTGCGAGGTCCCGGAGCCCGAGCCGAATACTGCGCCGACCGAGTTTGTCGGAGTAGACCTGGGGATTGTCAATATCGCCTCCACCTCGACCGGGAAGCGTTACAGCGGAAGGCGATTGAACCGCTGCCGCGAGAACGACCGCAGGCTGCACTCCAAGCTTCAGAAAAAGGGATCGAGATCTGCCAAAAGGCGGGCCAGGAAGCATGCGGGCAAACAAGCGCGCAGGGCCCGTGACGTCAACCACAAGATTGCGAAGCACATCGTGGCGGAGGCTCAACGCACCGGTCGCGGCATTGCCCTGGAGGACCTTACGGGCATCCGCGAGCGGGCACGGCTCAAGAAGCCCCAACGCGTCACGCTGCACTCATGGGCATTTCGTCAACTCGGCGAGTTCATCGCATACAAAGCCAAGAAGGCGGGCGTGCCGGTGGTGTACGTCGATCCGGCGTACACCAGCCAGGAATGCTCGCGGTGCCATCACATCGATCGACGCAACCGGTCCTCACAGGCCGTGTTCACCTGCAGGTCCTGCGGCTTCGTTGAGCACGCCGACCTGAACGCGTCCCACAACATCAGTCGGCGTGGCTGGTGGACGTGGATATGCGGGGCCCGGCCGGTGGTCCCTGTGCTCAAGCTGATCGTGCTCAAGCTGATCGCGTGAGTACTGGACGTGGCCGGCCGCATCGAAGCCATCGGTGATCCGAGCCGCAAGCTCACTCCCGTGAGCAGCCGACATCCCACACCCACCTCCGTACGCGGCGGAAGGGACACACCCCGCACTGCGCATCTACAACTCACAGTCCCGAGCCAACCCCTCCCAATCCACCTCCCGCACCCCCCTCTCCGCATCGCACTCCCACGGCACATGAGGTGTGTGCTGGAACCAGATGATCGTGAGGGTGGAGCGGTGCAGGACGGGGTCGTGGTTCGGGTCGAGGGCCGTCGAGCGGAAGGTGCCGACGCAGGCGACCGGTGGGAGGACCTCGACCGGGCCGAGTGCGCCGGCGTACTGGTGGGGGTACTCGCGCGGGGGTGGGACGAGATGGATCGGCGTGGTGGGGAAGGTGCGTTCGGCTTCGTGGAGCAGGCCCTTGATCGCCATGTCGTTGACCGGTTTGCAGGGGTAGCCCTCCGGCATGCCGCCGTACGTCGACGAGAGCCGCAGCTCGCAGAGGTCGGTGGCGCGGCCGGAGGCGAGGACCACTCGGGTCAGTGACATGGTCCGCACCCTGGGGCCGCGGCGCGTGTCGGGACGGTCGTGCATGTGGTTCCTCTGCTGCTGATCGGCATTGCTGTTCTTTCGACCGGCGCCCCCCTTGAGCCGTCGTCCCACTGACCCTTGAGCTGCTGCCCTCACGCCCGATGCCGCGTCATCCGCGCCGCCGACGCGATCGTCGCCCGTGCCTCGCGTTCCGTCAGGCCCGTGTTGACCGCGGCCTCGACCAGGGGTTCGACCAGAGGGGGGCCGATCCCGTCCTCGTAGGCGCGGCAGGCGGCCCAGAAGAGGCGGGTGTTGCGCTGGCCCTCGTGCGCGGCGAGGACGAACTGGACCAGGCCCTGGCCGTGGCCGCTGAGGGCGGGCGCGGTGGGGTGGTGGGTGCGCGGCGGCGGCAGCAGGAGGCGCAGGAGGGCGGGCGGGCAGGCCGCCGGGGCGAGATGCGCGGTGCCCGGCGCGGTGCCGTAGACGCCGTGGTCGGTGCGGGAGCCGGGGCCGACGAGGTAGCCGCCGGCGCCGCGGATGTCGATGCCGGGGGCGAGGCGGCCGGCTGAGTTGGGGACGACGGTGTCCGGGGGACCGCTCAGCCAGAGGTGCCGGCCGCCGCTGGGGGTGAGGACGACCACCGTGTCGGGGATCGTGAACAGGTGGCGCAGGGCCAGTTCGCGCAGGGCCGCCGAGGAGTCCGTACCCGACTTCGTGTCGAGGTCGACGCCGATGAGGTGGTGCGGAGCCAGCCCGCACGCGATGCCGTAGCCGGTCGCCCAGGGCGCGGCGGCGAACAGCTCACGGATGCGCACCGGGTCGGTCGAGGCGTCGTACACCCCGTGTCCGAGGCGTCCGCACTCGCCGTGGCAGGGCTCGGGTTGGAGGTCGGCGCGGTGGGGGGAGCGCAGGGCCGGGAGTTTCGTCCGGGACAGCGGAATGACGGCCAGACCGCGCTCCGCGGCTGACAGGGCGTGTGCGAGGGCCAGCGTCGTGGCCTGCCGGTCGGTGGTGGCCATGCCTCTATGTTCGTACGTACGTTCGAAAAAGGGAAGAGGGGGCGGTGTTCGACGCGCCGAGAAAGGGCGATTGGCAGGAAATGTGCGGGAACGCTTCGCCTCTTGCGGTGTCCGGGTTTGAGTCGCCCGTTCTGCCCTGACCTGGGCGTTGGAAGTGGTGAAAGGGGTTTATCGACTTGTCGTAGCACTTGAGGGGGAATCAGGGCTTCCGGGGTGGTTCGCCGGGGATTCCATGGGCAACTCTGGTCTCGCGACGTCGTGCACAACACCGAGGCGGTCGGCCAACTGCCCCGGAAACAGCCTGACTTGACGTACTTCCGGCAAGGAAGCCGGGTTCTGGAGGAAGAAACATGGCAAGCATCCGTACCGCCCGCGTCATCGCCGCCGTCTCCGCTCTCCCGCTGGCCGCCGCTCTGTTCACCGGCGTCGCCGCGGCGGACAACGGCGCGATCGCGGACGACGGATCGAACGCCGGTGTCGCGAGCATCGTCGGCAGCGGTGTCGGCCACGACAACAACGGCAACTCGTCCACCACACAGCAGAACGCGGTCGGCTCCGGCGCCTCGAACCAGAGCAACACCGCCCAGGTCAACGGCTCCGCCTTCACGGCCATCAACCAGGGAAACGAGAACGTCCTCGTCAACTTCACCAACCTGTGGTGAACCGGCGGCCCTGACGCCCGGGAGGTCGCAAGGGACTACGGGGGGCCGGCGGAGTCCAGGGGTGTGCTCCGTGGGGTGGTAACGCGTCTGCGCGGCGGTACTTCGGTACCGCCGCGCAGGCGTTTTCCGTGCGGGAGGCCGGCGGGCGCCCGCACGGCCCTCCCTGCCCTTGCGAAGGGCCGGAACCTTGACAGTGCACGGCATCTGACGGACAGTCAGAAACTCTCGCCGAGATCGTGGGAACCCGCTCGGCCTGGGCGGTGTACCAGAAGTGAGTACGACACGAGCGACACGGGACAGCACGACCGCCACACGAGACGACACGACCGCGAGCCGACGAGGGGGCGACGATGACCGACGAGCTGGGCGCACGACTGAAGGTGTACGAGGGGCGATCCGCCGCCGTCGCCGCCGAGGGCAAGGACCCCGTCAACGCGCCCATGATCCGGCACTGGTGCGAGGCGATGGGCGACACCAACCCCGCGTACGAGGGCCCGGACGCCACGGCCCCGCCCACCATGCTCCAGGTGTGGACGATGGGCGGCCTCTCCGGTTACACGGGCGGCCGCACCCAGGCCTACGACGAGCTGCTCGCCCTGCTCGACGAGGCGGGCTACACCTCGGTCGTCGCCACCGACTGCGAGCAGGAGTACGTCCGCCCCCTGCGCCCCGGCGACGAGATCACCTTCGACTCGGTCATCGAGTCCGTGTCCGACCTCAAGTCGACCAAACTGGGCACCGGTTACTTCGTCACCACCCGCATGGACATCCGCGTCGGCCCCCACCTCGCCGGCACGCACCGCTTCCGCATCCTCAAGTACGCGCCCACCCGCCGAAGGCAGCAACAGAAGCCCGCCCTGCGCCCCCGTCCCGTCGTCAACCGCGACAACGCCGGCTTCTGGGAGGGCGTCGAGCACCACCGCCTGCTCATCCAGCGCTGCACCACCTGCGACACCCTGCGTTTCCCCTGGCTGCCGGGCTGCAACAGCTGCGGCGGCCCGGACTGGACCCCGGTCGAGGCGAGCGGCGACGGCGCGGTCTATTCGTACGTCGTCATGCACCACCCGCCCTTCCCGGCCTTCGACCCGCCGTACGCGGTCGCGCTGATCGAACTCGCCGAGGGCGTGCGGATGATCAGCAACGTCGTGGGGGTGCCGTACGACAAGGTCCGGATAGGGCTGCCGGTGCGGCTCGAATTCCGTTCGTACGACGACGAGTTGGTGCTGCCTGTCTTCCGCGCGATGGAGGAGGTCGGATGACGGAAGGAGAGATGACGGAAGGAGAGGAGAGGGCCGGAGACGTGAGGGCCGGAGAAACAGGTTCCGCGGACATGAGGGCCGGCGAGAAGCTCCCGCCCCTGGAGATCCAGGTCACCCGCACCCTGATCGTCGCCGGCGCCATCGCCTCCCGTGACTACCAGGACGTGCACCACGACGCCGAGTTGGCCCGGCAGAAGGGTTCCCCGGACATCTTCATGAACATCCTGACGACGAACGGTCTGGTCGGCCGCTACATCACCGACCACTTCGGCCCGGCGGCCGAACTCCGCAAGGTGGCCATACGGCTCGGCGCGCCCAACTACCCCGGCGACACGATGGTGTTGACCGGCACGATCGAGGAGGTCGACGGCGACACGGCGACGGTCCGGGTCGTCGGGGACAACGGCATAGGCCGCCATGTCACAGGCACGGTGACCGTGACGGTGCCGACAGAGGCGCAGGTGCCGCTTCCTGCCCCGCACCAGCTTCCCGGCCCGACCGGAGGTCCGGCATGAGCGTCCGCACCCGAGACGCGCTCGGCGGGCGGGCGGCGATCGTCGGGACAGGGGCCACGGAGTTCTCCAAGGATTCGGGGCGCAGTGAGCTGCGGCTGGCGGCCGAGGCGGTGCGGGCCGCGTTGGACGACGCGGGGCTGGTACCGGGTGACGTGGACGGGATGGTGACGTTCACGATGGACACCAGCCCGGAGATCACCGTGGCGCAGGCCTGCGGGATGGGTGAGCTGTCCTTCTTCTCCCGGATCCACTACGGCGGCGGGGCGGCCTGCGCGACGGTCCAGCAGGCGGCGCTCGCGGTGGCGACGGGCGTCGCGGAGGTCGTCGTCTGCTACCGCGCGTTCAACGAGCGCTCGGGGCGGAGATTCGGCTCGGGCGTGCAGCACCGGGAGCCGTCGGCGGAGGGCGCCGCGCTCGGCTGGTCTCTGCCGTTCGGGTTGCTCACCCCGGCCTCGTGGGTGGCGATGGCGGCGCAGCGGTATCTGCACACCTACGGGCTGACCCCGGAGGCGTTCGGGCATGTGGCCGTGGTGGACCGGAAGTACGCGGCGACGAATCCGGCGGCGTACTTCCACGGCCGCCCCATCACCCTCGCCGACCACGCGGCCTCGCGGTGGATCGTCGAGCCGCTCCGGCTGCTGGACTGCTGCCAGGAGACCGACGGCGGCCAGGCGCTGGTGGTCACCTCGGTGGAGCGGGCCCGCGATCTGCCGAACCCGCCGGCGGTCATAGCGGCGGCCGCCCAGGGCGCGGGCCGGGGGCAGGAGCAGATGACCAGCTTCTACCGCGACGACCTGGCGGGGCTGCCGGAGATGGACGTGGTCGCCCGGCAGCTGTGGCGCACCAGCGGGCTCACGCCGGCCGAGATCGACGTGGCGATTCTGTACGACCACTTCACGCCGTTCGTGCTGATGCAGTTGGAGGAGTTCGGGTTCTGCGGCAAGGGGGAGGCGGCGGATTTCGTGGCGGGGGAGTCGTTGCCGATCAACACGCACGGGGGGCAGCTGGGGGAGGCGTACCTCCATGGGATGAACGGGATCGCGGAGGGGGTGCGCCAGTTGCGGGGGACGGCGGTGAACCGAATACCGGGGGCGCGAGGGGTGCTGGTCACGGCGGGCACGGGGGTGCCGACATCGGGACTGGTGCTGACGTCGGACGGCTGAGCGACGCCCCCAGGGACAGTCCTGCGAGGCCCTCCGGGCACTCCTCCGGGACGCTCCTGCGAGGTACTCCCCCGGGACACCCCCCAGGGGTCATCCCGCAGTACCCCTCACCCGCTAGTCCACCTTCAGGAGGTGCAGCCAGCACCACCCCTACAACCTGAGGCGGACCCGGCTTCGGGACCTGCGGCCGATCCGCCGGAGGTGCCCTCGCTCCTAGCGTGGAGCCATGACCACACTCGTCTGCACCAGCGCCTCGACCGCTGCCGAACCAGCGGCGCAGACCCTCGCGTACCCGTCGTTCTCCTCGTACGTGAAGGCCCGCCAGCCGGTGCTGCTGCGTACTGCCCGGTCGCTGACCGCGAACCCGTGCGACGCGGAGGATCTGCTGCAGACCGCCCTCACCAAGACGTATGTCGCGTGGGAGCGGATCGAGGACCATCGTGCGCTCGACGGCTATGTGCGCCGGGCGCTGCTGAACACCCGTACGTCGCAGTGGCGCAAGCGCAAGGTCGACGAGTTCGTGTGCGAGGAGCTGCCCGAGCCGGAGCCCGCGCCCGGTGGGGACGACCCGGCCGAGAAGCAGGCTCTGCACGACGCGATGTGGCGGGCGATCGCGAAGCTGCCGGCCAGGCAGCGGGCGATGGTCGTCCTCAGGTATTACGAGGACCTCAGCGAGGCCCAGACGGCCGAGGTGCTCGGAGTGTCGGTGGGCACGGTGAAGTCCGCGGTGTCGCGTGCGCTCGGCAAGCTGCGGGAGGATCCTGAGTTGGGCCTCGTGCGGTGACGCACTGACCTGGAGTGAGCCCGGAGTGCCCCGCGTGATGTGATCGATCACCGGCACCTAGTGACATACCGAGCGGTATGTGCGCAGAATCGGCGCAACCGTTACCGCCGCGTAGGCAATGTCGCCCCGGGAGGATCGCCGTGCTGAGCACCATGCAGGACGTACCGCTGCTGATCTCTAGGATCCTGACGCATGGATCCACGATCCACGGCACTTCGCAGGTGACCACCTGGACCGGCGAGGCGGAACCCCACCGCCGTTCCTTCGCCGAGGTCGGCGACCGTGCGGCCCAGCTGGCGCACGCTCTGCGCGAGGACCTCGGTGTCGAGGGCGACGACCGGGTCGCGACCCTCATGTGGAACAACGCGGAGCATGTGGAGGCCTACTTCGCGATCCCGTCCATGGGCGCGGTCCTGCACACCCTCAACCTCCGCCTCCCGCCCGAGCAGTTGGCGTGGATCGTGAACCACGCGGCGGACCGGATCGTGATCGTCAACGGTTCGCTGCTGCCGCTGCTCGCCCCGCTGCTCCCGCACCTCAAGCCGGTCGAGCACGTGGTGGTGTCGGGCCCGGGCGACCGTTCGCTGCTGGACGGTGCCGCCGTGCAGGTGCACGAGTACGAGGAGCTGCTGGCCGGCAAGCCGACCTCGTACGACTGGCCGGAGCTGGACGAGCGGCAGGCCGCCGCCATGTGTTACACCTCCGGGACGACGGGCGACCCCAAGGGGGTCGTGTACTCGCACCGTTCCGTCTACCTGCACTCCATGCAGGTCAACATGGCCCAGTCGATGGGCCTGACCGATCAGGACACCTCGCTGATCGTGGTTCCGCAGTTCCATGTCAACGCGTGGGGACTGCCGCACGCCACCTTCATGACCGGCATCAACATGCTGATGCCGGACCGTTTTCTGCAGCCCGCCCCGCTCGCCGAGATGATCGCGACCGAGCACCCGACGCACGCCGCCGCCGTGCCCACCATCTGGCAGGGCCTGCTCGTCGAGCTGACCGCACGCCCGCGTGATGTCTCCTCGCTCACCCAGGTCACCATCGGCGGTTCGGCCTGTCCGCCCTCCCTCATGGAGGCCTTCGACAGCCTCGGCATGCGGGTCTGTCACGCCTGGGGCATGACGGAGACCTCCCCGCTCGGCACGATCGCCCGCCCGCCGGCCCAGGCGGTCGGCACGCCGGAGGAGTTCGCGTACCGCCTCACCCAGGGCCGTTTCCCGGCCGGCGTCGAGGCGCGGCTCTCCGGACCCGGCGGGGAGCGGCTGCCCTGGGACGGTGAGTCCGCCGGTGAGCTGGAGGTCCGCGGCAACTGGATCGCGGGCGCCTACTACAACGGCCCGGACGCCGAACCCCTGCTCCCCGCCGACAAGTTCAGCGAGGACGGCTGGCTCAAGACGGGCGACGTCGGCACGATCTCGCCCGACGGCTTCCTCACCCTCACCGACCGCGCCAAGGACGTCATCAAGTCCGGCGGCGAGTGGATCTCCTCCGTCGACCTGGAGAACGCGCTGATGTCCCACCCGGCCGTCGCCGAGGCCGCCGTGGTCGCCGTCCCCGACGAGAAGTGGGGCGAGCGCCCGCTGGCCACGGTCGTCCTCAAGGAGGGCGCCACCGCCGACTTCGCGTCCCTGCGCGCCTTCCTCGCCGAGGAGGGCAAGATCGCCAAGTGGCAGCTCCCGGAGCGCTGGACGATCATCGAGTCGGTCCCGAAGACGAGCGTCGGCAAGTTCGACAAGAAGGTGCTGCGCAGGCAGTACGCCGAGGGCGGCCTGGACGTCACCAAGCTCTAGCTGCCGGCACCGGGAACAGAACGGCACGGGCCCACGTCACCGTCGTAGGACGTGGGCCTGGGCCCAACTCATAGGCTACCGGCCTCAGTTGGTGCCGATCCGTGCCAGCAGGTCCACGATGCGGCTCTGCACCTCGGTGCTGGTGGAGCGTTCCGCGAGGAAGAGGACCGTCTCGCCGGAGGCGAGGCGGGGGAGGTCGGCCTGGTCGACGGCGGCGGTGTAGACGACGAGCGGGGTGCGGTTGAGCTGGCCGTTCGCGCGCAGCCAGTCGACGATGCCGGCCTGCCGCCGGTGCACCTGCATCAGGTCCATCACGACCAGGTTCGGCCGCAACTGCCCCGCCAGCGTCACCGCGTCCGCGTCGCTCGCCGCCCGCGCGACCTGCATCCCGCGCCGCTCCAGCGTCGCGGTCAGCGCGAGCGCGATCTCCGCGTGCTCCTCGATGAGCAGCACGCGCGGCGGGTGCTGGTCGCTGTCCCGCGGGGCGAGCGCCTTCAGGAGTACGGCGGGATCGGCGCCGTAGGCCGCCTCGCGCGTCGCCTGTCCGAGCCCCGCCGTCACCATCACCGGCACCTCGGCGGCCACCGCCGCCTGCCGCAGCGACTGGAGTGCGGTCCGGGTGATCGGCCCGGTCAGCGGGTCCACGAACAGCGCGGCCGGGAACGCGGCGATCTGCGCGTCGACCTCCTCGCGCGAGTGCACGATGACGGGCCGGTAGCCGCGGTCGCTGAGCGCCTGCTGGGTGGTGACGTCCGGCGCGGGCCACACCAGCAGCCGCCGCGGGTTGTCCAGCGGCTCCGGCGGCAACTCGTCGTCCAGCGGCTGCGGCCGCGGCGGATCCGCGACCTCGACCGCCCCGCCGGGACCGTCCAGCGGCTCGGGGCCCTCGGCGGCGTTCTCGTCCGGTGCTCCTATGGCGTACGACCGTCCGGAGCCCTCGGTCACCTGCGCCAGCCGGGACTGCCCGGCGAGCGAGGGCTGCGGCTGCTCGGCCGACGGATGCGGACGGGCCGCCTGCTCCTGGGGCGCGGCGGTCGCGTCGGTCCGCGTGCCGAGCTTGCGGCGCCGGCCCCCGTTGGTGGGGTTGTTCGCCGCGGGCGCCGCCGCCGGCTGCTGCACCTGCGCGGCCTGCCGCGTGAACGGCACGCCCTGCCCCAGCGTCCGCACACTGAACGCCCGCCCCTGAGTGGAGTTCGGGTCGACCGGCATGCCACCGGCCTCGGCGGGCAACGGCTGCGAGGCCTGCGCTTGGGCCTGCGCCGCGGCCACTTCCGGCGGAAGCGGCGCGCCGGGTGCGGGTGTGGTGCCGGACTGCGCGGGCGGTACGGGGCCGGCGAGGCCGTTCGCCGGTACGGGACCGGCGGCGGCCTCCGCGGGAAGGGGCTGGCCGGGGGTCGCCTGGGCCGGGATCGGCGCGCCCTGCGCGGGCACCGGCTGCTGTCCGGGCGGGATCGGCTGCCCCGCCGTACCGACCGCCTGACCGGGCACGGCAGGAGCGAGCCCCGCCTGCGCCATCCCGGTCATCCCGGCGGCCTCCGCCACCGGAACTCCCTGCTCGGGCGTCCCCGCCGCCCCACCCTGCGCCACGGCACGGCGTCGGCGACCCGTCGGCGCGCTCGTGGGGTGCGGTTGCGGCGGAGTGTGGTCCTCGGACTGGTCGTGCGGGGCGGTGTCGTGCCGACCGTTGTCGATCAGGGCGTCGCCGGCGAGGTTCTGCCCGCTCTGGCCGGGGAGTTGAGGGTGCGGGTGCGCTTGCGCCGGGGCCTGTTGCTGAACCGGGACGGGCATCGGCGGCTGAAGCTGACCCGGCACCTGACCCGGCACCTGACCCGGCACCTGACCCGGCACCTGACCCGGCACCTGACCCGGCATCTGACCCGGGACCTGGCCCTGCACGGGAACGGGCGGCTGAAGCTGCCCGGGCACCTGCTGGCCCGGCATCTGCCCCGGCAGCTGACCGGGGACCTGCCCCGGTACCGCTCCCGGAACTTGGCCCGCCACCTGACCTGGCACCTGGCCCGGCACCTGCCCGGCCGTCGGCACCTGCTGCTGGGGCACGTTCACGCCGCCCGCCGCTGCCGCCGCCGCAGACTCCGGTGTCCGGTCCGCCTCGGCCGGCGGCAGGGCGAAGACCGTACGAGGTCCCGCCTCCTGCGCGGCGGCGGCGCGCTCGTTCGCGGCGGCCAGGGCACGGCGACGGCGCCCGGTCGGCTCGGCGTTCTCGGCGGGAACGGGCTGGTTGGCGAGGACGGGCTGGTTGGCGAGCACCGGCTGGTTGGAGGGGCCGGTGGCCGCGGGCAGGGCCGGCGGCAGGGCGTGCTGCTCGCCGCCGTCGCGCCGCGCGCGCCGCCCGGTCGCGGTTCCGCCGGCGGGCGCGGGAACGCCCTGCGGCGGCACCGTGCCGCCCAGGCCGCTGCCGACGGCCGCCGTACCGGCGCCGTGTTCGCCGGCCATGACGACGGCACCCTCGGAGACCCCGTCCCCGGAACCGTCGCCCTCGATCTGGCCTTCTACTCCTTCGGCACTCCCGTCGGCGGCCCGTCCGCGCCGTCGCCCCGTACCGCCGGAACCGTCCGCGGCGACGGGTTCCTGGGCAGGCTCCTCGGCCGCCCGGCGGCGACGCCGGCCCGTGGGCACGGCGACCTCGGCACCCGGGGTGCCGGATCCGCCGGCCTCCCCCGGAACGTCGCTCTCCAGGAAGGCGTCGACGGAGGACCGCCGCGCCCGCCGCCGCCCGCCGCCGGAGCTGGGCTCGGCCAGTTCGAGGGCCGCGGCCTGCACCTCGACGGCCCCGGCGCCACCGCCGATGGGCACTTCGAGGACGTACGCGCTGCCGCTCATACCCGGCACCTCGTGCGTCTGAAGCACCCCGCCGTGGGCCCGCACGATCCCGCGCACGATCGGCTCGTGCACCGGGTCTCCCCCGGCGTACGGCCCGCGCACCTCGATCCGTACGACCTCACCGCGCTGCGCCGCCGCGACCACGACGGTGTTGTCCATGTAACCGCCCGCCGACACGGGCGCGTTGCCGGTCGCGTCGACGCCGGCCACGTCCGCGACGAGATGCGCGAGCGCGGTGGCGAGCCGCTGCGGGTCGACCTCGGCCTCTATCGGCGGCGCGTGCACGGCGAACTGCACTCGCCCGGGCCCGATCAGTTCGACGGCCCCGTCGACGCCGGCGGCGACGACCGCGTCGAGCATGACCTTCGTACGGACGACCTGCTCGGTGCCGGCGTCGAGGGCCTGGTAGCCGAGAACGTTGTCGATGAGGGTCGTGATCCGCGAGTAGCCGGCGGACAGGTGGTGGAGCACCTGGTTGGCCTCGGGCCACAACTGCCCGGCGTCGTCGGCGGCGAGCGCGGCGAGATCGCGGCGCAGCTCGTCCAGCGGCCCGCGCAGCGACCGGGCCAGCAGCGTCAGCAGCTGCTCGTGCCGACCGGCGAGCGCCTCGTACCGGTCCTTCGCCCGCTCACCGAGGGCCGCGTACCGGTCGTCGCCGGCGGCGAGTTCCTCGTCGTGCTGCTCCTGGAGCTCCTCGATCTCGCGGACGTGCTTCTGGCGCAGGGCGGTCAGTTCGGAGGCGTGCTCCTCCTCGATCCGCTCCAGTTCGTCCGTGTGCCGCTTCTCGACGGCGTCCTTCTCCTCGGCGAGCGCGTCGTAGGGCCGCCGGTCGGTGAAGGTCATCACCGCGCCGACGAGCTGGTCGCCGTCGCGCACGGGCGCGGTCGTGAGGTCGACGGAGACCTCGTCCCCGGACTTCGACCACAGCACCTGCCCCCGCACCCGGTGCTTGCGCCCGGACCGCAGGGTGTCGGCGAGCGGCGACTCGTCGTACGGGAAGGGGGTGCCGTCGGCGCGCGAGTGCAGGACGAGGTCGTGCAGCGCCTTGCCGCCGAGGTCGCTGGCCCGGTACCCGAGGATCTGGGCGGCGGCGGGGTTGACGAGCACGATCCGCCCGTCGGTGTCGGTCCCCACCACACCCTCGGCAGCGGCCCGCAGGATCATCTCGGTCTGCCGCTGCGAACGCGCCAGCTCGGCCTCGGTGTCGACGGTCCCGGTCAGGTCGCGTACGACGAGCATCAGCAGCTCGTCGGAGCCGTAGCCGTAACTGTCGTAGGCCTGCTGCCCGTTCTCGAGATTCGCGCTGGTGACCTCGACGGGGAACTCGCTCCCGTCGGTCCGCCGCGCGATCATCCGCGTCGGCTTGGTCTGGCCGCGGGGATCCATGTGATCGGGCCGCCGCATGGAGCCCGGGATCAGCTTCGAGTCGAACTGCGGCAACAGATCGAGCAGCCCTCGCCCCACCAGCGCCGTTCCCGGCGCTTCAAAGGCCTCCAGCGCGATGGTGTTCGCGTTGACGACGGTCCCATTGGCGTTGACCAGCACCAACGCGTCGGGAAGCGCGTCGAGTATGGCTGCGAGGCGAGCAGCGCCTCGGGATGGCCTGCTGCTCACGAGACGCTTCCTCCCTGTTACCGCATCTTGCCGACCGCTCGGGCCATCTTGCCAACCTGCCCGCAACGTGTCACGCGAGCGAGTCTAAGGGCTGCGGTCCCGCCCGCGGCGCCGGATGAGAGGGAGGTCGCACGACGAAGTGACGCAGAAGGTGTGACGGCGCGACGCCGCCCGCGGCCTGGCCTGCACACCCCTGACCGCGCTGTGCGGAGCTGTACGCGACTGACGGCTCGACACATTTTGTGGACCCGGTGGAGCGCCGGTGGAACGTCTGTGCGGAGCAGGCCCTCGGACGCCGGGGGTCACGCCCCTGGAGGCGCCTCTGCGGGCCATGCCTTCGGCGGGTTACGCCTGTCCCCGGGGCCGCAGATCGGGCAGCAACGGCACCATCCGGTCCCACCGCCCCATCTCGCACCCGTTCCGACGGTCGTACGAGGCGTCCACGGGCCGCCCGGCCCACACCCCGGTGACATGCGCGGTGGCGGTTCCGCCGTACTGCATGGTGCACACGCTTCCGTCGGGAACGGGGGCGAAGGTGTCCCGCCCCCAGCGGGCCCCGCGATCGAGCGCGTCGCACGCGCCGGTGACGTCGGGATGGGTCCCGCCTCCGGGATGGCAGTACAGGTCGTACGTACCGTCCTTGCCGCCGCCCGCGTCGCGCACGGTGACGGTGAGGTGGTCGCCGGCTTGGTCCTCGTCCCGGACGGGGGGTGGGGCGAGGGTGAGGGAACCGGCGTCGGCGTAGGCGGCGGGTGCGGTGAGGGTGGGGGCGAGGGAGGCGGAGGCGGCGACGGCGACGAACAGGGCGGCGAGGCGGCGGGCGCGGCGGGGGGTTTGGGGTGCGTGGGGTGCGTGGGGTGCCGGGGAACGGGGTGCCTGGGCTAGCGGCGAATGGGGGGCGTCGGGGACAGGGGGTGCCGAGGAGATGTGCGGCAACGGGGAGACGTGGGAGACCTGGAACATGACCTGACTAACGGCGCCCGGGTCGGGACGTTGCGCGCGGCGTCCTCCTGGCGGGGTCTCGCGGGGCTTCCCGGAAGCCTCGCGGGGGCTTCGCGGGGGCTTCGCGGGGGCCCGCCGGGTGGAGAAGCACTTTGCCCTGCGGCCTGCACGCCTAGTACCGTGGGAGGCGATTGGTGACACCGCGCTCGACTGTGTCATCATCTGCACGCACCACTCGCGCTCGCGCGGGCGGCTGTGCGGGAGGCGTCGCCTAGTCCGGTCTATGGCGCCGCACTGCTAATGCGGTTTGGGCCTTAAAGCCCATCGAGGGTTCAAATCCCTCCGCCTCCGCGCAAGATCACCGAAGCCCCGGTCCCAGGACCGGGGTTTCGTCGTTTCCGCAGGTCACAATGGCTGCGGCTAACGGATTTCACATGGCGGCGGCAGTCATGTAATGTTCTTCCTGTCGCCGCGAGCGGCCCGAAAGGACCAGGAACGGCACACAGGACAAGCACTCGTAGCTTAACGGATAGAGCATCTGACTACGGATCAGAAGGTTGCAGGTTCGAATCCTGCCGAGTGCACAGTTGGCGAGAGGTCCCATGGAGAAATCCACGGGGCCTCTCGCTTATGCCTTAGCCGCAACCGGGTTCGGAGTGGAGCCGGAGCGGCTGCGGGTCCTGGCGCGACGGCCCGATCCGGCTGAATCGTCCTCGCTAGGATTCCTGTCATGGACACTCGGGGCGGGGATCCCTCACAACAGGGCACGGATCGTGCGGCCGTGGAGTTCGGCTACCGCCTGACGGCCGCGGACTTCGAGGAGGCGCTCCGTGCGCGGGCCCGTCGGTCGCCGGCGGGCCGGGCCCAACTGCTGACGGCGCCGCTGATCGCGGTGGTCGCTGTGGTCGTCTTCTCGGTCGTCCAAGATCCCACGCTGCCCGTGTTGATCATCTCGCTGGTGCTCGTCGTGGCAGTCACGTCCTGGGGAGCGGTACGAGGGCTGCGCACCATGGCCCGCCGGATGTTCAGCGTCATGGAGACGTACGGGCAGTGCCGCATGGTGGCCGACGACCACGGCACGGCCGTCACCGGCGAGCGGGCGTCCACCACCGTCGACTGGACGGCGTTCCGGGAGTACGTGGAGACACCCGGGCTCTTCGTGCTGCTGAGTGGCGACCGCGCGGCCGGAGTCGCGGTGCTGCCGAAGAGGGGAGCCCAGGATCCCGCGGACGTGGATCGGCTCCGGGCGATCCTGGACCACAACCTGAAGCGGCTTTGAGGCTCGGAGGCCAAGAGCCCGGTGTCCGCCCATGCCATGGGACTTCGTACGAGGCGGGCGGGGACGCGAGTCGTGCCATCGCGTGCCGAACCCCAAGCAACCCAGGCTGAGCGCGCCCGGCGCCCGGCCGCCGACCTCGAAGGGTCAGAGGAGGTCCCGCCAGAAAGGGACCGTTGCTCGCGGGTTCCAGTTCTCGTCGACCTCGCCTCGCGCCTCGTCGAACTCCTGGTGCATGTAGTCGGCCAGGTCCAGGCCGTAGTAGATGATGTCGGTCTGCCACATCGAGAGCACCGGGTGCCCGAAGCCGCCACGGCCGGCGGGCAGGTATCGGTGGGCATACACGGGCACCAGGACCGGCGCCTCTGCCAGATGACGTCTCGCGGTATCCAGTGCCACCGTCTCGTCGGCGGGACGCTCACCCCAGCCCTCGTACCAGAATCCGCTGTGCTCAACGCTGAGCAGAACGCCCTCGACCGGCCAGTCGAGCTGTCGACGCAAGCTGTCCAGGTCGCCGCCGCGCCACTCCGGCCAGGGCCTGGACCAGGTCTGCCCGTCCTCGGGAGGGACATTGACCGGGAGCCCGGCCGCGAGGAACGCACGGTGATCGTCGGCGAACTCGAAGCCGTACTCGCGCTCGATGCGCGCGAACTCGGCGTCCGTCAGCCCCGACTCGAATTCGTAGAGACCTGTCCGCACCAGACGCCGCGCGGCTTCGGCACCCAGGCCCGCACCCTCGCCGCTGATCACCACGGCACGCTAGCGCGACCACAGGTCGCCGTCACCCGAGTTGTGCGCGACTCCGTCTAAGTTTCCGTACGCCGACAGGCATCGGCTCATGAACCCGGTGAACGGCCTTGCGCCCAACTCGCCCCCGCACTGCTCGATATCACTGTCAGACCGGCGCTGTACGGTCCGCGCCATGGTTGAGAGACCTACGACCGACTGGCGGGACGGCATAGCCGAAGAAGCCGAAGCGCTTGCCGACGGCACTCTGGACCCTGACTGTGCGTGCATGGCGGGACTGTTCCCCGAAGAACTGCTCGCGTCGACCGATGCCGTCCTCGACACCTTCGAGAGGGAGCTCCCCGGCCTGGGTGATGCGGACGACACGCAGATCTTCGGCGTCGTGGAACGCGTCGTCCTGGCCCTGAACGCCGTCAACGAAGCCCACAAGGAAGGCGCCTACGAAACCGACGAGCGCGAGCAACTGTGCGACTTCATCGACCAGTCACTCACCGAGCACGGCATCGACATCGTCGCGCTGACCGCCCGGCATGGACTCGGCCGCCACCAGATCACGGACAAGTGGCGGAAGTGGTAAGGCCGCTCACCCGGACGCTGCTCACTGGACGCTCACTTCCTGACACAGCACCACCGAGTCTTGTCACCGTTGCGCTTGAGGGTAGGGCGACAACTGCCCCAGAACGCCCTTAGCTTCCCAAGCTGAGGACTCGGCTAGCCACCGTTGTCAGGCGCCGTCCGTCGCGCTTGCTCTAGTCGACCGCACAGGCAACATGGCTGAGGCCGGTGGCGGTGCAGCGAGCCACGCGCGCGCCTGGATTGTTCGGTTGACCCGCCGTAGTGGCTGACTGTCGTCGACCAAGGTTCGGACGGGAGGGTCCCATCGCAGGTGCCGGCCGTCAGCTGAGTTCGCCGAAGCTGGGCCGCCCCAGGCCGCCCGGCAGTGACCAATGGCGACCACCCACGACCATCAGGCGCACGAGACCAACATCCCCGACGAGCAAAAGACAGCTCCCCAGATCCCCGACAAAACCCAGGTCAAGAAGACGGCGATGCCTACAGTCGTCGCTTGGCCTACCAAGCTAAGGCCCGCCGGGGCCTCGCATCGGTCGCTCGGAGGGGCCCTCTGTCTCGGTTGGGAGAAACTTCATTCTTGCTTGCAGCGACGCATGTACATTCGTGGCAAAAGTGCCTATTCCCGTAGTGCCCGTGAGCAGTTGAGCAGTAGTGGACCCATATCGGCTGACATCACTCCTTTGAACTCACGCACCTCCAGTTAAAGTCATCCCTGCCGCCCTTCCATGGCGCGTTCGATACCCGATTGCGCAGCTGCTAGATCGAACTTATATCCTTGCCCCTGCAACTCGTGCGCCGATTCAGCAAGTTTCGATAGGTCGGTATCGCGACGTGCCCACAACCAGATTCCATGATTAATGTGATTGCGAGAGTCCTTACCTGTAAATTTTCCGACCATTCCATTTCCTTCACTGTCCCAATGCAGCTGAAATGATCCCCATTGATATCGCTCTCCGGAATGATCCGTCCACGTACCTGTCAGAAATGTCGAATCAATAAGTGTGGACCTTATCTGTGACGATGCGTGATTTACATCTCGACCCGTTACTCGACTCCTTAGTCGTTTAAGGTCGAACGTAATTATGGATACGTCCGCAGCCCTCGACGTTGACGACGAACCAGGCTCGGGAATGACATACCAATAGGTTTCCCACTTCCCGGAAATATCCCGGCCAGGCGATCGCATGTACGTGAAAATCTGAGCCAGGAATTCCGTCAGTTGGTCTTGAAACAGCGCCGCCAGCACAATGCCCACAAGCGCACTGCCTAGAACGCTAGCCACCCCTTGAAGGACTCCCATGCCCGCCTCGCTCTCTGTGCCCTGCAGATTGGGAGGGTCATCGTAGGTGCACCAGGCTCGCTTGGTCCCCTGATGCATCTAAGCTTCCCAAGCTCAGATCTTGAAGTCGGGCTCAAAGCGAGGGTGTGAAGTCGACGGAAAGGTCGAGGTGGAACGGCGAGCCCGGAGCCGTTGGGGTCCAGCTCTCATGAAGAGCAAGCTGGATGGCCTGAGCCACGTCGGATGGCAGTACAGGCTGAGCCTCACGTCCGAACCAGTTGCTCGGGTGCGGCTGATCGGTCACGACCACGAGCGTTGTCCCGGGGACGTCCGCGTGCTCAACCGCGTACGAGCATGGTGTCCAGGCAAGAGCCTGGAAATAGGTCGGCCTGCGTCGCAACCTCCAGCGGTAGGCGATGCTGTCGACGACGATGCGGCGAGATCCCTTGCGGCCCAATGCCATGGCTCCTCCTCGACACGGAGGATGCTAGCCAGTTCGGCCCGCCAGGGCGTCTCAGTATCTGGCCGTGCCCTACGACACAGCCTCCTGGTCGGTGAGGTTCTGGCTGCTCCAGTTGGTTCTGGACGAAGCGACGGCGCTGACGTGGACGGCGCCCTCCGATACGGTCCCGGGCCATGGCTAAGGGCAATGGTGTGCCGGAGAAGGTGGCGTGGTTCCTGGTTCGGGACGACCGGGTGTTGGTGACGCGCACTCACGGTAGAAATCGCCGAGAAGGCATGGTTCCGCTATGCCGATCGGGACCGGGTCTCGGCCGTCGACGAGCCGGCTTTCGACGCGCTTCACGAGGCCGGGTTGCTTTCCTGATCCCGTGGCCGCTGCACAGTAGTGAAGTACGGCAACCATCACGACCGCAGCCGACCGCCAACAACCGTTGATGGCTGACTCGCCAGTCCACCCGTCCACCAGACCTCAGTGGGTCTTCAACCGGCAGTTCGGGACGAAGAGGTTGGGCCAGAAACGTGCCAGGTCTCGCGGTCCACAGATGACCGAAGCTTCCCAGGCTCGGAGTTTCAGTCGGAATTCTGGTGATCCGTCGGTTCTTCGCCGTTCAATGCGTTGCTGATCTCTCGAAGGCGGCCCCTGGGCAGGGCGAAGGCGTTGCCGGGGTTTCGGTACGAATGGCCGCCGTCGTTGATGCGGACACCGTTTGCAGACCTCCAGTGAGCAGGAGTCCATTGGCCTTGGTTCTCAAGGAGCATGCTCGCCACGTCGTCGGGCTCTTCGATCAAGGTGAGAGCGCTGAGCGCGGTGGTGAGCGCAACGGCTGCTTCGTCGGGCAGTTGCGCGTCGCCGAGTGTGGGGAAGAGCAGCAGAAGTCGGGCGTCGGGGTCGCCGACGCCCTTTGGCGGCGACTGCCGAGCAGCGGACAGCAACTCCGGCCAGGCCATGCCGGGGCCCATGAAATGACCGTCATCCACAGCGAGGGTTTCCGCTGTCGGCCACGTCGGGTGATGTATCAGGTAGTCCACCCCTCGGTCTCCGTCGAAGTTGCGATAGACGACATGGATGGTGTGGCCGGAGCGGAGGGCCACGCTGAACACCGGCCACTCCTGTTCGGCCGAGAGCACGCGGTAGAGCTCCATGGCCGCGTCCCAGTCAGCTCCGAACGCGGCTCGTTGCGCGTCCTCGCCACGCAAACAGCTGCCGAGGTGCACGGGCCAGAACAACGGATCGTCAAGGTAGGCATCCGCCTCGGTCAGCGGACCGCCTGCATATCCCGGGATCGTCAACACGCGAGGATGATGGCATGAGGCGCCGACACCACCGAGGCGTCCGGGTCAGCCCCGCTCCGCCTCAGTTTCCGTCTCATTCAGCCCAGTCGCGGACCCGGTTGGGCCCGGCGAACGCCGGTGCATGCCACCAACGTGCTGCCGTCCTGGTCGAGAAACAGCATGAAGGTCCACGAGCCGTCGGCAGTCCTGATCTGGCCCAGTCGAACCGGTCCGTGGTGCGAGGCGAGGCGGCTCACGGCACGTTCCAGGCCGGAGGTCTCGATGTTCCTTCGAAGCGTGTGACGGAGGCGGCGCCCGTAGACCTTTGCGAGCATCTCGCCTGATGTCGTTCCGTCCCAGACAACGTGAGAAGCGCCGGCGCGGAGAGCGTCGAGCGCGGCCGACGACGCCTCGTCGCCACCGCTCAGCAATCGTTCGAGCTGTTCCCGGTCCATGACCTCACTCCGGTCGGGACTTTGTTGTTGAGCCGCGAAGTGCCGCAACCTCAGCGATCGCCTGTTCGTCCTGTGCCCAATCGACGCCTACCCGGCATCCCACTCCGCTTGCAGACAGCTGAGTTGTGCCTCGCTGAGCGGTGGCTCAAAACCTTCAGGGAACATGAGCGTGAGTGGCTGTGGCCACATGCTCTCGGGCCCGTGCTCTTCACAGTGCAGCGCCACAAGATGCGGTCCCGCCCCGCAGGCCTCGTGCCGGTAGAGGCGGTCATGCGCCTGGCAGAAGTGCGAGAACACTGTGCAGTCGTCCTCGTCGGTCGGCTCGTAGAAACCGGGGTCCCGGACGATCACTGTCACCGGTTCCTGACGGTTGAACGGGGGGATGGGCCGAGGGTCGCACCACAGCAGCCGAGGAGGAAGCACGCGATCATTCTGGGCCAAAGGCGGCTTCGAGTCAGTGCGCAGACCAGATGAAGAGGCGTGCGAGACGGAGTGCCGTCAGATAGATGACGGCGGTCGGCAAGGGACCGCGTCCGCAGCCGAGTTGGCACCGGACCCCCTGCATGGCACCAACGGACACACCACACCGCCCCGGCCGACTGCCCCGCCCGATGGTCGGGATGGTCAAGATGGTCAAGTCTGCGCCATGTGACGTCAGTCGATGAGAGCGCCGGGGCTGTCCCACGTACTAGGGAGTAAGTGGACGGCGACTCCCGAAGGGCAACTACGTGATCCCGCACCGCATCGTCCTCGCCTCGGTCGCAGGCCTTGTCTCCGCGCTGCTGCTGGCGGCGTGCGACTCGTCGACCGACAACGCCGGCGCTACCAGCCCCGGCAGCGTCGCCTCGCTCGCGCCGGTCGCCACGGCCGCGGCTGAAGCCGGGAGTTCGACACCGGCCGGCGACGGCAACGGGGGCACGGGTACGACCACCGCGCTAACAGCCACGGCGGTCGGCGGTACGGGTGATGTCGTCAGCGACGGCAATGGGATGACCCTCTACCGCTACGACAAGGACGAGTCCGATCCGTCCAAGTGGACGTGTTCCGGGGCCTGTACGGACACGTGGATACCCGTCATCGTGCAGGACTCCCCGCAGGCCTCTCCTCAGGACTCCGTGCAGACCACCGGCGTGGAGAAGAGCCTTCTCGGTACGGTCCACCGCGACGGCAAGCCGCAACTCACCCTCGCCGGTTGGCCGTTGTACAGGTACGTCGGCGACACCGCGGCCGGTCAGGTGAACGGGCAGGGCAAGGACGGACTGTGGCATGCCGTCACTCCGGCCGGGGGGAAGTCCGGCGCGAGTGGTTGAGCGGGCTTCCGTCAGGAGCTGCAAGCTGAACTCGCCCTGTATCGAAGCGAGTTCCGCGTCCGCCCTCAAGCCGCCTGTGACAGCGCCGCCGCCGGCGTCCTCGTACCGAACCAGGCCGGTTGGCGGCGGACGGTCGTGACCTTGGGCCGCGGCTTCCGCGCCTCGGTCGCGAAGACGAACAACCGCAGGACCAGGAAGCGGCCCAGGCCCGCCAGGCCGGATGCCGTGAGGTAGACGGTCTGTTCGGTCAGCAGTGAGGGCGTGGACTGGACGGTGTGGAGTACGAGCACCGCCGTGCTGGTCACCGCGTAGGCGACGGCCGCCGAACCCGCCGACTGCCAGTGCTCGCGCCAGCCGGCCCGCTTGCCGGTGCCGAAGGTGAACAGGGCGTGGAGTTCGGTGCACAGGATCGTCGAGGCGATCGTGATCACCGCGTTCGACAGGACCCACGGCATCAGCAGCGCCAGCAGCGGTACGGCCGCGCTGGACAGGACGCCGACACCGCCCCCGCACACCACGAACCGCACGAAGGACGCGAACGGGCCGGGGCCGGCGGTCGGGGTCTGCCGTACTGCGGCGGCGGCGTCCATGTCGCGGTTCCTTCCGGGGGCGGCCCGCGAGTCGCGTGAGGCTTGTGGGCCTGCGTGTCTCGCGCGTCTCGTGGAGTCGAGGAGTCGTGGATCAACTGACGCCTACGATTCCGTGATTCGCCCGCCGGAACGATGGAGTGTCCTACCGAACCGATGGTGGAGCCAGCCCTACCCCCGCGGTCGGGGCGATCGGGGGGAAGGCCGGTGAGGGGGCGGTCAGTTCGTGCGGCGGTGCTCCTCCAGGTAGCCCGCCGCGAGGGCGCTCGCGCGCGTGAACCAGTCGGTCAGTACGGCGACTTCGGCGGGCGAGTACTCGGCGAACAGGGCGTGCAGGCGGGCGTAGTACGGCTCGTACAGCTCGCGGACCCGGGCCTCCGCGTCCGGCTGGGCGGCCACGCGGACCCGGCGGCGATCGGCCGGGTCGGGACGGCGGGTGACGTAACCGGCGCGTTCCAGGCGGTTGAGGATGCCGGTCACCGCGCCCGTCGTGACGTGGGCGCGAGCCGCCAGGTCGCCGGCGGTGAGGAGGTTCTCGCCCGCCTCGATGACGTAGCCGAAGCAGGTCAGGTCGGTGACGTTCAGGCCCACCCGCTGGGCCATCTCCTGCTGGCCGATCATGCTCGTCGCGATGAGGTGGTCCATCGCGCTCAGCGCCTCGGCCGCGGTGGCGGGGCGGCGCGGTGTGGCTTGCATCGGAGTGGTTCCCTGATTCCCTTAGCTTGTGAGAGGTTTATGCGATAAATTTCTTACGTGGTGAGAGATTGCTTGGATTCTAGTTTCCGCTGCCTGGAGAGAGGCGGGTACGTGCATGAGCGCACATCAGTATGACGAGGGCCATACGGCCGCGGGGTGGACCGGCTTCGGCATCGCCACCGTCGGAACGGCCGTGCTGGGCCTCGGCGTGTGCACGACCTCGGTCGTGCTGCTGGCCGGGGGCCTTGGGATCGTCGTCGTGAGTGTCCTGGTCACCTGGGCCCTGCATCTCGCCGGCTGGGGTAAACCGCCCGGGCTGCGACCGCGGGAGCAGTGGGCGTGGCGGGTCCGGGATCTGACCGCGCGGGAGGGGCATGCCGGATGTGTGGGGTGTCGGTTGGCGGGGCGGAATCCCGAGCGCGGGCGGTCGCCCTCTCCGGCAGCCGTTGTCAGTGCCGTCTCCTACTCTCGTGAGTGATGGCACAGGCATGGAAGTGTTCGGGGTTGCGGTGGTTGGACGGCGGCCCCGTGCTGGTGTGGGACGGCGGGCGGCGCAGTGCGCTGGCCTGGGGGAAACGGGTGGCCTTCGGGGTCGCGGACGGGGGTGTGCGGACGTGTGTGGGAGCGCGGGGGCACGCGTGTCCGGTGCGGGCGGGGGTGTCGGGGCGGAGTACGGGGGCGCGGTGCGAGGAGTGTGCGCGGCTGGACCGGGCGCACTCGGTGGCCGCCGACACGATCGCGGACGATCCGCGGCCGTACCGCGTATATCTGGCGTGGTTCGGACCCGGCATGGTCAAGGTCGGGATCACGGGGGTCGAGCGGGGGTCGGCCCGGCTGTTGGAGCAGGGGGCGGTGTGCTTCAGCTGGCTCGGCACCGGTCCGTTGATGGCAGCCCGCCGCACCGAAGAGTTGTTGCGGGCCGCGCTCCGGGTGCCCGATCGGATTCCGTACGCCGATAAGCGGGCGGTGCGTTCGGAGTTGCCCGGGGCGGAGAGCGAGCGGGCGGCCGAAGTCGTGGAACTGCATGCCCGTGCGGTCGCGCTCGCCGACTGGCCCGAGTCGCTCACGCGCGAGCCGTGCCGGCCGGTCGACCACGCGGACGCGTTCGGGCTCGTGGAACTGCCGGGTGCCGTCGGCGAGGTGAGTGAGCTGGTTGCCGGCGGGGTGGTGAGTGGGGAGCTGGTCGCGGCTGCCGGGCCTGATCTCCACCTTGCCGTCGGGGGAGGTGGCGAAGGAGCACCGGAGGTCGTCGTGCTCGACACTCGGCTGATGACAGGGTGGGAGCTGGGACCTGCGGTCGGAGGCCGACCGGCCTTTCCCCTGCGGGAGTTCAGAAGCGTGTCGGCGGTGCAGGACGAGTTGTTCTGAGGATGCGGAAGGCCAGGTAACGGATGGGCGCCATGGACGGTCGGGAGACCGCGGAGAGGGAAGTCGAGGCGACGGAAGCGGAGGCCACGGAAGTCGAGGCGACAGAAGCCGAAGAAAATGACCAGGTCCGCCGCTTCTGGCAGCGCCTCGGGCTGCCTGGCCTCGTCGACGTCCACACCCACTTCATGCCCGAGCGCGTCCTCCACAAGGTCTGGGGATACTTCGACTCGCTCGGCCCGCTCACCGGTGGCGTCGAGTGGCCCATCACCTACCGCGCCGAGGAGGCCGAACGGGTCGCCCTGATCCGGGACTTCGGCGTTCGTGCCTTCACCGCCATGCTCTACCCGCACAAGGCGGGCATGGCCGAGTGGCTCAACGGCTGGGCCGTCGACTTCGCCCGCCGTACCCCCGACTGCCTGCACACCTCGACGCTGTTCCCCGAGCCGGGAGTCGAGGGCTATGTCCGGGAGGCCGTCGAGGCGGGGGCGCGGGTCTTCAAGGCGCATGTGCAGGTGGGGGCGTACGACCCGGCCGATGAACTCCTGGACGGCGCTTGGGGGTTGCTCGCCGAGGCCGGTGTGCCGGTCGTGATCCATTGCGGTTCGGGGCCCATGCCGGGCAAGTCCACCGGGCCGGAGCCGATCGGGCGGGTGCTCGCCCGGCATCCCCGACTGCGGCTGATCGTCGCGCACATGGGGATGACGGAGTACGAGGACTTCCTCGACCTGGCCGATCGGTACGCCGAGGTGCGGCTGGACACGACGATGTCGTTCACGGACTTCAGCGACCGGTTCGCGCCGTTCCCCCGGAGGGCACTGCCCCGGCTGACCGACCTCGGCGACCGGATCCTGCTCGGCAGCGACTTCCCCAACATCCCCTATCCGTACGTCCATCAGCTGGAGGCACTGGAGCGGCTGGAGCTCGGCGACGACTGGCTACGGGCCGTGTGCCACGACAACGGGGCGAGGCTGTTCGACCTATGACGCCTTTGGCGAACCACGTGCCATGCACCGCCTGCCCCCTACGAGTCACCCCGTCACCAACAGCATTTCCTTCCGCCCACCCCGCCAGCTGACCGCGACCACGCCATCCGCGCCGGCCTCCCTGGACCCCAACTTGCTCACGTCCAGTGACGCATACGCATTGACGTCCGTCGGCACCGTCAACCCCGTCAGCTTCAGCTCATGCCCCGCACGTCCCGTCTGCGCGTCGAGGACGAGCAGGTCGGCCGAGGTGCCGTGGCCGGCGTCGGCGTACTTGTAAATCGGTTGGCGGACGACGTACACCCGGCCGTTCGCGACCACGGGTTGGCCGTACTGCTGGCCGGTCGGTGCGCGGAGTTTCCAGCGGAGGCGGCCCGTTGCGGTGTCGTAGACGCTGAGGAGGGTGGGGGAGTCGATGTCGTAGATGTGCGGGTCGATCGTGGTGACGGCGGTGCCGTCGTCTGTGGTGATGCCGGCGTGGTTATGGATGGAGAAGGTGGCCCGTTCCGGTGCCCCCGTGCGGCTCACGTCGAGGAGGTGGACCGGGCGCGGGGTGCGGCGTTCGGGGCCGACGGCGGCCAGCGTGTGGGTGTCGGTCCGGAGCAGGTCGTCGTACAACTCCGTGTGCTGTTCCCGCCAGAGGACCTGGCCCGTGCGGTCGTCGATACCGAGGAGCAGGGCGGAGCTGTCGGCGACGGCGGGGGCGATCTCCAAGCTCGCGTTGCCGCGCTTGGGGCCCAGTACGTCACAGTCCGCCAATGCCGTGACGAGGTGGTCCGGGAAGTCGTACACGGTCTGGACCGGTGTCTCGTCGCACTCGGCCGGCCTTCTCACCGTCCACAGGGTGCGGCCGGTGCGTTCGGCGAGCGCGCGGATGCCGGCCGGGGTGTCGATGATGACGCGGCCGCCGGCGAGCTCGGCGTACGTGCGTCGTCGGCTCTCGCCCGTCGAGATGTTCCGGTGCCAGAGGATCTTGCCCGAGCGCAGGTCGATCGCCGTGAACCGGCCGTCCACGAAGCCCGCCACCACCGTGCGGGCGGACACCTCGAGCGTCGGTGCGTAGTAGCCCCTGTTCTCACCCCCCTCGGCGTCCCCCTCCCCGTAGCCGGCCCGCTCGTAGCGCCAGTACTCCGCGCCGGTCCGTGTGTTCACGGCGCGCACGCCCACCCCCGTGGCCTGGATCGACAGGCCGTGCACCACGGTCTCGTCGGCGGTCGTCCGGCGCAGGACGTGGCTGGGCGTGGCCGGTGCCTCGGGGCCGAGCGCGGCCGGGAAGGCGCCCTGCGCGCCGGTGACCACGTCAGGTTCCGGTGCCGGGGTCTCGTGCCGGGCCTCCAGGCCGGTGAGGACGAAGAGGACCGCGGTCACGTATCCCATCAGGTAGAGCGTCAGCCGGCGCCACGCGTCGGGATCCCGTTCTCCCGGCAGACGTATTGATATGCCCCCGCTGTCCCCACCCGTCACCGCAGCCCCCGTGTCCCCGTCGCCTCGAACAGTTGAGGGATCTTGTCCCGCCGGCTCCCCGCGAGGCAAGCACGCCCCTCCCGCCTCCGTCTCCCCTCCGTGGCAACCGCTTTCAGCAAGCGGTTCCAAGGGGTTGCCTGAGAGGCCCCTGTGAGTTTCTTAGGGAAATCACAGGTTGTCGAAAGCGTGCTCTCAGAGGATCCCGACAGTGTGCTCACTATGACCACGACCTCGCCCCAGGGGCGCACCGAACTGCTGAGGCCGGACGGGAGCCCCGTCCGAGTGCTTGTGGTGGACGACGAAATGTCGATCACCGAACTGCTGTCCATGGCCCTTCGCTACGAGGGCTGGCAGATCCGGAGCGCGGGTGATGGCACGGGTGCCATCCAGACCGCGCGGGAGTTCCGGCCCGACGCCGTCGTCCTGGACATGATGCTGCCCGACATGGACGGCCTGACCGTCCTGGGGCGGATGCGCCGCGAACTGCCGGACGTGCCGGTGCTGTTCCTGACGGCGAAGGACGCCGTCGAGGACCGTATCGCCGGGCTCACCGCCGGTGGCGACGACTACGTGACCAAGCCGTTCAGCCTCGAAGAGGTCGTCGCCCGGCTGCGCGGGCTCATCCGGCGGTCCGGTGCCGCCGACCGCCGCTCCGACTCCGTACTCGTGGTCGGAGACCTCACCCTCGACGAGGACAGCCACGAGGTGTCGCGGGCCGGGGAGGGCATCCACCTCACCGCCACCGAGTTCGAACTGCTGCGCTTCCTCATGCGCAATCCACGGCGTGTACTCAGCAAGGCGCAGATCCTCGACCGGGTGTGGTCCTACGACTTCGGCGGCCAGGCCAACGTGGTCGAGCTCTACATCTCCTACCTCCGCCGGAAGATCGACGCCGGACGTGAGCCGATGATCCACACCCGGCGTGGGGCCGGCTATCTGATCAAGCCCGCGGCCTCATGAGCGGGCGACGACGGCCGCGTGCGCAGAAGCGACGAGCGGGTAAGCCGCGCACCCTGCGGACTCGGCTCGTCGTCGCGTCCGTGACGCTGATCGCGGTGGTGTGCGCGGTGATCGGTACGGTGACCACGCTCGCGCTGCGCTCGCACCTGTACGACCAGCTGGACGGCAAGGTGCAGGAGACCGCCATGCGCGCGGCGGGCCGTCCCCTGGGGGACAACCAGGGCAACGGTCCGGGCAACCTTCCCGGGACCCAGAACGGCGCGTCCTCCTCGGCCGGCAAGTCCCTGGGCAGCGACACGCCCGTCTCGGCCGCCGGCAAGGTCAACAAAGTCCTCACCACCGGCCCGACGCAGGCCAGCACCGTCGCCGCCTACGTGCAGAACGGCTCGATCGCCAGCGCGGCGTACAGCAAGCAGCAGAACGACACCAACGGCGCGTTCAAGGGAATGACCGGCGTCGATCTCTCCACGGAGCAGAGCCAGGCCCTCGCGTCCGTGTCGAGGGACGGGAAGACGCACACCGTCACCATTCCCGGCCTCGGGGACTACCGGGTCAAGTACGCCACGAGCTCCGAGACCCCCACCGAGGGCTTCTACGTCGCCCTGCCGACCGCCGACGTCGACAGCACCGTCAACACCCTCATCCTCGTCGAACTGAGCGTCACCGCCGCCGGCCTCGTCGCCGCAGGCATCGCCGGCTACGTCCTCGTCGGCGTCGCCACCCGCCCGCTGCGCCGCGTCGCCACCACCGCCACCCGCGTCTCCGAACTCCCGCTGCACACGGGCGAGGTGAACCTCAGCGAGCGGGTCCCGGAGTCCGAGACCGATCCGCACACCGAGGTCGGCCAGGTCGGCGCCGCGCTCAACCGGATGCTGAACCACGTCCACGGCGCCCTGCACGCCCGCCAGCAGAGCGAGATGCGGGTACGGCAGTTCGTCGCGGACGCCAGCCACGAGCTGCGCACCCCGCTCGCCTCCATCCGCGGGTACGCCGAGCTGACCCGGCGCGGCAGAGAGCAGGTCGGCCCGGACACCCGGCACGCGCTGGGCCGTATCGAGTCCGAGGCGAGCCGCATGACGCTGCTCGTGGAGGACCTGCTGCTGCTCGCCCGGCTGGATGCCGGACGGCCGCTCCAGTTCGAGCAGACCGACCTCATCCCGCTGGTCGTCGACACCATCAGCGACGCCCGCGCGGCCGGCATGGACCACAACTGGCGCCTCGACCTGCCCGACGAACCCGCCGCCGTCTCCGGCGACGCGGCCCGCCTCCAGCAGGTCCTCATCAACCTGCTCGGCAACGCCCGCAAGCACACCCCACCGGGGACGACCGTCACCGCACGCGTGCAGCGGCGCGGCCCGTGGATGTGCGTGGACGTCGAGGACAACGGCCAGGGCATCCCACCCGACCTGCTCCCGCACGTCTTCGAGAGATTCGCCCGCGGCGACTCGGCGCGCTCGCGCTCGACCGGCTCGACCGGGCTCGGTCTGGCGATCGTGCAGGCCGTCGCGAGCGCCCACGGCGGCGCGGTGACCGTGGACAGCGTTCCCGGCCGTACGGTCTTCACCGTGCACCTGCCCGCGCTGGCTCCGCAGCTCCCGCAGCCGGCCCCCGAAACGAATTGGCAATCGCACTCACAGGCCCAGCACAGTGCCACCACATGGGTGCAACAGGGCGCTTGACAAGAGTCGTTCCATGCGAACCGACTCTTCTCCCGGCACCTTGCCGGCGCGGGAGCACCTCCCGGCCGGCGACGCCGGTACGCCTGTTCTGGACGTAGTGATCCCCGTCTACAACGAGGAGAAGGACCTCCAGCCGTGTGTGCTGAGACTGCACGACCATCTCAAGCGCACGTTCCCGTACGCGTTCCGCATCACGATCGCGGACAACGCGTCGACGGACACCACTCCCCAGGTGTCCGCACGGCTGGCGGCGGAGCTTCCGGAGGTCAAGGCCTTCCGGCTGGAGCAGAAGGGCCGCGGCCGGGCGCTGCGGACCGTCTGGTCCGCCTCGGACGCTCCGATCCTCGCCTACATGGACGTGGACCTGTCGACCGACCTGAACGCCCTGCTGCCCCTGGTGGCACCGCTCATCTCCGGCCACTCCGACCTGGCGATCGGTTCCCGGCTGGCCCGCTCGTCGCGCGTGGTGCGCGGCGCCAAGCGGGAGTTCATCAGCCGCTCGTACAACCTCATCCTGCGCGGCTCGTTGCAGGCCCGCTTCTCCGACGCGCAGTGCGGATTCAAGGCGATCCGGCGTGACGTGGCCCAGGTGCTGCTGCCGATGGTCGAGGACACCGGCTGGTTCTTCGACACCGAGATGCTGGTCATCGCCGAGCGCGCGGGCCTCAGGATCCACGAGGTGCCGGTCGACTGGGTCGACGACCCGGACTCGACCGTGCACATCGTCAGGACGGCGACCGAGGACCTCAAGGGCGTGTGGCGCGTCGGCAAGGCCCTGGCGAGCGGTTCGCTGCCGCTGGACCGGATCACCCGCCCCTTCGGTGACGACCCGCGCGACCGCGACATCCAGGACGTGCCCAAGGGCCTGGCCCGCCAACTCGTCGGGTTCTGCGTGGTCGGCGGCCTGTCGACCCTGTTCTACCTGGTCCTGTACAGCGCCTTCCGCTCCTTCACCGGCTCGCAGATCGCCAACGCGCTCGCCCTGCTGGTCTCCGCCGTCGCCAACACGGCGGCCAACCGGCGGCTGACCTTCGGGGTGCGCGGACGCGGCGGCGCGGTCCGGCACCAGGCACAGGGCCTGGTCGTCTTCGGCATCGGCCTGGCGCTGACCAGCGGCTCGCTCGCCGCCCTGAACGCGGCGAGCAGCGACCCCGCGCACTCCACCGAACTGGCGGTCCTGATCGCCGCCAACCTTGCGGCGACCGTCCTGCGCTTCCTGCTCTTCAGGGCGTGGGTCTTCCCGGACCGCCGGGACAGCGACGCGGGCTCGACGGTGGTGGCCTCGCACAGCCCGACATCCGGCCCGTCGTCACCGACGTACTCGACCACGCCGTACCAGCAGCAGCACCAGCAGGAGTACGCGCCCCAGCAGCCGTACCCGTCGCAACAGCCGCACCACACCTCCCAGTTCCGCGCCGGTGAAGCCGCGGACGGCACCTGGCGGGACTCCACGATGCAGTTCCGGCCGCTGCGCCCTTACGACACCGATCCGGGGGACACCCGATGACCACCCACTACGACCAGCCGACCTACCAGGGAGGTGCGGCTCCCACCCCCTCGGGCCCCGCACCCGACGTGGTGGACTCGCAGCAGCCGCACGCACCGGCCCCCGCGGGCGGCGAGCCCAAGCAGCCCTTCGTCCGCAGACTGTGGCGCGGCCGTCCCGAGGACCCCCGCTGGGCCCGCCCGGCCTTCCTCGGCCTGCTGGCCGCCACCGCGGTGCTCTACTTCTGGAACCTGGGCGTCAACGGTTACTCCAACTCCTTCTACTCGGCGGCCGTCCAGGCCGGCACCCAGAGCTGGAAGGCGATGTTCTTCGGCTCGCTGGACGCGGGCAACGCGATCACCGTCGACAAGCCCTCGGCGTTCCTGTGGCCGATGGAGATCGCGGCCCGGATCTTCGGCGTCAACACCTGGACGATCCTGGGCCCCGAGGTCCTCATGGGCGTCGGCACGGTCGCCGTCGTCTACGCCTCGGTGCGCCGCCGCTTCAGCCCCGCGTCCGGCCTGATCGCGGGTGCGGTGCTCGCGCTCACCCCGGTCGCCGCGCTGATGTTCCGGTTCAACAACCCGGACGCGATGCTCGCCCTCCTGATGGCGCTGGCCTGCTACTTCGTGGTCCGCGCGCTGGAGGACGGCCGGACCAAGTGGCTGGTGTGGTGCGGTGTCGCGATCGGCTTCGCGTTCCTCGGCAAGACCCTCCAGGCCTTCCTGATCCTGCCGCCGCTGGCGATCGTCTACGCCGTCTGCGCGCCGGTCTCGCTGAAGAAGCGGTTCGGTCAACTGGCCGCGGGCACGCTCGCGTTGATCGTCTCCGGCGGCTGGTGGGTCGCGATCGTCGAGCTGTGGCCCGCCTCCTCCCGCCCCTACATCGGCGGTTCGCAGAACAACAGCTTCCTCGAGCTGACCTTCGGCTATAACGGCCTCGGCCGCATCAACGGCGAGGAGACCGGCAGTGTCGGCGGCGGCGGTGGCGCGGGCGGCACCGGACAGTGGGGCGAGACCGGCTGGGACCGGATGTTCAACTCCGAGATCGGCAGCCAGATCTCCTGGCTGCTGCCGGCCGCGCTGATCCTGCTGGTCGCGGGACTCGTGGCCACCCGCAAGCTCAAGCGGACCTCGGTGACCCGCGGTTCGTTCCTGGTGTGGGGCGGCTCGCTGCTGATCACCCTGCTCGTCTTCAGCTACATGGCGGGCATCTTCCACCAGTACTACACGATCGCGCTGGCTCCCTACATCGCCGCCGTGATCGGCATGGGCGCCGGGACCCTGTGGGAGAAGCGCTCCGAGATGTGGGCCTCGCTCACCCTCGCGGCGGCGATCGTGGCGGGCACGGTCTGGGGTTACGTACTCCTCAACCGCACGCCCGACTACCTGCCCTGGCTGCGCTGGCTGGTCCTGATCGGCGGCCTGGCCGCGGCGCTCGGTGTGATCTTCGTGGCCAAGCTGGGCCGCCAACTCGCGCTCGCCGCCGTGGGCTTGGGCATCGTGGCCTCCCTGGCGGGACCGACGGCGTACACCCTCAGCACGGTCGACTCGGCGCACACCGGCTCCATCCCGACGGCCGGTCCGGCGGGCGCGAGCATGATGGGCGGCCGGGGCGGTCCCGGCGGCGCCGGCGGCGCACGCGGCGGCTTCGGCGGCGGTGGCATGCCGGGTCAGCAGAACGGCAACGGCAACACCCAGAACCAGCAGGGTGGCGGTGGCTTCCCGGGCGGCGGCACGGGCGGTATGCCCGGGCAGAACGGCAACGGCAGCACCCAGGGCCAGCAGGGCGCCCCCGGTGGCACCACGGGTGACGGCGGCGGCATGGGCGGCGGCGGTGGCGTCGGCGGCCTGCTGAACGGCGCGACCGTCAGCGCCGAGGCCAAGAAGCTGCTCCAGACCGACGCCGACGACTACACCTGGGCGGCGGCCGCGATCGGCGCCCAGAACGCGGCGAGCTACCAACTCGCCACGGGTGACGCGGTGATGGCGATCGGCGGCTTCAACGGCACCGACCCGTCCCCGACGCTGGCGCAGTTCGAGAAGTACGTGGCCGACGGAAAGATCCACTACTTCATCTCCAGCGGCACGGGTGGCGGCATGGGCGGCAGCAGCACCGGCACGTCCTCGCAGATCACCTCGTGGGTCGAGAGCAACTTCAAGAAGGTGACGGTCGGTTCGTCCACCTTCTACGACCTCACGCAGAAGACGAGCGGCTGACAGTAAGAGAACTTGCTGTACACCGTATGGTTGGCGCCATACGGTGTACAGCATGTCCGTTTCCCAAGGCCACCCCCAGCGCTGGCTGATCCTCGGTGTCATCTGCCTCGCCCAGCTGACCGTGCTGCTCGACAACACCGTGCTGAACGTCGCGATCCCCTCCCTCACCCGGGAGTTGCACGCCGAGACCTCGGACATCCAGTGGATGATCAACGCGTACTCGCTCGTCCAGTCCGGCCTGCTGCTCACCGCCGGCAGCGCGGCCGACCGCTACGGCCGCAAAAAGATGCTGCTGGCCGGACTCGCCCTCTTCGGCGTCGGTTCGCTGGCGGCGGGCCTGGCCGGCTCCACGGGCCAACTGATCGCGGCCCGCGCGGGCATGGGCGTGGGCGGCGCGCTGCTGATGACCACCACGCTCGCCGTGGCGATGCAGATCTTCACGCCCGAGGAGCAGCCGAAGGCGATCGGCATCTGGGCGGCGGTCAACGCGCTCGGCTTCGCGATCGGACCGCTCCTCGGCGGCTTCATGCTGAACCACTTCTGGTGGGGCGCGATCTTCCTGATCAACCTGCCGGTAGCGGCGCTGGGCCTGGTGGCGGTGGTGGCCCTGGTCCCGGAGTCGAAAAACCCCACAGGCGACCGCCCCGACCTCCCCGGCGCCCTGCTCTCCACGATCGGCATGGCGTCGCTGGTCTTCGCGATCATCTCGGGCCCGGCATACGGCTGGACGTCGGGCCGGGTCCTGCTGCCGGCGACCGTGGCCGCCGTGTCCCTGGGCGCCTTCGCGTACTGGGAGAACCGGATCCCGTACCCCATGCTCGACCCGCACTTCTTCCGCGACCGCCGGTTCACGGGTGCGGTGGCGGGGGCGGTGCTCATCGCCTTCGGCATGGGCGGCTCGCTCTTCCTGCTCACCCAGCACCTGCAATTCGTCCTGGGATACGGCCCGTTGGAGGCGGGCCTGCGGACCGCTCCGCTGGCCCTGACGATCGTGGTCCTCAACTTCAGCGGCCTGTCGGCGAAGTGGTCCGCGCGGCTGGGTACGCCGGTGTCCATCGCGCTGGGCATGGTGCTGATGTCGGCGGGGCTGGCGTCGATCGCGGTGCTGGCGACGGGGGGTTATGCGGGCACGCTGGTGGGTCTGCTGCTCATCGGCGCGGGAGGCGCGATCGCCAGCCCGGCGATGGCGCACGCGATCATGAGCGCGATTCCTCCGGCGAAGGCGGGGGTGGGGGCCGGGGTGAACGGAACGCTGGCGGAGTTCGGCAACGGTTTGGGTGTCGCCGTGCTCGGAGCGGTCCTCAGCTCTTCCGGGGGGCTCGCGGAAGGGCTGAGATCGGGTCAGTTGGTGGGGGCGGCCGCGGTACTGCTGGGTGGGTTCGTGGCGGCGGCGTTGTTGCGCAGGGCGGAGCGGGCAGACTCGGAATTGGTGACTGCCGTTTAGGATCTTGATCAGTAACCGGACGGCCAGAAAGGTGCGTGCGCTGATGGCTAGGTCGGCCGAAGGGGCGGCGCGGACCAGTGTGTGGCTGGAGGGCAAGGTCCGCCGGGGTCGGGGCGGGCAGCCGTCCGGGCTCGACCGGGACCGGATCACCGGGGCGACCGTGCGGCTGCTGGACGCCGAGGGCATGGCCAAGTTCTCCATGCGCCGCCTCGCCGCCGAACTGAACGTCACGGCGATGTCCGTCTACTGGTACGTCGACACCAAGGACGACCTCCTCGAACTCGCCCTCGACGCGGCCTTCGGCGAACTCCCGCTGCCCGACCCGGAGACCGACGAGGACTGGCGGGACCAACTCCGCGCCCTGGCACGGGAGTACCGCGCCCTCCTGGTCCGCCACCCCTGGCTCTCCCCGCTGGCCGGCACGTTCCTGAACATCGGCCCGAACTCACTGGCCTTCTCCAGGGTCGTCCAGCAGGTCATCCGGAAGACCGGCCTCCCCGCATCCGGCCTCACGGGCGCCATCTCGGCCGTCTTCCAGTTCGTCTACGGCTTCGGCACGATCGAGGGCCACTTCATCGCCCGCACCGCCGCCGCCGGCATGACCCAGGACGAGTACTTCCGCCACGCGATGACAGCGGTGAACCAGTCTCCGTCGGCAGCCGAGGTCATCCAGGAATCAGCAGACCTCATGGCAGCGAGGGGAGGAGACACGGTGGAGGAAATGCGGGAACGGGACTTCACCTTCGCCTTGGAGCTCTTGGTGGCGGGCATCGAGGCAATGGTGAAAAGAGAGGGCAAGTAGGTTTCCCTAAGGGGCGCGGGGAACTGCGCGACCAGCCCCAACGGACCGGCACTCGCCATACAACCGCACCCCCCGAGCTCTTAGGCGCCCGGCGAAGCCAACCTCGCCGGGAACCCACCGGTGGCCACCGGACCCCACTTCTCCGGCGTGACCCGAATGATCGACTTCCCCTGCTTCACCATCGCCGCCCGATACTCGTCCCAGTCCGGATGCTCCCCGGCGATGTTCCGGTAGTACTCCACCAGCGGCTCCACGGACTCCGGCGGATCGATCACCTCAGCGACGCCGTCGACCTGCACCCACGGCCCGTTCCAGTCGTCGCTCAGCACGACGACACTGACCCGCTCGTCCCGCTTCGCGTTCCGCGTCTTCGCGCGCTCGGGATACGTGGAGACGACGATCCGCCCCGAGTCGTCGACCCCACAGGTCAACGGCGAAGCCTGCGGACTCCCGTCGGCCCGCCGCGTCAACAGCAACGCGTGATGCCGGGGCCGCACAAACTCCAGCAGCTCTTCCAGGGATACCCGGGTGTTACTAGCGATGTTCGGTGCCATACGACCAGCCTATGTCCAGCCCTACGGCAACGCCTCGCCCTGCACCGCCTGCACATCCAGTTCCACCTTCAACGTCGTCCCGATCGCCGCGATCCCCGCCTGCACCACCTGGTTGTAGTTCATCGCGAAGTCCTCCCGCCGCAGCTCGGCCGTCGCGCGGAACGCGGCCCGGGTGCCGCCCCAGGGATCGGCTCCCGTGCCCAGATACGCGAGGTCCAGATCGACCTCCCGCACCACCCCGTGCAGCGTCAGCTCCCCGTGGACCGTCCACCGGTCCGTACCCGCAGCCGCCACGACGCCCGTCGAGCGGTACGTGATCTCCGGGTACTTCTCGACGTCCAGAAAGTCCGCCGAGCGCAGATGCTCGTCCCGCATGCCGTTGCCCGTGTCGATGGAGGCGGCCTGGATCACCGCCTCGACCCGGGACTTGGCGACCTCGTCCGGGGCGATCTCGATGCGCGCGGCGAAGTCGGTGAAGCGGCCGTGCACGCTGGAGATGCCCAGGTGCTGGGCGACCGCGGCGACGGAGGAGTGCGCGGGGTCGACGGTCCAGGGCCCCGGCGGCGGCAGTTCGGTGCCGCCCTGGCGGCCCAGGGTCACGGCCCCGACCTCGGCCCGCCCGCTCGCGGTGACGATCGCGGTGGCGGCGGCCGGCGCGTACCCGACGGCCGTGACGATGACGGTGTACGGGCCGGGCGCCAGTTCCGTGGCGTCCCGTACGGCCCCCTCGGTGTCGGCCTCGGCGCGCAGCACCTGCGTCCCGCGCATGTCGGTCACCGTCACGACCGCGTGCGCCACGGCCCATCCGTCCCGCGTACGGATCCTCGCGGTCAGTCCCATGTTCCTCAAACTCCTTGCCGTACGCGTGAATCCGGCCCGCGGCGACCGCACCTCCGCTCGGAGCGTGCGCCCGCCACGGGCCGGGGGTGTTCGAACTACTCGCCGGGGTGGGCGAGTTCGATGTCGTGGTCGTCGACACCGCGCCCGTTGACGGTCAACGCGCTGGCCACCGGCGGGTAACCCGTCGCGATGACCGTGTACTCGCCGCCGCCCAGGTCGGTGAAGGCGTACGCCCCGTCCGACCCGGTGGTGGCCGTGCCGACCACGTTGCCCGCCGCGTCCACGAGGGTGACGCGGGCATCGGCCAGCGGGCCGTGCGGAGCCCTTACGACACCCTGGAGCTGGGCGCCGGAGTCCAGGTCGACCTCGATCCGGGTGACCCCGGTGCCGCCGACCTCGACGGGCAGCGCCCTCGGCCGGTACCCGTCGGCGTTCACCGCGACGGTCACCGGGCCGGGCACCAGCTCGCCGAAGGCGAACTCGCCCTGCTCGCCCGTCTGTTGGGTGGCCAGCAGATCCCCGCGCACATCGGTCACGACGACCATCGCGTCCTTGACGGCGAGCCCGGTCGCCGCGGCCCGCACCAGCCCGTTCAGCCCACTGGTCCCACTGAGCAGCACGTCGTACGCGAGCGGCTCACCGTTCACGAGGACCGTGGACGCCTGCGGCTGGAACCCGTCGGCGGACGCGATCAGGACGTACGACCCGACGCTCGGCGCCTCGACGGCGTAGGAGCCGTCGGCCTGGGTCATCGACCGGCCCAACTGGCGGCCGGCCAGCGAGATCAGCGTGACGGCGGCCTGCGGGACGGGCGCGCTCTCGTTGCCGCGCACGAAGCCCCGTACCGGGATCCCGCCGAAGCCGGAGCCCGAGCCCGAGCCCGAATCTCCCGACTCCTCGGGTCGCGCGATCGTCGCCACGGCGCCGAGCCGCTGGGTGCCGTCGGAGGCGGGCTCGGTCTCCGACACGGCCCGGCTCGGGACGTGTTCGGCGGCCGGAGCGTCGGCGGCGACCGGAGCGGTCTCCGCGGCGGGGGTCTCCGTGGCCGGGCTCTCCTGCTCGCCCGCGGCCTGCGCCAGCGCGCCCTTGGTCCGCAACGGGACCTCCTTGATGAACAGGGTGATCAGGAACGCGACGGCCGCCAGGGCGCCGGCGATCATGAAGACGTCGGCGATGCCATGGCCGTAGGAGCTCTCCATGAGCGTGCGCACCGGGGCCGGCAGCTTGGCCAGGTCCGGGATGCTGTCCGTGGAGGAGTTCGAACCGGCAAGGGCCGCACGGTACTTGGGGTCGAGGGAGGCGATGCCGTCGGTGACGTAGTGCGTGATCCGGTGGGACATCACCGCGCCGAGGGCGGAGACGCCGACCGCGCCGCCGAGGGAGCGGAAGAAGGTGACCGTCGAGCTGGCGGAGCCGAGGTCACTGGGGTCGACCTGGTTCTGCGTGCACAGCACCAGGTTCTGCATCATCATGCCGATGCCGAGACCCAGCAGGGCCATGAAGATGCCCATCTTCCAGTAGTCCGTGTCGTACCGGATGGTCCCGAGCAGGCCCAGGCCCGCCGTCACCAGCACGCCACCGCTCACCAGCCACGCCTTCCAGCGCCCGGTGCGGGTGATGAACTGCCCCGAGACGGTGGAGGAGATGAACAGTCCGCCGATCATCGGGATCGTCATGACCCCGGACATCGTCGGCGACTTGTCGCGCGCCAGCTGGAAGTACTGGCTGAAGAAGACCGTGCCGGTGAACATCGCGACACCGACGAACAGCGAGGCGAGCGAGGCCAGCGTGATGGTCCGGTTGCGGAACAGCCGCAGCGGGATGATCGGTTCGCGCGCCTTGGACTCGACCAGCACGAAGAGCAGACCCAGCGCGATCGAACCGCCGACCATCGCGTACGTCTGCCAGGAGATCCAGTCGTACTTGTCACCGGCGAAGGTGACCCAGACCAGCAGCAGCGAGACGGCGGCGGCGACGAGGGTGGCGCCGGACCAGTCGACCTTGACGTCCCGCTTCACGACCGGCAGGTGCAGGGTCTTCTGCAGCACGATCAGCGCGATGACGGCGAAGGGGACACCGACGTAGAAGCACCAGCGCCAGCCGAGCCAGCTGGTGTCGGTGATGACACCGCCGAGCAGCGGGCCGCCGACGGTGGCGACGGCGAAGGTCGCGCCGAGGTAGCCGGAGTATCGCCCGCGCTCACGCGGGGAGATCATCGCGGCCATGACGATCTGGGCGAGTGCGGACAGACCGCCGACGCCGATGCCCTGGAAGACACGGCAGGCGATCAGCATGCCGGCGTTCTGCGACAGACCGGCCGCCGCGGACCCCAGCACGTAGATGATCAGGGCTATCTGGACGAGCGCCTTCTTGCTGTAGAGGTCCGAGAGCTTGCCCCACAGGGGCGTGGTCGCGGTCATCGCCAGCAGGGACGCGGTGACGACCCAGGTGTAGGCGGACTGGCCGCCGCCGAGGTCGCTGATGATGTGCGGCAGGGCGTTGGTGACGATCGTGGACGACAGGATCGCCACGAACATGCCGAGCAGCAGGCCGGAGATGGCCTCCATGATCTGCCGGTGCGTCATCGGGGCGTACTCGGTGGAGGGGCCTCCCCCGTGCTTGGCATGAGCCCGCACACCGGCTGGTGTGGTTGTAGCCATGGGTTTCCTTGTCTCAAGTGGTCGCGGGTGTACGGGTGGTCGCTGCGAGCAGGTGCGGGGGTGGCAGCCGGGGCGGCGGGGCGCGGTGGTCGTCGAAGCTCGTCCGCAGCCGGGCCATGAGCCGGGTGAGCTGGGCGACCTCTTCGTCGCTCCAGTCGCTCAGCCGGTCGGCCAGCAGCTCCGTGGTGCGCTCGAAGAGCGCTTCCAGCTGGGCCTGCCCCGGCGCGGTGAGGCGCAGGATCCTGGACCTCTTGTCCGCGGGGTCGGGGGACCGGTCGATCCAGCCCCGCTCCGCGAGGTGCGCGGCATGCCGGCTGGTGACGGACATGTCCACCGCGAGCAGCTCCGAGAGCTTGCTCATGCGCATGTCGCCGTACCGTCCGAGCAGGGTGAGCACGGCGACGCTGCCGCTCGGGCACTCGGCGGGCAGCACCCGCCCGAGCTCCCGTTTCACCGCCCCGAAAGCGCTGAACTGCTGGAGCAGTTCCTCGTACTGCGCCCGTTCGGCCATCACACCTCCCGCATCGTTGCTCTGGGCAACCATAAGAGTTGTTGGTTGCTACAGGCAAACAAGAAGTCTGTGAACGGGATAAAAACTTGGCAAAGGCAAGTATTGCGAACGTAAACGTGCAGGTGGGGTCAGCCGCGGGCCGGATGCGGCCACCGACCTCCCCCCACTTGGGTCTCCCCCACGCATTCGCTAGGGTCTCGGGCTATGGCTAACCCCCAGAACCCCCAGGGCAACCACGACCCCGCCGGCAGCACCCAGATGTTCCGCGCGTTCGTCGACGAGGGCCCGCAGGGCCGGCAGCCGGAGCCGGTCGCAGCGGCCGGTCCCCGCATCGGCCTGATCGTGGGCGTGGTCGTCGCCGTGGCGATCGTCGCCGCGGTGGCCTGGCTCGCCCTCATGTAACTCGCTCAAGTCGGGCCCACGGCCCGCTACTTCCACTGGACGGTGACGTCCCGCGTCTCGATGTGCATCCCCAGCGGCACACGCCACGCGTCGACGCACACCGTCCAGGTCTCTTTCCTGCGCGCCCCCGCCGCGATCGGCACCGGCAGCTCCACGGTCGACTCGACCGTCGCCCAGTCGATGCCGAGCGCGCCGATGACATGCGTCCCGAAGGTCACCGAGCCCGAACGCACCGCGCTGCCCCCGGAGTTCACAAAGGCGAGCGTCACGTCCTCGCACCACCGTTCGTCCGTGGCGGCGCGGGCCGGCTCGCCCCAGCTCAACGCGGCGGGCCCGGCGGACGATCCACTGGGCGTGGGGCCGGGTGGGGGCTCGGCCGTGGGAGTACCCGGCGGGGCGGGTGAATTGTCGGTCGTACGACCGGACTTGGCGCCGTCCCCTACTGAGGCGCCGGAGGAGTCACCGGAGGCGCTGCCGCCCGCGCCCGGTGCCGTCGCTGAGGCGCCGGACGAAGTCCCGCTCCCGGCAGGGCTGTTGCCGTCACCGCCGGGCGCCCCGCTCGCCACCCGCGGCCCGTCCAGCGGCACCAGCGTCACCCCGCCGGTGGGTGCCGTCGCCGTACCGGACGCCTGAGGCGTGCCGCCCGCCGAGCCGGTGGCGACGTATCCCTCGCCCCCACCGCCCGCGCACGCGGCCAGTGCGGCGCCCAGACAGACGACGGCCGCCGACGTACCGAGTACGGCACCTCGACGGCCATGTGTCCGTGTCGTCCGAAGCATCGCGCCATGGTGGCTGACACTCCGTCAAATAGGAACCCTCAGGAGCCCCTTGAGCACCTCGCAGAGGCTCGGGAGCCCCCTGAGCACCTTTCGGGGTGCTCTCAGTCGGAGATCAGCAGGCCTTCCCGCAGCTGCGCCAGGGTCCGGGTCAGCAGCCGGGAGACGTGCATCTGGGAGATGCCGACCTCCTCGCCGATCTGCGACTGGGTCATGTTGGCGAAGAAGCGGAGCATGATGATCTGCCGCTCGCGGGGCGGGAGTTTGGCCAGCAGCGGCTTCAGGGACTCGCGGTACTCCACGCCCTCCAGCGCGGTGTCCTCGTAGCCCAGCCGGTCGGCCAGGGAGCCCTCGCCGCCGTCGTCCTCCGGTGCCGGGGAGTCCAGCGAGGAGGCCGTGTACGCGTTGCCGACCGCGAGGCCGTCGACCACGTCCTCCTCGGACACGCCCAGGACCGCGGCGAGTTCGGGGACGGTCGGGGACCGGTCCAGCTTCTGCGAGAGCTCGTCACTGGCCTTGGTGAGGGCCAGCCGCAGCTCCTGGAGCCGACGCGGCACGCGCACCGACCACGAGGTGTCGCGGAAGAACCGCTTGATCTCGCCGACCACCGTCGGCATCGCGAACGTCGGGAACTCCACCCCCCGTTCGCAGTCGAAGCGGTCGATCGCCTTGATCAGGCCGATGGTGCCGACCTGGACGATGTCCTCCATCGGCTCGTTGCGGGAGCGGAAACGCGCGGCGGCGTAACGCACCAGCGGGAGGTTGAGCTCGATCAGGGTGTCCCGGACGTAGCCGCGTTCGGGGCTGTTCTCGTCCAGTGCGGCGAGCCGCAGGAAAAGGGAGCGGGACAGGGTGCGGGTGTCGATGGCTCCCGAAGTGCTCGGGAGGGCCGGGGCCGGTACGGCCTCAAGGGCCGTGACGTCGTTGAGAACGGCGTCGGGCGCTGACTCGCTCTTCGTGAGCGTGAGCACCTTGGAGCTGCCCTGGTCTGCGGACATGCCACCCCCTCTGGGTCGCGGGACGGTCGTGGCCGATGTTCCCCTGATGAGGAGTTCAGCCTTCACCTGAATACCGGAACCGAAGCCCCGGCAAACGCTCTACCGGGAGAATGTCACATGTCGGCAACACGCTGTAGTGACATGTCGACAACCAGGAGCCGAAACGGCCCTGGAAAGAGGGGGTCTGGGGCTTTATAGGCGCAGAACCACAGGGAAGCGCCCTGGTGAGCGATTCGCTCGTCACGGTGACAACTCGACCCCGCGTGCGAACTGCGGTGTTACCGAGTGTGCGCCTGTGCGCCTCTTATGCCTCGATCCGATTGGCGGATCGCAGCCGCTGGAAGCTACGCGCGAGTAGCCGGGATACATGCATCTGTGACACACCGAGTTCCGCACTGATCTGCGACTGGGTGAGATTGCTGTAGTAGCGCAGCAGCAGGATTCGCTGTTCGCGTTCCGGGAGTTGGACCAGGAGATGGCGGACCAGATCGCGGTGCTCCACGCCGTCCAGCGCCGGGTCCTCGTAGCCCAGCCGGTCGAGCAGGCCCGGCAGTCCGTCGCCCTCCTGGGCGGCCTCCAGCGAGGTCGCGTGGTACGACCGGCCGGCCTCGATGCAGGACAGCACCTCGTCCTCGGAGATGCGCAGCCGCTCGGCGATCTCGCCGGTGGTGGGCGTCCGTCCGAAGGCGGTCGTCAGGTCCTCGGTCGCGCCGTTGACCTGCACCCACAGCTCGTGCAGCCGGCGCGGGACATGGACGGTACGGACGTTGTCGCGGAAGTAGCGCTTGATCTCGCCGATGACCGTCGGCATCGCGAAGGTCGGGAACTGCACGCCCCGGTCCGGGTCGAAGCGGTCGATGGCGTTGATCAGACCGATGGTGCCGACCTGGATCACGTCCTCCATCGGCTCGTTGCGGGAGCGGAAGCGGGCGGCGGCGTAGCGCACGAGCGGGAGGTTGGCCTCGATCAGCGCCCCGCGCACCCGGTTGTGCTCCGGCGTACCGGGTCTGAGCTCCTTGAGCTCCCCGAAGAGCACCTGGGTGAGGGCCCGGGTGTCCGCGCCGCGGCGCCGCTCGGGGGTCTGGACGGGCGCCTCTTCCTGGGGCGGCGCAGTACTGGCCGACACGGTCAACGCCACCTCTTCATCGGTTCTGCTTCGGTCAACGCTCGGGTCGACCCATCGGTCAACTCATCCGTCAAAAGCGGTCATAGCATCACAAGACATGTGCACTGTGTGCAAGCACCGCATAACACCGTGTTGAGGGCGAGTTGGGGCGTAAGACGCGAAAAGGCCCCCAGCCGTTCCCGGCGGAGGGCCCAGAAAGGTGCCGATCAGTACGTGTAATCGGCGATCACCCAGGTGGCGAACTCCTTCCACAGCGCCACTCCCGCCTGGTGCTCCGGGTGCTCCACATAGCGGCGCAGGGCGTCCGCGTCGTCGAAGCCGGAGTTGATGGCGAAGTCGTACGCCATGGGTCGGTCGCTGAGGTTCCAGCCCAGTTCCCAGAAGCGGATCTCGGGGATCTTCGCGTCCAGCGACCGGAAGGCCTCGTAGCCCGCCTCGACCCGCGGGTCGGCGCGGTCGACGCCCTCGGCGAGCTTGAAGAGGACGAGGTGGCGGATCATGCGCGCTCCTTGTTCGAGCCGGTCTCAGTGCGCCCCGTCGGCGAGCCAGGTGAAGAAGTCGCCGATGGCCTTGGCGGCGTCCGATATGCCCTCGAAGCCTATCTGGACGTAGTCCGCGGCCTTGGCGGGGTCGGTGATGATCACGTACAGCGCGAAGACCACGAGCACGTAGACGGCGATCTTCTTCGAATGCACCGCCACCGCGGCCTCCCCCTGAGACTGAAGTGCCCATCGGGGCCCCTGTTGTCGGCGGTGAGTGTAACCGTCGGAGCCTCTTATATGACCAACGGCTCGCAGGTAGAAGGCTTTCGGGGGCTACGGCCCGACCGGCGGCCCCCACGCGAGGGGACGCACGAAGCGGAAGCACGAAGGGCCCCGTCTCTCGACGGGGCCCTTCAGAAGCGGTAGCGGAGGGATTTGAACCCTCGGTGACTTGCGCCACACTCGCTTTCGAGGCGAGCTCCTTCGGCCGCTCGGACACGCTACCGAGAGAGACCTTACCGCACGGTGGGCCGTGCTTTGAAATCGGTATTCGACGGCCCCCGGGGAGGTCAGCGGTCCCGGAAGAAGTCGGTCAACAGCCGGGCGCACTCGTCCGCGAGGACGCCCTCGATCACCTCGGGCCGGTGGTTGAGCCGGCGGTCGCGCACGACGTCGAAGAGCGAGCCGGCCGCGCCCGCCTTCTCGTCACGGGCGCCGTAGACGACCCGGTCCACCCGGGACTGGACGAGCGCGCCCGCACACATCGTGCACGGCTCCAGGGTGACGACCAGCGTGCAGCCGGCCAGCCGCCACTCACCCAGCCGCGCCGCGGCCCGGCGGAGCGCCAGGACCTCGGCGTGCGCGGTCGGATCCCCGGTGGCCTCCCGCTCGTTGTGTCCGCCCGCGAGCACCGTCGTACCGTCCGGGGCCAGCACGACCGCGCCCACGGGCACGTCCGTACCGGCCTTGCGGGCCTCGTCCAGGGCGAGCCGCATCGCGGCCCGCCAGCGGTCCCGTACCGGGTCGGGACCGCCTGCTGCGGTCGGCGAGGTCAGCGGACGGTCTCCAGGACCTCGGAGGCGCCCAGCGCCTCGGCGATCGAGTTGAGCGCGTCCTCGTCCAGGGCACGCAGTTGCTTCGGGCTGACACCGAGGTCGTCGAGGATCTCGCTGTCGCCCACGGGACCTTGCGGCACCGCGTCGGCGGACGGGGTCTCCTCGTCGCTGTCGTCGTCCTCGTCCTCACCGTCCTCGGTGCCGTCGAGATCGAGGGCGTCCAGGTCGGGGCCGTCGTCGCCGGGATCCCTCCCGAGCAGTTCGTCGGTGAGCAGCAGCTCCCCGTACGAGCTGCGGCTGGCGGCGGCGGCGTCGGAGACGTAGACGCGGGGGTCTTCCTCACCGTCCACGCGGACGATGCCGAACCACGAATCCTCCTGCTCGATGAAGACGAGAACGGTCTCGTCCTCCTCACCGGAGGACTCCCGCGCCAGATCGGCAAGATCCGACAGCGTCTCCACATCGTCGAGCTCTGTGTCGCTCGCTTCCCACCCGTCTTCGGTGCGCGCGAGCAGTGCGGCGAAGTACACCGTGACTCTCCCACTGGTCTTAGGCGTGCCGGTTGGGGGTCCCCCCGGCGGAGGTCTTCGGGTGGGGAGAGCTGTGCTCCGAGCCCCGCCCACTCGGAATCGTGGCAGAAACAAGGCGTTCAGGGGACGTCTTCGGCTCCCTGTGTCCGGTGGTTTTGATCGCACGCACGCGTGCGCGTCGCCCAGCACTCACCAGCACACTCGTTGCCGCCAACAGCGGATCGTACGCGGCTTTTCCATGTGCCCACGCACGCCCACCTGGTCAACACCCGTACCGCCCTTGATCTTCCGCGTCGGGCCGACTACCAACGGAACGTGCGCATCCGCATCGCGTGTCGCAGTCGGGCCGTCTTCGCACGCCGGGGCTGAACACGGTCGCGCAGTTCGCGGGCCTCGGTGAGTTCGCGCAGAAACCGGGCGCGGCGCCGTCGGCGCTCCGCGTCGGTCTCCTGCGACCCCTGCGGGGGCGGTCCCGGCGGGGACGGATTCTGATCGGTCTCCCGATTCGGCAGGTCAGTCATCGGTTCACCACCCCAGTCCGTCCCTCCCACTTTCCCCCGGACGGGCGGTTTGATGCCAGCGCGAGCAGGCACGGAGCGGCGGCTACTGTTGTGGACATGCGTCTCCACGTCGTCGACCACCCCCTGGTCGCCCACAAGCTCACCACCCTGCGCGACCAGCGCACCGACTCCGCGACCTTCCGTCGCCTCGCCGACGAGCTGGTCACCCTGCTCGCCTACGAGGCCACCCGCGACGTGCGCACCGAACAGGTCGACATCACGACGCCGGTCGCCTCCACCACGGGCGTCAAGCTCTCCTACCCCCGCCCCCTGGTGGTCCCGATCCTCCGCGCGGGCCTCGGCATGCTCGACGGCATGATGCGCCTGCTCCCCACCGCCGAGGTGGGCTTCATGGGCATGGTCCGCGACGAGGAGACCCTCCAGGCCTCCACGTACGCCACCCGCATGCCCGAGGACCTCTCCGGCCGCCAGGTCTACGTCCTCGACCCGATGCTGGCCACGGGCGGCACCCTGGTGGCCGCGATCCGCGAACTGATCAAGCGAGGCGCCGACGACGTCACAGCCGTGGTCCTCCTGGCCGCCCCCGAGGGCGTAGAGGTCATGGAACGCGACCTGGCGGGAACGCCGGTCACCGTGGTCACGGCAGCCATCGACGACCACCTCAACGAGCACGGCTACATCGTGCCGGGCTTGGGGGATGCGGGAGACAGGCTGTACGGCGCGGCTGAGTAGGCGTTGCCTGCATGCCGTTAGGGGCGCGGGGCTGTATCAATGTGCGGCTCCGCCGCGTGGGCGCGACCAGCCACAACACACCCGCAGTCGCCGATCCACTTCCGCCTCTGTGGCGAAACCGCGCCCTTCAGCAACTCTTCTTCGTCGAGGCGGTCGTGGACGCAGGCTTGGCCAGCAAGGCCAACGCCTTGTCCGCGGCCGCCTTCGGCGTAAGTGCCTTGAACCCGTTGCCGACGATCAGATCGAGCTCGGCACCCTTGCGGGACGCAACCGCGCGCTGCTCAGCAGTGGAGAGCTGCGTACCCAGCACAGGCAAGGACGTCTTCAACGCCGACGAAGGCCCGAGCAGTATCCCGCTCCCCTTGACCTTCTTGTCGAACTCCTTGCTCGCGTTGCCCACGTCCCCGATCTTGAACCCGCGCTTCTTCAACGCATCCGCCGTGTCCTTGGCCAGCCCACTACGAGCCGTCGCGTTGTAGACGTTGACGGTGATCTGCCCGGGCTTCGGCACGGAGACCGACGTGGTCGCCCCGCGCACCCCCGGAGACGGACTCGCGCACGCGGCCTTGGAGCCGGCCGCGGACGCCTTGTCCCCACCCCCGGTGAAGACGTCGATGAGCTGCAACGTGCCCCAGCCCAGCAGCCCGAGCGCCGCGGCGGACGCCACCACGGTGACCGCGAGCCGGCCGCGCCGCCGGCGCTGTCGCATGCGCGGGTATTTGTCCCCCGTGATCCGGTACTTGCCGCCCATGCCTGGGGGAGTCAGCATGCTCATGTGCGCAGCGTAGTGCGCCCGAGCGGCGATGCCTACTAGATGATCATTAGACGCCACGCAGGTGAACCCGAAAGGGCCAAGCCTTTACCGACAGGCTTCTGAAAAGCGCGAGTCAGTCCAGTTCGAGGACGCGCGCGTGCAGCACCTGACGCTGCTGGAGTGCCGCCCGTACCGCGCGGTGCAGTCCGTCCTCCAGGTACAGGTCGCCCTGCCACTTCACGACATGCGCGAAGAGGTCGCCGTAGAACGTCGAGTCCTCGGCGAGGAGGGTCTCCAGGTCGAGCTGCCCCTTGGTCGTCACCAGCTGGTCGAGGCGGACCGGGCGCGGCGCGACGTCCGCCCACTGCCGGGTGCTCTCCCGGCCGTGGTCGGGGTACGGACGGCCGTTTCCGATGCGCTTGAAGATCACACGGAAAGCCTACCGGTCGAGACGTTCCGGGCGCAGCCATGGCGACGGAGTGCGACGCTGGAAAAGACGTGTCGAAACAGGGCAAACCGGGAACAGGGGTCCGACATGAGCGACAGCGAGACCGTGCCCGCGGCCACGACCGGCGAGTCAGTAGGGAGCGCTCCCGCACTTCCGCAGGGCGCCCTGGAGATCGCCGCCGGGTACGCCTTCACCGGACCGGCGCTCGACCTGGGCGCCCTCATGTGGGAGGGGCACTGCCTGCCGGACGCGCAGATCCGCATCCCGCTGCCCATGCTCAACCGCCACGGCCTGGTCGCGGGCGCCACCGGCACCGGCAAGACCAAGACGCTCCAGCTCGTCGCCGAGCAGCTGTCGGCCCAGGGCGTGCCCGTGTTCCTGGCCGACGTGAAGGGCGACCTGTCCGGGATGTCGGCTCCGGGGGAGGCGAACGACAAGGTGCGGGGGCGGGCCGGCGAGGTCCACCAGGAGTGGACGGCGACCGGCTTTCCCGCCGAGTTCTACGCGCTCGGCGGCCTCGGGCACGGCATCCCGCTGCGGGCCACGATCACCAGCTTCGGCCCGGTCCTGCTCTCCAAGGTGCTCCAGCTCAACCAGACCCAGGAGCAGTCGCTCGGCCTGATCTTCCACTACGCCGACACCAAGGGCCTGGAACTGCTCGACCTCAAGGACCTGCGCGCGGTCGTCGCGTTCCTGACCTCGGACGAGGGCAAGGCGGAGCTCAAGAACATCGGCGGTCTCTCCACCGCCACGGCCGGCGTGATCCTGCGCTCCCTCACCGCCTTCGAGGCGCAGGGGATGTCCGACTTCTTCGGGGAGCCGGAGTTCGACACGAACGAGTTCCTGCGGACGGCGGCCGACGGGCGCGGCATGGTCTCGGTCCTCGAACTGCCCGCCGTCCAGGACAAACCGCAGCTCTTCTCCACCTTCCTGATGTGGCTGCTCGCCGACCTCTTCCACGATCTGCCCGAGGTCGGCGACGCCGACAAGCCGAAGCTGGTCTTCTTCTTCGACGAGGCGCACCTGCTCTTCAACGACGCCTCGAAGGCCTTCCTGGACTCGATCACGCAGACCGTCCGGCTGATTCGCTCGAAAGGGGTCGGCGTCTTCTTCGTCACGCAGACCCCCAAGGACGTGCCGTCCGACGTCCTCGCCCAGCTCGGCAACCGCGTCCAGCACGCGCTCAGGGCCTTCACCCCGGACGACCAGAAGGCGCTGAAGGCCACCGTGAAGACCTTCCCGAACTCGCCGTACGACCTCGAGGAGCTGCTCACCGGGCTCGGCACCGGCGAGGCCGTCGTCACCGTGCTGAGCGAGAAGGGCGCCCCGACCCCGGTCGCCGCGACCCGGCTGCGCGCGCCGGAGTCCCTGATGGGCCCGATCGAGGCGACGGCCCTGGACGCTGCGGTGAAGTCGTCGCCGCTGCATGGACGTTACGCACAGGCTGTGGACAGGGAATCGGCGTACGAGAAGCTGACGGCCACGCAGGAGAAGACGGCGGCGGAGACGAGCCCGGCCCCCGCCAAGGCCCCGGCGTCCAAGCCCGCCGCCTCCAAGGCTCCCAAGGAACCGCCGTCCATGGTCGAACAGGTCGTCGGCAGCGGGATGTTCAAGTCGCTGGCCCGCTCGGTCGGCACGCAGATCGGACGGGAGATCACGCGCTCGCTGTTCGGGACGGCCCGGCGGAGGCGGTAGCGGCTCCGCCGGGCCCGCGGGTCAGCGCTCCCGTTTCGCCGGGGACCGCTCGGGCTGGGGTTTCTTCACGGCCGGTTTCGGCTCGCTGCGGACGGCCTCGGCGCGCAGCAGGGCGCGCAGGATCGCGTACGGGTCTGTGGGCATGGCTGAAGTTCCTTGCGTCGTACTGAGGGACCTGGCTCGCGTGGGGGAGCGGGTCTGTCAGCAGCGCAGGACCACCGTGCGCAGGACGTCCGGGACGTGCGGGGGGACGGCGGCGGAGCGGGCCTTGGGGCGGTACGGCGCCGGGGCCGGCCGGGGTGCCGGGCGGTGGGGTACGTCCGGTCGCCGGGCGACCGCGCGGACCAGGGGCGGCAGGGCCGCCTCCACGGCGTCGTACTCGACGCTCTCGACCGCCACCGGGGCCGGCGCGGCCGTGGCCGTCTCCCCCGGCACGAGGAGGACGAGGAGCAGCATGAGCACCCGCAGCCAGGCGCGGCTGTGCGGGTGACGGCGTGCGGTGCTCATGCTGGGGGTGTCCCCGGGGAAACGCCGGATACGTGACGTCACCCGCGATATACGCCCAGTTGGCGTACGCCTTGTTACACCGTGCGCGGCACTTCCTGGGCGCGCCCCTTGATCCGGATCGCGGTCATGATCTCGACCACGCCGACCGCGACCAGCCAGATGCCGCCGACCAGGGTGAGGACGGCGACGGACTCGAAGGGGGAGTCGATCAGGACGATGCCGGCGACGAAGGTGAGGATCCCGAGGAAGACCTGCCAGCCGCGGGCGGGCATGTGCTGGTCGGACGCGGCGGCCAGGGTCTGGGTGATGCCGCGGATGAGCCAGCCGATGCCGATCCACAGGGCGAGCAGCAGGATCGACTGCATCGGGCCGCGGAAGCAGAACAGGCCCAGCAGGATCGACAGGGCGCCGCTGATGAAGGCCAGCACGCGCAGCGAGGTCGTCTTGTGGGTGCCGAAGGCGGCGGCGAGCTGGAAGATGCCGCTGATCACGAGGTAGAGGCCGAACAGGACGCCGGCCGCGAGCAGCGAGGCGCCCGGCCAGACCAGCACCAGGACACCGAGGATCAGGGACGCGATGCCGGTGACCAGGACGGCCTGCCAGGCGGCGCGGGAGAGAGCGTGCAGGGGCCCTTCGAAGGGCGGTTCGGATTCGGTCCGGCCCGGCGCGTGGGCGGCGGCCGCATGGACCTTGCGGTCGTCGTACTCCGGGCCTCGGGAGGAAGCGCTCGGCTCAGTCATGTTCCATGCTTGGACCGTCCGGGCCCACCGCGCCACCCCTGGGACCCACTCGGCTGACGCGGGTGCGGGGCCGTCCTCGAGCGCCTATTTCCCGGCGGCCTTCGCCGCCTTCGCCGCGGCCTTCATCTCCTGCTTGTGCGCCCGTACCTTGGCCAGCGATTCAGGGCCGGTGATGTCGGCGACCGAGCGGAAGGACTTCGTCTCGCCGTACGCGCCGGCCGCCTCCCGCCACCCCTCGGGCCGTACGTCCAGCTGCTTGCCGAGCAGCGCCAGGAAGATCTGTGCCTTCTGCTTGCCGAAGCCGGGCAGTTCCTCGAGCCGCCGCAGCAGTTCGGACCCGTCCGTGACGCCCTTCCAGACGAGCTCGGCGTTCCCGTCGTAGTGCTCGACGAGGTACTGGCACAGCTGCTGGATGCGCTTGGCCATGGAGCCCGGGTAGCGGTGCACGGCCGGCTTCTCGGAGAGCAGCGCGGCGAAGGCCTCCGGGTCCTGCGCGGCGATCTCGTGCGCGTCCAGGTCGGCGGCGCCGAGCCGGTCCGCGATCGTGCGCGGCCCCTTGAACGCCCACTCCATCGGGACCTGCTGGTCCAGCAGCATCCCGGTCAGCGCGGCGAGCGGGGAACGGCCGAGGAGTTCGTCGGCCTCGGGGTCCTGGGCGAGGTGCAGGGTGACGTCCATGCCCCGATTTTCGCCCGTACGCCGTCAGCTCGCGCGCCAGTACCCGAGCGCGTGCGTCCGCTCCTTCGGCACGCCCAGCTCTTTGCGCACGTAGGCGGAGAGCGCGCGGGTGGTCCGTGTGTCGCAGGCGATCCAGACGTACGGCGAGTCGCCGGCCGCCAGCGCCTTCGGCAGATCGGCACGCACCTGCTCGACCAACTCGCCCCGCCGCAGCCGCCGCACCTCGTGCCGGTCGGGGTCGGTGCGGAAGGGCAGGTCGTCCGCGCCGCCCTCGAACCACACCGTCGCCGGGACCGAACCGAACGCGCCGAGCAGGGAGTTGATCGCGGGCAGGGAGGCCGGGTCGCCGATCGCGAGGACGTGGGTGGGCGTGGGCGCCGGCTCCTCGAAGCCGGTGCCCTGGACGGTCGCGTCGATGGTGTCGCCGGGCCGCGCGGCCCGCGCCCAGTCGCTGGCGGCGCCCTCGTGCAAGGCGAACTCCAGGGCGAAGGTGCCGGTCTCCGGATCGGGGTCGACCAGGGTGTACGCCCGCTGGTGCGGCTTGCCCGCGTTGGTGAACCACAGCCGGACCCACATGGTCGGGTGGACGCCGGTCGCGGCGAGCAGGCCGCCGTCGGTGAGCCGCAGCCGGCGGTACTCGGGCGTGACGTCCTCGGCGCCGGTCACCGTCAGTGTGAAGTCCTTGGCCCGCATCAGCCGAAGGACCGTGCCCTCCCAGCCCCGCCCCTGCGCCATGCCGTCTCCACCCCTCGCGTACGATTTCTCCTCGGCTTACTTAGGTGAGGCTAACCTAAAGAACAGTGAGGACGCAGGGTGGGGACCGAGATCTACCGAGACGCATGGGGCATCCCCCACCTGCGCGCCGACACCGTCCTCGACCTGGCCCGGGCCCAGGGCCGCACGACGGCCCACGACCGCGCCTGGCAACTGGAGGTCGAACGCCACCGGGCCGAAGGCACCTCGGCGTCCTTCCTGGGCACGGAGGCGGTGCCCTGGGACGTCTTCACCCGCCGCACCCGCCTGACGGACACGGCGAAGCGCTGTTTCACGTCCCTGGAGCAACGGGACCCGGAAACGGCGGAGTGGGTACGGGCGTACGTGGACGGGGTCAACGAGGGACTGGCGGCTGCCTCGGCGGCCGACGGTGGGTCCGCCGCTTCCGGGAGCGAAGGGCCGGCCGGCGCCCTGGAGTTCGCCCGTGCCGGTCTCTCCCCCGGGCGTTGGGAGCCCTGGACGCCGCTCGCTGTCTGGCTTGCCACGCACATCCTGTTCGCCGGGTTCCCGGCAAAGCTCTGGCGGGAGGAGGCGGTGCGGGAGTTGGGCGAGGAGGCGGTCGGGCTGTTCGCCACCGACGGTCCCGGCACCTCCGGGAGCAACGGCTGGCTGGTGAGCGGGGCGCGGACGACGACCGGTCACGCGGTGATCGCCGGCGACCCCCACCGCTTCATCGAGGACCCCGGCGTCTACCAGCAGATCCACCTCTCCTGCCCGGAGTTCGATGTCGTCGGCTTCGCCGTCCCCGGCATCCCGGGCATCGCCCACTTCGGGCACACCGGCACGGTCGCCTGGGCCATCACCAACGCCATGGCCGACTACCAGGACCTCTACCGCGAACGCCTCCGCCGCACCGGCGCCGGCATCGAGGCCCTCGGCCCCGACGGCCACTGGCACCGGGCCTCCCGGCACACGGAGACGGTGGAGGTGGCCGGTGAGCCCCCGATCGAGATCGAGGTGATCGAGACGGAACGGGGACCGGTGATCGCGGGCGGCCCGGAGGGCCTGGACGGCGGAGTACTGGACGACGAGGGGGAGGTGGTGCCGAGCGTGTCCGGACCCGGGGTCGACTCCCAGGGAGCGGGCGGCCCCCTGGCCCTCGCCCTCCGCTACCCACCCCGAGTCACCTCCGACCTCGGCTTCAGCGCTCTGCTCCCCCTCCTCCGGGCCCGTCGCGTCGCCGACGTCGACCGGGCCGTCGACCTGTGGGCCGAGCCCGTGAACGTCGTGCAGGCCGCCGACACCGACGGCGGCACCCTGCACCGGGTCGCCGGGCGGGTGCCGCTGCGGGCCGAGGCCAATCGGGTGCGGCTCGTCAACGCCTGGGAGCCCGGGCACGAGTGGCGGGGATGGCACGAGATGCCCCGGGCCGGGCTCAGCGGCGGTGTCGCCGTGATGGCCAACCAGCGCGGACCGGCCACCCCGCTCGGCGTCGAGTTCGCCGCACCCCACCGGGCCGACCGGATCACCGCCCTGCTGGGGGAGAAGGACCGGTGGACGCCCGGGGACATGGCGAGGATCCACATGGACACCCATCTCGGTTCCGCGGGGCCCCTGTTGGACCGCCTCGCCGCCCTCACCGACCTCTCTCCCGAAGCCGTCGCCCTCCGCGACCGCCTGCTGCGCTGGGACCGCCGGATGGACGCGGCCGACGCCGACGCGGGGGCCTACGCGGCGGTGCGCGGCGCGGTCGTACGGCGGCTCGCGCGGCACCAGGCGTTCGCCGGGCTCGCCGTGCCGCCCGCCTACCCCGACGTCTTCCAGCCCTGGCTCGCCCTGCTCCCCCGGATCGCCTTCGCGCTCGAACACCTGCTGCGGGCCGAGGAGTTGTACGGCATCGACCGGGCGGCGGTCGTGTGGGAGGCGCTGGAGGAGGTCGCCGGCACGCACGCCGACGTGCCCTGGGGCGGTACCCACCGCCTCGCTCCCTGGCGGGCGCTCCCGCACGTCCCGTACGACGAACCCGGGTTGTCCGGCGATCACGACTGCGTGCTGTGCACCTCGGCCGTGCCCGGGCTGACCGACCTGAGCGCGCGCGGGCCGGCCGCCCGGTACGTGTGGGATCTGGCGCGGCGCGAGGACAGCCGGTGGGTGGTGCCGTTCGGGGCCTCTGGGGTGCCCGGTTCGGCCCATCACCGGGACCAACTCCCCTTGTGGCTCAAGGGAGATCTCGTCCCGGTCGTCACCGACTTCGACCGACTCACCCAAGAGACCACCGAGGAAATCCTCAAGGAGACCGATGTCTGACCCCGACCCCTACCGTTCCCGCCCCGCCGTCCACGAGCAGGACGTCGACGGCTTCGGCACCGTCCGTCTGCTGCCCCTCGACCCGCCCGCCGACGCGGACGTGCTGCACGCCTGGGTGGCCGAGGAGCGCGCCGCCTTCTGGGGCATGAACGGGCTCACCCGCGATCAAGTCGCCGAGATCTACGCGCACATGGCCGGCCTCGACACCCATCACGCCTTCCTGGTCCTCAAGGACGCCGAACCGGTCGCGCTGCTGCAGACCTACGAGCCCGAGGCCGACCGGGTGAGCGAGTGCTACGAGGTCGGGCCCGGTGACATCGGCGTCCACCTGCTGCTCGCCCCGGCGGGGGAGGGCGGCACACGGAACGGCTGGACGGCGGCGCTGCTGGGGGCCGTATCGACGTATGTGCTGCACACGCTCGACCGGTCGCGGGTCGTCGTCGATCCGGACGTGCGCAACGAGAAGGCGATCGCGCGGTTCCTGCGGCACGGGTTCGAGGCGGGTCCCGTGGTCGTGCTGCCCGAGATCGATCTGCCGGACGTGCATCTGCCGGAGAAGAAGGCCCAGCTGGCGTTTCTCTCGCGGGCGGTAGCCTTCCCCGGATGACTCCCGAGGACCTCGTCGCCCACTACGGACTGGAACCGATTCCGCGCGAGGGCGGTCTGTTCAGACAGACCTGGGCGGGCCCGGAGCGCGCGGACGGCCGGCCCGCGGGCACCGCGATCGTCGCGCTGCTGACGGCGGACGACTTCTCGGCCCTGCACCGCCTGCCCACCGACGAGATCTGGCACTTCTACGGCGGCGACCCGCTGGAACTCCTCCTCCTGGCCCCGGACGGGACCTCCCGCACGGCGGTCCTCGGCCCGGACGTGCTCGGCGGCCAGCACCCCCAACTCACCATTCCGGCCGGGACCTGGATGGGCGGACGGGTCGCCGCGGGCGGCGCGTGGTCGTTCTTCGGGTGCACGATGGCGCCCGGGTTCACCTACGAGGGGTACGAGCACGGGGACGCGGCCGATCTCACGGCGCGGTATCCCGACCGGGCCGACCGGATCGCGGGACTGTGCCGTCCATGAACCTGCTGGAGGGACAGACCGCCCTGGTCACCGGCGCGGGCGGCGGCATCGGCCGGGGCATCGCGCTGCGCTTCGCCGAGGAGGGCGCGGCGGTCGCCGTGCACTGCCGTACGGCGGTGGACGCAGCCGGTGAAGTGGCCGCGCGCATCCGGGACCTCGGCGGCCGGGCCGTCGTCCTGCGCGCCGACCTCACCGACGCGGACGCGTGCGCGCGGCTGGTCGGCGAGGCGGCCGAGTGGGGCGGCGGCCGGCTGACGGCACTGGTCAACAACGCGGGCGTCCAGCCCGTGCGGGCGCTGCCGGGCATGACGGCGGACCAGTGGCGGGCGGTCGTCGACGCCAACCTGTCGAGCGTGTTCGCGTGCACGCAGGCCGCCGCGGAGATCATGCGGGGACAGGAGGGCGGGGGCTCGGTGACGCACATCGCGTCGATCGAGGCCCGGCAGCCGGCACCCCTGCACGCGCACTACAGCGCCTCCAAGGCGGCCGTCGTCATGCACGCGCGTGCCGCCGCCCTGGAGTACGGCCCGTACGGTGTCCGGGTCAACACGGTCTCGCCCGGCCTGATCGACCGGGAGGGGCTGACGGAGTCCTGGCCGGAAGGGGTGCGCAGATGGCTGGACGCGGCACCGACGGGACGCCTGGGCCGTCCCGAGGACATCGGCGACGCCTGCGTCTTCCTCGCCTCCCGCCTCGCCTCCTGGATCACGGGCCACGACCTGGTGGTGGACGGCGGGGTGTCGACGCGACCCACCTGGTGAGCGTTCGTCGGCTCCCCTGCGTACCTATCGGGACGGTGGCAGGTCCCAAGACGGAGTGTGGCGTGGGGTGTGACGGTGGACGCAGTGGACGGCAAGGGCGTCGAGGACTCTTCGGGCACCGGAGAGTTCAAGGGCTGGTGCTGCTGGGCTCCCTGCTGGTCCTGCTCGTCCTCGGCGGGGCGGGGCCCGCGTCGGCCCATGCCGCCCTCAAAGGCACCGACCCCGCCGACGGAAGCGTCCTCAAGTCCGCACCCGGCAGCATCACCCTGACCTTCACGGAGTCCGTCGGTCTGCTCGACGACTCCTTCCGCGTCCTGGACCCCGACAACCGGCGCGTGAAGATCGGCGAGGCCGGGCACGGGCCCGGCGGCTCCGACACGGCCCGCGTGACGCTGCCCAAAGGGCTCGCCCAGGGCACGTACGTCGTGGCGTGGCGGGTCGTGTCGGCGGACAGCCACCCGGTGTCGGGCGCGCTGACCTTCTCCGTCGGCAAGGCCTCCCCGACGGCGGCCGTGGCGGACGCGGGACCGGTGGAGGACCCGGCGACCGGCAGCCTGTACAACATCGGCCGCTACCTCGGCTACCTCGCCGCCGCCCTCCTCATCGGCACCGCCGCGTTCATCGTGCTGTGCCGCCCGTCGGACCGGACGCCGTTGCGCCGGCCGCTGGTGGTGGGGTGGTGGACTCTGGTGGGTTCCACGGTCGCCCTGCTGGTCCTGCGCGCTCCGTACGAGGCGGGTACCGGCCCAGGGACCGCCTTCGACTCCGAGGCCCTCAGCCGCACCTTCACGGGCCGTCCTGGGCTCGCTCTGCTGGCCCGCCTGGCGCTGCTCGCGCCGGCCGCCGTCCTCGCCGTACGGCTGCGCGGGCGTGAGACCTTCTCGCGCCCGGCGCTCGCCGCCGGTACCGCACTCGCCGTAGGCCTGGCGCTCACCTGGGCCGCCGCCGAGCACGCGTCGGCCGGTATCCAGGTGCCGGTGGCGATGGCGTCCTCGGTGCTGCACCTGCTGGCGATGGCCCTGTGGCTGGGCGGACTCACCGCCCTGCTGCTGTCCCTGTACCGCGCCTCCTCGCTGCCCGCGGCCACCGTCGCCCGTTTCTCCCGGCTCGCCTTCCTCTCGGTGACCGTCCTGGTCGTCACCGGCGTCTACCAGTCCTGGCGCGGCCTCGGCTCCTGGAGCGCCTTCACGGAGACGACGTACGGCCGCCTCCTGGTCGCCAAGCTCTTCGCGATCGTCCTGCTGCTCATGGCGGCCGGCGTCTCGCGGCGCTGGACGTCGGCCATGACGCCGGCCGACGCGGATGTCGAGAGGGCCGCGGAGACGGTCGTACGAGAGGGCGTACGGGAGAAGGTTCCGCAGCCCGTGGGCGGGCCGGCGCTGCCGTCGCCGGGGGAGCCCGACGGGCCGGCGGAGCCGATCGCGTCCGACGCGCACCGGCGTGGGCTGCGGCGGTCCGTGCTGGCCGAGGTCGGTGTCGGTGTGGTGGTGCTGGTGATCACGACGATCCTCACCGGCACGCTGCCGGGCCGGGCCGCGGAGGAGGCCGCGGCGCAGCCCGTGACCGGCGCCGGGCTGCCGGCCGCGTCCGTCACGACCATCCCCTTCGACGTGGGCACCCCCAACGGCAAGGGCAAGGTGCAGATCACCCTCGACCCGGGCCGGGTCGGCGACAACACCGTGCAGGCCGTGGTGTTCGGCCCCGACGGCGGCATCTCCACCGTCCCCGAACTGCGCCTGTCCCTCACCCTGCCCGCCCAGAAGATCGGTCCGCTCGACGCCCGTCTCAGCAACCGCGGCGGGTACTGGGGCAGTGACAACCTCACCGTCCCCATCGCCGGGACCTGGGAGATGAAGATCACGGTCAGGGTCTCCGAACTCGACCAGGTAAGTGCCACCAAATCGGTACGCATCATCGGTTAGCGCCATTTCGGCGGCCAACTCACCCGCTGTTGTTCGAGGGTTCGGACGAAACGATCATCGTTGTGTCGGTCACGTTTCCACAAATGTGGACGTGACCCCTTGACCCATGACCTGGCATGGGGCTGTTATTACCGCCACGATGTTCGGTCGAGTTGGTTTCTGGTCGGTTTCGACTTTTTTTCGACGCGGCAGTATCTCCGAGACCGAACCCAGCCCTCAGGAGCCGTTGATGCGTGACCTCTCCCCCTCGGGTCTCTCCCTCACTGGTCCAAGTCGCCGTGGTGTGTTGCGCGGTGTCGGTGGCGCCGCGCTCCTCGCGGGCGCCGGCATACCCCTGCTGTCAGCCTGCGGCGACAGCGGATCCTCCTCCGACCCGAAGACGGTCAGCGTCGGCTCGAACCAGTCCGACGCCGTGCCGAAGAAGGCCTACGGAGCTCTCTACACCGCCTTCACCAAGCAGTCCGGCCTCACCGTCAAGGTGAACACCAAGGACCACAACACCTTCCAGGAGCAGATCAACTCGTATCTGCAGGGCACGCCGGACGACGTGTTCAACTGGTTCGCGGGCTACCGCATGCAGTTCTTCGCGCAGAAGGGCCTGGCCTCCCCGGTCGACGACGTGTGGGAGAAGATCGGGGCCAACTTCCCCGACGCGATGAAGAAGCTCAGCAAGGGCGCGGACGGCAAGTACTACTTCGTGCCGCTGAACACGTACCCCTGGGCGATCTTCTACCGCAAGAGCCTCTTCGCGGAGAAGGGCTACACCGTCCCCGCCACGTGGGACGAACTGGTCGCCCTGTGCAAGCAGATGAAGAAGGACGGCCTGGTCCCGATCGCCTTCGGCGACAAGGACGCCTGGCCGGCCATGGGCACCTTCGACCAGATCAACTTCCGCCTCAACGGCTACGACTTCCACGTCGAGCTGATGGGCGGCAAGGCCTCCTGGACCGACGCCAAGGTCAAGGCCGTCTTCGACCACTGGGCCGAGCTGCTCCCCTACCACCAGGACGGCTTCATGGGCCGCACCTGGCAGGACGCGGCGCAGGGTCTGGTGGCCAAGAAGTCCGGCATGTACCTCCTCGGCTCCTTCGTGGCCCAGCAGTTCACCAACAAGGCCGACCTCGACGACCTCGACTTCTTCGCCTTCCCGGAGATCAACTCCGCGTACGGCCAGGACACCGTCGAGGCGCCCACCGACGGCTTCATGGTCAGCAAGTCCCCGAAGAACCACGACGGTGTCGTGAAGCTGCTGGAGTACCTCGGCACCCCGGCCGCCGAGGAGCTCTACCTCAAGGGCGACCCGAGCGTCGTGGCGGCCTCCAACAAGGCCAGCACCGCGGCGTACACGCCCCTGCAGAAGAAGGCGTACGAGATGATCGGCGCCGCCAAGAGCCTCACCCAGTTCATGGACCGCGACTCCCGCCCGGACTTCACCTCCACGGTGATGCAGCCCGGTCTGCAGAAGTTCCTGCAGAACCCCAAGGGAATCGACAGCCTGCTCTCGTCCATCGAGCGCCAGAAGAAGACAATCTTCGCGTCCGAGTGAGCTGCTGAATGACAATCGAGACCCCCACGAAGTCCCAGGAGGCGGCCGCCGTGCCGCCTCCTGGGCGCGCGTCCGAGAAGAAGCGGGTACCGCGGGGCCACAAGCGCCTGCTGACCCGCCGCGACCGGATCACGCTCGCCTTCATGGCCGGCGTGCCGACGATCCTGCACGTCCTCCTGGTCTGGGTGACCGCCCTGGCCTCTATCCTCCTCGCCTTCACCAGCTGGGACGGCATCGGCTTCGACTCGATCAAATGGGTCGGGCTGGACAACTTCCAGCAACTCTTCACCGACAACCCGCAGTTCTGGCCGGCCGTCGAGCACAACGTCATCTGGTTCGTCGTGCTGATCCTGATCCCGACGCCGTTCGGCCTGCTCCTGGCCGTGCAGTTGGACAAGAAGATCCGGTTCAGCCGGGTCTACCAGACGGCGTTCTTCCTGCCCGTCGTCATCTCGCTGGCGTGCATCGGCTTCGTCTGGCAGCTGATCTACAACCCGGACACGGGCCTGATCAACAGCCTCATCGGCGCCAACAAGCCGGGCCACTACATCGACTGGATCGGCGACCCGGACCTCAACCTGTGGGCCGTGCTGGTCGCCGCGTCCTGGCGGCACACCGGCTACATGATGATCCTGTACCTGGCCGGCCTCAAGAGCGTCGACCCGTCGCTGCGGGAGGCCTCGGCGATCGACGGCGCGAACGAGTGGCAGACGTTCAAGAGCGTCATCTTCCCGACCCTGCGCCCGACCAACACGGTCGTCCTTGTCGTCACCATCATCGAGGCGCTCCGCGCCTTCGACCTGGTCTTCGTCTTCAACAAGGGCGCGCAGGGAACCGAGTTGCTGTCGATCCTGGTGACCAACAACATCATCGGTGAGTCCAGCCGGATCGGTTACGGCTCGGCGATCGCGGTGGTGCTGCTGTTCATCTCCCTGATCGTGATCATTCCCTATCTGATCGCGACCTTCCGGAAGGAGCGGCGCGCATGAGCACCGTGAGCGCGGCGCCCAAGCAGCGCACCCCGATCCGTCCGGCCCGCGTCCTGCTGCACGTCTTCCTGGCCGGCACCGCTCTGGCGTGGGTCGCCCCCCTGCTGTGGGCGATCTTCTCGGCGCTGCGTCCCTACAGCGAGACCAGCGACCGCGGCTATGTGTCCTGGCCGCACACGCTGAACTTCGACAACTTCAAGAACGCGTTCGAACAGTCGGACATGACCCACTACTTCGTGAACACGTTGATCATCGCGGTCCCGGCCGTGCTGATCACGCTGCTCCTGTCGTCGATGGTCGCGTTCTACGTCAGCCGTTTCGACTTCCGGGTCAACCTGGCGCTGCTGCTGGTCTTCACGGCGGGCAACCTGCTGCCGCAGCAGGTCATCATCACCCCGCTGTACCGGATGTACCTGCTGACGAACCTCCCGGGCATCACCGAGAGCGGCAAGCTGTACGACTCGGCGCTCGGTCTGGTGCTCATCCATGTGGCGTTCCAGTCCGGGTTCTGCGCCTTCGTGCTGTCGAACTACATGCGCTCGCTGCCGCACGAGCTGACCGAGGCCGCGCTGGTGGACGGCGCCTCGGTGTGGCGGCTGTACTGGCAGATCACCCTGCCGCTGTGCAAGCCGGCCATGGCGGCCCTGGGCACCCTGCTGTCGATCTGGATCTACAACGACTTCTTCTGGGCGTTGGTCCTGATCTCGACCGGTGAGAACATGCCGATCACCTCGGCGCTGAACAACCTCTCCGGGCAGTTCTTCACCGACCCGAACCTGATCGCGGCCGGTTCGCTGCTCACCGCGATCCCGACGCTGGTCGTGTACTTCGTGCTCCAGAAGCAGTTCGTCAGCGGTCTGACCCTGGGCTCGGCCAAGGGCTGAGCCGGTTTCCTCCCTCGCCTCCCTCCTTCTGGACCGGTCAACACCCTGGTCCACGAGGAGGTTTGGCGATTCCGGAGCCCCGGCGGCGAACACCTAGAGCCGCAGCAGCCGTTGGATGAGCTCCCGGTACTGCCGCAGCGCGAGGTGGAGTTCGGCGGTCTGGGTCTCGGGGTCCTGCCCCTGCCAGCTCTCGCGCAGCGCCTGCCGCTGCCCGGAGAGGACGGCCATCACCTGGGCGGCGGCTTCGTCGAAGGCACCCTCGGCCTCCTCCAGCGACTCGTGCGGGGCATCGGGGAACGTGTTGAGGGCCCGGCCCAGCCGCGTCACGATCTTCTCCCGCTCGCCCGGCGGGAACAGCGGTTCGGGGCCGGAGGTACGGCGTCCCGATACACCGCGGGGCTGGTCGGAGGGCTGTTGGGCGCGTGTCTGGTCGTACATCGTCGAGTACCGCTTTCCTGTCGGTAGGGCCCGCGCCGACGCGAAGCCGCTGTCGGGCGGACGCGGTTCTTACACGGGCGGGAGTACGGTGGAGGGGATCAGGGTTTTTCGTATGCCGGAACTCGGACCGGTTCGGGACCGTCGTCCCGGAGCCCGAGCGAGTCCGCCGGAGCGTTTCCTCCGCACTACGCCACCCGTCCTCACAGGGGCTGCCCGTGACCCCGGCCGCGCCATACGCATCCAGGCCGAGGAGCCACGCATGCCGCTCAGTTCGCTCACCCCCACGACGGTCGCACCGGAGGATCCGGTCCCGTCGCCCCAGGTCTACGACGGAACGTCCCCGTTCCCGGCGGACGACCCGACGCCCCCGCGCGACGGCGCCGCGCGGATCTACGTGACGATCACCGCGGTGATCGTCGTGCTGCCGTTCGTGGCGATCGGCCTCGCCGGCTGGTTGCTGTGGGGCAGGCTCATCCACCCCGTCGACATCGTCCTCGCGGCGGTCCTCTACACGATCACGTGCCTCGGCGTCACGGTCGGCTTCCACCGCGGTCTGACCCACGGCGGCTACCGGGCCGTCCGTCCGCTGCGCATAGCCCTCGCGATCGCCGGTTCGATGAGCTTCCAGGGCGATGTCATCGGCTGGGTCGCCACCCACCGCCGCCATCACGCCTTCACGGACCGCCCCGGCGACCCGCACTCCCCGTACCGCTACGGCACCCATCTGACCGGCCAGTTGCGGGGCCTGCTGCACGCGCACGTGGGCTGGCTCTTCCGCAACGATCAGACACCGCCCGAGCGTTACGCCCCCGACCTGCTCGCCGACCGCGACATCCAGGCCGTCTCCCGCGCCTTCCCCCTCCTGTGCGTGGCCACGCTCGCGTTGCCGTTCGGGCTCGGCTGGGCGATCGGCGGCAGTTGGCTGTACGGCGTAACGGCCTTGCTGTGGGCGGGACTTGTCCGCATCGCGCTGCTCCACCACGTCACGTGGAGCGTCAACTCCCTCTGCCACATGATCGGCGAGCGCCCGTTCCGCACCAGGCGCCACGACCGCGCGACCAACCTCTGGCCGCTCGCCCTGCTCTCCTTCGGCGAGAGCTGGCACAACCTCCACCACGCCGACCCCACCAGCGCCCGGCACGGCGTCGACCGAGGCCAGATCGACCTCTCGGCCGAGGTCATCCGCCTCTTCGAGCGTCTCGGCTGGGTGCACGACGTACGCTGGCCGGCCCCGGACCGAGTGGAAGCCCGCCGCACCTGAGGCCGACCACCCTTCTCCGTACGGTAGTTGACATCCGCACGGCCGTTGACATCCGCATGGCAGCTGACAGGAGCCTTCATGACCACCGCACTGCAGCCCCCGCTTCCCTCCCATCCTGTCCTGCGCCTGCGACTGGCCGCCCCCAGCGGCAATCCCCGCCCCATCGACGGAGCCTGGTGGCCCCGCTCCTACGACCTGCTCACCGAACTCCCCAAGCTGCTCGCCGGGTTGCCGCGCAAATGGGGCCACATCACCAGCGTCACCGTCAACGGCTCGACCTGGGCCGAGGTCCCCGACCAGATGCTCGTCGCCGGCCGCTCCGTACAACTCCATCGAAGCCTCGCCACGTCCGCCGCCCACACCATCGTCCTGCTCACCCCCGGCCGAGGCCGCTGGGACCTGCTGGTGGTACCTCCCGGGGCGACGGCGGAGGAGGCGGAGCCGCTGATGGAGGCCGCGGCGGCCGATCCCGTGTGAGCGGGTCGGGTAGTGGGGCGGTGCGCGGTGGTGTGACGGTGCGCGGTGGTGTGCCGGTGCTCGGTGGTCTGTCGATGCTCGGTGGTGTGGCGGGCTCATGGGTGGCCGGACCCGCCCCGCACGGCTGCCGCCGCCGCCCGGCCACGGCGGGCGACGCGTCCGCCGTGACGCGCGTCGAACCGGCAGTACAGACGCGTCCCGGCAACGACCATGATCAGCAGGGCACTTACGGCCAGGGCGGTGATCACGGCGGTCACATCCCCAGGGCGGGGTGCTGAATCCCGTATGGGGAGTCGGATACGCGGCCGGGGACGGGAAGAGCGACGGCGACGGCGACGGCGGTTTGGCTCGCGGGATTCCAGTCGTCCGACCCTGCCTCCGGGGCGTCGACCTCCGGCCCTTCGCTGCCGCAGACCCCTTCCGCCGCCAAGAGCGCGCTCGCGGACAGTGCCGGACCACTACTAGGACCAGGACCGGTGTCCGGACCGGTGTCCGTACTCGCGGCGGCCATCAGACGGGCGGCCACGGACGCGTCGGTCTCCGGCGGAACCACCAGCAGATCCCGGCGCCCGGCGGTGCCGGACAACAGCAGGATCTGGTTCGGGTCCAGCCGCTCCGAGGCGAACCAACCCACCTTCACCACACGGCCGTTGACGAAGATCCGCGGCGGCAGGATCTGCCAGTTGCGGCGATTGACCGCGATCCGGGTGACCCGCCCCCACAGCGGATCCAACACATCGGCCAGCGTGGAGAGTTCACCCGCGAGGTCACGGGTACGGGGCCACCACGCACCGTCCAACCCGGTCGGTCCGTCGGTACGGTTCTGGGACTTCAGCGCGAGGCGGGCGATCGGGGCCCTGAACGGGACGGCCCGCAGCGGGGAACGAGGGCTGGACGCGGACATCGCGCAAACCTGTCTCCGGACCCCTGCGGAGGCGCAGTCGCCCGGTGTCGTGGCTCACCGGGAACGACACCGGCATCGGGGCCGGTGCGCGAAGTACTCCCGATGACCTCACGCTACTCCCCGAAGCGCCGAGACGGACCGTTCTCGCAGGCGGTCTCACCTTGGCGGGGGTGGGGGACGGGGTGGGGGAACGGGTGCGGGTGTGGTCTTCCGTGCGTGCATGCGGGGCGGGGGTCTGCCTGTGTGCGGGCTCCGGCTGCTGTCGGGGCCGAGACCTGGGCAGTCATCCCTGACCACGCCGATACGGCGGTCCGGCCCCGGAAACGGAAACCTTGCTCCACGTCGGTGCTCACGACTCGGGCTCTCGGCCGCGGATGCCTTCCCGCTTCGGGGTGGGTGTTCAGAGACCAGCCCATGAGGTCAGGGCCGTCTCTTCGTCTCTTCGGCTCTCCGGAGGCTTCGACCGCCCATTCCGCCGCCCATGGCCCTAGATCTGGCCTCGCCACCACGGCACGTCCAGGCTGTCAGCAGGAATGACCTTGGCCCTTGCCAGGATCCTTCGATCGAGGGCCCGTACGAGGGCGCGCAACTTCTCCATCTCGACACAGCGAGGATCGACGATCTCGTCGAATTCGACGCGCCACGTCAGGTCCAGGCCGAAGCTGCCGAGGCGAACCAGCAGTTCGGCCAGGGTCACGTAGTGCTTTCCGTGCCAGGCAGGAAACGTGATCCCCTTCATCCCCGCCTCTGCTTCGGCTGTATCGCGCGACATGCGACCCCCCTAGCGCTCAACGCCGACGTGGGCGAAGAGGAGTTCGGCTGACTCGTTGCTATGGCCGAGGATCCGTCGAACGCGGTGGCCGCTGCCGAGGAGGCCACGGGCGCGGTGCGGGAGCGGTGGGTCTGGGAACTCGCTCAGGTCGAGGAACCCTTCATGCCCAACGCCTTCAACGGTATGGACGTAGACCTCGTATGACGCCTTCGCCGGGTGGACCTAGACGTAACTGACGGAGCACCGACCGGACCTAGGAACTGCTCCACAGGCCAACCTGCCAAGGCCCGATATGTCCGCCCGGAGCGACGGACTACTCGTAGGTGGTCGCAGCTCGTAGAGCTCGTGCGAAGAAGCTCCAGTCACCGCTGGCGGGCAGATCGAGGGAGGCGTTGTTGTACCAGCCGTCCGCGTCGTCGATCCATGCTGCCAGCGCCTCCAAGAAACTCGCGAGGTCCGCGTTCTCCCATGAGTGGCCCTCCTCGGTCTGGCTCCGATGGAGCGCACGGACGAAGGCAGCCAGGTCTTCTCTGCTGTCGACGTGATCAGGAGAAGTGGTCATGAGCGGCACCCTACTTGGCACGTCTGCGGTGGGTCTGAGCCCGGTGAGTACCACTTAGGAGTTCGGTCTGCACCCGCCCCCAGCGACCGTCGACGACTGGTCCGACGGTCACCCGGGGACGCTGCCGTATTCCGCCGTCCGGCCCCGTTGACGTCAGCCGTGGATGTCAGAGGGCTCTGGCATCCTGCGCCAGTGAGAATGACATGGGCCGCCTTCTGGTCGCAGATAGCCACCCTGAACGGCGAAGCCACGCAGGCGAGTTGCCAGCGCCTGGCCGAGGATCTGAGCCGCCTTTCCGTACCCGACATCGTCGGCTTCGCGGAACGACATGCCGAGGCTCTGTACCGCCTGGACCAGGAGAAGTTCGGAATGCTTCCCGTCGTCGACATGACGGCCCGGAACGGCGAGCCCTTCCCGCAGTCCAGCGACGTGTTCCTGTATGCCCGTTGCGCTGTCGTCGCCGCAGGACGATCCGTATGGGAAAGCGTCTTCTTCGACGTCGACAAGTTCGCCCCGTACACCTCCACCGAGTACAACGGGGAATGGCTGCTGTATGTGCCGGACCAGGCATACGAACTCGCCACCGGGAAGGAATGGGACCGCTCAACCCGGTACTGCTTCGAGAGCTACTCCAACAGAGTTGGATGGCCGAACCTGGGGAGGTAAGGCGGACCACCGCTTGACGGAGATCCCGTAGGTCGGTCCTCCTGACGCCGGGGCCTTCGGGGGCATCTGCCGTGTCGAGGAGGAGCCATGGCACTGAGCCGCAAGGGATCTCGGCACATCGTCGTCGGAGGTACGGCCTACCGCTTTTCGCCAGCTTCACGCCCTCGCCCTGAGCACGACTTCGAGACCTGAGTTTGGGTGCTCTGGCTCGGCAATGGTCTCGAAATCGTCGCTCGGAGGTTTCGCTGGGAGGCACCGGCGAGGATCATTCACGCTGTGGACGATGTGCGAGACGGCATCATCGGCGTGTGGCGGGTCGCCTGGTCTGGCCGGCTATTGGGCTACGTGCTGGCTGCCGGCCCAGCGGGCGGGGCGCTGTTCGCCTGGCTGGGAGTTCTTTCGCACCCGGACGTGCACTCCGCGGGCTCCGCTGGGATCGCTACTGCCATCGCGCTGGGCTTCGGCCTCTTTGCCTGGTGGGGGCTCCTTCGCGTACGCCTGGAACTCACGACGGACACCATCATCATGGTGAATCCCTGGGGCACCCAACGTGTGGCATGGTCGCGCGTCACCGCGGTAAGCCTCGGCAACTGGGGCGCCCAGTTCCACACCACGGACACCTTCACGTACACGGCGTACGCCCTGAGCGATCTGGCCGGTGGGACTCGGCAGGACGACCGGTTCGCCGAACTGCGGCGGATCGTTGATGCCCAACTCCACGGCCGGCAATCACTTTAGGAGTTCACTGATCTCGGCCTCGTCGAGATCCGGCTCATGCACCGGTCCCACGACTGGCTGCTGTGTGTTTCCGCCGTCCGGGGTCGTTGATTTCAGCGTTGGATGTCAGCGGAACAGCTCCGGCACTGGGCAGGCCTCCAAAGGCTCGTCCGGTCGGTCGGCCCAGCGCCACCAGACATGCCGACCAGTGCACCGCCACAGCGTCCGGCAGGTCCGCCGGCCATCGTCCTCCCGCCGAGAGAGGAGGAAGCCGCCGGACTTCATGGGCTGGCTGCACTCAGGACAGGCCGATGCGTCATCGGTCACGCCGCGCACCTTAACGAACCGACCTCTTCGCCCCGAAACAACTTGGATGGGGGGCGACTTGGGCTGGTGCGGCTCGCAGTAGCGCTGACGGTTCGCAGACGTCCGCGCTTGTCCGCCGCTGTTCGTCGGCGTTGTCACGCAATCAGACACTTTCGAGGCCGCTCTTGGGTGCCCTGGAAGCGGTGGCTGTTCCGACCTGCGGTGGACCGGAAACAGAGCAAGGGCGATCGCTGTCCTGGCCCCCGCGGTTCCGTATGGCTCTCCGTGAGATCTGGCACGCGTCCGGCTCCCTACGATGCGGGCCATGGGGATATCCGATTCCGCACCACGCATACGCGCCTGTTGGCTCTCGTGGCTTGCGATTGAGACCGTCGAACAGGCCGAAGTTGTCAAAGCTCTCGGTTTGACGGATGTGAAGGAGATCCCCTGGGCCGACGGCGCAGTGCTCATCGACGAGGTGGCGCATGACGAAGAGGAGCCGTTCTCAACAGTCGTTGTCACTCCGCCCATACGAGGATGGACCCTGGCCATCGGCCCCTACTTCGGTCTGCCCTATCCGCAGCAGACAGAGCACATCACCGACCTGTGCCGAGAGCTGAGCGTCCGCTTCGGCAAAGCCCAACTCTTTTTCCACAGCGAGCAGAACGACGGAGAAGCATGGCTGATCGCCGAAGGGGGACGGATCCTCCGGCGTTGGATCAGTGAGTACCCGTCCCTCGCCCTGGGCGATCCGCTCGGTATCGAACGGCGACTCCTCGACGCCTACGGCATCACAGGCAAGCCCGAGGATCTCGACCCCGGCAGCGACTTGGCCGGCGACTGGGCGGCGACCTGGGGGGACTGCTGGGCTACGACAGTGGCGGAGGAATCCAGCGTCGACCCCACCACGGTCGCCAATCCGGGCTCAACCCACGTCATGCTGGCAGCAGTTGCTCCGCGCATCGGGTAGACACACCGCCATCCACCCACCACACCACCTTCAAGCACACGGCTCCGGAAGCCCCTTGGCACCTCTGACCTGCTGCGGGATGCTGACCTCGACGTCTGCTGGGTGTGGCCTCCCGGCAACCGCAGTTCCCCGTGGGTCCCCGCCCGATCCCGATCGGGCGCGGTCGTGGCACAAGCCGTTCCTCCTCGATTTCGATGCGAGATGAGCGAGACCGTGCCCCGGCCTACGCGATGAGGTCGAGCCAGTAGCGGTACACCGAGGCGAAGGGTTCGATGCCATCACCATCGCGACGGCCTGCCTCCATCAACCACAAACAAGTCTGCCGGGCCTTGCCGATCACGCTGTCGGGATAGCCGTAGCGCATTTGGTGTTCGGCGAACTCGTCCTCGTCCTCGATACGGGCTTCGCCGCCATGAGGCCGCACGACATCGAGATCAAGGTCCACTGTGCGCAGGACGGTCCCGTCCGCGTTCCACTCAGGCACCGTGCACACGTCGCAGTACATCTCGGGGCCCGGCTCCACACAGAACGTAGCGGTCCACCACTCACCGCGAGGGACCACCATCACGTACGCGAACCGGCTGGTCCAGCCGCCCGTGGCCGAGCGGACGGGGACGCCCCGCGCCGTGCCCAACCACACGCCGTGCTCGTCCTCACCCAGCCGGGCAGCAGTCCACAGCGCGCTCAGACTTCCGTCGTACTTCCGGATATCGACCAGCACGGAAGCGCTGTCTGTGATCACATCAAGCACCCTACCCAGCGTGCGGCGGAGCAACTCTGGTCCTCTGAGACGGACAACGACGAAGGGCCCCACCGCGAACGGTGGGGCCCTTCGACATCGTGCCCGGTGAGGCACTGGCGGAGGATACGAGATTCGAACTCGTGAGGGGTTGCCCCCAACACGCTTTCCAAGCGTGCGCCCTAGGCCTCTAGGCGAATCCTCCGCCGGGAACATTACATGACCGAGAGGAGTGCTCGCGAACTCGTTCCCGGCCCCTGACGTCGGGTACTGTGTGCGGAGCCCCTCACGCGGCGCTATCTGACTGAACTCCCCCAGGGCCGGAAGGCAGCAAGGGTAGGTTGGCTCTGGCGGGTGCGTGGGGGGCGCTTGCGTTCCCGGGGCCCGACTACGGCTCTCGGCTCGCGTCTCGGTTGTGGCTTGCCGCTCGCGTCCCGGTTGTGGCTCGCGGCTCGGGTGGTGCTCGGGCCGGGCGGGGCTGGTTGTCAGTGGGCGCCTATAACCTCGTACGCGTGTCGTCTCTCGCGCTGTACCGCCGTTATCGCCCGGAGTCGTTCGCCGAGGTCATCGGGCAGGAGCATGTAACCGACCCGCTGCAGCAGGCGCTGCGGAACAACCGGGTCAATCACGCGTACCTGTTCAGCGGGCCGCGCGGCTGCGGCAAGACGACCAGCGCGCGCATCCTCGCGCGGTGTCTGAACTGCGAGCAGGGGCCCACGCCGACGCCCTGTGGCGAGTGCCAGTCGTGCCAGGACCTCGCGCGCAACGGGCCCGGTTCCATCGACGTCATCGAGATCGACGCCGCCTCCCACGGTGGTGTGGACGACGCCCGTGAGCTGCGCGAGAAGGCCTTCTTCGGCCCCGCCGGCAGCCGGTACAAGATCTACATCATCGACGAGGCCCACATGGTCACGTCGGCCGGTTTCAACGCGCTGCTGAAGGTCGTCGAGGAGCCGCCTGAGCACCTCAAGTTCATCTTCGCCACCACCGAGCCCGAGAAGGTCATCGGGACCATCCGGTCACGTACCCATCACTACCCCTTCCGGCTCGTCCCGCCGGGCACCCTGCGCGACTACCTCGGCGAGGTGTGCGGCAAGGAGGACATTCCCGTCGAGGACGGCGTTCTGCCGCTCGTCGTGCGGGCCGGGCAGGGCTCCGTGCGTGACTCCATGTCCGTCATGGACCAGCTGCTCGCCGGGGCGAAGGAGGAGGGCGTGACGTATGCCATGGCCACCTCCCTCCTCGGGTACACCGACGGCTCGCTGCTCGACTCCGTCGTCGAGTCCTTCGCGACCGGCGACGGCGCCGCCGCCTTCGAGGTCGTCGACCACGTCATCGAAGGCGGCAACGACCCGCGCCGTTTCGTCGCCGATCTGCTGGAGCGCCTGCGCGACCTGGTGATCCTCGCCGCCGTGCCCGACGCCGCCGAGAAGGGGCTCATCGACGCCCCGGCCGACGTCATCGAGCGCATGCAGGCCCAGGCCGGCACCTTCGGCGCCGCCGAACTCAGCCGCGCCGCCGACCTCGTCAACGCGGGACTGACCGAGATGCGCGGCGCCAACTCGCCCCGCCTCCAACTGGAACTGATCTGCGCGCGCGTGATGCTCCCCGCCGCATACGGCGACGAGAGTTCCGTCATGGCCCGACTGGACCGACTGGAGCGGGGCGTCAACTTCTCCGCAGGTGGTGGCGCCAGTGCCATGCCTGCGATGGGGTACGTGCCTGGTCCTGACGCGCACGCCGGCGCGCACATGCCCGGTGCCGGGGGAGCACCCATGCCCGGGGGCGCGCCCATTCCGCCGGGTGGCGGCGCCGCGGCTGCCCGTGCGGCGGTACGAGGACCTGGTGCGCAGGGCGGGCAAGGGGCGCAAGGGGCGCAAGGGGTACCGGGCGGAGGCGGCCCGATGGCCTCCGGCACGGTACCTGCCACGCCCGCGCCGGCCCCCGCACAGACTCCCGCGCCCGTACCGACCTCCGCTCCCGCGCCTACGCCCACCCCCGAGCCCAGTGCCCCGGCAGCCCCGTTCGCGGACCAGCAGCCCCAGTCGCACCCCCAGCAACACCCTCAGCCTCAGTCGTCGCCTCCCCCGCCGTCCCCGTCTCCCGCCCCCGGCGCCTGGCCCACCGCCGCCACCGCCGGTGGAGGCCGACGCCCCGGCGGCTGGCCCACGCCGACCCAGGCGGGCGCCGGACAGCCCCCGACCGCGCCGAGCGCACCGGCACAGGCGCAGCCGCCGGCAGCGACCTCCGCCCCCGCCCCGCACCACCAGCCCGCAGCCCCAGCCGCCGGCTCCTACGCTCCCCCGACCGGCGGCCTCGACCCCCGCATGCTCTGGCCGAACATCCTGGAAGCGGTCAAGAACCGGCGCCGTTTCACCTGGATCCTGCTCAGCCAGAACGCCCAGGTGGCCGGCTTCGACGGCACGACCCTCCAGCTGGGCTTCGTCAACGCGGGTGCGCGGGACAACTTCGTCAGCAGCGGCAGCGAGGACGTGCTGAAGCAGGCGCTGGCGGAGCAGTTCAGCGTGCAGTGGAAGGTCGAGGCGATCGTCGACCCGTCCGGCGGCTCGGCCCCCTTGCCGCCCACCGCTCCTCCCGGCCCCTCCGGTTACAACGGCGCCGGCGGTACGGGTGGCACAGGCGGCGGAGGATACGGCGCCGGTACGTCCCCCACCGCACAGCGCCCCGCATCCCCGGCGCCCTCGTCCACCTCGACGTCCCCCGCGCCCTCCTCGTCGACAAGCCAGTCCACTCAGGCCTCACCCCCGCGGCAGCCCGCCCCGGAACCACCCCCGCCCCCCGTCTCCCCGGAGGACGACACCCCGGAGGACGACGACCCCGACCTCGTCGACTCGGCCCTCTCCGGTCACGAACTGATCGTGCGGGAGCTGGGCGCGACGGTGATGGAGGAGTTCACGAACGAGTAGCGGCCCCCCTCCCTCACTGCGGCCCCCTTCACAGTGGCTCCCCTACGTATAGGTGCCTCCTCGATGCCGGTCCGCATCTGTGTTTTCAGCCCGTCCGGCGTTTGAGGACGAGGCCGTCCAGGCCGAAGCGGGGGCGTGGGGGCGGCAGCTCCTACAACGGACGCCCGCGTCAGCACCCCGCACAACCCAGTTAGGCTGACCCCCGTGAAGGTCCTCGTCATCGGCAGCGGTGCCCGCGAACACGCCCTGTGCCGTTCTCTGTCCCTCGATCCCGACGTCACCGCGCTGCACTGCGCCCCTGGCAACGCCGGCATCGCCGAGGTCGCCGAGCTGCACCAGGTCGACGCGCTCGACGGCACGGCCGTAGCGGCGCTGGCCAAGGCACTGGAGGCCGACCTGGTGGTGGTCGGCCCGGAGGCTCCGCTGGTCGCCGGGGTCGCCGACGCCGTGCGCGAGGTGGGCATCCCGGTCTTCGGCCCCTCCGGGGAGGCCGCGCAGATCGAGGGTTCCAAGGCCTTCGCGAAGGACGTCATGGCGGGAGCGGAGGTCCCCACCGCGCGCTCGTACGTCTGTACGACGCCCGCGGAGGTCGACGTGGCCCTCGACGCGTTCGGCGCCCCGTACGTCGTCAAGGACGACGGGCTCGCCGCCGGCAAGGGCGTCGTCGTCACCGACGACATCGAGGCGGCCAGGGCGCACGCGAACTCCTGCGAGCGGGTCGTCATCGAGGAGTTCCTGGACGGTCCCGAGGTCTCCCTCTTCGCGATCACCGACGGCCGGACGGTCCTCCCGCTCCAGCCGGCCCAGGACTTCAAGCGCGCCCTGGACGGCGACGAGGGCCCCAACACCGGCGGCATGGGCGCGTACTCCCCCCTCCCGTGGGCGGACCCCAAGCTGGTCGACGAGATCCTGCAGACCGTGCTCCAGCCGACGGTCGACGAGATGCGCCGCCGCGGCACGCCCTTCTCGGGCCTGCTGTACGCCGGTCTCGCGATCACTTCGCGCGGGGTACGGGTCATCGAGTTCAACGCCCGCTTCGGCGACCCGGAGACCCAGGTCGTCCTGGCCCGTCTGAAGACCCCGCTGGCCGGCGTCCTGCTCGCCGCCGCGAACGGCACGCTCGCCGACCTGCCGCCCCTGCGCTGGAGCGACTCCGCCGCGGTCACCGTGGTCGTGGCCTCGCACAACTACCCCGGCACCCCGCGCACCGGCGACCCGATCACCGGCCTCGACGAGGTGGCCGCCGAGGACGCCCCGCACGCGTACGTGCTGCACGCCGGCACCCGGCACGACGGTGACGCCGTCGTCAGCGCCGGTGGCCGCGTCCTGTCCGTCACGGCAGCCGGCAAGGACCTCACCGAGGCCCGCGACCGCGCCTACCGAGCCGTCTCCCGCATCCGCCTGGACGGCTCCCAGCACCGCACGGACATCGCGGCGAAGGCGGCGGGCGCGGACGCCTGACCCCTGACCGGTCGGGCACGGACGCCTGACCGGCGGCTCGACCGGACCTGGACCCGGTACTGGCCCACCTCACTGGCCCGCCCCCATCGGCCCGCCCCCGCTGGCCCGCCTCCATTGGGCCGCCCCCGCTCACCCGCACCCACCCGGGTTCACCCACCCCTCGGATGAACCCCCCCCGGCCCCGGATCCGTCTTCGGATGCGGGGCCCAGCGCTGTGTGCCCACCTCTCAGAACCCTGCAGAACGGCCGCCCGTCTCTTAGAACTTGGGTCAGTAATCGGGGCCTGATCATCGCTGTCCGTCATCCACCTCTCCCCAAAGCCATTCCATCGAGTGACCGCTGCCCTATCCGGCTGACGGGGGCCGGGGCCCCAACTAGGGTGCGGCGCAAGCGTTCGGGCACTTGGCCCACCGGCATTGCGATGTCAGTGGCGGGTGCCACAGTGGGGGAGTGAGCAACGCCAGGACAGCGACGCTGTCAGGACAGCCAGGGAGGGGGTGAGGACCGACCGTGACCGGTACCGGTACGGGTATGGGTGTCGAGGTGGGCGCGCAGGCCGCGCGCTCCCGGGCCCTCGCTGTGCTGCGCATCCGCAGCCGCGCACTTGCCGTGGCCCTGCTGCCCGCGGCTGTCGCCGTGGTGCTGCTGGCCGGCGGTTCGACGGGCCACTTGGTGGGCTCGTTCTGGCACGCCGCCCGGTGGGTCGTGACGCCCGTCGCGGTGGTCGTCCTGCTCGCCGCCGGTGCCATCGGCCTGGTCGTCGCCCGAGCCCGTCCCGCGGTCACTCCGACGGTCGCGATCGCCGAGGAGTCGGCGCCGGACCTGTACCGGATGGTGCGCGACCTGGCCGACCGCCTGGACGTCCCTGCCCCGTCCGCGATAGCGCTCACCCCGGACTGCGACAGCTGGCTGGAGGACCGTACCCACCCGTCCCACGGCCCGCCCCCGGCGGAGGACCGTGACGAGATAGCGGGCGCCGGCGCCCCGCACCGCCGCAGCACCGCCGCGCCCGTCCTCGTGATCGGCTCCCCGTTCCTGTGGTGGATGCGCGTCGGCGAACTGCGCGCGGTCCTCGCCCCGGTGGTCGCCGGTACGGGACCGTCGGCGCAGCCGGACATAGCCGCGGCCCGCCGTTTCGTGCGGGGTCTGGACGCCGCTGTCGCCGTCGCCTCGACGGCCGGCCGTTGTCCGCTGACCCGTGTGGTGTGTGCGGGCGTGGGCTGGGTGGCGAGGCTGCTGCTGCGCAGTTGCCGGGAGCACGCGGCCCTGATGGAGCGGGGCGTCGCGGCTGCCGCCGCCGAGCGTGCACAGGCTGTGGACTACGGTCTGCGGATCGTCGCGCAGGAACAGGTGGGGCTGGCGTACGCGGGTTGGGACCGTCTCCTGACCCGGGTCGCGCTCCCCGCCTGGCGGATGGGCCGCTGGCCGTCCCGGCTGGACGCGGGCGTGGTCGCCGCGCTCACGGAGCTGTCCCGCCGCGACCGCCTGGCCGAGGGCTTCGCGTCCCGGCTCGGTGAGCGCCCCGCCTGTGACCTGCTCGAAGAGCCCGGCGCGATCGACGAGGCCACCTCCCTGCTCGCCGCCCGCCTCTTCCACGGCGGCCCCGCCGAGCCGAGCCCCGACTGGTCCCCGGTGGACTGGCAGGAGTACCCGGACGAGGTCGTCGACCGCAAGTGGCGCACCGACGCGGCCCGCCTCCACCGAGTCCTGGACACGATGGGCGCGACCCGCTCCACCACCCGGACGCCCCCGTCCCCCAACGCCCCGACCCTGTCCCGAATCCTGGACCACCTGTCGACTCCGTCGGTTCAGCAGTCGTTGACGGATCCGGCATCACCCTTGGGGTACGAGACCGCAGCCCTCGACAGCCCGCCCGACACCACGCCGGCAGCCCTGGCCGACCCGACCGCCTCGTCCGGAATCGATGTCACACCCGACACCACGCCGGCCGCCCTGGCCGACCCGGCCGCCTCGTCCGGAATCGATGTCACGCCCGAGGTCTCGAGCCCCGCCTCGACGGCCACCGACAGCGAGAGCCCGGCCTCCCCGGTAGCCGAGTTCGCCGACGGCAACAGGCCGGTCACTCCGTCTGCCGAAGACAGCCCTCTCCCGCCGATCGCCGAAGGCACCCCCCAGCCCCCAGCCGCCAACGGCGATCCCGCCCCACAAGGGCCACCCGCACTCGACGACGAAAGCTGCACGGGTGGTGCGGGTGGGAGCAAACAGGCCGATGGCGAAGCCGAGGCGGACGAGCCGCCGATCAACGAACGCGCCGCCACCCTCGCCGCAGCCCTCACCACCGAGCTGGCCCGAGAGGGCACCCGCACCGCCAACACCACCACCAACCCCGCCCGCCCCGACAACCCCCTCTGGGACGACGCCACGTTCCCCCTCTTCCCGCTCCAACCCCCGCGCACAGCCCGAGAGTTGCTCACCGACCACGTCACCGCGATGGTCTGCTGCGCGGCCATGGACACCGCAGGCGCCACCCCGGGCCTGGACTGGCTGGACGGCCCCACCCTCCTGGTCAACGGCGAACGCGCCACCGACCTGACCCCCCGAGTCCTCAGCCTCGTGGAAGAAGGCGACCCGGCCCCGCTGTACGCCTGGCTGATCACATCCGGCATACGCCCCGAAAAGCCGGTCAGACTCGTGTGAAGCCGACCCCGGTCACCATCCCGGTCACAACGGCAGGCCCGCGCCCCCAGCCCTCCCCGTCACCCGCCAAACCAGGCGGAGCCCCCCGTTCCACTTTCGGCCAATTCGCAACGAGGTGTGACCGCATGGGTGCGTAATGTGATGTGCTGGGACCGATCGCGCACATGGCAACCGCATACGCCACCCAACGGCCACCCAGGGCCACCCACATCGGCCGACATCGGCCACCCACGGCGGAGCAGACGCGCGAGGGAGGGGACCGACCATGGCACCGGAGCAGATCCGTCGCTGGGAGTCCGGCGCCCTGGCGCACGCCGTCAGCGACCCCTTCGGCCAGGGCCCCGTCCCCTGGCTGCGCGGTGCCGAGACGTACTTCGACGACACCGGCCAGGTGGTCCCCTGGTACGTCGACCCGTCCGTGGAGCCGGACCGCGCCACCCCCGACGGCATCCCAAGGGTCCCCGCTCCCCGGACGACCGCCCCCCGGACCACCGCATCCCCGCGAACCGCCGGCGGCCCCCGCTCGGCCGACGACGTCCGCCGCCAGATCAAGGGCTTCATCTCCACCGGCGCCGTCGCCCCCGGCGAGGCCGTCGACTTCCACGTCACGGTCGACCCGCCCCAGGAATTCGGCGTCGACATCTACCGCATCGGCCACTACGGCGGTGACGGCGCCGCGAAGATCACCACCAGTCCACGCCTCTCGGGCATCGTCCAGCCTCCGCCGCTGACCGCGGACCGTACGGTCTCCTGCCACCACTGGTGGCTGTCCTGGCGGCTGCAGATCCCGAGCTACTGGAGCATCGGCGCGTACGTCGCCGTCCTCACCACCGCCGACGGCTACCGCTCGCACATCCCCTTCACCGTCCGCGACGACCACCCCGCCGACCTGCTCCTTCTCCTGCCCGACGTGACCTGGCAGGCGTACAACCTCTATCCGGAGGACGGCCGCACGGGCGCGAGTCTCTACCACGCGTGGGACGACGACGGCCGGCTGCTCGGTGAGTCCGACGCCGCCACGACCGTCTCCTTCGACCGCCCGTACGCGGGCGCCGGACTCCCCCTCCACGTCGGCCACGCCTACGACTTCATCCGCTGGGCCGAGCGCTACGGCTACGACCTCGCCTACGCCGACGCCCGCGACCTGCACGCCGGCGAGGTGGACCCCACCCGGTACCGCGGCCTGGTCTTCCCGGGCCACGACGAGTACTGGTCGGCCAACATGCGCCGCACGGTGGAGACGGCCCGCGAACACGGCACGTCCCTCGTCTTCCTCTCCGCCAACACCATGTACTGGCAAGTGGAGTTGGGCCCGTCCCCGTCCGGCGTACCCGACCGGCTGCTCACCTGCCGCAAGCGCCGGGGTCCCGGCCGGCCCGTCCTGTGGCGTGAAGTCGACCGCCCCGAGCAGCAGTTGGTCGGCATCCAGTACGCGGGCCGGGTCCCCGAGCCGCACCCCCTGATCGTCCGCAACGCCGACCACTGGCTGTGGGACGCGACCGGCGCGCACGAGGGCGACGAGATCGACGGCCTGGTCGCCGGCGAGGCCGACCGCTACTTCCCGCGCACCCCGCTCCCCGAGCACGACAACCGCATCCTGCTCGCCCACTCCCCGTACGCCGACGCCGAAGGCGCCCTCCGCCACCAGGAGACGTCCCTCTACCGGGCCCCCTCCGGCGCCCTCGTCTTCGCGTCCGGGACGTTCGCGTGGACCCCGTCCCTGGACCGCCCCGGCCATGTGGACACCCGGGTCCAGCGCGCCACCGCGAACCTCCTGGACCGCATCTGCAAGCGCGACTGACCCGGCGGCAGAACACTCCCGCCGACCCCCGTCCTGAAGCCGCTCGCGCATACGGGACAATCAAGCCAGTTGGACAGATCCACTGGAGGAACCCGTGTCCGGATTCGTAGAAAAGCCCGAGCCGCTCCAGGTTCCGGGCCTGACGCACCTCCACACCGGCAAGGTGCGGGAGCTGTACCAGAACGAGGCGGGCGAGCTCGTGATGGTCGCCAGTGACCGTATGTCCGCGTTCGACTGGGTGCTGCCGACCGAGATCCCCGACAAGGGCCGCGTCCTCACCCAGCTCTCGATCTGGTGGTTCGACCAGCTCGCCGACCTGATCCCCAACCACGTCCTCGGCACCGAACTCCCGCCCGGCGCCCCCGCCGAGTGGGCGGGCCGCACCCTCATCTGCAAGTCCCTCCAGATGGTCCCGGTCGAGTGCGTGGCCCGCGGCTACCTCACCGGCTCCGGCCTGCTGGAGTACAACGCGTCCCGCACGGTCTGCGGCCTCGCCCTCCCCGAGGGCCTGGTCGACGGCAGCGAACTCCCCGCCCCGATCTTCACCCCGGCCACCAAGGCCGCCGTGGGCGAGCACGACGAGAACGTGTCGTACGAGGAGGTCGCCCGCCAGGTCGGCGCCGACACCGCCGCCCAGCTGCGCCAGGCGACCCTCGCGATCTACTCCCGCGCCCGTGACATCGCCCGCGAACGGGGCGTCATCCTCGCGGACACCAAGTTCGAGTTCGGCTTCGAGGGCGAGACCCTGGTCGTCGGGGACGAGGTCCTCACCCCGGACTCCTCCCGCTTCTGGCCGACCGAGGAGTGGCAGCCGGGCCGCGCGCAGCCGTCGTACGACAAGCAGTTCGTGCGCGACTGGCTGACCGGCCCGGAGTCGGGCTGGGACCGAAAGAGCGAGCAGCCCCCGCCGCCGCTGCCGCAGCAGGTCGTGGACGCGACCCGGTCGAAGTACATCGAGGCGTACGAGCGCCTCACCGGCCTGAGCTGGAGCTAGCCCTCGGCTCGGCGCACTCGGCGCACGAAAAAGCCCCGGTCCGGTGGACCGGGGCTTTTCTCCCGAGCGGACGACCAGGTTCGAACTGGCGACCTCAACCTTGGCAAGGTTGCGCTCTACCAACTGAGCTACGTCCGCGTCGCGCCGTGACGACTGTGCCGTGGCGCGAGAGCAACTATACCCAACCTCGCTCCCGTGCGAGACGCACTGCCGAGTGCCGGTTCTCCGCCCCGAGTTTCGAGACGGCCGACGACAGGTAGTTCCGTACGGTCCCCTGGGACAGCGCGGCCCGTTCGGCGATCTCCGCGACGGGCGCCCCGTCGGCGGCGAGTTCCAGCACCTCGGCCTCGCGGGCGGTCAGCGGCGAGTCCCCGGAGGCGATGGCGTCGGCGGCCAACTCGGGGTCGACGTAACGGTTTCCGGCGTGCACCGTGCGGATGATCTCCGCGAGCCGCTGCGCGCTCACCGTCTTCGGGACGAACCCGCGCACACCCGCCGCGAGCGCCCGCTTCAGATGCCCGGGCCTGCCGTGGCTGGTGACGATCAGCACCTGACAGCCGGGCAGTTCGGTCCGCAGGGATGTGGCGACCTTCACACCGTCCGCGCCGGGCATCTGGAGATCCAGGACGGCCACGTCCGGCCGGTGCGCCCGCGCCATCGCCAGCGCCTCGGGCCCGCTCGCGGCCTCGGCGACGATCACCAGGTCGTCCTCCAGCGAGAGCAGCGCGGCGAGCGCGCCCCGGATCAGATGCTCGTCGTCGGCGAGCAGCAGCCGTACCGGAGTCATGGCCATGGGCGTCACGCGGTGACCTCGCTCACGTTCAGGGGCACTTCGGCCACCACCCGGAACACATCCCCGTCGGCGGGCCCGGCGACGAGCGTCCCGCCGACCGCCGCGAGCCGCTCCCGCAGCCCGGCGAGCCCCGACCCGATGCCCCCGTCAGCGACCATTCGCCCGGCGAACCTCCCGCCGCCAGCCGGTCCCGAACCGTTTTCTCTATCGGCCTCCGGCCCCGAATCGCTTCGGCCATCGGCCACCGGTCCCGACCCCCACCTCTCGCCGCCCTCCGGCCTCGAAGCGCCCGTCCCGTCAACCGCCATTCCCGCCCCGCTCCTTCCGACGCCGGCCCTCTTCGACTCCCCGCCCCCGCCGGAGGCCTTCGCGCCGTCGTTCTCCACCGTGAGCACCACCCGCCCCTCCGCCACCCGCAGTAACACCTCGCACCGTCGGGCGTCCCCGTGGCGCAGCACATTGGTCGTCGCCTCCCGGACCACCCACGCCAGCACCGACTGCACCTCCCCCGGCAGTCCGCCCGCCTCCCCGGTCACCTCGCAGGTGATCCCGGCCGCGCTCAACACGCCCTGCGCACCGGCGAGTTCGATGTCCAGGTCGGCCTCCCGATACCCCCGTACGACCGCCCGTACCTCCCGTTGCGACTCCTGCGCGATCCGCTGCACCTCGGTCATCTGGTCCACGGCCTCGGGCCGTCCGCGCCGGGCGAGCTGCACGGCGAGTTCGCTCTTCAGCGCGATCACCGCGAGGTTGCGCCCCATCACGTCGTGCATGTCCCGTCCGAACCGCAGCCGTTCCTCGGCGACCGCGAGCCGGGTGCGGGTCTCGCGGGCCGCGTCGAGTTCGTAGACGGCGTTCATGAGCCAGACGGAGAAGACGGCGGTGAAGGCGAGGAACCCGGCGCCGATGAGCACGCCCAGCGCGGTGAACATGGCTCCGGGCGCGGGGACGCCCAGCGGGAGCGAGAGGAGACCCGCGCCGACCGCGAAGCCGGCCACGATCAGGCACACGCGCCGCCGGTCCGCCACACCGAGCGCGATCACCCCGGCGCCGGCGATCAGCATGATCGCGAAGATCGCGCTGCCCGTGCCCTCGGCGCCGTCGCCGTCCGGGCCCCGGTCCGCGATCAGCATGGCCGCGACGGCTATCACCGCGCTGAGGGCGGCCAGCGTCCACAACAGCCGCACGGGCTGCGGGTTGCGTCCCCGGGTCCAGTCCAGCGCCCGGGACACCGTCACCGTGCACACCGCGGCATGCGCCGTGACCAGGACCAGCACCACCGCGCCGAGCCCGAACCCGAGCGTGCCGACGGCAGGCAGTCCGACCGCCACGAACTCGCTCACCCCGATGGTGTGGAACGACCACCGGGTGTACGTCTCGACCTTCGCCGGCGTGCTCTTGCGCCGCCACCAGCCGCCCGTCCGTCCGACCACCGTCGGGCCCGTCACCGTGCCGCCCATCTCCACGTGCCCCCGTAGGTCACCGCCGTGGTTCCCACCGGAACCACCGGCGTACAGCAAACACCGCGAGCACGGTCCAGGCCAGCGCGGTCGCCGCCGTGCCCAGCGCCTCGTACCCGCCCAGCTCACCGGTGAAGCCGCCGCGGACCAGCCGGATCACGGGGGAGAGCGGCAGATAGGCGCACACGTCCGCCACCCGGTCCGGCAGGGCCTCCAGGGGGATCGCGATGCCCGAGCCGAGCATGGAGAGGAACAGCAGCGGCAACGCGGTGACCTGCGCGCTCTCCACGGTCCGCGTGTAGCTCGCGGTGAGCGCGGCCAGCGCCGCGCACAGCACCAGGCCGAGCAGCAGCCCCAGGACGGTGAGATACGGCGCCTTGGGCGCCCCCGTGTCCAGGAGCGCCACGCAGGCGACGACGAGGAGGAGGGACTGGGCGAGGCCGAGGCACGCGGCCGCAAGGCCGGTGCCAACGAGGATCTCGGCGTCACCGACCTCGCCGGTGCGCAGCCGCTTGAGGACGAGCTCCTCGCGGCGGGCCACATAGGCGCTGACCAGGGACGAGTAGACGGCGAACAGGAGGGAGAAGCCGACGGCGGCCGTGAGCATCACCGTGCCGATGCTCAGCCCCTCCGCCTTCAGGTCCATCTGGTCGAGCGTGGGCCGCACGCTGAACGGCAGCGCGAGCGGCACCAGCAGCGCCGTGACCACCGCACTGCGGTTGCGGCCGAGCAGCGTCAGCTCGGCCCGCGCCAGCGCCCGCAACCGCCGCACGACGGGAGCGAGATCGAGGGCATTCATGCCGCGACGTCCGGTGGCGCTCGCGCCGTCCCTTTCCAGGGCACTCATGCCGCCACCTCTTCCTTTTCCTTCTCGCGCGCGATCCCCAGGAACGCCTCCTCCAGCGAGGCCGACCGCACATCGAGGTTCCGCAGCTCGATCCCCGCCCGCTCGGCCCACACCAGCAGCCCGGTGGCCGCCCGCTGCAGTTCCCTCGTCCGCAGCCGTACGACCCTGCCGTCCACCTCGTGACCGGTCACCCCGAGCTCGGCCAGCGGCGGCAGGTCGCCCAGGAAGTAGCCGTCCGGCAGCCGGAAGGAGATCCGGGAGGGCTGGGCGGCGGTCACCTCGGCCGGTGTCCCGGCCACCGCGATACGCCCCTCGCGCATGATCGCGAGCCGGTCGGCGAGATCCTCGGCCTCCTCCAGGTAGTGCGTGGTGAGCAGCACGGTCGTGCCGCCGTCGCTCAGCGAGCGCACCAACTCCCAGGTGTCCCGCCGCCCTTCGGCGTCCAGACCGGTCGTCGGCTCGTCCAGGAACAGCACCTCGGGCCGCCCGAGCACCGCGAGCGCGAGGTCGAGGCGGCGCCGTTCACCGCCGGACAGCTGCTTCACCCGTACGTCGGCCCGCCGGTGGAGGCCGACCAGTTCCAGCGCCTCCTCCGGCGGCCGGGGCCGGCTCACGCACCCCGCCCACATCCGGGCGGTCTCGGTGACGGTCAGCTCGGACGGGAAGCCGCCCTCCTGGAGCATCACCCCGGTGAAGGGCCGTACGGCGGACCGCTCCTCGTAGGGGTCGTGCCCGAGCACCCGCACCCGTCCCGAGGCCGGCTTGGCGAGCCCCTCCAGCACCTCGACCGTCGACGTCTTGCCGGCGCCGTTGGTCCCGAGCAGCGCGAAGACCTCACCCCGGTCCACATGGAAGGAGACCCCGCGTACGGCCTCGAACCCGCCCCCGTACACACGTCGTAGGTCAGTGACCTCAATCACGTGTTCGTGTTCGTTGTTGTCCATGCCTCCAGCGTCCCGGCGATCCGGAGGCGGAAGCAGTGCGCGCTGTCATCGCCGCGCATGACAAATGTCAGAAGGGCCGCGGAGATACGACTCCCGGCGCACGCCTTCCGGGCGCACGACGAAGGCCCCGGTCGATGACCGGGGCCTTCGTGAAGTGAGCGGACGACCAGGTTCGAACTGGCGACCTCAACCTTGGCAAGGTTGCGCTCTACCAACTGAGCTACGTCCGCACTGCCTCCGACCGGCTCCCACCGATCGGCGCGGGCATCAGCTTACCTGATCCACCGGAGTGAATCCGATCCACCGAAGTGGATCTGAAGCGATGCAGAGCGGGTGACAGGAATTGCACACTGCGCCTTCCCCCTGGAAGGGGGATGTTCTGCTACTGAACTACACCCGCGTGTACCTCGGGGGTTCGGCCTTTCGGCCTCGCCCCTCGGCGTGCTCCGAACTCTAGCTGACCATCAGGGGTGCAGCGCAAGTCGGGTCTCCCGAGGGGCGGATGACCCGTCGTCGGGCGCGGCGGCTCACTGTGCCGCGCTGAACGCCTCGTAGACCTTCTTGGGGATCCGGCCGCGCGCGGGCACGTCCATCTTGTTCGCCTGAGCCCAGGCGCGGACGGCCGCCGGGTCGGGGGCCACCTCCGTCTGCCGGTACGCCTTGCCCGACTTCGAGCGCTTGCGGCCGGCGTCCACGTAGGGCGCGAGCGCCTTACGCAGTTTCTTGGCATTGGATTCATTCAGGTCGATCTCGTACGACTTGCCATCCAGTCCGAAGGCGATCGTTTCCGCCGCTTCCGAGCCGTCGATGTCGTCAAAGAGAGTGACCACGACCTTCTGCGCCACGAATATCGGTCCCTTCGTACGGCACGTTGCCAATTCATTTGTACAGTGCTCAGCAATGCAATGTGAAGCTTGACTAAATCCTCCCGCGCGTCCTGAGCGCAATAGGTATCGGGTGTCGATCTGGGATCTTTCCTGGATCTTTTCGTGAACGGGCGTCGGCGCGCCGGGCCGTGACGGCCATCACGTAGCTTCCTCCAACGCTACCCGCGTAGAAATTTTGTGCGGGTAGTCTGAAGCCACCTGTCGAAGACCCGCAGGAACCTGCTCAGCACCACAACACCGGGAGTGCCAGTGGCACGCGTCGTAGTCGACGTCATGCTCAAGCCGGAGATCCTCGACCCCCAGGGCCAGGCGGTCCAGCGTGCCCTGCCGCGCCTGGGTTTCGAAGACATCTCCGATGTACGTCAGGGAAAGCGATTCGAACTGGAAGTTGACGGACCGGTCGACGAGGCCGTGCTCGCCCGCATCCATGATCTTGCGGAATCCTTCCTCGCCAACACGGTGATCGAGGACTTCACGGTCAAGGTCGAAGAAGTGGCGGAGGCCGCGAAGTGACCGCTCGTATTGGCGTCGTCACTTTCCCGGGAAGTCTCGACGACCGTGACACCCAGCGCGCGATCCGCCTCGCGGGTGCCGAACCGGTCGCTCTCTGGCACAAGGACAAGGACCTTCACCAGGTCGACGCGGTTGTCCTTCCCGGCGGTTTCTCCTACGGCGACTATCTGCGCGCCGGAGCCATCTCCCGGTTCTCGCCGGTGATGGAGACGGTCATCGAGCAGGCGAAGTCGGGACTCCCGGTCCTGGGCATCTGCAACGGTTTCCAGATCCTCACCGAGGCCCACCTCCTCCCGGGCGCGATGCTCGGCAACAACCACCTCCACTTCATCTGCCGCGACCAGAAGCTGCGGGTGGAGAACGCGGGCACGGCCTGGACCAGCGACTACGCGTCCGGCCAGGAGATCCACATCCCGCTGAAGAACATGGACGGCCGGTACGTCGCCGACGAGCGCACGCTGGACGAGCTGGAGGCCGAGGGGCGGGTCGTCTTCCGCTACCTCGACTTCAATCCGAACGGCTCCCTCCGGGACATCGCCGGCATCACGAACGCCGCCGGGAACGTCGTAGGCCTCATGCCGCACCCGGAGCACGCCGTCGAGCCGCTCATCGGCTCCGGCCGCACCGACGGCCTGCCCTTCTTCACCTCGATCCTCAAGAAGCTGGTCAACGCATGAGCAGGACGCCTCTGGACACAGTCGAGCACGCGGCCGAGACCCCCGACGTCGAGCTGCCCTGGGCCGAACTCGGCCTGAAGAAGGACGAGTACGAGCGGGTCGTGGAGATCCTCGGCCGCCGGCCCACCGGTGCCGAGCTCGCCATGTACTCCGTCATGTGGTCCGAGCACTGCTCGTACAAGTCCTCCAAGGTCCACCTCCGCCAGTTCGGCGAGAAGGCGCCCCAGTCCGACGCGCTGCTCGTGGGCATCGGCGAGAACGCCGGTGTCGTCGACGTCGGCCAGGGCTACGCGGTCACCTTCAAGGTCGAGTCGCACAACCACCCCTCGTACGTCGAGCCCTACCAGGGCGCGGCCACGGGCGTCGGCGGCATCGTGCGCGACATCATCGCGATGGGCGCGCGGCCGGTGGCGGTCGTGGACCCCCTGCGCTTCGGTGCGGCGGACCACCCCGACACCAAGCGTGTGCTGCCCGGTGTCGTCGCCGGCATCGGCGGCTACGGCAACTGCCTCGGTCTGCCCAACATCGGCGGCGAGGTCGTCTTCGACGCCTGCTACCAGGGCAACCCGCTGGTCAACGCCGGTGCCATCGGCGTGATGCGGCACGAGGACATCCACCTCGCGAAGGCGTCGGGCGCGGGCAACAAGGTCATCCTGTACGGGGCCCGGACCGGCGGCGACGGCATCGGCGGAGCCTCGATCCTCGCGTCCGAGACCTTCGACGACGCGAAGCCCTCGAAGCGCCCCGCCGTCCAGGTGGGCGACCCCTTCCAGGAGAAGCTCCTCATCGAGTGCACCCTGGAGGCCTTCAAGGAGAAGCTGGTCGTCGGCATCCAGGACCTCGGCGCGGCCGGACTCTCCTGCGCCACAAGCGAGTTGGCGTCCAACGGCTCCGGCGGCATGACGGTCACCCTGGACGACGTACCGCTGCGCGACTCCACGCTCTCGCCCGAGGAAATCCTCATGAGCGAGTCGCAGGAGCGCATGTGCGCGGTCGTCGAGCCGGCGAAGGTCGAGCGCTTCCTGGAGATCTGCGAGAAGTGGGACGTCATCGCCACGGTCATCGGTGAGGTGACGGACGGCGACCGCCTGGAGATCTTCTGGCACGGCGGCAAGATCGTGGACGTCGACCCGCGCACGGTCGCGCACGACGGTCCGGTCTACGAGCGCCCGTACGCCCGCCCCGAGTGGCAGGACGCGCTCCAGGCGGACGACGCCAACAAGCTTGCGCGGCCCGGGACTTCGGAGGAACTGAAGTCCCAGGTCCTGGCCCTGGTGTCGTCCCCGAACCAGGCCTCCAAGAAGTGGATCACCTCGCAGTACGACCACTTCGTGCAGGGCAACACGGTGCTGGCGCAGCCCGAGGACTCGGGCATGATCCGCATCGACGAGGAGACCGGGCTCGGGGTCGCCATCGCGACGGACGGCAACGGCCGCTACGCGAAGCTGGACCCGTACACGGGTGCTCAGTTGGCGCTGTCCGAGGCGTACCGGAACGTGGCGACGACCGGCGCGAAGCCGCTCGCCGTCTCCGACTGCCTGAACTTCGGCTCGCCCGAGGACCCGGCGGTGATGTGGCAGTTCGCGGAGGCCATCCGTGGACTGGCCGACGCCTGCCAGCAGTTGGGCACGCCGGTCACGGGCGGCAACGTCTCTCTCTACAACCAGACGGGCGAGGTGGCCATCCACCCGACGCCGGTGGTCGCGGTGCTGGGCGTCATCGACGATGTCGCGCGGCGCACGCCGGTCGCCTTCCAGGAGGAAGGGCAGCTGCTCTACCTCCTCGGCGACACCCGTGAGGAGTTCGGCGGTTCGGCCTGGTCGCAGGTCGTCCACGACCACCTCGGCGGGCTGCCGCCGAAGGTCGACCTGGAGCGGGAGCGGCTGCTGGCCGAGATCCTGATCTCCGCGTCCCGCGACGGCATGATCGACTCGGCGCACGACCTGTCCGACGGCGGTCTGATCCAGGCGGTCGTGGAGTCGGCGCTGCTGGGCGAGAAGGGCGCGCGCCTGGTCGTCCCGGACGGTCTCGACGCGTTCACCTTCCTCTTCTCGGAGTCGGCGGGGCGCGCGGTCGTCGCGATCCCGCGCTCGGAGGAACTGCGCTTCAACGACATGTGCGGCGCGCGAGGGCTGCCGGTCACGCGCATCGGTGTCGTGGACGGCGACTCCGTGGATGTCCAGGGCGAGTTCGCACTGTCCCTGGAAGAGCTGCGCGAGGCCCACGAGGCGACGATCCCGGCGCTGCTGGCATAACACCCGAGTACGGAGAAGGCGTTCGTGGGACGGTCACGGTGACCGTCCCACGAACGCTTCTTTGTTATGCGGTCTGTTCGTTCTGGGTGAAGAAGCCGATCAGGTCCTGTCCGATGGCTTCGTTGGTGGCCACCGCCGCGGTGGCGGCCGCGGCGCTACGAGGGAACAGCACATCCTCGTACGCGGTGAGCGCGGCCTCGATGTCGTCGGGGTGCGCGGCGATGGCCAGGCCGAGTTCGGCGCCGTCCTGCATGGCCAGGTTGGCGCCTTCGCCGTCCGGCGGGGAGAGATGGGCGGCGTCGCCGACCAGGGTCGCGCCGGGCACCCGGTCCCAACGGTGGCCGATCGGCAGCGAGTTGAGGGGCCGCACGACCGGGGCGGTGTCGCTGTCGGTGATCAGGGCGGTGATCTCGGGGGCCCAGCCCTCGAACTCCGCGGCGATCCGGGCGGTGGCCGCGGCGGAGTCGGTGAAGTCGATGCCGGCGAACCACTCCTGCGGCTTGGCCAGCGTCACATAGGCGTGCAGCGTTTCGCCGCTCTCGCGGTGCGCCCCGATCCACTTCCCGCTCGCTCCCGTGTCCGGGGCGAGCACGAACAGTGACCCGCCGCCGACCGTCTTCGCGGCGGTCGGGTGCCTGGTCTCGCTGTCGAACAGATAGGTCTCGACGAACGACCGCCCGAAATACTCGGGAGTGGCGTCGGACAGCAGCGGCCGGACCCGCGACCAGGCGCCGTCCGCGCCGACGAGCAGGCCGGTGACGACGATGCCGCCGTCGGCGAAGGTGACTTCGTGCCGACCGTCGTCGAGGGTGCGGGTGCCGCTGACCTTGTGGCCCCATCGGACGGTACCGGCCGGGAGCGAGTCGAGCAGGATCTGCCGCAGCTCGCCGCGCTGCACTTCGGGGCGGCCCCCTGTGCCGTCGTCGGGCTCGTCCATCAGGAGGGTGCCGTCCCGGTCGAGGACGCGGGTCGCCTGGCGGCCCTCCAGGACGATGGCGCGGAACTCGTCCATCAAGTCCGCCGCCTGTAGAGCGAGTTGGCCGTTGTAGTCGTGGATGTCGAGCATCCCGCCCTGCAGCCGGGCCATCGGTGAGTCCTCCGCCTCGTAGACCGTGGCCGGGATGCCGTTCACGTGCAGGACGCGGGCGAGGGTCAGTCCGCCGAGTCCGGCGCCGATGATCGTGACGTGAGTGGTCATGACGACTCCTTGTGTGCCTTGCGTGTGGCGGGCCTGCCGGACGGTCGCCCGGCGGGTATTCCGGAACGGTTCCAGCGCGCACCGACAGTCCGCCGACGCACGATCGACAGGGCCGACAGCCGTCCGACAGCCGTCCGACACCGACGACAACCCGCCGGACACGGCCGACAATCGCCCGACCGCTGTTGCACGCGAGGCGAGGCGCTTGCATCATCCCTGGATGGACGACACCCCGATCACCTCGCCAACTGCCCTTCCCGCATTGCGTGTTGCGGCCCGGGAGGCAGGCTTCACCATGTCGTGTGAGGAGCGGACCGGCAGTCTGCTGGCCGTGCTCGCGGCGGCCCGTCCCGGTGGCCGCGTTCTCGAACTCGGCACCGGCGTCGGCGAAGGCACCGCCTGGCTCCTGAGTGGGATGGACGGAGCTTCCCGACTGGTCACGGTCGAACTCGACGCCGGCGTCCAGGCGGTCGCCCGCGAGGAGTTGGGGTCCGACCCGAGAGCGACCTTCGTGACGGCGGACGCGGGGCAGTGGCTGGAGGAGTACGACGGGGAGCCCTTCGACCTCGTGTTCGCCGACACCTGGCCCGGCAAGTTCACCCACCTCGAACTGGCCTTGGACCTCGTGGCACCCGGCGGCACCTACCTGATCGACGACCTGCTCCTCCAGCCGGACTGGCCGGCGACCCACGAGGCCGCCGTGAAGCGCCTGTTGGGCGAACTGGAGGGACGTCCGGACTTCCGGTCCGTGCGCCTGGCGTGGTCAAGCGGCCTGGTCATGGCGGTGCGGGGTACGCCGGAGCGGACGTCCCTCTCCTGAAGAGCCCCCCGTCGGAGTGGAGCCGGCGGGACCCGGACGCTTCGGCAGCCGCAACCCCATCACCACGCACAACCCCATCAGCACCGCCCCGCACAGGAACACCGTGTCCGTCGCGTCGACGTACGACGCCACCCCCGCCACCCGCTCCGTGCCCGTCAGTGACGTGAGCGGGCCGGGGCCGTCGTACAGCCGGGTGATCACCGTGCCGAAGAGAGCCGCGCCCAACGCCGTGCCCAGGGTCTGGAAGAAGCGGATGGCGGTCGTGGCCACGCCCAGCTGGTGGCGGGGGGCCGCGTCCTGGACCAGTTGGATCAGCTGGCCGAGGAGGAGGCCGAAGCCCATGCCGACCAGGAGCAGATCCCCGCGCAGCAGCCAGAGGGACGTGTCCGTGCCGAGGGTGGACAGCGACAGGAACGCCACCGTGCCGATCGCCGAGCCGGTTATCGCGAACGTCCGCTCCTGCCAGCCCCGTTCCGCGAGCTTGGCGGAGAGGATGCCGACCGCGGTCATGCCGAGGGCCATGGGGAGCAGATAGAGGCCGGCCGAGGAGCTGGTGATGCCACGGGCCACCTGGAGATAGACCATGACGTAGTACATGGCGCCCACGATCGCCGCCCCCATCAGCCCCTGGATGGCGAAGCCCCACCGCAGCTCCGGTACCCGGAACAGGGACAGCGGGAGGATCGGCTCGGGCGCTGTCCTCTGGCGCCGGAGGAAGAGCGCGAGTGCGGCCGCCGCGGTCAGGGCGAGCCCGATGATCTGCGGTGACGACCAGGCGTACTGCTTGCCGCCCCACTCGGTCACCAGCAGCAGGGCCGCGGAGAACGCGGCGGCCAGGGCCGCGCCCAGGAAGTCGATGCGGTGGCGGCGCGGCTGCCGGGGCAGTTTCAGGACCAGCGCGCCGAGGGCCAGCACGGCCAGGCCGAGCGGCAGGTTGACGTAGAAGATCCAGCGCCAGCTCGCGTGGTCCGCGAGCAGGCCGCCGATCCACGGGCCCACCGCCATTCCGCCGCCGGAGACGACCCCGCCCATGCCCGCGCCCTTGGCGTCCTTCTCGCCGGGGCCTCTCAGCTCGGCGATCACCACCATCGTGACGCTCATCAGGCCGCCGGCGCCGATGCCCTGCACGGCCCGCGCGGCGATCAACTGCCCTATGGACTGGGCCGCCCCGCACAGCGCGGAGCCGACCAGGAACACGCCCACGGCCGTCAGGAAGACGCGCTTGGCGCCGAGGGTGTCGCACAGCTTGCCGTACAGGGGGAGCACCGCGGCCGACGCCAACGCGAACGCGCTGACCAGCCACGGGATCTTGTCGATGCCGTGGTCGGGGTCCAGGTCGCGGACGATCGGCACGGTCGCTGCGGACACGATCTGCATGTCCAGGACGGCCAGGACGATCGTCACCAGACAGACGAGGAAGCCGATTCGGCGCTGGGTCTCGGTCATGCCTCCACGATGAGGCAGCAATGTGTACCGGGTCAATCTTTTTTCTGGGATTATTTTTCGTCCCGGCTCATAATTCGGCTTGGTACAGTGATGTCATGGCTGCTGAGGCGATGGGGCTGCGCGAGCGCAAGAAGATCCAGACCGAGCTGCGGATCTACCGCACCGCCGTGGAGCTGTTCCTGGAGAAGAGCTTCGACGCGGTCTCGGTGCAGGAGATCGCGGACGCGGCCGAGGTGTCGAAGATGACCGTCTTCAACTACTTCGGGACCAAGGAGGACCTGGTCTTCCGCCCGATCGAGGACCACTTCTCCGACTCCGCCCGCGCCGTGCGCGACCGCGCCCCCGGCGAGTCCGCGGTGGCCGCCGTGCGCCGGCAGTTCCTGGAGATGATCGAGACCCGCGACCCGTCGATAGGCCTGCACATCGAGCCGTTCGGGCGCCGGATCCGCCGGCTCATCATGGAGACCCCGGTCCTGATGGAGCGCGCCTACCTCACCTCCGAGAAGGGCGCCCGCGAGCTGGCCGACCTGCTGCGGGACGAGACCGGCGATCCGGTCCTCGCCCTGATCGCCGCCGCCACCCTCACCGCCGCCCGCAACGCCCTCGTGGAGGACCACCACCGCCGCCTCGACGCCGGCGAATCCGTGGAGGAGGTCACCGCGGACGCCGCCGAACGGGCCGCCCGCGCCTTCGACCTGGTGGAGCACGGCCTGGGGGACTACGCCCGCAAAGCCGGCTGAGCTGCCCACAAGAGGGGGGACCGAAAACGCCGTGAGCCGTCCCGCCCCGACGATTAGGCTCACCGCCATGCCCACGGCCAAGAAGCGCGCGCGTACGTACGACCCCGTCAAGACCCGCGCCGCGGTGCTCGCGCAGTTCGGGAACGTACGTCAGGCCGTGTTGACGCTCACGCCCGAGCAGCTCGCGCTCCCCACCCGGCTCGGGGAATGGACCGTACGAGAGCTGGTCGCGCACATCGGGATGGCGGTCACCGCCGTCCACCGCTCCCTGGACCGGCCCGCCCCGCCGGCGCAGGACGCCGGGATCCTCGACTGGCCCTTCGCCACCGCGGCCAACTCCGCGGCCATCGCCGACTTCACGCGGACGCTCGCCGAGCAGCACCCCGACCTCGACGCCTATCTCGCCGACATCGAGCGGACCCTCACCGGGCACCTCGACACCCACCCCGGCACCCGGCTGCTCGAGACCAACGCCGGCGCCATGCCCCTCGCCGACTACCTGGTCACCCGTACCGTCGAACTGGTCGTCCACACCGACGACTTGAACGCCGCCGTGCCGGGCCTCGACATCCCGTACGACCGCCAGGCCCTCGCCGCCTGCACCCGGCTCCTCGCCGACGCCCTCGCCGTGAAGGCCCCCGGCGCGACGACGGAGGTGCGGATCCCCCCGTACGCCGTCGTCCAGTGCGTCGAAGGCCCCCGGCACACCCGCGGCACCCCGCCGAACGTCGTCGAGACCGACCCCCTGACCTGGCTCCGGCTCGCGACCGGGCGCACGGGATGGAAGGACGCCGTGAAAGAGGCGAAGGTCAGCGCGAGCGGCGAGCGGTCCGATCTGGGCGGACTGCTGCCGATCATGGGGTGAAGCGGCCGACGCAATCTGCGAGAAGCGGCCGACGGAATCCCGAGAAGTGGCCGGCGAAGTCCCCGAGGGAACCCGTCCCGCGTCCCTCCCGTCCCATCCCCATGGACAAACTGCGATTCACCCTCGCCGTCCTGACCATCCTCCCGCTCGTCGTGGCGTGCGGCAGCGAGAAGGCGACCGGCGGCAGCGGCTCGGTCGATGCCGAGCGGCCCGTCACCGGTGTGGACTGGCGGGTCCAGGACATCACCGCGGACGGTGCGACCAAGAAGGTGCAGGGCAAGCCGTACCTCGCCTTCGACGCCAAGAACGGCAAGGTCGGCGGCCGGCTCGGCTGCAACGCCGTCAACGCGACGGCCACCGTACGCGCCGGACACATCACGCTCGGCCGTCCGTCCACCACCCGAATGATGTGCGACGCCTCACTCATGGGCACCGAACGCTCGCTGCTGACCCTCTTCGACGGCCGGGTCGACTACCGAGTCGATCACGACACCCTCACGCTGACCAGCGAAAACGGCACGAGCGTCCGCGCCGTCGCCGCCGAGTGATCCACTACCGGCGAGTAACCCCAATTCGGACCAGTGGTCGATCTCGCCTACACTCGGTGCCGTGCCACGTGGTGACGGTCGACTCAGTCATGATCTGCTCCCCGGCGAGAAAGGACCCCAGGACGCTTGCGGCGTCTTCGGAGTCTGGGCTCCCGGTGAAGAGGTCGCCAAGCTCACTTACTTCGGGCTCTACGCCCTACAGCATCGAGGCCAGGAATCCGCGGGAATCGCGGTCAGCAACGGCTCACAGATCCTCGTCTTCAAGGACATGGGACTCGTCTCCCAGGTCTTCGACGAGACCTCGCTCGGTTCGCTCCAGGGTCATATCGCGGTCGGTCACGCCCGCTACTCGACCACCGGCGCCTCCGTGTGGGAGAACGCCCAGCCGACGTTCCGTGCCACCGCGCACGGCTCCATCGCGCTCGGCCACAACGGCAACCTGGTCAACACCGCGCAGCTCGCGGAGATGGTCGCCGACCTGCCCAAGCAGGAGGGCCGCACCCCGCGCGTCGCGGCGACCAACGACACCGACCTGCTGACGGCGCTGCTCGCCGCCCAGGCCGACGAGGACGGCACGCCGCTGACCATCGAGGAGGCCGCCCACACGGTCCTCCCCAAGGTGCGCGGCGCCTTCTCCCTCGTCTTCATGGACGAGCACACCCTCTACGCCGCCCGTGACCCGCAGGGCATCCGCCCGCTGGTCCTGGGCCGCCTCGAGCGCGGCTGGGTCGTCGCCTCCGAGTCCGCCGCCCTCGACATCTGCGGCGCCGCCTACGTCCGCGAGATCGAGCCGGGCGAGTTCGTCGCCATCGACGAGAACGGCCTGCGCACCTCGCGATTCGCAGAAGCGAAGCCCAAGGGCTGCATCTTCGAGTACGTGTACCTGGCCCGCCCGGACACCGACATCGCCGGCCGCAACGTCTACCTCTCCCGCGTGGAGATGGGACGCAAGCTCGCGAAGGAAGCCCCGGTCGAGGCCGACCTGGTCATAGCGACACCGGAGTCCGGCACCCCCGCCGCCATCGGCTACGCGGAGGCGTCCGGCATCCCCTTCGGCGCGGGCCTCGTGAAGAACGCGTACGTCGGCCGTACGTTCATCCAGCCCTCGCAGACCATCCGGCAGCTCGGCATCCGCCTGAAGCTGAATCCGCTCAAGGAAGTCATCAAGGGCAAGCGCCTGGTCGTCGTCGACGACTCCATCGTGCGCGGCAACACCCAGCGCGCCCTGGTGCGCATGCTCCGCGAGGCCGGCGCGGCCGAGGTCCACATCCGGATCTCCTCCCCGCCCGTGAAGTGGCCCTGCTTCTTCGGCATCGACTTCGCCACGCGCGCGGAGCTGATCGCCAACGGCATGACCATCGACGAGATCGGCATCTCGCTCGGCGCCGACTCCCTGGCGTACATCTCCATCGACGGCATGATCGACGCGACCACCATCGCCAAGCCGAACCTCTGCCGCGCCTGCTTCGACGGCGAGTACCCGATGGAGCTCCCGGACCCCGAGCTGCTCGGCAAGCAGCTCCTGGAGACCGAGCTGGCGGCCGGTCCGGCCGCCACGGCCGCGGCCGACGCGATCCGTCGCCCGTAAGCCTCGTAGAAACCAACCCGAAAGATCCCAGGCAATGTCTGAGACCCCCCTTTCCACCGGTGCTTCCTACGCGGCTGCCGGCGTCGACATCGATGCGGGCGACCGCGCCGTGGAACTCATGAAGGAGTGGGTGAAGAAGACCCAGCGCCCCGAGGTCCTCGGCGGCCTCGGCGGCTTCGCCGGCCTCTTCGACGCCTCCGCCCTGAAGAGGTACGAGCGTCCCCTGCTGGCCTCGGCGACCGACGGTGTCGGCACCAAGGTCGACATCGCCCGGCAGCTGGGCGTCTACGACACCATCGGCCACGACCTGGTCGCGATGGTCATGGACGACATCGTGGTGTGCGGCGCCGAGCCGCTGTTCATGACCGACTACATCTGCGTCGGCAAGGTCCACCCCGAGCGTGTCGCCGCCATCGTCAAGGGCATCGCGGAGGGCTGCGTACTGGCCGGCTGCGCCCTGGTGGGCGGCGAGACGGCCGAACACCCCGGACTGCTCGGCGAGGACGACTTCGACGTCGCGGGCGCCGGTACGGGCGTGGTGGAGGCCGACCGGCTGCTGGGCCCCGATCGCATCCGTACGGGTGACGCGGTCATCGCCATGGCGTCCTCCGGTCTTCACTCGAACGGGTACTCGCTGGTCCGGCACGTCCTGCTGAACCAGGCGGGCCTGTCCCTGGACGCGCGGATCGACGAGCTCGGCCGCACGCTCGGCGAGGAGCTCCTGGAGCCCACCAAGATCTACTCGCTGGACTGCCTGGCGCTGACCAGCACCGCCGACGTGCACGCCTTCTCGCACGTCACCGGCGGCGGCCTCGCCGCGAATCTCGCCCGTGTCGTCCCCGACGGCCTGCACGCGATCGTGGACCGCGCGACCTGGACCCCGGACCCGATCTTCGACCTGGTCGGCAGGACCGGTCAGGTCGAGCGCCTGGAGCTGGAGAAGACCCTCAACATGGGCGTGGGCATGATCGCCATCGTCCCCGAGGAGTCCACGGACGTGGCCCTGGCGACCCTGGCGGACCGCGGCGTCGAGGCGTGGGTGGCCGGCGAGATCACCGACCGCGGCGACCACGGGACGGGCGCGGCGCTCATCGGCGACTACGCGAGCTGAACCGCGCCCCTACCCGGGCCGAACCGCACCAAGCAGCGCAAAACCCGGTCCGGCGGGGGTAACCGCATGGACCGGGTCAAGCAACGCTGGGTCGTCAAGCGCCGCGGCGTTGAGACGTAGGGCCGGACTCGTCGTCCTCGTCCTCGTCGTCGTTATAGAGATCCGCGTACTGCGAGTACGGGTCGTCGTCTTCCTCGTCCTCGTCCTCGAACGGCTCGCCATTCGGCGGCTGGTTCGAAGTCGAAGCGCCCAGCTCGTTGGCCAGACGCGACAGGTCAGTCCCGCCGCTGTTGTACTTCAGCTGGCGGGCGACCTTCGTCTGCTTGGCCTTGGCCCGGCCGCGCCCCATGGCTCGACCCCCTCGGTGACGGGGCTCGACGGCCCCAGAGTCTTGACACGCGTTCATGATCTGGAACGGGCTCTCCGTGGAGAGACCGGTCCGTAGGGCTTCCACGGTACCTGAGCCCGCGCCCATACGGTACGTCGCCCGCACGACGGGCCCGGGTCCACCCCCTGCGAGGCGCCCCGTCCCCGCTGGTCAACCGCGATTTTAACCACTTCTTCGCGGGCGACCCGCCGACGGACGTGAGAGTTCTCTCTAACTGCCCGCCGACGGGTACCGGCCAAACCTCAGCGGGCTCTTTTCAGCGCCGCTTCGTGCATCCGCTGCTCGGCGATCCGGTCGGCCGCGGCGGCCGGCGGAATACCGTCTTCCTTCGCACGTGCGAATATGGCCAGCGTGGTGTCGAAGATCTTCGCGGCCTTCGCCTTGCACCGCTCGAAGTCGAACCCGTGCAGCTCGTCGGCGACCTGGATCACCCCGCCCGCGTTCACCACGTAGTCCGGCGCGTAGAGGATCCCGCGGTCGGCGAGGTCCTTCTCGACGCCCGGGTGCTCCAGCTGGTTGTTGGCGGCGCCGCACACGATCGAGGCGGTCAGCACCGGCACGGAGTCGTCGCTGAGGGCCCCGCCGAGCGCGCAGGGCGCGTAGACGTCCAGCCCCTCCACCCGGATCAGCGCCTCGGTGTCGGCGACCGCGCTGACGCCGGCCGGGTGCGCGTCGAGGATCCGGCGTACGGCCTCCTCGCGCACGTCCGTGACGACGACCTCGGCGCCCTCTTCCAGCAGGTGCGCCACGAGGTGGTGACCGACCTTGCCGACGCCCGCGATGCCGACCCTGCGGCCGCGCAGCGACGGGTCGCCCCAGAGGTGCTGGGCGCTGGCCCGCATGCCCTGGTAGACGCCGAACGCGGTCAGCACGGAGGAGTCGCCGGCGCCGCCGTTCTCGGGTGAACGCCCGGTCGTCCAGCGGCACTCGCGGGCGACGACGTCCATGTCGGCGACATACGTACCGACATCGCACGCGGTGACGTACCGGCCGCCCAGCGAGGCCACCATGCGCCCGTAGGCGAGCAGCAGGTCCTCGGTCTTGTCGCGGTCCGGGTCGCCGATGATCACGGCCTTGCCGCCGCCGTGGTCGAGACCGGCCATGGCGTTCTTGTACGACATCCCGCGGGCGAGGTTCAGCGCGTCGGCGACGGCTTCCTGCTCGCTCGCGTAGGGGTAGAAGCGCGTACCGCCGAGCGCGGGGCCGAGGGCGGTGCTGTGAATGGCGATCACGGCCTTGAGGCCGGAGGCGCGGTCCTGGCAGAGCACGACCTGCTCGTGACCGCCCTGGTCCGTGTGGAACAGGGTGTGCAGTGCGTCAGCAGGTGCGCCGGTTACGTCGGTCACTGTAGTGACTCCTGGGTAAGTAGCGGCGGTTGGAGACGAGCTCCCATGGGTGGCGGGGGCTGTGAGACGAGATTAGGGCCTTGGGGTGTCCGGCCACCGCGCAGTGCTCAGGATCACGTACTCATGTGATGCGTCCGTGCGACGATTTGGATAGTTTTCCCGCCCGTTTGTGAGCGGGTTCCGCAGGTTTTCCCGTTGGTGGGCGGGGGATGGAGCAGGCGTGCCCAAGGTGTCCTCGGTGATCGTCCCGTATGCGACGTATCTGCGCGTGTACGAACCGCTGGCCGCCTTCCCGGAGCCGGAGCGCACCCACTGGGCGCGCTACGCCCGCCGGCCCGACCGCCCCTCCTACCAGGACGAGCTGCGCCGCTCCCTGGCCGACCTGCTGCCCACCCCGCCCATCCCGGTGCCGGTGCACGAGAGCAGCGACGCCTTCGTGCTCGACGCCGACGGCGTGGTCTGCGTCTGCCCCTGGCGGACCCGGCTGCGCGGCTGGCAGGCCCTCCAGGAACTGGCCGGGGAACTGCCGGCGCCGGTCCTGGAGGCGGTCCTGCCCGAGGTCGTACGACGCCAGGCGACCCAGGACTACGAGCGCTGGCTGCTGCGCAACCCCGACGCCCGCCCGTGGATCCGCATGGCGACCTGGCAGGTGCCGCTGCACTGGTTCGTGCTCGTCTCCGACGAGGAGCGGCGCTTCGACAAGGGTTCCGGCGAGATCCCGCCCGCGCTGCGCTACCGCACGCCGATGGTGCAGGCCCGCCGGCGCGTGGCCCGGGCCCTGCGGACGTTGCGCGACACCCTCGACGAGGGGCCGCTGATGGACGGTCTGCTGGATGTCGGGCGCTGGTTGGAGGAGTTCCATCCGCGCTCGCTGGTGGAGCTGGACTACGGCGGGCTCGTGCACGCGCTGCCGCCCGGCGAGTTGGAGGACGACCACTCGGCGGCGGACGTCGCCGAGGGCATCGAGGCCCTGCGGCACGGCGACGGAGCGGCCGCGGGAGCGGCGTACGCGCGTCTCGTGGACCGCTGGCGGTCGGTCAGGGATCGGCGCTCGGCGAACTGACGTTTGACGAATCGCCCGTTTTGGGGTTTCGTCCTGACACCGGCTCGTGCATTCGTGCGAGTCGCCCTTGCCTTCTGATGCCGCGTCCACATGGGACGTAGGTCCCGATCCGGGCTTATGTGTCAACAACGCGTCAACAAGGGGCAAGCGTGACGGACCGCACGTACGCGGCCCTTGCGTCCCTTACCCCTCCTCATGCCAAAATAGGACAAGGAGTCCGGGGAGGACTCCGCTCGCATTGCACGCTTTGGGGGGTCTGATGACTCCTGATCGCCCTGTGACTGATCGTCACAGTGGCGTGACTGTCCGCTATGGCATGGTCCATCGGCTTCCGTCGCTGATGGATACCTGGAGGGGCAATTCCATCGGTTTGGCCTACGTGGTTGGACAGATGGTGTAGTTGTAGTGCCGAGGACAAGCCGTTCGTCCTATAACCGACTCGACTCGCGTCCGCCATTTCGGGCAACGCGGGTCAAGGTGCAGAATTTAGAGGAAAGAACCGAGAAGGTTCGGTTCTCCCGAGGAGGCCGCTCATGACCGCTCGCACCCCTGATGCCGAGCCGCTGCTGACCCCGGCTGAGGTCGCCACGATGTTCCGTGTTGACCCCAAGACGGTCACGCGGTGGGCGAAGGCCGGCAAGCTCACGTCGATCCGTACGCTCGGCGGGCACCGCCGCTACCGCGAGGCGGAGGTCCGTGCTCTGCTCGCGGGCATCCCGCAGCAGCGCAGCGAGGCCTGAACAACTGGATAACCGGGCAAACCGGCAGGTCCCCCAACTTGTCGATACGTCCGATCACTAGCTCCAAACGACGCGGGTTCTGCCCCAACAGAGCCCACGCCCAAGCCCCTCCGGGCTTTCCCATTACGTGACAAGGGTGCGTCGTCGATCGCGCTGGACTCCGCCGGGTCCAGCGCGATCTTTTTTGTGCGCGTGCGGTGGATGAGGTGGGTGGGTCCGGTGGGGCTGTGAGCGACCTTGTCGGAGTCTGAGAAGGGACCCTGACGGGAGGCTGACGGAGACCCCGGGCGCTGGTGCAATTGCACATATAAAATTGACCAGTTGTAGGAGAGGGGTAAATTCCTCGGTTTCAGAAACTCATGCAGTGACACCCGTCACATGCCAGAGTCCTTGTTACTCCGCCTACGCGTGCGCTAAAGGAGCGTCACGCACTGGCGGGACTCTCGTCCTCGACGGCGTCGTCGGTCACCGCGCCGGCCGGTGGCGCGGAGTCCAACTCCTGCCACAGCAGGCGATGGCAGATCGGACAGTGACGCATCAGATGCCGGTAGGACGTGGCGGCCGCCAGGTGCGCACGGAGCAACGCCCGCGTCTCGTGCCTGACCGAAGCCGCCATACGCCACCTCCAGGGGCCGCACGGGCCGCACGGGAATGTGCCCTGGTTTCTGGGTACCGAGCGAATGTGACGCCGTCAAGACGGCGTGAGGCGATGAGGGACTCTTGAGGGGTCTGAACCGGAAGTGTCGCCCCAACAGACACCGGAACGCGTAAGAGCCCGGATCCGAAGATCCGGGCTCTCACTGTTGCGGTCCTGACGGGATTTGCTGTGTCTGATTGCGGCTCCGCCGCGGGCGCGGCCTCCACCTTGACAGGCCGGCGAGCGACTTTGAGGCGCGGCATGAGGAAGGGCCCGCACTCTTGTCGAGTGCGGGCCCTTCCTCTACTGCGGTCCTGACGGGATTTGAACCCGCGGCCTCCACCTTGACAGGGTGGCGAGCACTCCAAGCTGCTCCACAGGACCTTGTTTCGCAGTGCGATTGGTGCGTTGCGCTGCGAGAAGAGACTGTACAGGAGGGTTGGGGCGCTGGTCGAACTCACCCACCGTGCAGGGGTGATTACGGGACCGCCGCGTCGATCGCCTTCACGATCCGCTTGTCCGAGACGGGGTACGCCGTGCCCAGCGCGTGGGCGAAATAGCTGACCCGCAGCTCCTCGATCATCCAGCGGATGTCCAGCACGGAGGACGGGATCGGCCGGCCCTGGGGCAGTTGCTCCAGCAGCCACGCGTACTCGTCCTGCATCTCGTGGACCTTCTCCATCCGGGACGTGTCCCGCTGGACGCCCGTCGGCATCTGCTGAAGGCGCCGGTCGGCCGCGGTCAGGTAGCGCAGCAGGTCCGGCAGGCGTCGCAGCCCCGCGGCCGTCACGAAACCCGGCTTCACGAGGGCGTCCAACTGCCCTCGTACGTCCTGGAGGTTGGGCAGCAGGGTCGGACTGTTCGTGCCCTTCAAACGGCGCTCACAGGACTGCCAGGCGGTGAGCACCTGCCGTACCTGCTCCACCGCCCGCACGGTCGTGTCGACGATCTCCGCCCGCACCTTGTCGAAGAGCTTCCGGTACGACTCCTCGTCCCACGCGGGACCCCCGAAGTCACCGATCAGCCGGTCCGCCGCCGCCATCGCGCAGTCGTCGAACAGGCCCTGGATCGAGCCGTGCGGATTCGACGACAGCGCCAGCTTCTGGACGTTGGTCAGCTTCTCCGACGCGAACTTCGCCGGATTGACCGGGATGTTGCGCAGGATCAGCCGCCGCGTGCCCTTCCACATCGCCTCCGCCTGCTCCGCCTCCGTGTCGAAGAGGCGTACGGAGACCGTGTCGCCGTCGTCCACCAGCGCCGGATACGCCTTCACCGGCTGCCCGGCCCGACGCGTCTCGAAGACCCGGCTCAGCGTGCCGATCGTCCAGTCCGTGAGGCCCTTGCGCTCCAGCGACGGGCCGCCCTCGCGCTCGGCGGTGGCCGCGGCGGCCTGGGAGAGCGCCTGGCGCGCCTTCGGCTTCAGCCGCAGCCGCAGCGCCTCCAGGTCCTTGTCCTCGGCCAGATTGCGTCGCCGCTCGTCCACGATCCGGAACGTGATGCGCAGATGGTCCGGCACCTTCGACCAGTCGAAGTCGTCCGCGGTGAACGGGACTCCCACCATCCGCTTCAACTCGCGCGCCATGGTCACCGTCAGCGGCTCCTGCAAAGGAACCGCCGTGTCCAGGAAACGCTTCGCGAAGTTCGGCGCCGGCACGTAGTTGCGGCGGATGGGCTTGGGGAGGGAACGGATCAACTCCGTCACCACTTCCTCCCGCAGGCCCGGGATCTGCCAGTCGAAGCCCTCGTCCGTGACCTGGTTGAGCACCTGCAACGGCACATGGACCGTCACACCGTCCGCGTCCGCACCCGGCTCGAACTGGTACGTCACCCGGAACTTCAGCTGCCCCTGCCGCCACGAGTCCGGATAGTCGTCCTTCGTGACCGCCTGGGCCGACTCCCGGATGAGCATCTCCCGCTCGAAGTCCAGGAACTCCGGCTGCTCCTCCCGCTTCCGCTTCCACCACGAGTCGAAGTGCGCCCCGGACACGACGTGTTCGGGCACCCGCTCGTCGTAGAAGTCGTACAGCGTCTCGTCGTCGACCACGATGTCCCGGCGCCGCGCCCGGTGCTCCAACTCCTCGACCTCGCTGAGGAGTCGGCGGTTGTCGGCGAAGAACTTGTGGTGCGTGCGCCAGTCGCCCTCCACCAGCGCGTTCCGGATGAACAGCTCACGGCTGACCTCCGGATCGATCCGGCCGTAGTTCACCTTCCGCTGCGCGACGATCGGTACGCCGTACAGCGTGACCTTCTCGAAGGCCAGCACGGCCGCCTGGTCCTTCTCCCAGTGCGGTTCGCTGTACGTCCGCTTGAGCAGGTGCTCGGCGAGCGGCTCGACCCACTCCGGCTCGATCTTCGCGTTGACCCGGGCCCACAGCCGCGAAGTCTCCACCAGCTCCGCCGACATGACGAACTTGGGCTGCTTCTTGAACAGCGCCGAACCCGGGAAGATCGCGAACTTGGCGCTGCGCGCGCCCAGATACTCGTTCTTGTTGCCGTCCTTCACGTCCTTCATGCCGACGTGCGAGAGCAGCCCGGCCAGCAGCGAGACATGGACGCGCTGCTCGGGCGCGTCCTCCTCGTTCAGCTGGATCCCCATCTGCTTGGCCACCGTGCGCAGTTGGGTGTAGATGTCCTGCCACTCACGGATCCGCAGGAAGTTCAGGTACTCCTGCTTGCACATGCGACGGAACGACGACGAGCCCCGCTCACGCTGCTGCTCGCGGATGTACCGCCACAGATTCAGATACGCGAGGAAGTCACTGCTCTCGTCCTTGAACCGGGCGTGCTGCTGGTCCGCCTGCGTCTGCTTCTCGGCAGGGCGCTCGCGCGGGTCCTGGATGGACAGCGCGGCGGCTATGACCATGACCTCCCGCGCACAGCCGTTCCGGTCGGCCTCCAGCACCATGCGGGCCAGACGCGGGTCCACCGGTAGCTGGGCCAGCTTGCGACCGGTCTCCGTGAGCCGCTTGCGCGGGTCCTTCTGCGCCGGGTCGAGCGCGTTCAGCTCCTGCAACAGCTGTACGCCGTCACGGATGTTGCGGTGGTCCGGCGGGTCGATGAACGGGAACTTCTCGATCTCGCCGAGGCCGGCCGCGGTCATCTGGAGAATGACGGAGGCGAGGTTCGTACGGAGGATCTCCGCGTCCGTGAACTCCGGCCGCGCGAGGAAGTCCTCCTCGGTGAAGAGCCGGATGCAGATGCCGTCGGAGGTACGACCGCAACGGCCCTTGCGCTGGTTGGCACTTGCCTGCGAGATCGCCTCGATCGGCAGCCGCTGGACCTTCGTGCGATGGCTGTAGCGGCTGATGCGGGCGAAGCCCGGGTCGATCACATACTTGATGCCGGGGACCGTCAGCGAGGTCTCCGCGACGTTCGTAGCCAGAACGATCCTGCGCCCGCTGTGCTGCTGGAACACGCGATGCTGCTCGGCGTGCGAGAGCCGGGCGTACAGCGGAAGCACTTCCGTGAAGCGGTACTTCTTCTTCTCCAGCGCGTCCGCGGTGTCGCGGATCTCCCGCTCCCCGGAGAGGAAGACGAGGATGTCGCCCTTGCCCTCGGCCATCAACTCCTCGACGGCGTCCGTGATCGCGGTGATCTGATCCCGGTCCGAGTCCTCGGAGTCCTCCTCCAGCAGCGGCCGGTACCGCACCTCCACCGGATACGTCCGCCCGCTGACCTCGACGATCGGGGCGTCCCCGAAATGCCGTGAGAACCGCTCGGGATCGATGGTCGCGGACGTGATCACGACCTTCAGATCGGGCCGCTGGGGCAGCAGCTGCGCCAGATAGCCGAGCAGGAAGTCGATGTTCAGGGACCGCTCGTGGGCCTCGTCGATGATGATCGTGTCGTAGGCGCGCAGCTCGCGGTCGGTCTGGATCTCGGCGAGCAGGATGCCGTCCGTCATCAGCTTCACGAAGGTCGAGTCCGGACTCACCTGGTCGGTGAACCGCACCTTCCAGCCGACGGCCTCACCGAGTGGGGTGTCCAGCTCCTCCGCGACCCGCTCGGCCACCGTACGGGCGGCAATGCGACGGGGCTGGGTGTGCCCGATCATGCCCCGGACACCGCGCCCGAGCTCCAGACAGATCTTCGGGATCTGCGTGGTCTTGCCGGACCCGGTCTCACCGGCCACGATCACGACCTGGTGATCACGGATGGCCGCCGCGATCTCGTCCTTCTTCTGGCTGACCGGCAACTGCTCCGGATACGAGACCGCGGGCACCCGCGCCCGCCGCACCTCCATCCGCTCTTCGGCCCGGCCGACCTCCGTCTCGATCTCGGCGAGGACGGCGGCCCGAGCCTCGGGCTTACGGATCTTGCGCGCACCTTCGAGCCTGCGCCCGAGCCGATGCGCATCGCGCAGCGACAGCTCGGTCAGGCGGGGGGCGAGGGCGCCGAGGGCGGGGGCAGGGTGCGTAGACATACGGGATCCAGGATCTCATCCCGGAGAAATCCGTGGCGAATGATTTGCCGCGCGGTGCCCCGACCCGTACCGGTTCCTGTACCGGTTCTAGGAAGTGCGCTGCTCAGGAGGCCCAGGCGTGACGGTCGGCGTGGTTTCCGGGGTGGATGCGGGCGTGGCCGCCGCCGGCGCCGGCTGCTTGCGCGCGTCACCGTCCCCCATGGCGAAGGACTGGGCCGTGTTGGAGACGGCCTTGATCCCCAGATAGGCCGTGGTCATGCTGCTGACCGCGGTGAACGCGGACGTCAGTACGCCCACCATCACCGCCTTGTCCCCGTCCAGCCGCCACACCCCGAACAGCGCCACCCCGGCGATCGCGAGATTGCTGAACACCACGGCCATCAACCCGAACCGAGCCCGGTCCCGCTCCAGCGCAAGAGCCCCGGCGGTCCCGGCCATATCCCGCTTCATCGTCGTCTGCCCCACCCGCATCAGCCGGTGCCCTCGGTCACCGATCAGCCCAGAAGGTAGCGCCGGGCGGGGGTGCTGCCAAGCCGAACGCGTACGACAAAGACCCCGTCCAACTGGACGGGGTCTTCGGGAGGTGGCTGGGGCCGGGATCGAACCGGCGACCTATCGCTTTTCAGGCGATCGCTCGTACCAACTGAGCTACCCAGCCACGAGGTTCTTCGAAAAGAAACCTCAGCGGTCCTGACGGGATTTGAACCCGCGGCCTCCACCTTGACAGGGTGGCGAGCACTCCAAACTGCTCCACAGGACCATGCTGTTGCGTACGACAGTCTCGCACACGGTGTCGCGTGTTCCCAACGGGATTGAATTCTCGTGGGGAGGGACGCTGCGACCTTCGATTCGCACTGGCCGGCGGCCGATGTCGCTGGAAAAGCGTATCAGACCACGGGGTGTGCCCCGGCCCATGTGAGAAGGGGTCCGGACCCCTCGGAGGTGGTGGGCCGGGCGGCTGTCACCGGCCCACCTGGTGGCTGCTCCGGGGTCAGCCGATGGTCACGTCGTCGATGTAGCCGCGGTAGCCGCCCGTGGCGCCCGAGCGGTCGTAGCCGACGAGGATCTTGCTGATCGACGTTCCCTTCTTGATCGTGCCCAGGTTCACGGTGACGTGGTTCCACCGGTCGAGTGCGAGACGGCCGCAGTGGGCGCTCGGATGGAGGCCGTCGGCCGCGTCCCGCAGATTGCTGCCGTCGGTGAAGATCAGGTCGACGGCGACGCAGGTGCTGTCGTCGGAGCCGGCGGGCACCCAGGGGGTGGTGGCGTCGGACTGAGGGAAGATCCAGTAGCTGAGGGTCGTGTCGTCGTCGACCGTGAGCGGTGCGCCGTTGAAGCCGTGGACCTGCATGTACGCGTGGTCGTAGGGGCCGCCGTTGGCGTAGCCCGAGTACATGAGTGAGGCGTCGCCCGTGTGGGCCCGTTCGCCGGTGCGTACGGCTGCCTGGGGGCCTGTGAGGCCGCAACACAGCCCCGTGATGCCGTAGTTGCCGTCGCCGTTGGTGTCGACGTTGTCGACGGTGTCGGTCCAGGTGGGCTGGGGCTGGCCGGCCTCGAAGCCCGTGGTGAGGGAAGCGGTCGTCGCGGTTTTCGACGGTTGGGAGAGTTCGTACCGGATGGTGGACAGGCTGGTGCCCGCCGGTGCGAAGTCGATCGTTTCGCCGACTGTCGTGTGCAGCTTGATCCTGGTGCCCGTGAGGGTGCCCTTGTGGACGCCGTTCGCGTAGTACTCCACGCGCTTGCCGGGCCAGGGGTTGGTGAGGGTGAGGTCGCTGCCGGAGCGGCTGGTGGTCCGTACGTACTCGACCGTGTTGTTCCGGATGCTGCTGGAGACCTCGAAGTTGCCGTAGGCGAGCAGGCCGCCGAACTTGGCGTTGGAGTCGGTGGGCCAGTTCGGGAAGACCTTGATGTCCTTCTGGAAGGACTGGAGGAGCATTTCGTTCAGGCCGGAGGTGGTGACGTTGAGGTTCTCGACGCCGCCGCCGTAGTGGTGCACCGCCATGTTCGGGTAGGAGTGCTTGGTGGCTTCGGAGTGCAGCTCCTCCATCAGGGTGCTGGGGTTGTAGCCGACGATCGCCGCCGCCGCGTAGAGGGTGGCGGGCGCGTTGTCGCTGTGCCAGTTGTTGAGCTGCTCGACGGTGTTGCGGGCGGTCCGCAGCAGGTCGGGGGAGTCGTTCAGGCCGACCTGGAGGCCCGGGTAGACGGCCTGGATGGCCACGTCGTTGCCGTCGGTGACCCAGCCGGAGCCCTCGGAGGTCTGGCGGAAGACGGTCCGGCCGTTTCTCGTCATCGTGGGCAGCGGCGCGAGGTGGCTGTCGATGTGCTGCCAGGTGGGGATGAGCGAGGCGTTGATGTGCAGGTCCTCGCTCATGTCGATCAGGCCCTGGAACAGCAGGTGCACCAGGCCGAGGGACAGGATGCTGTTGGTCTGCGGATACGCGTTGCCCTCTTGCGGCGCGTCGTTCTCGATGATGTACGTGCCCGTGGCCGCGTCCCAGGTCAGGTAGTTCTCCCAGAACAGGCCGACCTGCCGGAGATAGGGGAGGACCTTGCGGGCGTAGGAGGCGCTGCGGGTGTACTCGTACTTCATGACCATGTCGCCGGCGAAGTTCACGGCGTCGGACTTCTGGTTGTAGAGGTCGTCGGCGGCGCTGGTGCCGTTGGGGGAGATGCCCACCGGGTAGAGCACGCCCTGGTAGCCGGCCGCGGCGGCCTTCGCCCTGCCTCTGGGCATCCAGTCCAGGATCGGGTCGTCGTAATTGCCCATCTGGGCCACGTGGTTGGTGGACAGGGTCGGGTAGAACGCCGCTTCGTAGTTGTAGTTGGCGTGGTAGTCGCCGTACCAGTTCATCGGCCCGGTGATCCAGTTGCCCCACAGGCCCGGGGCGTACTTCCCGGCGCGCGAGACCGAGCCGAGGAGATAGAGGGAGCCGTACCAGCTCTTCTCCACGGTCTGGTCGGGGATCTGCACGAACGACCGGGACCAGTACGCGCGCCACCAGGACTCGTGGGCCGCGTACAGCTCGGCCAGCGAACCGTCGGTGACCGCGGCCGCCGCCGCGTGGGCGACAGACTCGTAGCGGGGGGTGTCGTGGCTGCTCCGGACGGCGGTCGCGAGGGTGTAGGTCACGCCGGGCTCGAGGGTGAGGCTGATGCGGTTGCCCGACGGTCTCGCGGTGGTGCCGCGCACGCTTGTCGCGATACGGGCATGGGGGTTGCCCGGCGCGTCGGTGGTGCCGGCCTGTACGTCCGCGTCAAGTACGCCGTTCCTGTTGGAGGTCGGCGGGGTCTTGCCCTGTCCGTCCTGCACGGTGACGGTCGCGTCCTGTGCGCGCGAGCCGGTAAGGCGCAAGGTGGTGACGAAGAGGTTGTCGGTGGCGGAGACCCAACTCCTGGACGAGAGCGTCTGGTTGCCGAGCTTGTAGGTGCCCTCGACCCGAGCCTGGGCGATGTTCTGTACGACGTGGTGGTCGGCGCCGGCCAGGCCCGGGACGGCGAGCACGATGCGGCCGAGCGGTTCGATGCCGTTGGTGGCGGTGGAGAAGAAGTCGTTCTTGCCGAGGTAGAAGGTCTGGTCGTCGATGGAGCCGCCGACCGCGACGCCGACGTCGCCGTTGCCCATCAGCGGGGCGTCGACGGTCTCGCCGTTGGCCAGGACGGTGGGCGGGGAGTCCCACTCGCCCTTGAACTGCGCGACGGTGCGCAGGGCTTGGGCCGCTGTGGGGTTGCCGGTGGTCTGCGTGGATGTCGGTGGTGGGGATGCCGCTGCGGGCGTGCCGCCTTGGAGGGTTGTCAGGCCCAGGGCCACCAGGGCCGAGGCCAGCAGGGTGCTGATGCGGCGCCGGTGACGAAGTGAGGATGCCACTGGGGTGCGACCTTTCTTCTCGTTTCTCATCCGGTCCCCTCTCCTTCGCCCGGCCGGCCGCCGAGCCCCGTGAGCGTGCCGACGCCCTCGACGGTCAGGGCGGCGGGCAGAGCGGTGGAAGGGCCGTTCCTGAACGTCGGGTTGATGTCGAACAGGGCCGAGAGCACCGCCTCGGCTCCGGCCGCGCCCGCGATGTTGTCCCGGGTGGCGGTGCCGCGTTCGGCCACGCGGGCCCGGTGCTGCCCGTCCGGAGCGGTGACGATCTCCATGGCCTGGCCCCACAGCCCGCCCGAGGCGGCGTCGGACAGACCGCGCAGGAGAGCGGTCGCCCGGTCGCGGTGGCCGAGGCGGGCCAGACCGTGGGCGGTGACTCCGGGCCAGGCGGCGAACGCGCCGGCCGCGCCGTGGTCGGGGCGGTCGGAGGCGGCGGCGATCGGATCGTCGGGACCGAGCGCCCGCATCCAACTCCCCACCAGCAGACGGTCGGTGACGAAGTCGGCCATCTCCCGACGCGTCCCGTCCGGGAGTTCGCGGTGGAGGGCCGCTGCGACCAGACCGAAGTCCAGGCAGTGGCCGATCGTGTCGGTCCCGTCCGGGCGGAGGATGCGCCAGCGGCCCGACCCGGCGTACAAGTCCAGCAGCGCAGCGCCCAGTTGGCCGGCCTCGGCCTCGGTCCGCTCGGCCTCCTCCGCGCGGCCGAGACGTCGGTACAGGCCGGCCAGCGAGCGCGTCGAGGAGACGTAGGCGCCGTTGAAGGAGGCGACGACTCCGGTGTACGTGGGCACGCACTCCAGCAACTGCCATGGATCGGGGCCGAAGTCCGCGAGTACGCCGCCGGTGGCCGGGGTGCGGCGGTCGCGCCAGCCCAGGCCGAGCCGCTCCAGGTGGGCGAGGACCGTTGTGCTGCCGGTCGTTCCGCCGGGTGTCTCTTCGAGGAACGCGAAGTCGCCCGTGACGCAGACGTAGTGCTCGATGAGCCGGAACAGGGCGTAGTCGGTGGAGCTGTAGGCGTTGCCCAGGGGGCCGCCGCTGAGGTTCTCGACGCCGAAGGAGTCGCGGTAGGGACCGGCCAGGACCCGGAGCAGCCAGGAGCGCAGTCCGGCCGGTTCCAGCAGGGCGTACAGGCGGCTCCACTCGCAGTGGTCCCAGAAGTAGGTGGTGGTCGGGCCGAGTCGGGGGCCGCCGGTGAGGAACACCGGCTCGTCGGGGCGGATGCGGGTGGTGCGCATGTACAGCGTCTGGAGGGCGCCCATGTAGTAGGTGCGCGCGAGTCCCGCATCCTCGGTGGTGAAGGTCGGCAGATGGCCGGAGAAGTCGGGGTTCCCCGGCGTGAACATGCTGGCCCACAGTCGCCGCCAGCCGTCCTCCCCGGCCCGCGTCGTCGCCTCGAAGTCCTCGGCGGCGGCGCGGGCTCGGGCCGAGACGGCGGCGAGATCACTGCCGTATGCGCAGGCGATCCCGATGGTCACGCTCCCGCCGGGTTCGATCCGGCGGATCCACCTGGCCCGTGCCCCGGCGCCCTCGGCCCGCAGCTCGCCGGGTGGTCCGGCGAAGGCGTGGACGGCGTGCGCCGGTGATCGGGAGTCCGTGAAGGTGACCGTGCCGTCCTCGATGCGGGACATCCAGCGGCGCGACTCGGTCCAGTGCCGGGTGCGGGCGGTCTCCGAGCCCGCGAGACGGAGTACGACGTGGTCGGCTTCGACGTCCACGCGGACGTGCTGCCAGTCTCCGACGGGGAGTTGGGCCTCGGTGGCCTCCCGCTCTCCCGTGATGCCGAGCCACAGCCGGCCGTCGTCGACGCCGACTTGGAGCGAGTCGGGGTGGTTGCCGTGGGTGAGGACCGTCCCGAACTGGCTTGCCGTGTCGAGCCGTAGCTCGAAGTCGATCGTCAGGCCGGGGGAGAGGGCGAAGGTGTCCAGGCCCGTCTCGCCGTCGGGTGTCAGCGTGATCGGCTCGTCGGTGGCGGCCCGCAGGAGCGCCTCGCCGTCGGCTCCCGTCACGCGCAGCCCACGTACCGCTCCGGACACCCCGGCCCGTGGCTCCGGCTCCTTGTCGTGGCTGACGTGGGCCGGGAGCGCGTCGTCCAGGAGCATCGGGCCGTGGTCCTCGTCGCGCTGGATGCCGGGGACGCGGGGTTTGCCGAGGCGGAGCCGACGAGGTGCGGGCGAGAGCAGGTAGTGCGGTTCGCCGCCGCCCGTCGTGGCCCGGATGCGCTCAAGTGCCATGAAGTCGTGGTGCATTCCGTGGTTCCACGGGCCGTCGTAGAGCCAGCCGTAGCCGACCTCGGAGTGGGCGACCATCGCGAAGAGGTCCTGGGTCAGCTCGACCGTCCGCGCCTCGGCGCTGTCGTTGGTGACCTCGATCCGCCACAGGAGGAGGTCCCGGTTCAGGGCCATGCGGGTGTCGGTGGTCACCGACAGCCCGTCCTCGCGGCGGTGTTCGCGCACCACACCCCACGGCTTCCACAAGTACCGCTGTGCGGCCGGGACCTGGCCGTCCACGCGCAGCTCGCCGGTGTGATAGCCGAAGGTGAACGGCGGGGCCGCCAGCCAGGACAGGGAGGTCAGGTCGTGGTTGACGTGGGCCTGGCCCTGCTGGTTGCGCAGGGAGGGCAGGTGGGCGATCTCGTCCGCGTCGACCCAGTGCCCGGCGACGTCGGTCAGGTCCGGGACGCCTGTCCTGCCGATGTCCACGGCCCGCACGTCGGTCTTCGTGGTCACTTGGTCGCTCCCGAGGTCAGTCCGGCGATGAACTGCTTCTGCAGCGCGAGGTATCCGGCGACGGGGATGACGGCCGCCAGCAGCATCACGCCGAACAACTGGGCGTAGTCCGTGGAGAACTGACCGACCGACAGATAAAGACCTGTGGTGATCGTCTGGCCGTGCAGCGGGCCGAGGATGAACTGCGGATTCATGAAGTCGTTCCAGATCCACAGCGAGAGGAAGATCGTCACGGTCGCGGTGGCCGGGCGCAGCAGCGGCATGACGATCGTCCACCAGACCCGCAGACGCCCGGCGCCGTCCACGGTCGCGGCCTCGATGATCTCGCCGGGGATCGACCGCAGGAAGCCGGAGTAGACGAACACCGCGAACGACAGATAGCCGCCGCCGACGTTGGCCAGGACCAGGCCCGGATAGGTGTGGTCCAGGTGCAGGAAGGTCAGGATGCGGATGGTGGGCAGCAGGATCACCGCGGGCGGGATCATCAGGCCGGCGGCGAAGGCCGCCAGGACGATCCGGCGCAGGCGCGCCGAGCGGCCGGACAGCCAGAAGCTGAGGGCCGCGCCCAGCGGGATGATCAGCAGCACCGAAGCGACCACGGTGACCGCGGAGTTGGTCAGCCCGATCTGGACGATCCGGTCGGGCCGGGAGAGGGCGTCCGTCAGGTTGTGCGTGGTCGGCGGGGCCGGGGGAGCCGCCGGGTCGCGGACGATCTGGTCCTGCGTCTTGAAGGCGTTGACGATCGTGAGATAGACGGGGCTGACGAAAGCCAGCGTGAGCAGGGCGGCCACCAGGAGGTGGCCCCGCGTGGCCCAGGGGCGGCGGCTCGCGCGCGGCGCGGGGACGGCCGGTGGTGGTGCGGTTCGCCTCCGTGCCACGGGCCGTTGCGAGGTCGACGTGCTCACAGGTCCACCTCCCGGCGGCGCAGCAGGGCGGTCACGGACAGCGCGATGGCGATCGAGACGACGAGGAGCAGCATCGCGACGGCCGAGGCGTAGCCGTAGCGGTCGTCCGTGAAGGCGAGCTGGATGATGTAAAGGGCGGTGGACTGGGTGGAGTTGGCCGGGCCGCCGGAGGTGAGGACCGCGATGATGTCGTAGAGCTTGAGCATCGTGATCAGCGAGATGGTGACGCTGATGGTGGTGCCCGGGGCCACCATCGGGAACGTGATCCGGCGGAACCGCTGCCAGCGGCCGGCGCCGTCGACCATCGCGGCCTGGTACAGCTCGACGGGGATCGACTGGAGCGCGGCGAGGTGGACGACGGTGGTGAAGCCCGTCAGCACCCAGGCCGCGACGATCCCCACAGACAGGACGGCCAGATGCGGACTGCCCAGCCAGGTGACCGGCTTGTCGATGACGCTCAGGGAGACCAGGACGTTGTTGAGGATGCCGTCCTGGGCCAGGATGTAGCGCCAGACGAAGCCGACGATGACACCGGAGAGCACCTGCGGCAGAAAGGCGACCGTACGCATCATCCGGAAGCTCAGCGAGGTCCTGTTGAGCAGCATCGCGAACCCGATGCCGGCGGCGTTGGCGACGATCGTCACCGCGCCGGCCAGCAGGAGCGTGAAGCCGAGGCTGTCGGCCAGCGCGCTGTCGTGCGCCATCTCCCGGTAGTTGGCCAGGCCCACGAAGTCGGCGCGCGCAAGCAGCGGGTTCTCGTTGGTGAGGCTCTTCCAGGCGCTCATGATCACGGGTACGACGATGAAGAGGGCGTACAGGCCGAGCGCGACGACCGCGATCGTGCCCAGGGCGGGATCGCCTCGGCGTCGGCGGACGCGGTCGGTCATGGTCGGGGAGGTCATGGCCGCGTCCTTACTTGGTCGCCGAGTCCCAGGCGGCGTCCAGCTTGGCCAGCTGTCCGTCGATGTCGTCGGAGGAGAACAGCGCCTGACTGGCCGCGTAGAAGGCGTTGTTGAGCCCTGAGGGCATGGAGTCGTCGTTGGTCGCCCAGCCGAACGACGAGACCTTCGTGTTCTCTTGGGTGACGTAGGAGTAGGAGTCCTTGAAGACCTGGGTGACGTTCACGCCGTAGTCGTCCAGGGTCTTGCCCTTGAGCATCGGGAACGCGCCGTCGCCCTCGATCAGGGCCTTGTAGTTGGCGGGGTCCAGGGACCAGGCCTGCGCGAACGCGGTCGCTTTGGCGGGGTTTTTCGTCCTGGCGCTGACGGCCATGGAGCCGCCCACCGAGAACGGCACCACGAGCGAGCCGTCCTCGGTCGGGGTGAGGAAGGCGCCGAAGTCGTCGGCGTGGTCCTTGGGCACCGCACCGAGGAACCAGCTGCCCATCATGTACATCGCGGCCTTGCCGGACGTGAAGTTCGTGATGGAGTCGGCGTACTTGACGCCCAGGGCGCCGTCCTCGAAGTAGCCGTTCTTCACCATCGTCCGGTACTTGCCCACCGCCGCCTTGACGTCGGGATCGGTGAACTTGACCTTGCCCTCGTAGCGTTCCTTCAGCCAGTTCGGGTTCTTGCCCAGGACGTCGGCGGAGAGGATGCCGACCAGGGGCATCGAGGCCGAGAACGGATCGCCGCCGCCCAGCTCGACCGGCGTGACCCCGGCGGCCTTGAGCTTGGCGCACACGGCCATGAACTCCGCCCAGGTCTTGGGCGGTTGGGCGATGTGGGCCTTGGCGAACAGCTTCTTGTTGTAGAAGACCTCGGGGATGACCTGCGAGTTCGTCGGCGGGATGTAGACCTTGCCCCGGTAGGCATTGCCCTCGGGCAGCAGGAAGTTTGCGTCCACCCACTTCTGGTCGTACGGCTTCAGCAGCCCGGCCGTCGCGAACGTCGACGGGGTGATCGACTGGAGCAGGTCCGGGAACTGCCCGGAGGCCTGCAACTGCTTGGCGTACGCGTCCCGGTCCGTGCTCGGCGCGACGATCTTCTTCACCGTGACGCCCGGGACCTTCTTCTCGGCGCCCGCGATCGAGGTGTTCCAGAACGACGCGGTCAGGCTCGGGGTCTCGAAGGTGAGGTAGGTCAGGGTGCTGCCACCCTTCGCGCCCCCGGTCGACGCAGCGGAGCAACCGGTGAGGGCGAGCGCCGCGGCGAGGCAGACAACGGTCGGACGTTTGCGCCTCATGGAAGTCTCCTGACGGGACGATGCGGCCCGAGGGACGGGGCGGACCGGAGAGGATCGACGCCACGGCATCCTTCGAGATAACGTTATCGCGAGGATAGGAGCGCGTTGCGGGAATGTGTCAAGGGCCGGTCTGATATCGGTCCGATGTTTCGAGGGATCCAGCGTTCAGGGATCCGAGGAGGAGCTGCCGGATGACGCAAGCACGGCGAGAGAGCGGGGGACGGCCCAGGCGCCCGACGATGGTCGACGTCGCGCGCGCGGCCGGCGTGGCCCTGCGCACCGTCTCCCGGGTGGTCAACAACGACCCCACGGTGGGGCCGGAGTACGTCACCAAGGTCGAGGCCGCGATCGCCGCGCTGAACTACCGCCCGGACGACCGCGCCCGCCAGCTGCGCACCGGCGTCACCGGCACGATCGGCGCCGCCGTGCGCAGGATCGCCGAGGTCAACCCGGAACTGGCCGCCATCGAACGGACCGCCCGGGACGCGGGGTTGACCCTCTTCGCCGCCTCCACGGACTTCGACGAGACCAGGGAGCACGACATCCTGATCTCCATGTGCCGGCAGCGCCTCGACGGCATCATCGTCGAGCCGTTCGGCGAGAACCACGCCTATCTGCAGCCGGAGTTGGACGCGGGCGTCCCGCTGGTGGCCATGGACCGCCCGATGAGCGGGGTCTCCGTGGACTGCGTGATGTCCGACAACGCCTCCGGCATCGGCATGGCCTTCCACCACCTCCACCAGCACGGCCACCGCCGGATCGGCTACGTCGGCGACAGCGAGCGCGTCTTCTCCGGCCGGGAGCGCGCCGCCGCCTTCCGCGCGGCCCTGCGCGCCCACGGCGAGGCGGTCGAGGGCCTGGTGCACCCCGGCGAGATCACCCCCGAACGCGTGGCCGCCGCCCTCGACACCGCACTGCACGGCCCGGACCCGGCGACCGCCCTGGTCACCGGCAACATGGACACCACCCTCGCGGTCCTACGGCACCTGGGCCCCAAGGAGGCCTCCCGCCTGGCCCTCGTCGGCTTCGACGAAGTGCCCCTGGCCGACCTCCTGCAACCGGCCCTCACCGTCGTCGCCCAGCAGACCGCCGAGATCGGCCGGACCGCCGTGGAACTCCTCCGCGCCCGCATCGCCGACCCCGGTCGCCCGGTCCAGTCCGTGATCGTCCCGGTCACCTTGACGGTCCGCGGCTCGGGGGAGGTGCGCGCCTGAGGGGCAGGGCGCGGGTGCACGGGCCTGGGCGTGGGGATCGTACGCGATAACGTTATTCGAAACGGGCCGATGGGCGGCCCCGAGGTGTGAGGCTCACTGCCTACGGCAGCCGTCGCGAGGCCGGCAGGAGCGTCGCCGTCAGCGTCGCGGCCAGCCACTCCTCGTACGTCTCGGTCGACCAACCCCGTCCGGCCGTCAGCTGGTTGTACAGCTGCGGCCCCGCCAGGGCCCAGAGCGCGTCCGCCACGCGGGCCGGATCGGCGTCCGGACCCAGCGCGCCGGTCTCGTCGAGGTGGGTGACGAACGCGGTGACGCCGATGAGCCGTTCCCGCTCGGCCGTCTCCAGGACCTCCCCGACGTCCGGTCCGGCCTGCGTGAGCAGTGCGAACAGCTCGGCGACGCGTTCATGGATGCCGCGCACGAACGCGGCGTAGAGCCGGAGCTTGGCGTGCGGCTCGTCGGTCCGCAGGATCTCGCGCGTCTGGGGGCGGTCCCCCATGGGTACCGGGTCGTCGTCGCCGGCCAGCGTGATGTCCCAGAGGGCTTTGACCATGCCCGGCTTGCCGCCGAACGTCTTGTAGACCGTCTCCGCGGAGACGCCCGCCCGTTCGGCCACGGCGCGCACGGTCATGGCGTGGTAGCCGTCCCGGAAGAGCAGCTCGCCGCAGGCCGCCAGGACCGCGGCCCGGTTGCGGCGCGCGGCCTCCTGCCGGCGCTCGGAGTTGTAGGTCCGGCGTGGCGTCTCGCCTGCCATCGAGGGACTCCCCCAATCTGTTACAGTCCACTGTATTGAATACACCGAAGCGCATCGAATTGCTTCGACCGTATCGAACGAACTTCGGTTGCCGGAGGCACGTATGTCCCGTCCCGCGCCCACCCTGGTGGCACCCGGCGTCCATCGCCTGGGCGATCACGCCGTCAACTTCTACCTGGTCGAGCACCCCGACGGCCTGGTCCTGATCGACGCGGGACTGCCCGCCCATCTGGACCAGCTGCGCGGGCTGCTGACCGACCTCGGCCGCTCGCTGTCCGACGTCCGTGCCGTCCTCCTGACCCACGGCCACCTCGACCACACCGGCCTGGCCCACCCCCTCAAGGAGGCCGGCGCCGACGTCTGGATCCATGACCGGGACGCCGTCATCCTGCGCGACGGCCCGCGCAGCGCGATGCGCCATGCCAAGCCCGAGCGGTCGATGGTCCCCTACCTGCTGCGCAGGCCCGCCGCGCTCGCGGTCCCGCTGCAGATGGCCCGCGCGGGCGCCTTCACCGCGCCCGCCGTCCAGGGCGCGCGGGTCTTCCACGCCGACCAGGTGCTGGACGACGTCCCCGGCGCCCCGCAGGCCGTCGTGCTGCCCGGCCACACGCTCGGCAGCGCCGCCTACCTCTTCGCCGACCGCGGGCTGGTCTTCACCGGCGACGCGCTGGTCACCGCGGACGGGCTCGTCGGCCGTACCGGACCCACGATCGTGAGCCGCTGCTTCACCCAGGACAGCCGGGCCGCGCTCGCCGCGCTCGACCGCCTCGACGAACTGCCGGCGGACCTGCTGCTGCCCGGCCACGGCGAGCCCTTCACCGACGGCATCCACGCCGCCACCCGGCAGGCGCGACGGTTCGGCGTCCACTGACCGAGCGGTGGGCTTCACCGTCGGACGGAACGGCAAAGGCGATCGGCCCGAGGAATCCTCGGGCCGATCGCCTTTGCCGTTCAGCTGAAAGCCAGTACCCCCAACGGGATTCGAACCCGTGCTACCGCCTTGAAAGGGCGGCGTCCTAGGCCGCTAGACGATGAGGGCTCTCGGCTCGCCTGGGCGTCTCGCGACGCGTCAGGGGACGTGAGGAGCATATGGGATCCCGGGAGGGATCGCCAAAACTGTTTACGGGGTGGAGGACCCCGAGGAGGGCGGGGTGGGGACGGAAGGGGCCGGTGACGACGGGACCGCGCCCGGCTTGTTGTCGGCCGGGAGGTGCCGGGAGACCTCGGCGGTCGTCTCGCCCAGCCCGCCGAGCTTGATCGCGTCCCAGGCCTGGAGGCGCCGGGTGTCCCGGTCGAAGTAGAGGATCGAGGCCTCGATGGGGGCCGGGTACTTGTGTTCGAGGGCGCGCAGGCCGCTCCCGCCCGTCGAGCCCTCCATGCGCAGCCGGGTGCCGTACTTGAGGATCTCGTCGCCCTCGTGGTGCAGGTGCCCGCACAGGACCAGCGGCACCTCGCCGTCCGTCTCACGGGCCGCCGAGGGTTCGTGGGCGACGGCGATGTCGACCGGGGTGCCGGCCACCTTCTGGTCGTGCAGGGCCGCGGCGAGGCGGGCGCCCGCGAGCTCCTCGGAGGCGTCGGCGCCCTCCGCGTTCGAGCGGTCGGGGGTGAACTGCGGGTCGCCGATGCCGGCGAAGCGCAGACCGGCGACGGTCTCGGCGCGGCCGTCGTCGAGGACGTGGACGTTCTTCATGCGCTCCAGATAGCGCTGGGTGGCCCGGGAGTCGTGGTTGCCGCGCACCCAGACGTAGGGCGCGCCGAGGTCGGCGATGGGGTCGAGGAAGCCGTTCTCGGCGGCGGTGCCGTGGTCCATGGTGTCGCCGGAGTCGACGATGACGTTCACCTTGTACTGCTCCACGAGCGAGGCGATGATCTTCCAGCTCGCCGGGTTCAGGTGGATGTCGGACACGTGCAGGACGCGGATCGAGGTCGGGTCGGGCTGGTAGGCCGGGAGCGTGGACGTGACGTCGTAGAGCTTGGTCACGTTCGTCACCAGGCGCGCCAACTCCTTCTGGTAGACGTCGAATTCGGTGACGATGTTGCGCGCGTTGCCGACCAGGGAGGGCGCGGAGGAGAGCAGCCCGGAGTACTTCGGCTCCAGGATGGATTCGGAGTTCCAGGTCGCGAACGCCGAGACGCCGCTGGCCAGCAGGAGGGCGAGGGCGGTGGTGCCGGCGGCGAGGGCGCGGCGGGGGCGGCGGTAGACGGCGAGGCCGAGGGCGGTGGCGCCGGAGACGACGGCGACGGCGGAGCGCACGGCGAGGTCGAGGGTGCCGTGCTCGACGTCCTTGGCGACCTCGTCCTGGAGCCCGGAGAGGCGCTCGGGATGGTCGACGAGGGCCTGCGCGCGGACCGGGTCGAGCTGATCGACGTTGACGTCGAGGCGGACGGGCGCCTGGTGGCTGTCGAGCTGGAGGGCGCCGAGCGGGGAGATGTTGATCTTCGTGCCGCCGGTGAGGGAGGGACGCAGGGTCATCGTGGTGTTCATGGGGCCGACGGGGACGCGCACGTTGCCCACGACGAGCAGTCCCAGCCACGCGCCGAGCACCACGACGACGACCAGCCCGAGGGCGCGGAGCCACGGGCTGGTCTGGGTGACGAGAGCGGTGGTGGGCTGGGGGCGGTGTGCGCGCCGGCGGCGGGCGAGGGTGCGCGGAACCCTTCGTAGCCGGTGCAGGGCGGACAGTACGGCGGCGGGGACGCGGACCATTGGTCCCGTATGCCCAAGTCCGCCGTCGGATATGCGGGTGGGTCCATGTCTCTCGTACGGGCGTGTGGTGGCCGACAATGGGTGTGTGCTGGAGATGACGCGCGAGGAGTTCGAGGAACTGGTCGCCGAGTCGCTGGACCGGATCCCGCCGGAGCTGACACGGCTGATGGACAACGTGGCGGTGTTCGTCGAGGACGAGCCGCCGGCGAACGACCCCGAGTTGCTCGGGCTCTACGAGGGGACGCCGCTGACGGATCGCGGGGAGTGGTACGCCGGAGTCCTGCCGGACCGGATCACGATCTACCGCGGGCCGACGCTCAGGATGTGCGAGACGCGGGAGGAGGTCGTGGCGGAGACCGAGGTGACGGTGGTGCACGAGATCGCCCACCACTTCGGGATCGACGACGCGCGGTTGCACGCTCTGGGGTACGGGTGAGCGCGGTGCGTGTCCTCTTGCGGGCGGCGGGAGTTGGGGAGGTTGACTCCCTTTCCCCGCTCGGAGGTGGCTGCCCGTGCGCGCCTTGTACGTACCCGTTCGTCTCGCGGTCACGGTCGTCGCCGTAGCCGCTGTGGCCGGCTGTATGAGCGTGGGGGACGACGGTGAGGGCGGGGGCGCGAAGCCGTCGCACTCGGCCGGCCGGCACGGCAATGAGGCCCCGGACGGGGGCACCGGGCTGGCGGGCGGCGGTTCCGGGATCGGGGCGGCCGGGGACGCCAAGCACGGCGGCAGGAAGGGCCACGGGAAGCCGGGCGAGTCGGCGAGTCCGTCCGCGTCGCCGTCGGCCGACGCGAGCGCGTCCGCTCCGGTGAAGGGCAAGCCTGGCCGGACCGAGAAGCCGGGGGACCCGGCGCCGACCAAGGCGCCGCCCACGCCCACCCAGTCCGAGCAGCCGCCGCCCGCCTCGCCCGAGCCGCCCCCGCCCGCCTCCCCGGAGCCGCCCCCGCCGTCCGCCGAGCCCTCGTCCTCGGCGCACCCCGAGGCGGGACCGCAGCTGGTGGACCGCGAGCCGGCCCCCACGGCGGGTACACCGGCGTAGACCTGCGGCCCCGTCGGATGTGAGCTACGTCAAGTCAGGCTGACTTCGTTTGCCGTCGGGGGTGCAAGGTGCGTATGGTGGTAGATCGTTTGATCCCATTGCCCGGCGCCACTGCAGAGCGCGCCGTGTGGCGCGTACTCTCCCTTGCCGTGGCGGACCGCATTGAGGCGGTCGATAGCGAATCACGGAGTTGACGGGCGCGTGCCGACGGATACTCCGGAAGGTTTCGCATTCGCATGTCCATTTCCAGTACTGATCACGTCGTCATGCCCGAGAACGAGGGCGACGAGACGACCGTGGACACCGCCGTGGAGGCGCCCGAGGTGACCTTCGCGTCCCTCGGCCTCCCCGAGGGTGTCGTGCGCAAGCTCGCGCAGAACGGCGTGACGGTCCCCTTCCCGATCCAGGCGGCGACCATCCCGGACGCCCTGGCCGGCAAGGACATCCTCGGCCGTGGCCGCACCGGCTCCGGCAAGACCCTCTCCTTCGGTCTGCCGACCCTGGCCCAGCTGTCCGGCGGCCGCACGGAGAAGCACAAGCCGCGCGCCGTCATCCTCACCCCGACCCGTGAGCTCGCGATGCAGGTCGCGGACGCCCTCCAGCCCTACGGCGACGTGCTCGGCCTCAAGATGAAGGTCGTCTGCGGCGGTACGTCGATGGGCAACCAGATCTACGCCCTGGAGCGCGGCGTCGACGTCCTCGTCGCCACCCCGGGCCGCCTGCGCGACATCATCAACCGCGGTGCCTGCTCCCTGGAGAACGTCCAGATCGCGGTCATCGACGAGGCCGACCAGATGTCCGACCTGGGCTTCCTGCCCGAGGTCACCGAGCTGCTCGACCAGGTCCCGGCCGGCGGCCAGCGCATGCTGTTCTCGGCCACGATGGAGAACGAGATCTCCACGCTGGTCAAGCGCTACCTGACCGACGAGGTCACGCACGAGGTCGACAGCGCGCAGGGCAACGTCACGACGATGTCCCACCACATCCTCATCGTGAAGCCCAAGGACAAGGCGCCGGTCACCGCCGCGATCGCCTCCCGCAAGGGCCGCACGATCATCTTCGTCCGCACCCAGCTGGGCGCCGACCGCATCGCCGAGCAGCTGCGCGAGTCCGGCGTGAAGGCCGACGCGCTGCACGGCGGCATGACGCAGGGCGCCCGTACGCGGACGCTGGCGGACTTCAAGGACGGTTACGTCAACGCGCTCGTCGCGACCGACGTCGCCGCCCGCGGTATCCACGTCGACGGCATCGACCTGGTCCTGAACGTGGACCCGGCCGGCGACCACAAGGACTACCTGCACCGTGCGGGCCGTACCGCTCGCGCGGGCCGCACCGGCACCGTCGTATCGCTGTCCCTGCCGCACCAGCGGCGCCAGATCTTCCGGCAGATGGAGGACGCGGGCGTCGACGCCGGCCGTCACATCATCAACTCCGGTACGGCCTTCGAGCCCGAGGTCGCCGAGATCACCGGTGCCCGTTCGATGACCGAGGTCCAGGCCCAGTCGGCGGGCGACGCCGCGCAGCAGGCCGAGCGCGAGGTCGCCCAGCTCACCAAGGAGCTGGAGCGGGCCACGCGCCGCGCGTCCGAGCTGCGCGAGGAGTCCGACCGCCTGATCGCCCGTGCCGCCCGTGAGCGGGGCGACGACCCGGAGACCGCGGTGGCCGAGGCCGCTGCCGCCGTCGTGGAGGCCGCGGCCGCGCAGGCCGTCGCCGAGGCGCCGGCCCGTGAGACGTCCTCGTACGAGCGTCCGCGTCAGCAGCGTGACGAGCGCGGCAACTACGAGCGCCGTGACCGTCGTGACGACCGCCCCTCGGGTGGCTTCCGCCGCGACGACCGCGGTGGCAACGACCGGGGTGGCCGTTCGTTCGAGCGTCGTGACGACCGTCCGTCCGGTGGCTTCCGCCGGGACAACGACCGTCGTGACGGCGGCCGTTCCTTCGAGCGCCGTGACGACCGCCCGTCGGGTGGCTTCCGCCGCGACGACCGCGGTGGCAACGACCGTGGCGGCTTCCGTCGCGACGACCGTCCCTCCGGCGGCTTCAACAGCGACCGTCGTGACGGCGACCGCGGTGGCCGTTCCTTCGAGCGTCGTGACGAGCGGCCCGCGGGTTCGGGCGGCTTCCGTCGGGACAACGACCGCCGTGACAACGACCGTGGCGGCTTCCGCCGTGACGACCGTCCCGCGACCGGTCACCGGGGCAGCGACCGTCCGTTCAACCGTGACCGCCAGGGCGACCGCCCCGGCTTCCGCGCCGGTGGCCACGACCGTCCGGGCCACCGCGGCACCACCGGCACGGGTACCGGCACCGGTTCCTTCGGCCGCCGCGACGACAAGCCGCGCTGGAAGCGCAACGGCTGAGATCGCGTGAACTGAGGACAGGGCCCGTACGACTTCGGTCGTACGGGCCCTGTCCTTTTGCGCTTCCGACTTCCAGGTGAAGGCGCGGGTGAAGATCGCGCCGGGGCGGAGGGGCTGCAAGGGCCTTTTCTAGCCAAGTTGTGACGTGTGTCACGCCCCTGGCAGGGGAATTGCTGGGGGCATGACAGATGACGCCATAGCGAGTGGGCTGTCTGACGAAGAGCGACTGGCCCAGCTCGGCTACACGCAGGTTCTCGCCCGCCGCATGTCGGCGTTCTCCAACTACGCGGTGTCCTTCACGATCATCTCGGTCCTGTCGGGCTGCCTGACGCTCTACCTCTTCGGCATGAACACCGGCGGCCCCGCCGTGATCACCTGGGGCTGGGTCGCGGTGGGCCTGATGACGCTGTTCGTCGGCCTGTCGATGGCCGAGATCTGTTCGGCGTACCCGACCTCGGCGGGCCTGTACTTCTGGGCCCACCGTCTCGCGCCACCCCGCACCGCGGCCGCCTGGGCATGGTTCACGGGCTGGTTCAACGTGCTGGGCCAGGTCGCGGTGACCGCCGGCATCGACTTCGGCGCCGCGTCCTTCCTGGGCGCGTACCTGAACCTGCAGTTCGACTTCGAGGTCACGCCGGGCCGGACGGTCCTGCTGTTCGCGGGCATCCTGATCCTCCACGGCCTCCTCAACACCTTCGGCGTCCGCATCGTCGCCCTGCTCAACGGCGTCAGCGTGTGGTGGCACGTGCTGGGCGTCGGCGTGATCGTCGGCGCGCTGGCCTTCGTACCGGACCACCACCAGTCCACGACCTTCGTCTTCACCGAGTTCGTGAACAACACGGGCTGGGGGAGCGGGGTGTACGTGGTCCTGATCGGCCTCCTCATGGCCCAGTACACCTTCACCGGCTACGACGCGTCGGCCCACATGACGGAGGAGACGCACGACGCGTCGACGGCGGGCCCCAAGGGGATCGTGCGCTCGATCTGGACGTCGTGGATAGCGGGATTCGTCCTGCTGCTGGGCTTCACGTACGCGATCCAGAACTACGACAAGGAGCGGGAGTCGGCGACGGGCGCGCCGCCGGCCCAGATCCTCCTGGACGCGCTGGGCGCGACGGCGGGCAAGCTCTTGCTCCTCGTGGTCATCGGCGCACAGCTGTTCTGCGGGATGGCCTCGGTGACGGCCAACAGCCGCATGATCTACGCCTTTTCACGCGACGGCGCGCTGCCGTTCTCGCGGGTCTGGCACACGGTGAGCCCGCGCACGCGGACTCCTGTCGCCGCGGTGTGGCTGGCGGCGGGCGGAGCACTGGTCCTCGGCCTGCCCTACCTCATCAACTACACGGCCTACGCGGCGGTGACGTCCGTCGCGGTCATCGGCCTCTACATCGCGTACGTCATCCCGACGCTGCTGCGGCTGGGCAAGGGCGACGACTTCCAGCGCGGGCCGTGGCACCTGGGCCGGTGGTCGCGGGCGATCGGGATCGTGTCGGTGGTGTGGGTGGCGGTGATCACCGTGCTGTTCATGCTGCCCCAGGTCTCACCGGTCACATGGGAGTCCTTCAACTACGCACCGGTGGCCGTCCTGGTCGTCCTCGGCTTCGCGGCGACCTGGTGGCGGGCCTCGGCCCGGCACTGGTTCCTGAACCCGGAACACGCACGCACGAAGGCACGGGAGGCAGCGCGGTCGGGCGCGCCGGAAAAGGTGGATCCGTAACGGACCGGATCTTTCGCCCCCTGTTCAGCCGCCCGGCGCGGCCGTGTCTCCGATACCCGATCGGAGGCCGAGGAAGGCGATGCGCGTGTGTCCCTCTGCCAGGAGGCAGGCGGTGGCCTCGCGGGCGCCGTGGAAGTCCTCGACCAG